>DASXZG010000017.1:0-59856 GCA_036502045.1 Caulobacteraceae bacterium | reverse complement strand
CGGCGTGTCCAGCACCAGCGCGCCGGAGGGCAGCCGGAGCAGCTCGCGGTGAGTGGTGGTGTGGCGGCCGCGGTCGTCATCCTCGCGGATGGCGCCCGTCTCCATCAACTCGGCCCCCGCCAGCGCGTTGACCAGGGTCGATTTGCCCACGCCTGAAGAGCCGACCAGCACGGCGGTCTCCCGCGGTTTCAGGTAAGCGGCGAGCGCGTCCAGCCCCTCGCCGGTGACGACGGACACCGCCAGCACCGGCGCGCCGAACGCGACGCCTTCGGCCTCGGCCACGTCGGCTTCGGGGTCGTCGGCAAGGTCGGCCTTGGTGAGCACCACGACCGGCTGGGCGCCGCTCTGCCAGGCCAATGACAAGTACCGCTCCAGCCGCCGGGCGTTGAAGTCGGCGTTGAGCGAAGCCAGCAGCAGGGCCACGTCGGCGTTGGCCGCCACCACTTGCGGGCTCGCCAGGCTCATCGCCTGCTTGCGCACGAAGGCGGTGCGGCGAAGCATCACCGCATGGATGGTGGCCGCGCCTTCGTCCGCCCGGGCGGCGATGGCCACCCAGTCGCCGACAGCGGGGAAGCCGCCCTCGCCGGCGTCATGCGCCAGCCGGCCGGAGATCTGGCCGGTGAGTTCGCCGGCGTCGCTGGCGAGCCCGTACGAGCCCCGGTGCTGCGCGATCACGCGGGCCGGGGTGAAGTCCTGCGCCGCGTACGGCGCGAAGTCGCGCTGGAGCTTCGCGCCCCAGCCATAGTCGTCGATCAATGGAATGTCCTCGAAGCTGAAAGCGCCAGCGAGGACGTCAGGCGTCTAAGGGACGCGCAGCCTCGTCAGGCGCCACGGAGGGTGGCGTTTGGTGCGACAGTCATGTGCGAAACCCTCCTTTCGAGGCCGGTGCTGAGGTCGATGAGCAAAGGCTACGCCGCGCCCCGACGCCGGTCAATCTGCCGGCGCCGTCACGCCTTGGCGAAGAAGATGTGCGACGGGACGCGGGTCAGCGTCACCCATTTCGCGCCAGCGTTGGCGCTCGGCAGGTAGGGGGTCGGGCCGATCTGCTTGATGGCGGTGGTGATCGGCAAGGGGGCGCTGCGGCCGTCGGCGCCAGCGACCACGCCGCTGGCGGCGTCGATGAACAGCGTCACGTTCAGCTTCGGCGCCATGGCGCTGAGCGGGCCGGCGAGGTGCGCGATGGCGGCGTTGGCCTGCGCCAGCGCCTGGTCGAGCGCCACCGCGTCGAGGCGGGTCGCTGGGGCGACGTCTGGGCGGATGTCGAGGCCGATGTGGAAAGGCGTGTCGGCCTGCAACGCGGCGTTGCTCTGCCACTCGGCCAGGCTCGGCAGGGCAGTGACGTCACCGCCGGCGTCGAGCGGCAGAGGCCGGCGCTGGCCATCTGCGCCGACGATGGCCACTTTCAGCCCTGGCGCGGGCTTGTCGTTCTGCACGACGCGGTAGCCGATGCGGAACAGGCTGCGCTGCGCCGGCGCGAGGCTGAGATAGCGGTCGAGAAACCGGAACGCCTGCGAGAGCGGGATGCGCGTGTCGTCGGCCGCGAACGCCGCCCCCGGCGCAAGGGCCGCGGCTCCCGCCGCGGCCAGGAACCCGCGCCGCCTCAAGCCCGCCGCCGCCATGCCGTCGCCTCCAGACAGAACTCGCGGAAGTCGCGCCAGATGTCGGGCCAGATCCACAGGCCATGGCGATAAGGCGTATCGACGCCGATGACCAGGGACGGGTCCGCCGCGCCGTCCCAGGTGCCGAACAGGCGGTCCCAGATCGGCGCCATGGCGAAGTTACCGGTAGGCCGGGCCAGGTCGAGCTTGTGGTGCATCCGGTGGTGGTTGGGCGACTGCAGCACCCAGCGGCCGAACCAGCCCCATTCGCTGTCGATGCGCGAGTGGATGACGAGGCTTTGCCCCTGCGCCAAGGTCGTGACGTAGACCAGCACCAGCGGCGATGCGCCCAGCGCCGCCAGCGGCAGGTTGACGATGAAGTTGGCCAGCACCGCCGCGGGGTGGGCGCGCATGGCGTTGATCACCGTGCAGTCGGTGGCGGCGTGGTGGTAGCGATGCAGTGGCCAGAGCGGACCCCAGTGGTAGAGCCGGTGGGCCCAGTAGTCGAGGAAGGTGAAGCCGGCGAAGTAGAGCAGCACTTGGAGGGCGAGCGGCAGTTGGCTGGGGTCGAAGGAAATGGCGGCGTGACGCGCGATCAGGCCCCGCAGCCACAGGCCCGCGGCGATGGACGAGCCGAGCGTCACCAATTTGCCGGCGAAGTCGGTGAACTGCACGTGCGAGAGGGCGATGAAGGCGACATCGGTCTTGATCGAGGCGGTCGCGCCTTTGGCGATCTGCCGCAGCGAGCTTGCGCGCCATCCGACCGAGAGCGCTTCCAGCAGTAGCGCGCCCGGTACGATGAACAGCACCAGGATCGCGGCGATGGCGGCGCCGCCCGCGAGATGCGGCGCGGCGGCCGGCGCGCCGGTGAACTGCCGCACCCAAGGGATGGCCGTCACGTGGGGCAGCAGCCAGCTGCCGAAGCCGGAGAGCGCTGCGTAAGCGGCGACGGCGGCGATCATGACCAAGGCGTCTCGCCAGCCATCCCCGTCGATCGCCGGCCGCTGCGCGGCGACGGGTCGCCCCGGCTCCGGCATTTCTGCAACGCTCATACCAAGGTCCTGCGCGAGAGGGGCGGGGCTGACTGACACGTCTGGCCCAAACATCTGCAACGCACGAACCGGCGTTAGGCGCCGACGAGCGAGCGCCCTCAGGCGCGGACGGTCAGCCGGCCCGGGGCGCGCCGCGAGAAGGCGACGGCAGCGCGGTCGGAGGCCAGGCGCAGGGCGGCGCCGGAGCGGCGCAGGCGCCAGGAGCGGATCTCGAACGGCCGGATGATCCCGGACGGCGCGTCGATCTCGTCTTCCAGCAGGTCGGTCTCCCCCACCACCGCCCAACCTGGCGGCGGCGTGACCACCACGTGGCCGCGAGCGCCGACCGGCTCGTAGAGGCGCAGAATCAGGCCGTCGCCGTCTTCCGCCGGCTTCAGGGCCCCAAGACCGACTCGCACGCCGGAGAGCCCGATGAAGCTCAGCGTGCGCGCCTCGCCGGTGGCTGGGCGCCAGAGCAGCGGCCGATTCAGGTCCTCGGCTTCGGCCAAGACATCCGATGCGCTCCAGTCGCCGGCGTGCGGCAGCAGCGCATAAGTGAACTCATGCGCGCCTTCGTCGGCGAGGCGGTCGGGCAGCGTCGGGGCGCGGAGCAGGGTCAGCGACAGCTCGTTGTCCCGGGCCTCATGCCCATAGCGCCCGTCGTTGAGCAGGGCGACGCCGTAGCCCGGCTCGGAGAGATCGGCGAAGCGGTGCGCGGCGACCTCGAACTTCGCCGCGTCCCAGCTGGTGTTGCGGTGCGTCGGCCGCTGCTGGACGCCGAAGGCGCACTCGTAGGTCGCGTGGCTGGCCCGCACCGCCAGCGGGAAGCGCGCTTTCAGCAGCACGCGGCGGTCGTGCCAGTCGAGTTTGGTGTGGAAGTCGAGCCGCGGGGAATTGGCCCAGAGCCGCACCGACTGGGTGACGGTGGAGTGGCCGAGGCGCCGAACGATGCTGAGCGCGCCGCGCTGCGGCCCTTGCTCGACGATGCCGATGCGCTCGGCGGCCAGCACCTGGCCCGAGCGGCGATAGTCCTCTTCGATGTCCCAGGCGTCGTAGACGCGCGGCTGGTCGTGGTAGGCCCAGATCTGGTTGCCGGGCCCTGCCAGCGCCTCGCGCCCGGCGCGCTTGTCGAAGAGGCGCGTGACCGTCCCGTCGTCGGCGAACTCGACCCTGACGAAGCGGTTCTCCAGCGCGCGGGCCTCGACGCTGACCACGCCGTCGGCGATGGAGCGGACGATGGCGGCCGATAACGCCGGCACGCTCTCGCGCCCGGCCAGCACCCAGCCGTCCTCGGCTTTCTGACCGCCCGGCAACGGCGTCGCCGAAGCAATGCGCAGCGGGCGTGGGGCGGCATCCGGGTTGACCACCAGCAAGGCGTCGTCGCCGCCCGCGCCGCCCAGCCGCGTCGCCAGCTCGCTCAACGCCGCGTCGGCGACCTCGCCCGCCGCCTCGACCACCCCGGCCAACTCGGGCTCGGTGCGGGCGTAGACCGCGCCGATGCTGCTGCCGGGCAGGATGTCGTGGAACTGGTTGACCATCAGCGTGCGCCAGTGCGGCTCCAGCGACGCCGGCGGCGGACCGCCGATCAAGTGCGCGGCGCTGGCGATGACCTCGGCGGCGACCAGATCGCGCTCGGCCCGGCGGTGCAGCCACTTGGTGCGGGCCTGGCTGGTCAGCACCCCGCGGTGGAATTCCAGATAGAGCTCGCCCACCCAGGTCGGGGTCTCGGTCGCCTCGGCCTCGGCCTTCGCAGCGGCGAAGTAGTCGTGGACGCGGGCGAAGCGCGTCGTCGGCACCAGCGGGAAGTCGGCCAGCGCCGCCTGAGCGGCGATCATCTCCACCGTCGGTCCACCGCCGCCGTCGCCGAAGCCGACAGGCAGGATCAACTCGCTGGCGCGGCGCTTGTCGGTGTTGTTGCGCCACAGCCGCAGCAGCGAGCGCGGGATCACCTGGCCGTTATAGTTGTCGTCGCTGGAGACCATGTGCTGGACGAACACCTGGCTGCCGTCGATCCCCTCCCACCAAAAGCGGCTGTGCGGGAAGCGGTTGGTCTCCGACCAGCCGATCTTGACCGTGAACAGCGAGGTCAGCCCCGCGCCCTTCAGGATCTGCGGCAGCGCCGGCGAGAAGCCGAAGGTGTCGGGCAGCCAGGCGACGCTGTGGCGGGCGCCGAACAGCCGCTCGAACGTGCGCTGGCCGTAGAGCGCCTGGCGCACCAGGCTTTCGCCGCAGGGCATGTTGATGTCCGGCTCGACCCAGAGCCCGCCCACCGGCTCCCAGCGCCCGGCCCGGGCTTCCGCTTGCACGGCGGCGAGCAGTTCCGGGTCGTCGTCCTCCAGCTGCCGGTAGTATTCGGCGAACGACTGAGCGAAGACGAACCCCGGGTGGCGGCGGACGAGTTCGGCGGCGGTGGAGAAGGTGCGGCGGGCCTTGCGGCGCGTCTCTTCGATCGGCCACAGCCAGGCGGTGTCGAGGTGCGCATGACCGACGAGGGCGATGCGGCCTTGCGGCGGATAGCGCCCCTTCAGGGTACGGAGTTCTGAGGTGAGCCAGGCGTGCGCTTCGGCGATGGACGCGCGGGCGTCGTCGCCGAGCGGATGCGGCGGGTACGTGCCCTCCGGATCGCGGCTGTAGCCGGCGGCGTAGCGGCTCTCGCGGCCGACCACGTTCTCCGTGTGCGTCGGCAGGCGGACGCGCGCCATGGCGTCTTCGGCGACCTCGAGCAGGATCGGGCCCAGCTCGTGGCTCTCGATCTCGACGGCGAGGTCGATGGCGAGCGTCAGGGTGCGGACGAAGTCGTCCAGCGCCGGCTCGATGCGGATGAGCGCGGCGCGGACCAGGCGCGGCTCGCGGATCGGCGCGCCGAAGGGACCCTTGGCGACGGCCTCGATCTCGATCCGGCCAGCGCCGGCGTCGAGCGGGAATTCGGTGTGGTTGAGGTCGAGGCCCAGCTGCAGGCGCCGGCCGCCGCTGAAAGCGATGGTCAGCAGGCTCTCACCGCCAGCGTCCAGGGAGAGCCGCGTCTCGGCGAGCGGCCAGTCGGAGGGCGCTTCGAATGCGGCGGCCAGCTTGTGCACGGCGTCCCGCGCGGGCCAGCGCTCGCCACGGGCGATGGGCTTACCGTCGAAGGTCCAGCCGTCGATAGGGGCCTCGGCGCGGATGCGCCAGACGCCGATTTCGTCCCGCCGGCGGCGGGCCCGGACCAGAGCGTGGGGGAAGGGCAGCAGTCGGTGCAACGCCTTCCCCCCTCGCCCTTAGGCTGCCAGCTTGGTGACTTCCTCGACCTCGGCCGGAGTCAGCTTCCAGCCGGCGGTGGCGGCGTTGGACGCCACTTGCTCGGGCTTGGTGGCGCCGGCGATCACCGAGGAGACCACCGGGTGGCCAAGCAGCCAGGCGAAAGCGAGGTCGAGCATGTCGTGACCGCGCTCCTCGGCCCAGCTCGACAGCTTCTCCAGCTTGTCGAAGTTCTTGTCGTTGAGGGCGCTGGCGGCGCGCGCGCCCATCGAAGCCAGCCGGGTGCCTTCCGGCGCCGCCTCGCCGCGCTTGTACTTGCCGGTGAGCAGGCCCGAGGCCAGCGGGAAGAACGGCAGCATGCCGAGGCCAAAGCGCGTGCAGGCGGGGTTCACCTCGCGCTCCACGTTACGTTCCAGCAGGCTGTAGTTGTTCTGCGCCGAGACGAAGCGGTTCTTGTGGCCGCTCTTGGCCATCCAGTCGGCGTCGGCGATCTGCCAGCCGGTGAAGTTGGAGTTGCCGATGTAGCGGACCTTGCCCTGGGTCACGAGGTCGTCGAGCGCGCCCAGCGTTTCTTCGATCGGGGTGTCCGGGTCGGGCCGGTGCATCTGGTAGAGGTCGATGTAGTCGGTCTTCAGCCGCTTCAGGCTGGCCTCCACCGCGTCCATCACATACTTGCGCGAGCCGCCGCGCATTTCCGGCCCGGGCCCCATGGGGCTGGCGAACTTGGTGGCCAGCACCACCTGGTGGCGCTTGCCCTGCAGCGAATTGCCCAGCATCTCCTCGCTCTTGCCTTGCCCGCCATAGACGTCGGCAGTGTCGAAGAGGGTGATCCCGTTTTCGATGGCGGCGCTGACCACGGCGTCGGTGCCGGCCTGGTCGATGCGCATGCCGAAGTTGTTGCAGCCGAGGCCAACCTCACTGACCTTCAGGCCGCTATCGCCCAATCTGCGAAATTCCATCTGAAATTCTCTCTCTTTGAAATCGATTGCGGGCCGCTCTTAGTCCCGCCGGCGGGGTCTGTCGACCAGCGTCAGCGGCGGCCCGCCGCGGTTGTGAAGGGCGCCGTGCGGGCATAGGGTTCGATCCAATTTCAGCGAGAAATTTCCAAGGGAGAACGGATATGGCCGACATCGATATTCAGACGGATGTGATCTACGGCGACGCCGGCAATCGGCCGCTGCGGCTGGACGTCTACAAGCCCGCCAAGCCGAACGGCGCGGGTGTGCTGCTGGTGCATGGCGGCGGCTGGTCGCGCGGCTCCAAGGACGCGGTGGCGCCGGCGGCGACGCACCTGGCCGAGCAAGGCTTCGTGGTGATGGCGCAGGAGTATCGCCTGACCGGTGAGGCGCACTACCCGGCCTGCATCCACGACGTGCAGCGCGCCATTCGCTGGGCCAAGGAACATGCCGCCGAGCTGGGCTTCGATCCCGACAAGCTCTGTCTGGAAGGCCACTCGGCCGGCGCCCACCTGGTGCTGCTGGCGGCCGGCCTGCCCAAGGGTGTGGCGCCGCCAGAAGGTCTGGGCGCGGTGTCGCAGAAGGTGGCTGCCGTGTGCGCCATCTACCCGCCGACCATCTTCCACATGGGCGAGGCGCGGCCCTCCGGCTCGCTGCCGGCGCGGGTGCTGCCGGGGGCAGACGTCTCCGACGCCTCGTGCGCCGAGGCCAGCCCCATCGAGCACGTGACGCCCGACTATCCGCCGACGATCCTGCTGCACGGCGATGCGGACAAGACCGTGCCGGTCAGCGCCTCGCGGCGCTTTGAGGAGCGGCTGCGGGCGGTGAACGGCAAGTGCGACCTGCACATCTACGCTGGCCTGCCGCACGGCTTCGCCAACCATCCGGAGATCCGCCCGGCGATGATGAGCCTGATCGGCGGCTTCTTCCGCCGCTGGGCCATCGCGCCGGAGGTCTTCGCCCAAGCAGCGGCGGCGCCGCGGCCCGAGGCGGTGCCGGCGGAGTAGCGCCCCCCTCCCTCCCCTTCATGGGGAGGGCAGGACGTCGCAACGCGACGGCCGGGTGGGGATGTCCGACGCGTCAACGAACGTTGTGGCGCTGGCGCACGCCATCTGACTCCCCCCACCCGGACCGCTGCGCGGTCGTCCCTCCCCATGGAGGGGAGGGAGGCCGTGGTCAGCGCATGTCCGGCGGGGTGGCTTCTTTCACCAGCGTCGCCACGGCGTCGTCCAGGGTCATGATCTCCTGGGCCTGGGAGCCGAGGCGGCGGATGGCGACCTTGCCTTCCTCGGCCTCGCGGCGGCCGACAACGGCGATCACCGGGACCTTGGCCAGCGAGTGCTCGCGCACCTTGTAGCCGACCTTCTCGTTGCGCAGGTCCGTCTCGACCCGCAGGCCCGCCTTCTTGAACGCCGCGCGCGCCGTCTCCGCGAAGTCGTCCGCGTCGGAGGTGATGGTCGCCACCACCGCTTGCGTCGGCGCCAGCCACAGCGGGAAGGCGCCGGCGTGGTGCTCGATCAGCACGCCCAGGAATCGCTCCAGCGAGCCCAGGATGGCGCGGTGAAGCATCACCGGCCGGTGCTTGGCGCCATCCTCGCCGATGTAGGACGCATCGAGGCGCTCGGGCAGCACGTAGTCGAGCTGCAGGGTGCCGCATTGCCAGGTGCGGCCGATAGCGTCGCGCAGATGGAACTCCAGCTTGGGGCCATAGAAGGCGCCTTCGCCCGGGAGCATCTCCACTTCGATGCCGGACGCGCGCGCGGCGCTGGCCAGCTTCTCCTCGGCGGCGTCCCAGTTGTCGTCCGAGCCGAAGCGCAGGTCCGGTCGCAGAGCCAGCTTCACCGAGTGCAACTCGACCTCCAGGTCTTTGTAGACCTGCTTCAGCAGCGCGATGAACGCCCGGCTTTCTTCCTCGATCTGCGCGTCCGTGCAGAAGATGTGCGCGTCGTCTTGCGCCATCTGCCGCACACGGAGCAGGCCCATCAGCGAGCCGGAACTCTCATAGCGGTGCAGCCCCTCGAACTCCGCCAGCCGGATCGGCAGCTCGCGGTAGGAGCGCTGGCCGTGCTTGAAGATCTGCACGTGGCCAGGGCAGTTCATCGGCTTCACCGCCAGCTCCTCGCCCTCCGCCGTCTCGCAGACGAACATGTTGGCGTGGAACTTCTCCCAGTGCCCCGACTGCTCCCAGAAGCTGCGGTCGAGGATCTGCGGGGTCTTCACCTCCTCGTACCCCTCGGCCTCAATCATGCGGCGCACGTAATTCTGCAGGGTGCGGTAGAGGGTCCAGCCCTTGGGGTGCCAGAAGGCCATGCCCTTGCCCTCTTCCTGGATGTGGAAGAGGTCCATGGCGGCGCCCAGCTTACGGTGGTCCCGCTTCTCCGCCTCCTCGAGCCGGTGAAGGTAGGCCGCGAGGTCGGCCTCGCTGGCCCACGCGGTGCCGTAGATGCGCTGCAGCTGCGCGTTGCGCTGGTCGCCGCGCCAGTAGGCGCCGGCCAGCTTGGTCAGCTTGAATGCGTTGCCGATGTAGCGCGTCGAAGGCAGGTGCGGCCCGCGGCACAGGTCCTTCCAGGCGCCCTGGCGATAGACCGTGATCGGCTCCGCGCCCGGGATGCCCTCGATGATTTCGGCTTTGTAGACCTCGCCGATGTCGCGGAAGTGCTTGATCGCCTCCTGGCGATCCCACACCTCGCGGCTGATCTTCTCGTCGCGCGCGACGATCTCGTGCATGCGCTTTTCGATCACCGGCAGGTCGTCGAGCGAGAACGGCTCGTTGCGGGCGAAGTCGTAGTAGAAGCCGTCCTCGACGTTGGGGCCGATGGTGACCTGCGTGCCGGGAAACAGCTCCTGCACCGCCTCGGCCAGGATGTGCGCGGTGTCGTGGCGGATGGTGTCGAGCGCCTCCGGCGCATCGCGCATCACCAGCTCGATGGCGCCGCCGTGCGGCAGCGGCCGGTCGAGGTCCAGTAGCTGGCCGTCGAGCTTGACCAGCAAGGTGCGCTTCTCGAGCGATGGGGAGATGGCGGCCGCGACCGCGCGGCCCGTGACGCCGTCGTCGTAACTTCGGCTGGCCCCGTCAGGGAATTTCAGTTCGATCATGTGTCTCACACTCGTAGCTCCGCCTGGCGGAGCGCGGCGGGACGGGGTCGTAACCCCGGCCGCCGAAGGGTTGGCATCGGCACAGGCGCCACGCGGCGAGATAGCCGCCGCGAACGGGTCCGTGCAGGATCAGGGCTTCGGCGGCGTAGTCCGAACAGCTGGGGACGAACCGGCACGAACGCCCGATCCAGGGCGAGAGCGTCAGCTTGTAGGCGCGGTGCGCGAGGCGGACGCTGCGTTCGTAAGGGGTCATGCCGGCGTGGGCGTTACGGGGCTTATCGCCTTATCCGCGAGGGCGCCGCGCCGGCGCGGCTAGTTCGCCGGGTGGTCGGCGTCATGGCCAGACGGCACGCCTCGGCCGTCGCCTCGAACGCAAGCAGCGTGGAGGCGTGGCGCGGCGGATAGTCTTTGACGGGCGCCAGCATGGCCAGTTCCGCAAATCGTCCTTCGGGCGGAGCGCCGCCCGTCTTCAACATAGCACGCAGTGCATCGCGGGCCATTTCGATTTCCTGAACCGTGGCCCCGACCACGTGCTCGCCCATGATCGCCGCGGCGGCCTGGCCCAGCGCGCAAGCTTTGACCTCCTGGGCGTAGTCGGCGACGCGGCCGTCCTCCAGGCGTACGTCCACCAGCACGCGGCTGCCGCAGAGCTTGGAGATCTTCTCCGCGCTGGCGTCAGGCTCGGGCAAACGCCCGGCGCGCGGCATGTTGGCCGCCGCCTTGAGGATCTTCGCCGAGTAGAGGTCGTCGATCATGGCTGAGGCTTATGTGGCGGCCGGGGCCTGGGCCTGCCAGTCCGCCTCGGCCTTGGTCCGCACGGTCTCGGCGAAGGCGGCGAAGCCCTTCTTGATGGCGTCGCGCTGCTTGCGGGTGAAGAACCGCAGCATAAAGCCCTCGAACAGCTCGCCGTTGGAGAAGATGCAGCTGGCTGGCCCCAGGCTCTCGATCTCGATGTAGCGCTTGGTGCTGAGCAGGCCGGCGAACATCGACAGTTCCCAGATGATCTGCTCGTTGGGCGTCCAGTCTGTGATCGTCGGCCGGATGATCTGCGGCTTCTGGCCTGGGAGCGCCACTTCCAGCTCCAGCTTCTCGCCGAACGCCAGCTTGCCGGACGCCTTCGGATAGAGCGGATTCCAGCGGCTCCAGCCCTCGATGTCGGAGACGAAAGCCCAGATCACCTCGGCGGGCGCTTGAATGCCGACGCGGTGCTCGATCTTCAGCGGCAGCGCCATCAGTCGCGCTCCTTGATGCGCCAGGTCGCGCCGGTGGCGTTGTCCATCACCTCGACGTTGAGCGCGGTCAGCTGGGCGCGGATTTCGTCGGCGCGGGCGAAGTCCTTGGCGGCGCGGGCGGCGACCCGTTCGGCGATCAGGGCATCGATCCGCTTCTTCAGCGCTGGTTCGACGGGCTGGAACCAGGCCTCGGGGTCCGCGCCCAGAAAACCGATCAAGCGCGCCGAGCCCAGCAGTTCGGACTTGGCCGTGGCGCGGTCCGGGCCCGTCTCCAGGCGGCCAGCCAGCGCGTGCAGCTCGGCGAAAGCCTGCGGCGTGTTGAGATCGTCCTCCAGCGCCTCCAGGAACGCGGCGCTGGGATGCGGCGGGGGCGCGTCGACGTCAGTGGCGCGGCGCAGGGCGCCGTAGAGCCGGTCCAGCGCCTTGGTCGCCTGCTCGACCAGGTCCTCGGTCCAGGCCAGCGGCTGGCGATAGTGGGCCATCAACAGCGCCCAGCGGATCGCTTCGCCCGGCACGCGGGTGACGAGGTCGTGCGCCAGCACCACGTTGCCCAGGCTCTTCGACATCTTCTCGTCGCCGAAGTTCAGAAAGCCGTTGTGCAGCCAGTAGTTCGAGTAGGACTCGGCGTGATCGGCGCAGAGGCCCTGCGCCATCTCGTTCTCATGGTGCGGGAAGATCAGGTCGTTGCCGCCGCCGTGGATGTCGATGGGCAGGCCCAGCGTCTGCTCGATCATCGCCGAGCACTCGATGTGCCAGCCAGGGCGCCCGGGCCCGAACGGGCTCGGCCACTCCGGCTCGCCCGGCTTCGACGGCTTCCACAGCACGAAGTCGGCCGGGTTCTGTTTGTACGGCGCCACGTCCACCCGCGCGCCGGCGATCATGTCGTCCAGCGACCGGCCGGAGAGCTTGCCGTAGTCGGAATAGGCCGCGGTGTTGAAGAGCACATGCCCGTCGTTCGCGTAGGCGGCGTTGTTGCGCACGAGGCGCCCGATCATGGCGATGATCGCGTCCATGGTCTGCGTGGCGCGCGGTTCGTGCGTCGGCGGCAACGCGCCCAGCGCCGACATGTCGGCATGGTAGGCGTCGAGGTAGCGAGCGGTGATCACGTCGATCGGCACGCCTTCGGCGGCGGCCTTCAGATTGATCTTGTCGTCCACGTCGGTGACGTTGGCGGCGTAGATGACGTGGTCGTCGCCATAGAGCCGCCGCAGCAGCCGGAACAGCACGTCGAAGACCACCACCGGCCGCGCGTTGCCGATGTGAGCGTAATTGTAGACGGTCGGGCCACAGACATACATCGTCACCCGCTCCGGATTGATCGGAACGAAGGCGCGCTTGGTGCGCGTCAGAGTGTCGTGAAGCTTGAGCACTGAGACCTGTGTTCGCTGACGGTTGCCGAGAGGGTGGATCGGCCCATATACAGTCGAGACGGCTCCGAAACCACCGGCGCGGCAAGCCCCGGCCCAGACCGTCGTGAAAGGGTGGCACGCGTCATTTCCGAGGCCATCGCCTCGGCGCAACTCGGCCCTGGAAAGACCCCAAAATTCAGCATGGACGCACTGTCTCGCGACCGAACCCTCATCGGTGGGACCGATGTTGATCTTGACGCCGCCGGCAGGCCGACCCGCGAACAAGCGATGGCCGCCGTCCGCACCCTGATCGCCTGGGCGGGCGACGATCCCACGCGCGAAGGCGTGCTCGACACGCCAGCCCGGGTGGTGGACGCCTTCGGCGAATGGTTCTCCGGCTACGACGCCGATGCCGGCGAGGAACTCGCCCGCACCTTCGAGGATGTGCAGGGCTACGATGACATCGTCTTCCTGCGCGACATCGAGGTGGAGAGCCACTGCGAGCACCACATGGCGCCGTTCCTGGGCAAGGCCTGCGTGGCCTATGTGCCCAACGGCCGCGTGGTCGGCCTCTCGAAGCTGGCGCGGGTGGTCGAGGTGTTCGCTCACCGCCTGCAGACGCAGGAAGCTCTGACCCAGCAGGTCGTCGACGCCATCGGCGACCATCTGGCGCCGCTGGGCGTGGCGGTGCTGATCGACGCGGAGCACCAGTGCATGACCACGCGCGGCGTGCGCCACCGCCACGTCTCGACCGTCACGACGGGCTTCTCGGGCGCCTTCCGCTCCGACAAGGACCTGCAGAAGCGCTTCCTGGACCTCTGCGCGCGGCGCTAGGCCGCCGCGCGGCGAGCACCCAAAAAGTCCGCTCTTCCCCACGAAAGCGGGGACCCAGGCTTTTTCTGCAAAGCGCTGCGCCGTCCGATAAAACGCCTGGACCCCCGCTTTCGCGGGGAGAGCGGATATACTTGACCGATGCCGAGCCCTCTCTTTCCGACGATCGCTGATCACAAGGTCCTCGAGCACGGCTCGATCCTGGCGCCGTCGTTCAACGCCGACGGGCTGATCGCCGCCATCCTGCAGCATCACCAGACCCACGAGGTGCTGATGATCGGGTGGATGGACGCCGAAGCGCTGAAGCGGACGCTGGAGACCGGCGAGGTCTGGTTCTTCAGCCGCGCGCGGAATGAGCTCTGGCACAAGGGCGCGACCAGCGGGCAGATCCAGGTCGTGCGCGAGCTTCGCGTCGATTGCGACCAGGACGCCGTCTTGGTGCAGGTGGACCCGCAGGGTGACGGCGGCGTCTGCCACACCGGCGCGCGCGCGTGCTTCTACCGCGTGGTCGAGGACGGCGCGCTGGCGGAGCGGCCTTGAGCGACACGGACGACGGCGACGAACTCGACGACGGCGCATCGCGGCTGACCGCGACCATCGCACCGGAAGACGCCGGCGGCCGGCTCGACCGGGCGCTGGCGGCGGCCTTGCCGTCGCTGTCGCGAGCGAGGCTGCAGGCGCTGATGGCGCAGGGCGCGGTGCGGCGCGGCGACGTGGTGCTGACGGACGCGTCCGCCAGGGCGCTGGCTGGCGACTACGACGTCCTCGTGCCGCCGGCGGTCGCGGCAATCCCGGCGCCGGAAGCCATCCCACTGACCGTGCTGTTCGAAGACGAGCATCTGATCGTGGTCGACAAGCCCGCCGGCATGGCCGCGCATCCGGCGCCCGGCAGCGAGACCGGCACCTTGGTCAACGCCCTCTTGGCCCACTGCGGCGCCAGTCTTTCAGGCATCGGCGGGGTGGCGCGGCCGGGGATCGTGCACCGGCTCGACAAGGACACGTCCGGCGTGATGGTCGCCGCCAAGACCGACGCCGCGCACCGAGGCCTGGCCGCCCTTTTCGAGCGCCACGACATCGATCGGGTCTACCTGGCCTTCGCCCGCGGCGCGCCGCGGGAACGACGTGGGACGGTGACGACCCGCCTCGGCCGCTCGCCCCACGACCGCAAGAAGATGGCTATCGTCCGCAGCGGCGGCCGCGAGGCGGTGACGCACTACGAAACCGAGGCGCGCTTCGGGCCCGCCGACCGGGCGCTGGCGTCGCGCATCGCCTGCCGGCTGGAGACCGGCCGCACCCACCAGATCCGCGTGCACCTGGCCCACCTGGGCGCGCCGTGCCTGGCCGACCCACTCTACGGCGCGGGCGCGCCGTCGCCGAAGGTGAAGGCGGCGATCGCCGAGGCCAGCCTCACGCGCCAGGCTTTGCACGCCGCGGTGTTGGGCTTCACGCATCCGATCAGCGGCCAGCGCGTTCGCTTCGAAAGCCCTCTGCCAACCGAGCTGGCGCGGCTGGAAACACTGCTGACGTCGCTGTGACCCGCGCCGCACATATATAGCGGCGCTGGCGCCACATGTAGAAAGCTTAACCCCCCTCCCGCCTTAAAAGGTGGTGAGAGAATGCCTATCTCATCCGATGTCGGTCCCGGTGCGTACGTGTTCTGTTCGCACCCGGCCAAGGGGAAATGAAACACACGATGGCCGCAGCCTCTCTCGCTGTCATGTCGCCGGAAGGCGGCCTCTCGCGCTACCTCTCCGAGATTCGGAAGTTCCCGATGCTCGGCAAGGAAGAGGAATTCATGCTCGCCAAGCGCTGGCGCGAGCACGAGGACCTGGATTCCGCCCGCCAGCTGGTGAACAGCCACCTGCGCCTGGTGGCGAAGATCGCCATGGGCTACCGCGGCTACGGCCTGCCCATCGAAGAGGTGATCTCCGAAGGCAACGTCGGCCTGATGCAGGCGGTGAAGAAGTTCGAACCGGACAAGGGCTTCCGCCTGGCGACCTACGCCATGTGGTGGATCCGCGCCTCGATCCAGGAATACATCCTGCGTTCGTGGAGCCTGGTGAAGATGGGCACCACCGCGGCCCAGAAGAAGCTGTTCTTCAACCTGCGCAAAGCCAAGAGCCAGATCTCCGCTTTCGAAGAGGGCGATCTGCACCCCGACCAAGTGCACGCCATCGCGGTGAAGCTGGGCGTGCTCGACGAGGAAGTGGTGTCGATGAACCGGCGCCTGGCCGGCCCCGACGCCTCGCTGAACGCGCCGCTGCGCGCCGACTCCGAGAACGAGTGGCAGGACTGGCTGGAGGACAAGGACGCCGTCAGCCAGGAAACCCTGCTGGCCGAGAGCGAAGAGAAGTCCATCCGCATGGGCCTGCTCGAAGAGGCGATGACCGAACTCACCGACCGCGAGCGGCACATCCTCACCGAGCGGCGGCTGAAGGACGACCCGACCACGCTGGAAGAACTGGCCTCGCAATACGGCGTCAGCCGCGAGCGGGTGCGCCAGATCGAAGTGCGGGCGTTCGAAAAGCTGCAGAAGGCGATGCGGGCCGCAGCCACCGAACGGCGACTGGACGCGGCGTAGTCTACGCCCGCCTCCTAAAAGACGCTCGGACGTGAAAACGACCCGCTACTTCGAGGAGCAGGTCGTCAGAAAGCGTCCCTATATCCAACGGCGCTGGTGCGCGGAGGTGCTCGCCAACCCGCTGCGACGTGTCTTGCAAGACGATGGTCGAGTAAGGTTGTGGGGTAGAGTGTCGGAAGCTGGCGTGGTGCGTGTGCTTCGCGTCGTCGTCCTGCCCGATGGCGAGACGGTGCACAACGCGTTCTTCGACCGAGGCTACCGGGAGGACGAGGCGTGAAGCTGCATTACTACCCCGAGACCGACAGTCTCTACATCGAGCTTGCCTCGCGTCCGGGCGCAGAGACCCGCGAAGTTGCCGACGGCCTCAACATCGACATCGATGCAAAAGGGCTGGTCGTAGGATTTGATATCGACAACGCCTCGACCCGTTTCGACCTCTCGACGCTGGAGACCGTCGCGCTGCCCCTGCGCAACACGACGGCGGCTTAGCCGAGGCTGCGGCTGATAACGCGCCCGCTAGCTCCCGCCCCTTCGCGTTGGTAAGCCTCGCGGCATGAGCATCGGCGTGTTCGATTCGGGGATCGGCGGCCTTACCGTGCTCCATGCGCTGAGCCAGCGCCTGCCCCATGCCGACATCGACTACCTCGCCGACCAGGCGATGACGCCCTACGGCGGCCGGCCAGGCGAAGAGATCGTCGAACTCACCCGGCAGTGCTGTGTGCGCCTGTTCGACCAGGGCTGCAGCCTGGTGGTCCTGGCCTGCAACACCGCCGCGGCGGTGGCGCTGCGGCGCCTGCAGCAGACCTGGCTGCCCGGCTACCGCGCCCAGGCTGGCCGGCCGGTGAATATTCTCGGCCTCATCGTGCCCACCATCGAGGCGGCCACCGGCGTCGCCTGGAACGAAGCGCTGGCCGAGCGCGACGACAAGATCGAGAAGCTGGACATACTGGGCATCTTCTCGACGCCGGCCACCGCCGGCAGCCGCGTCTACGAGATCGAGATCGCCAAGCGCAGCGATGCGGTGGCGGTGTTCTCCGAGCCCTGCCCCTCCCTGGCGCGGCAGATCGAGGCTGGCGAGGCCGATGACGCCCTGCGCCCTGTCGTCGAAGCCCACGTGGAGGCGCTGGCCCGGCGGATCGGGCGGCCGCCCGACCGGGCGATCCTGGGCTGCACCCACTATGAGATCATCGCCGACCTGTTCCGCGCCGCGCTGCCGGCTGGCACGCCGCTGATCCACCAGCCGGACGCCACCGCCGACGCCATCGCCCGCTACCTGGCCCGCCATCCGGAGTACGATCCGGGCGCCAGCGGCGCGCGGCGCTTCTTCACCACCGGCCAGCCCGGCCCGCAGAACGGCCTGGCGGCCCGGTTCTGGGGCGAGACGCTGACCTTCGCGGCGATTTGATCGCCCTGGCGTCAGCGTGCTTTGCTGCAAGCCGAACGATGGGGGCTCAAATGCGGACGTGGATGATGGCGGCGCTGGCCGCGCTGGCGATGAGCAGTGACGCGCGGGCGGCCGTGGTCGACGCCACGCCGAACGGCTTCCAGGTCGAGGAGACCGCCAGCATCGCCGCGCCGGCGACCAAGGTCTGGGCCGCCATCGGCCAGTGGGGCGACTGGTGGAACAGCGCGCACTCCTGGTCGGGCGACGCGCACAACATCACGCTCGACCTCAAGCCCGGCGGTTGCCTCTGCGAAGCGCTGCCGAACGGCGGCGGCGCGCGGCACATGACCGTGCTCATGAGCATGCCGGACAGGCTGCTGGTGCTGGACGGTGCGCTGGGGCCGCTGATGTTGAGCGGAGCCGATGGCCACATGCGCTTCAAGCTGGCCGAGAAGGCCGGCGTGACGACCGTGACCATGGACTACTGGGTCGGCGGCTATTTACCCGCAGGCCTCGACAAGATCGCCGGCGACGTTGACGGCGTGCTGGCCGAGCAGACCGGCCGGCTGAAGGCGTACGTGGAGACGGGGAAGTCGGGCTAGGTCGCGGCGGCCGCTTCCGCCGCCATCACCCGGGTCGCGGCGTGCACAACGGCGGCGATGCGCAGGGCGGTCTGGATGCGTGTCGGGTCCATCCCCCGCTCGCGCAGCGCGCCTTCGTGGGCGTCGAGGCAGTCCGGGCAGCCGTGGATGGCCGACACCGCAACGCACCAGAGGTCGAAGTCGTCCTTCGGCGCGCCGGGGTTGCTGGCGATGCGCATCCGCAGCCGCGCCCGCAGCGCGCGGTATTCCTGGTTCTTCAGTAAATCGAGCGCGCGCCAGTAAACGTTGTTCTGCGCCATGATCGCCGCCGCGCCTTTGGCCGCGGTCATGGCTTCCACCGAGAGGCCGGCTTCTCCCGCGGCCGCTTCGACCGCCTTCACCACCGCCGGCGTCGCCACTGCGTGGGCGCTCGCCACCAGGCAGCCCCACTTCTGCTGATCGGTGAGCAGAGTCTCGGCGACCACCGAGCCGAAATTGAGAGCGATGTCGCTGGCGTAGGGTGGCAGCGCCTCGATGAGGCTCCGCAGCGGCGTGCTCACGCCGCTGACCGGCGGGCGCTCGCCGGTTCCACCGGTATGGCGGCGATCAGCGGCGCGGCCAACTCTTCGATCTCGGCGCGCCGCAGCGTGATGGAATCAAGCCCGCGCAGCTTCTGGCCCAGCGCCGTGGCGCCGACTCGCAGGTTGGTCTCGCCAGCGGCCCTGGCGACCGCGCAGATGTCGTCCGCCTGGGCGAGCAGCGATCGCAGGGCCTGGCGGGGGTCGGAGTCGATCGCGCTGACCGCCGTCTTCAGGATGCGCAGCGCCTGATAAAGCCTGGCCTGGTCGGCGGTGACCGCGTGGTCGACGCGGCGTTTCAGTTGCCCGGCGTAGTCGCCGGAGTTGAAGCGGCGGCGATCCGGGCCGACATAGTTGATGGCCTCCACCCAGTCGCGCGGCTTCAGCGCCACCGCTTCCAGGCGCCGGGTAAGGTCCTTGATGGTGAAGGGCTTGCGCAGGAACTCGTGCACGCCGGCGTCACGGGCGCCGATGATCGAGGCGGCGGTGGCCTCGGACGAGATCATGATGATCGGCGCCTTGCGGCAGGCGAGGTCGCTGCGGCGCAGTTCGCGGGCCAACGCTGTCCCGTTGAGACCCACGCAATGCTCCACGAAGACAAGCAGCGGCTCGATGCGCCCGGCCAGCGCCATCGCCTGCTGCGCGTCGGGGCTCGCCCAGATCTGGCACTGGCAGACGTCGCGCAGCAGTTCGGACAGCAGCTTGGTCGCCGCCGGCTGCGGATCGACGATTAGCACCCGCTGCATCACGGCGCAGATTCGCTGGTGCGATCTTAAGTCCAACGAACGGCGCTCCTCCCCAAAGGGCGATCCGGGCAGTAGACGTCGGGATGGTAAAGAACGCCTTGACGACGGGTCACCCCGCGAAAGGATCGCGCAAGACAATGGTGTGGTCGCGATCGGCGCCGGTTGAGATCATCGCCACCGGCGCGCCGACGAGTTCCTCGATCCGGCGCACGTAGCTCTGGGCGGCGGCCGGCAGCTTGGCGAAGTCTCTGATTCCAGCGGTGTTTTTCTGCCAGCCGGGCAGCTCTTCGTAGATCGGCACGCACGCCGCCTGGTCGCGCATGCCGGCCGGCAGGTAGTCGAGCGTGCGATCGCCCAGCCGATAGCCGGTGCAGATTTTCAGCGTCTCCAGGCCGTCCAACACGTCGATCTTGGTCAGCACCACGCCCTCGATGCCGCCGATGGCCACCGACTGGCGCACCAGCACCGCGTCGAACCAGCCGCAGCGGCGCTTGCGCCCGGTGTTGGTGCCGAACTCGTTGCCGCGCGCGCCCAGCCGCTCGCCGATCTCGTCCTTCAGCTCGGCCGGGAACGGACCCTCGCCGACGCGGGTGGTGTAGGCCTTGACGATGCCCAGCACGAAACCGCCGGCCTTGGGCCCGACGCCGGCGCCGGCCGCCGCCTGCCCGGCCACGGTGTTGGACGAGGTCACGTACGGATAGGTGCCGTGGTCGACGTCCAGCAGCGTCGCCTGCGCGCCCTCGAACAGCACCCGCTGGCCGGCGCGCATCACCTGGTCGAGCTCGCGCCACGCCGGCTTCACGAACGGCATGACTTGCGGCGCGACGCCGATCAGCAGCGCGCGCAGGTCGGCGATGGTCACCTCGGGCAGGTCGAGGCCGCGCCGCAACGGCTCGTGGTGCGCCAGCAGGCGCTCCAGCTTGGCGTCGAGGCTGTCGGGGTCGGCGAGGTCGACGAAACGAATCGCCCGGCGGCCCACCTTGTCCTCGTAAGCGGGCCCGACGCCGCGCGCGGTGGTGCCGATCTTGTTGGGCCCCGCGCGGTCCTCGCGGGCGCGGTCCAGATCGCGGTGCAGGGGCAGCACGATCACGGCGTTGTCGGCCACCACCAGGTTGGTCGGGTCGATGACCAGACCCTGGCCGCGCACCCGCGCGATCTCCTCCAGCAAGGCCCACGGATCGACCACGACGCCGTTGCCGATGATGGACAGCTTGCCCTGCACCACGCCCGACGGCAGCAGCGAGAATTTGTAGACGTTGTTGCCCACCACGATGGTGTGGCCGGCGTTGTTGCCCCCCTGGAAGCGCACCGCCACGTCGGCGCGGTCCGCCAGCCAGTCGATAACCTTGCCCTTGCCCTCGTCGCCCCACTGGGCGCCGACCACCGTCACATTGCCCAAGGTGTGCGTCTCCACCCCGCCGAGGTGGCTCCGACCGCCCTTCGACAGGGACTCGGCGGCGGAGGATGAGTCGCAAATGGCCCCGGTCACGCCGGAGCGCGGCGGCGTTTAGACGTTGCCTTGGCGGGGGTCAAGCGTGCGCTACAGCCCCAGCCGGCGGGCCTTGGCGGCGATGGCGAGGGCGAGGCGCTCGGCGATGAGGGCGTCGGGGGAGCCGGTGGTCTTGCAGGCGCGGTCAGCCGCCAGCAGATCAGGTTGCAGGTCATCGAGCTGAGCGAGGTCCCAGGCGCGGGCCTGGCGCAGGAACTCGCGCTCGTTTTTCCAGAACACGCCGGCCTGTTTGGCCGCAGTCGCCAGTTCGGCGCCGCCCTCGCGCAGCACCTGCGTGCGCCGGAGGCGCGCCAGGTGAAGGCTCATCGCCCGCACCGCCGCCGGGCCGCCCTCGCCTTCCGCCGCGGCGCGCCGAAGCCCCGCTTGCGCCGCCCCGAGCCGGCCGCCGAACGCATCCTGCGCCGCATCGGCCAGCGAGGCCTCCGGCTCAACACCCAGAAAGTCGACGAGGTCCTCGGCCGTCCCGGTGACGCCGCTGCCTGGGCCCAGGTAGAGCGCCAGCCGCTCGATCTCGCGGCGGGCGACGCCGCGCTCGTGCGGCAGGCGGCGCACAAAAATGTCCAGCGCGTCGGGGGCCAGCCCCAGCTTGTCCTTGGCCAGCGCCTCGCGGGTCAGCCGCGCCAGGTCGCCGACTTCGTCTTCGTAACAAGGGATGGCGACGGCGGCGGCGTGCTTCTCGGCGGCGCGGCGCACAGCGCTGTCGCGGCCGAGATTGCCAGCCTCGATGAGCAGGAAGGCGTCGGGGTTGAAGGCGCCGTCGGCGTGCTGCTCCAGCGCCTGCGCGGCGACCCGGTCGGGCCCGGCGCGCTCTGAGTTCAGCCGCACCCGCACCAGCCGCCGCCCGCCCATCAGCGACTGCGCCATCAGTTCGCCCGCGAGGCGGCCCGGCTCGTCGTCGAGGTCGGCGTCGGTGACAGTGGCGACATCGAACGGGTCGTCCGGACGCGCAGTGGCCTTGGCGGCGAGCCCCTGCGCTCGCTCGCGCACCACGCCGAGGTCGCGGCCGAAGATCAGGGCGGCGCGGACCGCCGGGTCCGGGTTGGCGAGAAAGCGTTCGGCGTCGGGGCGGCGGCCGAGCAGCACCTGTCAGCTCGCCGGGTGTGACGACAGCCAGGCGGCGACCTGCACCTCGACCCGCTGGGCCGCGTCGGCGGCGACCCGGCTCTCGGTGTCCTGCCGCGCGGCGATGCCTGCGTAAGGCTGGTCGGCCGAGTCGTAGCTGGCGATGGCGGTCACCGAGCCCTTGTGCACTTCCTTGCCGCTGGCGAGGTCGACCAGCGAGTAGCCCACGGTCAGGTCGAGCTCGAAGCGCTGGGAGACGGCGATGGCGTTGAGGCCGTGCCCCGCGCGCAGTTCGTTGACGGTGAGGTCGAGCCGGTAGAGCGGCGCGCCGGTCGCGTCGAGGCCGAGGTCGTCGTTGAGCGACTGCCCCACCAGGTAGCCGGCGCGGCCTTGCGGGGCCACCACCTTGATGTGGGTGAGGCCCGTCGTCGTCCCCGGGGCGCCGGCGTAGAGGGGCGTGAACCCGCAGCCGCTCAGCGCCGGCGCGAGGGCGACGAGGCCGGCGAGCGCGACGATGGCGGCGCGGACGCTCATGCGGCCACGATGTTGACGATGCGGTCCTTGACCACGATGACCCGCCGGATGCTGAGGCCCTCAAGGCGCCGCGCAATCTCCGGATCGTCAAGCACGATCTTCTCCACCTCGGACTCTGAAGCGCCGGCCCGCACGCGGATCTCGCCGCGCCGCTTGCCGTTGACCTGCACCGGCAGCACCCGCTCGTCGTCCTCGGCCAGCGCTGGGTCGTAGACCGGCCAGGGCGTGGCGGCGACCAGACCTTCCTCGCCCAGCCGCTCCCAGCATTCCTCGGCCAGGTGGGGCGCGAACGGCGCCGCCAGCCGCGCCAGCGCCGAGAGCGCCTCGCGCCGCGCCGGCCCGCCCTCCGGGAAGCGCCGCACCACGCCCACGAACTCATGCAGGCGGGCGATGGCGGAGTTGAAGCGCCAACCCTCGATGGCGTCGGTCACCGCCTTGATGGCGCGGTGGGTGGCGCGGCGGAACTCGGTCTCCCGCGCCGCGTCGGGCGGTTCGATCACCGGTTCGGCGTCGAACTCGGACCATATCCGGCCAACGAGGCGCCAGGCGCCATCGACCCCCGCGGAGGTCCACTGCACGTCCCGCTCCGGCGGCGAGTCGGAGAGCACGGTGATGCGCGCGGCGTCGACGCCGTAGCTGTCGGCCAGGTCAGCCGGCGCCACCACATTGCGCTTCGACTTCGACATCTTCTCGATGTCGCCGATGGTCACGACCTCGCCGCTGGCGCTCAGCCGCGCGCGCCGCGTCGTCCCTTCCGTGGCGATCTCCACTTCGTCCGGCTGCACCCACTCGCCGTTTTGCCGACGATAAGTCTCGTGAGTGACCATGCCCTGGGTGAAGAGGCCGGCGAACGGTTCGTCGATGGCAAGCATGCCTTCGTCGCGCAGCGCCTTGGTGACGAAGCGGGCGTAGAGCAGGTGCAGCACCGCGTGCTCGATGCCGCCGATGTACTGGTCCACGGGCAGCCAATAGTCCGCCGCGTCCTTGTCGATGGGCTCGGCCGCGCCCGGATTGGCGTAGCGGGCGAAGTACCAGGACGAATCGACGAAGGTATCGAGCGTGTCGGTTTCGCGCGTCGCCGAGCCGCCGCAGTCCGGACAGGTGGTGTGCTTCCAGGTCGGGTGGCGGTCCAGCGCGTTGCCCGGACGGCTGAAGTCCATGCCCTCGGGCAGGCGCACTGGCAGCTGATCGTGGGGCACGGCCACGGCCCCGCATTTCTCGCAATGCACCACCGGGATCGGGCAGCCCCAGCCGCGCTGGCGCGCGATGCCCCAGTCGCGCAGCCGGTAGACCGTGGCGCCTTCGCCCAGATCCATGGCCTCGATCCTGTCGATGGCCGCGACCTTGGCGGCCTCCACTTCCATCCCGTCCATGAACTCGGAATTGAAGATGCGCCCCGCCTCGACGTAGGCCTCGTCGTCCACGGCGAAGGTCGCCGGGTCCGCGCCCGCCGGCAGCACCACCGGCGTCACCGGCAGGCCGTACTTGCGGGCGAAGTCGAGGTCGCGCTGGTCGTGCGCGGGGCAGCCGAAAATGGCGCCCGTGCCGTAGTCCATCAGGATGAAGTTCGCCACCCACAGCGGCAGCGTCCAGCCGGCGCGGAACGGGTGCGCGACCCGGAGGCCCGTGTCGAAGCCCAGCTTCTCCGCCGTCTCGATCGCCGCCTCGGAAGTGCCGCCTTTGCGGCATTGCTCGACGAAGGCGGCCAGCGCCGGATTGCCGCGCGCCATCGCCTCGGTCAGCGGATGCTCCGGCGACAGGGCCACGAAGCTGGCGCCGAACAGGGTGTCGGGACGGGTGGTGTAGACAGTGACGCCGGGCTCGCCCGCGACGCCCTCGCCAGCGAACGGGAAGGTCATGCGCAGGCCTTTGGAGCGGCCGATCCAGTTTTCCTGCATCAGCCGCACCTTGTCGGGCCAGCGATCCAGCGTCGCCAGGCTCTCCAGCAGCTCGTCGGCGTAGTCGGTGATGCGCAGGAACCACTGGGTCAGCTTGCGCCGCTCCACCGGCGCGTCGGAGCGCCAGCCGCGCCCGTCGATCACCTGCTCGTTGGCCAGCACGGTCATGTCGACCGGGTCCCAGTTGACCAGGCCGTCCTTGCGGTAGACCAGGCCCTTCTTCCACAGCCGCAGGAACCAGGCCTGCTGCTGGCCATAGTACTCAGGATCGCAGGTGGCGAACTCGCGCGACCAGTCGATGGAGACGCCCAGGCGCTGCAGCTCGCCGCGCATCGCGGCGATGTTTTCGTAGGTCCACTTGGCCGGGTCGATGCCACGCTCGGCGGCGGCGTTCTCAGCCGGCAACCCGAAGGCGTCCCAGCCCATCGGGTGCAACACGTTGAAGCCGCGGGCGCGCTTGAAGCGCGCCACCACGTCGCCCATCGCGTAGTTGCGCGCGTGTCCCACGTGCAGACGTCCCGACGGGTACGGGAACATTTCCATCACGTAGTACTTAGGCTTGGCCGAGCCGTTCTCGGCGCGGAAGACGCCGGCCTCGGCCCAGGCGGCGCGCCATTTGGGCTCGACCTCTTTTGGATTGTAGCGGGGCATGGTCGCCTTATTCCTTCGCCAGGCGTGACAGGTCTAGGGGGATTGGAAAGAGCCCCCGGACACTGGCCTTGCGAAGAAATGCGCTCGCGCGGCGTCAGGCCCGGGGGCGACTAAGCCCCAGGCGAAGCAGGATCGTGCGTGAAACAGCGCCGTGCATGGCGGTACGTTACGCCACACACCGTTTTCGCGCAATGAAAGTGGGTCAGGAGCCGCGAAGGTTGGAAAGCCTGAGCTGACGCGCCCGGGTCAGGATGGCATTCTCGATATCGACCGGCGTCTGATCGGCGACCTGCGAGGGCGACCAACCGCCCTGGCCGTTGCTCACTTCCTTGAACACCGTGACCTTCAGGCCATCCCCGCGCAGACGCGTGTCGAGGATGTAGACGGTGCACTTGAAGCGCTCGTCCGGCTTCTCAGGGTTCACGTACCAGTCGGTGATCACCACGCCGCCATAGGGATCGGCCGACGACAGCGGCATGAACGCCAGGGTGTCGAGGGTGGCCCGCCACAGGTAAGCGTTGACGCCGATGGCGTTGGGGGCCTCGCCGCCTTTGGCGACTTGGCTGCGATCTTTGTTGCCGCCGCAAGCGCCGAGCGAAGCCATGGCGACGAGGGACAGACCGATCAGGGCGGCGCGCGCGACGTGGCCACTCTGGAAGCGCATATGATCTCTACTCCAATGCCTTAGCGGCCTTCGGCGGCGTCGTCAGGTGACCCGCCACTTGCGCCCCGGAGGCGTCTATAACATCAGCATTGCATCGCCAAACAGGATTCACGTGGCCGCATCGCCACATCCGCGATCAAAGATCACTGTTCGGCGACGAGTCCCGGTCTGCGGCTTGACCTCAAGCGAATGGGCCCCTTAATCAAAGTTGCACAATAACGGGTGTAGCATGGGCTGCACTTAGGGAAGGGGCGTTGGTTCGGTGGCTTGGCGGCTGACACAGCTGGCGGCGATGGTTGCGGGGGGGCTTGCGATGGCGAGCCTCGGCGCGGTCGCGCACGCGGCGACGCCAGTCGATCCCGCTGGCTTCGCCCAGACCTCAGACGACGACTTTACGCCGCAGCCCAACAAGCTGGGGCCGACGCCGCCCCACCGTAGTCTGCAGTTCGACAACAAGACCGGCCGCTGGGGGCTCGACCTCGACATGACCCAGCCGGTGGGCCGCGACGTCGACTGGAGCGACGCCCGCATCGGGCTGAACTACCGGATCGCGCCCGGCCTGCGCACTGGCGTCGGCGTCATGCTGGGCCCGGAACAGACGCCCAATCCGAGCCACTTCGACGCGGCCGGCGAGCCCGCGCCGCGCGTGCGGCTGGAAACCACCTTCAAGTTCTAGCGCGTCAGCGCTTCCACCGCCGCGAAGCCCGCGACCCCGATGCGCGCGATTCGCTGCGCCCTCACCGCATCGATGCCGCCGAGCGCATAGACCGGGCAGCCTGCGGCGCGCACCAGGATCGCCAGCCGCAGCGGCCCGAGCGGCTTGCCGGCCGAGGGACTGCGCGAGGGAAAAACCGGCGAGACCACGACAGCGTCGGCCCCGGCGCGGCGCGCGCCGATCGCGGCGCGCAGGCTGTGCGCGGCGACAGTCACGATCCAGCCCGGGCGCATGCGTCTCAGCCTTGTCGCTCGCGCAGCGCCGCGCTCTGGCAGGTGCACGCCATCGGCGCGAATCGCAGCGGCCAGCGCCGGGTCGGCGCCGGCCAGCAGAGTCAGACCGCGCCGCCAGGCGATCCTTCGCAGCCGCGTCCCCTGCGCCGCCGCGTCCGCGGCCCCGAACGCACGGAACACCACGCCGGCCCCGCGCGGCAGCCGCCGCAGCACCGCCTCCGGATCGGGCGTCCGCGCCGGGTCGGTGAAGAACAGCAGGGGCGGCAAGGGCTTTCCCCGCGCCCGCGCCGGCTTTAGCGTCCGCGCCCGCCGCCAGAGGACCTCCGCCCCTGCCCCAGTCATCGCCGCTCGCCGACTATGACGCCGCCGCCACGCGCACAGCGATCCTGGCGCGGATCGCCGTGGCGGCGAAGGCCGCTGGGCGCGCGCCGGATTCCGTGACGCTGGTCGGCGTGTCCAAGCTGCAGCCGGACGACCGCGTCGCCGCGCTGCTGGCCGCCGGCCAGCGCGTGTTCGGCGAAAATCGGGTGCAGGAGGCGATGGGGCGCTGGCGGGACCGCCGCGATGGTGTCGAGTTGCGCCTGATCGGCCCGCTGCAGACCAACAAAGCCCGCGAGGCCGTCGCTTTCTTCGACGTGATCGAGACCCTCGACCGGCCGAAGCTGGCCGAGACCCTGGCCAAGGAGATCCAGCGCGCCGGCAAGGCGCCCCGGCTCTACGTCGAGATCAACACCGGCGAGGAGCAGCAGAAGGCCGGGATCGCGCCCGCCGACGCCGACGCCTTCATCGCCCGCTGCCGCGCTGAGTTCGGTCTCGCCCTCGAAGGCCTGATGTGCATTCCGCCGGCGGACGAGCCGCCCGGCCCGCACTTCGCCCTGACGGCCAAGATCGCCGCGCGCAACGGCCTGGCGCGGCTCTCCATGGGCATGAGCGCCGACTTCGAGACGGCCATTCGCTTCGGCGCGACGTCGGTGCGCGTCGGCACGGCTCTCTTCGGCGCGCGCTAGGTCCACGGCGCGGCCTCGCCCACGACCACCAGCGCATCGCCTGGCCGCGCCGCCGCCAGCAGCGCCTCCAGGTCACCCGGCGCCAGCGCCACGCAGCCCTGCGTCGGTGCGTAGCCTGCCGCCGCCTGGTGCAGGAAGATCGCCGAGCCGGCCCCGGCGACCACCGGGTCGTCGTTGTGGCCGAGGATCACCACCAGGTCGTAGAGGCCGTCGTCCCGCCACAGCCGCTCGGCGCTGGCGGAATAGGGCAGCTTGACCGGGCGGTTGTAGGCGAGGTCCGCCGGCGCGTCGCACCAGCCGTCGTCTGGCGCGATCGCCGCGACCGGTAGCCCCGTGGCGGGCGGCGCGCGGCGATCGGGCCGATACAGCACCCGGCGCAGCGGCCAGGCGCCGGCCGGCGTCGCGCCGTCGCCCTCACGCTTGTCGACCGCCGCCACCACGCCCGCCGGACCCAGCGCGCAGCGCAGGCGCCGCCCCTCCAGGTCGAAGCCGCCGTCGGCGTAGGCAGCGATGCGCATTGAGAATCCCTTGTGGTTCAGGCACTAGCAGGCGTCGCGGCGCCGGGGCATGGTGTAGACGCATGGCTCAAGCAAAGACCATCCTGATCGTGGACGACGACGACGATGTGCGCGTGCTGCTCCGCGAACAGCTTGAATTGCATGAGGAATTCGAAGCGTCTGTGGCCGCTAGCGCCACCGAGGGGATGAAACTGGCCAAGGAAACGCGGCCGGACCTGATTCTCCTGGACGTCGAACTGCCGGACATGGACGGCCGCGAAGCGCTGAAGATCATGCGCAGCGGCGGCGTTTCCTCGCCAGTGATCATGCTGACGGCGGCGTCGGGCGATTCCGACACCATTTTGGGCCTGGAATCGGGCGCCAACGCCTACGTGACCAAGCCCTTCAAGTTCAACGTGCTCCTGGCCCACATCCGCGCCCAGCTGCGCAGCCATGAGCAGTCGGAAGACGCGGTCTTCCGCATCGGGCCTTACCAGTTCCGCCCGGCGGGCAAGGTGCTGATCGACGCGCGCAACAAGAAGGTGCGGCTGACCGACAAGGAGACCAACATCCTCAAGTACCTCTACCGCGCCGGCGGCAAGGTGGTGTCGCGCGAGGAACTGCTGACCGAAGTCTGGGGCTACAACGCCGGGGTGACGACCCACACGCTCGAGACCCACGTCTACCGCCTGCGCCAGAAGATCGAGCCCGACCCGGCAGGGCCGAAGATTTTGATCACCGAGGCGGGCGGGTACCGGCTGTCGCCGTGATAGTTACACAGTAACTATTTGCTTGCGTCGCGCCTCGCTAGGGCGCACTCTGGCCGCTCAACCAGCTGCAACGGAGCGAGGCATGGGCAAGTATGAGCCATTGGAGAAATTTCTCTCAAAAAAACAACTGCTAGAGGTGCCAATGAGCTTTCGGGAGATCGAAGGCGTCATCGGGTCCAAACTGCCGCCGGCTGCGCTCAAACACAGGGCGTGGTGGAGCAACAACCCCTCAAACAGTGTTATTACCTACGCTTGGCTCCGAGCAGGCTACAAGACCGAGCGGGTTGACATGGGTGCGCAGAAGCTTGTGTTCCGCCGCCGCGCGGCTGACGCACCTTCGCCCAAGACTTCCAGCCGGCCGGCTCCATCACCGGGGGCGTCTGACCGAACTGTGGGTGGGGTTGTCGCGGCGCTGCGCCGAGCGCTTGGGGGCACGGTCCGCGTCGCCGAGGGCTTCGACCTCACTCAGCCGACCGGCGAGACCTGGGACGCTGAATGAGTCAGCCGATCCTACTCGATACCTGCGCACTCCTTTGGCTCGTCGACGCCGGGCGAATTTCGCCGGAGGCCGAAGCGGCCCTGGACGGCGCTGAACAATCTGGCGCGGGCATCTTCGTCTCGCCCATCTCAGCTTGGGAAATCGGCCAGCTCGCGTCGAAAGGCCGGCTGACATTGAGACTGGAACCGCGAGATTGGTTCCGCGACGCGCTTGCCGGAGGGCTTAGCCTCGCACCCATGCCGCCAGAAATCCTTGTCGCCTCATCCTACTTACCAGGCGGAAGACTTCGCGATCCCGCAGACAGGATCATCGCTGCCACCGCGAGAGCTTACCGCTATCGGCTCATGACTCGTGATCGCCCGCTTCTTGCGTTTGGAGACGACGGTCATGTCGACACCGTCGCGTGCTAGCTTACAAAATCAAATCCGCGCTGACCGGGGCGTGGTCGCTGGGGCGTTCCCAGGCGCGGACGTCCTCGTGGACGCGGCAGGCGGCGGCGCCGGAGCGGAATGCGGCGTCGCGCAGGCCGGGCGAGACCCAGATGTGGTCCAGGCGCAGGCCCCGCGCCGCTTTGCGGAAGTCCAGCGCGCGATAGCTCCACCACGAGGCCAGCTTCACCGGCTCGGGGATCATCTCGCGCGCCAGATCGAGGAAGCCGAGGCTGTCTTTCAGCGCCCCCATGGCCTCGATCTCGACCGGCGTGTGGCTGACCACCCGCGACATGTACTTGTGGTTCCAGACGTCGTTCTCGCCCGGCGCGATGTTGAAGTCGCCGACGATGGCCAGCGGCGCCGCCGGGTCGCGGCGACGCATCTCGGCGGTGAGGCGCTCGTAGAAGTCCATCTTGTGGTCGAACTTCGGATTGATCTCGCGGTCAGCCTCTTCTCCGCCGGCCGGGATGTAGAAGTTCTGCACCTCGACGCCGGCGACCTTGGCCCCGACGGCGCGGGCGTGGCCATGCTTGCAGACGTCCAGGGCGGGCGCGTCCTCGATCGGCAGGCGCGAGGCGATGGCGACGCCGTGCCAGCCTTTCTGGCCGGCGATCCGCAGGTGCGGCAGACCGTTGTCGGCGAAGACGGCGCGCGGGAACTCACCCTCGCGGCACTTGATCTCCTGCAGACACAGCACGTCCGGCGCCGCCTCGTGGATGAAGCGGGCGATGTGGTCCGCGCGCAGGCGCACCGAGTTGACGTTCCAGGTGACGACTCGCAGCCGCATGGACCTGTGATAGCGCAGAAAAAAGCCGCCCGGTCGCTGGTGAGCGCCCGGGCGGTTTCAGTCGTCTCTCATGCCGCACCGGGAGGGGATTGAGTCCGGGACGGGTCGGAACGGCTCAAGTCGGAAGAGCCGCCGCGATGTGCTATAAATGCAACTCGCACCTGCGAAAGTCAAGCCCACAAGTAGTTTTCCTTGCGTGTGGCGCAGTTGTCACATTGGCGGGCTGGGCGTCTGCGTGAAGAAGGCGTCGGCTGGCGGCGGAATGGCCTGGAACGGCTCCAGCGTGACGCGAGTGAGCCGGCCTTGCGGGTCCACGATCGCCCAGCCGCTGAGCCGGATCGGCGTACGCTCGAAGTAGAGCGTCACCTGACCTTGCGCGAGACCATGGCCGTCCTGTGCGGTGATCGAGAAACCCTCCGGCGAGCGGTCCACCCGCTGGATGCGCGCGCCTTTGTCGAGGCGGATGTGGTCGGCGAGGAACAGCGCCAGCGGCGTCGACTTCAGCGGGAACTGCTGGTGCGTCTTCAGGCGGCTGTCAGTCAGCACGACGTTGGTCCCGTCGGAGGTGATCAGCAGCGTCGAGGGCGGATCGTACTCGAAGCGGGCGCGGCCGGGGCGCGAAAGATAAAGCGTGCCCTGGGCGACATCGCCCTTGGCGTCGGTCTGGGTGAAGCGCGCCTTGATATTGTTGATGCCGTCCAGGTAAGCGACCGCATCCTGCACCAGCAGCTCTTCTGGCGACTGGGCAAACGCTAGCGGGGCGAGGAGTTGCGCGGTGGCGAAAGCGGCGCCGGCGAGGATCAGCGCACGTCGGGTGGCAGGCATGAGCGCTCCTTGGCGGGGGTGGGCTGAATAGGGCCTGAACGGTTGGATCGTCGAGCCGGCTAACACATCGACCAAAAACGCATGTCATCCCGGAAGGTCGCGAAGCGACCTGTCCGGGACCTCCTCAGCGCAGGCGACTGAAGCGTCGCCGGGCGGGCTGTGACAGCTGAAAGCTGGCGGTGAAAGCAGATCCCGGAGAGCCGCTGCTTGGCTTGCGGGATGACATAGTTTGGTTGGTCCGCGGCCCGGGAGACGGGGTCAGGGCGGTGGGCCGGCCAGGATGTCGCGTTTGCCGGCGTGGTTGGCGACGGTGACGACACCTTCGCGCTCCATCCGCTCCATCAGCGAGGCGGCGCGGTTGTAGCCGATCGAGAGGCGGCGCTGGATGTAGCTGGTGGAGGCCTTGCGGTCGCGCGTCACCACCGCCACGGCCTGGTCGTAGAGGTCGGCGCCGCCCTCGTCGCCGGCCCCGCCGAACTCGCCGCCCCCGTCCTCGTCGTCGGTGGCGGCCGTGACTTCCTCAAGGTACTGCGGCTGGCCCTGCTCGCGCAGGAACGTCGCCACAGCCTCGACCTCGCCGTCGGAGACGAACGGGCCGTGCAGGCGGGTGATGCGGCCGCCGCCAGCCATGTAGAGCATGTCGCCCTGGCCCAGCAGCTGTTCGGCGCCCTGCTCGCCCAGGATGGTCCGTGCGTCGATGCGGGAGGTGACCTGGAAGCTGATCCGGGTCGGGAGGTTGGCCTTGATGGTGCCGGTGATGACGTCCACCGACGGACGCTGGGTGGCCATGATCAGGTGGATGCCCGCCGCCCGCGCCATCTGCGCCAGCCGCTGCACCGTGCCTTCGATGTCCTTGCCGGCCACCATCATCAGGTCCGCGACCTCGTCGATCACCACCACCAGGTAAGGCATCGGCTCGGGGGTGAGACGCTCTTCCTCGTAGATCGGCCGCCCGGTCTCGTCGAAGCCGGTCTGCACCTTGCGCACGAAGTGCTCGCCCTTGGCCGCCGCCTCCAGCGCCCGCTCGTTGTAGCCGGCGATGTTGCGCACGCCGATCTTCGACATGCGCAGATAGCGGTCGTGCATCTCGCGCACCGTCCACTTCAGCGCCACGATCGCCTTCTTGGGGTCGGTCACCACCGGCGCCAGCAAGTGCGGGATGCCGTCGTAGGCGGAAAGTTCCAGCATCTTCGGGTCGATCATGATGAAGCGGCACTGGCTGGGCGGCAGCCGGTAGAGGATCGACAGGATCATGGCGTTGACACCCACCGACTTGCCCGAGCCGGTGGTGCCGGCGATCAGCAGGTGGGGCATGCGCGACAGGTCGGCGATGTAGGGCTCGCCGCCGATGGTTTCCCCCAGCGCCAGCGGCAGGATGGGGCTCTGCTTCTCGTATTCGGCCGAGGCCAGCAGGTCGCGCAGATAGACGGTCTCGCGCTTGGCGTTGGGCAACTCGATGCCGATGGCGTTGCGGCCAGGGACCACGCTGACGCGGCAGGCCGCGACGCTCATCGAACGGGCGATGTCGTCGCAAAGCGCCACCACCCGCGCTGACTTCACGCCGGGCGCCGGCACCAGTTCATAGAGGGTGACCACGGGGCCGGGGCGGATCTGGTCGATCTGGCCGCGCACGCCGAACTCGGCCAGCACGCCTTCCAGCAGTTGAGCGTTCTGGCGCAGCGACGCCTCGTCGAAGGCGGCCGAGCGCGGCTTCGGCTTGGCCAGCATGGCCAGCTCCGGCATGCGGAAGCCTTCGGCAGCGCCGAAGAGGCTGGGCTGGGCTTCGCGGGCTTCGCGACCGGAGGGCTTTGGCGCGGCTTTCGGCGCCTTGATGGCGAGCGGGGCGGGCGCTGGCAGGTCGACCGGATCGGCGGCGGGCTCCGGCGCGGCGGTGCGTCGGGCGCGGACGGCCGGCGCGACGGGGCGTTGGGCCGGCGCCGCTGGGCGCCAGCGCAGCATGTCGACGAAGTGAGCGCGCCTCAGACCGAGCGCGAAGGCGGCGAGCCCAAGCCCGAGCGCCGCCATCAGTACGTCGCCGACGTAGGCGGCGGCCGGCGCGTGGATGAACTTCGCCAGGGCGGTCATGCCGGCGGCTTCGCCGTCGCCCATCAGTCCGCCAAGGCCGGCGGCCAGCGGCCAGATGGCGGGCGGCGCGACGGCGGCCAGCGCGCCAGCCAGCAGGATCAGAGCGAAAACGCCGGCGGCGGCGCGCCAGCGCAGATGGGGACGGCTCTCGCGCGGCGCCGGGGCGGCGGCTCTCGCCAGGCCCAGCGCCAGCAGCATCGCCGCGGCGGCCCAGCTGACCACGCCCAGCGTCTGCATCGCCGCGTCGGCGACGTTGGCGCCGGTCGCCCCGAGCAGATTGGTTGGCGCGCCGGCGGCCGAGGCGTCGAAGCTCGGATCGCCGGAGCGGTAGCTGGCCAGCGCCAGCGCCAGCGCCAGGCCCAGGCTCGCCACCACGCCGCCGCGGAACCGCGCCGCCGCTGGATGGTCCCACGCCGCGCCCGCAAGGCCGCGCGCCGTCTCGCTCCAGGTCTTCTGCGCCGCTGCCGTTCTGGCCATGCCGCTCCTCGCCAAACTCGCGCGCCTGACTTGCGCCAGGGACGGTTAAGAGGCGTTTACGACCCGGCGCGTGCGGGCCGCGGCCAATGCGCCGCAAATTCTCCGGCGAACGGTGTTCCGCCGCAATTGACTCCACCGCCACGGCCGCGCTTCCATCCGCCTTGCCTGGGCTGTTTTGGGCCGGGGAGAGAAGCATTCATGAGCCGCAATCTGGTGGCGGCAGCCATCGCAGCCCTGGTCGTCGGCCTCGGTGGCGGATTCCTGCTGGCCAAAGGCCTGGACGGGACGCTGGCGGCGCACGGCGCGGCCAGCCACGGCGTCTCGATCTGGTCGATGTTCGGCCATCCCCGCGCGGCCAATGCGCCTCGGGCCGGCGAGCAGAAGCCCACGGGCTTCGCCATCTGGAAGACCAGTCTCGACACCTCGGGCGCAGACCCGCTGGCCTGCGTCGAAATGTCGAAGCCGCTGGACGCCGCCAAGAGCTTCGGCGACTTCGTGCTGGTCTCCCCCGACCTTGGGCATCCGCCGGCGGTGTCGGTGCGCAATGGCGACACCCTGTGCGTCGCCGGCGTCGGCTTCACCGATCGCCAGATCACCCTGCTGAAGGGCCTGCCGGCGCAGGACGGCGACACCCTCGCCGACAACGTCGATGCAACCTTCACCACCGGCGACAAGCCGCCCTACGTGGGCTTCTCCGGCGACGGCGTCATCCTGCCGCGCGAGGATAGCGACGGCGTCGGCATCGAGACCATCAACGTCAGCAAGCTGCACATCGAAGTGTGGCGCGTCGTCGACCGCAACCTGGTGCGCAAGTCGATCAGCGCGCCCGATCCGACGCCAGAAGGCCAGGACGCCGGCGACTACGGCGACGACAGCCCCGACGACGAAGGCCAGATGGTCTGGAAGGGCGACATCGACGTCAAAGGCGACCCCAGCCAGCGCCTCACCACGGTGTTCCCCCTGGGCGCGGTGCTGAAGGAGATGAAGCCGGGCGGCTATGTGATCAAGGCGCGCGACGCCTCTGGCGGCCGCGACCTCGCCGCCGATGACGAGAGCGAAGGCACGTCGCCGGCGCAGGCCCGCCGCTGGGTGATGTTCACCGACATGGCGCTGATCAGCTACACCGGCGACAACGCCATGGATGTGGTGGTCCGCTCGCTGAAGACCGCCCAGGTGATGCCGAACATCCCGGTGTCGCTGGTCGCCACCGACGGCGAGGACCTCGCCACCACCCGCACCGACGCTTCCGGCCGCGCCACCTTTGCTCACGCCCTGCTCGACGGCAGCGGCTCCATGGAGCCGAAGATGGTGATGGCCTACGGCGACCAGGGCGACCTGGCGGTGCTGGACCTGTCGCAATCGCCGATCGATCTCTCCAAGCAGGGCACAGGCGGCTCTCTGCCTGGCCAGGCGCCAGCGGACCTGCTGGAGGGCCGCGCGGCCGGACCGGTCGTCGACGGCTATCTCTATGCCGACCGCGGCATCTATCGGCCGGGCGAGACCGTGCGGCTGACCGCGCTGGTGCGCGACCCGCAGGCCAAGGCGGTGAGCGACCGCAAGGGCGCCATCGTCATCGACCGGCCTTCGGGCTCGGAGTTCAAGCGCTATCCCTTCGCCAGCGCCCCCGGCGGCGCGGTGGAGACCGACATCGTGCTGCCGTCGACAGCGCCGCGCGGCCACTGGACCGCGCAGCTGGTGATGGACGGCGTCAAGGACCCCGCCGGCAACGCCGACTTCGAGGTGCAGGACTTCGCCCCGCAGCGGCTGGCGGTCACCGCCGACGGCCAGGCCGCCGTGCCGGTCGCCGGGACCGAGACCCGCAAGATCGATGTCGCCGCCAAGTTCCTCTACGGGGCCATCGGCGCCGGCCTGCAGACGCAAGGTGACGCACGCCTGCGCCAGGACCCCGATCCGTTCCCAGCTTTCCCCGACTACCAGTGGGGCGACGACACCAGCCCCTTCGACGAGCAGGAGGTCGACCTCGGCACCACCGTCACCGACGGCACGGGGCACGCGACGCTGGAGCTGGGCGGCGACAAGGTGGGCGACACGGTGGATCCGGTGCTGGCCCTGGTCACCGCCTCGGTGTTCGAGCCGGGCGGGCGACCGGTGAAGGAGAGCGTCAGCCTGAAGATGCGGCCGCTGCCGCTCTATCTGGGCGTCAAGGTCATCGAAGGCGACGCCATCGGCGAACAGGCCCCGCCGGTGACCCTGGACCTGATCGGCGTCAACGGCGCGGGCCAGCGCATCGCCGCGCCGGGCGTTGCTTACAAGCTGATCACCGAGAACTGGAGCTACGACTGGTTCCAACAGGACGGCAGCTGGCAGTGGAAGCGCACCAGCCGCGACGTGGTGGTGATGCAAGGGACCGTGGACGTGGGCGCCGGCGGCTCCACGCGGCTGCCGACCAAGCGCCTCGGCTGGGGCGACTACCGGCTGGAGCTAACCGGTCCTGACGGCGCCAAGACCGTCACCCGCTTCAGCGCCGGCTGGGGCGCGCCGGCAGACAACACCCAGGCCCCCGACGTGGTGCGCGTGTCGCCCACCGCCAAGACCTACCGCCAGGGCGACACCGTCGAGATCGCGGTGAAGGCGCCTTATGCCGGCCAGGCGCAGGTGGCCGTCGCCACCGACCGGCTGATCGACTTCAAGACCTTCAACGTCCCCGCCGGCGGCGGCACGGTGAGCCTAAAGACCAGCGCCGACTGGGGCGGCGGCGCCTACGTGCTGGTGACTGTGATCCAGCCGCGCGACCCGGTGCAGACGCCGTTGCCAAGACGGGCGCTGGGGCTGGTCTATGTGCCCCTCGATCCCGGCGGGCGAAAGCTCACCGTCGACATCGGCACGCCGGACAAGATCGACTCCAAGGCGCCGGTCGTGGTGCCGCTGCAGGTGAACGGCCTCGGCTTCGGCCAGAGCGCCCACGTCACTGTCGCCGCGGTCGACGAAGGCATCCTTAGGCTCACCAACGCCCCCAGCCCCGACCCGGTGGCCTGGTACTTCGGCAAGCGCGCCTTCTCGGTCGACTACCGCGACGACTATGGCCGCCTGCTCAACCCGAACCTGGGCGCGCCGGCCAACGTCAACTTCGGCGGCGACGAACTGGGCGGCGAGGGCCTGACGGTGACGCCGATCAAGACCGTGGCCTTGTGGTCCGGCATCGTCACCACCGACGCCGGCGGCCACGCCACCGTCACTCTGCCCGCCGCCGACTTCAACGGCCAGGTGCGGATCATGGCGGTGGCCTGGACCGACACTCAGGTGGGCAGCGGCGCCAAGGACATGACCATCCGCCAGCCAGTGGTGGCCGACCTCGACTTGCCGCGCTTCCTCTCGCCCGGCGACACCGCCGACGCGACGCTGGAGCTGCAGAACATGGAGGGCCAGCCCGGCGCCTATCAGGCGGTGCTGCGCGCCGCCGGCGGCATCGTGGCCACCTTCGAGAAGGTCTACCAACTGATCGTCGGCCAGCGCATCGCCGACCACATACCCTTCAACGCCCCCAGCCATACCGGCGTCGGATCGGTGGGCTTCACGCTCACCGGACCTGGCTTCACCACCTCGAAGGACTATCCCATCGAGACCCGGCTGGGTTGGGGCGCGATCACCCGCGAGACCACCCAGGTGCAGCAGCCGGGCGAGGTCTACACCCCCGAGCCGGAGCTGGTGTCCGGCATGGCGGCGGGCGGCAGCGGCACCTTGCAGGTGCAGGTCAGCTACTCGCCGTTCAAGGGCTTCGACCCGGGGCCGATCGCGGTCTCGCTCTACGGCTATCCCTACGGCTGCACCGAGCAGATCGTCTCCACCGCGTTCCCGCTGCTTTACGCCCAGCAGATGTCGACCGATCCGAAGCTGAAGGTCGCGCCGGCGGAGCTGAACGCCGCGGTGGGCCAATTGCTGGATCGGCAGGCGGCTGACGGCTCGTTCGGGCTCTGGAGCGTCGGCGACGCCGAGGCCGACCCATGGCTGGGGGCCTACGCGGTCGACTTCTTACTTGAGGCAAAGGCCGCGGGCGCGGCGGTGCCGCAGAGCGCCATCGACTCGGCGCTCAACGCCATGCGCCTGGTCAGCCGGCCCGACAGCGACTCTTCGGTCGGCTACATGATGGCCTACCCCGACTGGTGGGGCGCTAATCCCGACGCCTCCAAGGCGGCCACCGAGCGGATGCGCTCGCGCGCTTCGGCCTATGCGCTCTACGACCTCGCCAAGGGTGGCCGCGGCGACCTCGCCCGGCTGCGCTGGTGGCACGACGTGCAGATGGCCAACGAACGCTCGCCGCTGGCCATGGCCCAGGTGGGCGCGGGCCTCGCCATGATGGGCGACCAGTCCCGGGCCCGCGACGCCTTCCAGCACGCCGCCGCGGCGCTGGGCTACAAGCGCCCGCTGCTGCAGATCGGCCCCATCGTCTTCGTCGACGAGGACGACTGGTACCAGAGCCCGCTGCGCGACCTCGCCGGCGTCATCGCCCTGGCGCTGGAGGCCAATCAGACCGACATCGCTCAGGGCCTGGAAGGCCGGCTCGCCGGCCAGGTGCAGGACCCCGACCAGCTGAACACTCAGGAGAAGGCGCAGCTGCTGCGCGCGGCCCACTACATGCTGGTCGCGGCGGGCCCGATCCAGGTGCAGGCGTCCGGTCCCGTGACCGCCATGCCAGCGGCGGGGCTGACGCCGCGCTGGGCGGTGAGCGGCCGTCTGCTCGACACCCGCTTCACCAACGCCGGCACGCGGCCTTTGTGGCGCACGGTGACGGTGCGCGGCACGCCCATCGAGCCGCCAGGCGCGGAAGGGCATGGGCTGGCCGTGCAGACCACCTTCTACAGCTTCACCGGCGGGGCGGTGGATCTCAGCCAGGTCAAGCAGGGCGACCGCATCATCGTGCGCATCGCCGGCGGCTCGCAGCAGGGCCGCACCGTGGCGCTGGGGATCAACGATCCGCTGCCGGCGGGCTTCGAGATCGAGACCGTGCTGGGGCCGGACGACACCGACAAGGGGCCGTTCAAGTTCCTCGGCACGCTCACCGATCCGAAAGTGCAGGAAAGCCGCGACGACCGCTATGTCGCCGCCCTCGATCTGGCCGGCAACAAGACCTTCGCGCTGGCCTATGTGGCGCGGGCGGTGACGCCTGGCAGCTTCTATCTGCCTGGCGCGCAGATCGAGGACATGTACCACGCCGGCATCAACGCCCGCTCGGCCGGCGGCCACATCCAGATCGCACCAGGGAGCTAGGGGCCGGGGAGTTCACGCCGATCCGCGTTGCGCAGTCAGTATCCCTCGCCCCGCGCAGCGGGGAGAGGCCAGGTGAGGGGGCTCGGCGCGCAGCGGCGAGCTTGCGCGGCAGCGCAAGGCGATCCCGGCTTCGGCGACGCGGCGGCTGCGCCGGCCCCTCACCTCACCTCTCCCCAACCTCCGGCCGGGGAGAGGGCTACTGGATGGAATGGCGATTGGGCCGTTCGACCTCATGCGCCGGCGAACGAGCATGAAGCTTGTCCGTCATCTGGTCATCGCGCTCATCGCCCTCCTGGGCGTGGAGGCAGTCCTGGCCGGGCTGGACGCGGCGTTTCCGCCCAACCTGGGCAAGGCGCTGCGGTCATCGCCGGTGGCGCTGGACCGGCGCGGCGCCTGGCTGAGGGCGCTGCCGGTGGAGGACGGGCGCTGGCGCATCCGCGCCGACCTCACCCGCACCGACCCCAGCTTCGTCCACCGGCTGATCGCGCTGGAGGACGGCCGCTTCTGGCTGCACCCCGGCGTGGACCCGGTCTCGGCCCTGCGCGCCGCCGCCAGCGCCGCCCTGCATGGTCGCATCACCTCCGGCGCCTCGACGCTGACCATGCAGACCGCGCGCCTGCTGGAGCCCCGCCCGCGCACCTGGAGCGCAAAGCTGTTCCAGATGGCGCGAGCGCTGCAGCTGCAGGCCCGGCTGACCAAGGACCAGGTACTGGCGCTCTACCTGACGCTGGCGCCCTACGGCGGCAATCTGGAGGGCGTGCGCGCCGCCAGCCTTTCCTACTTCGGTCATGAGCCGGAGAGCCTGACCCCCGGCGAGCAGGCGCTGCTGATCGCGTTGCCGCAGTCGCCCGAGGCGCGGCGGCCGGACCGCAAGCTGGCGGCGGCGCGAGCGGCGCGCCAGAAGGTGCTGGAGCGGATGACCCGCGCTGGCCTGATCAGCGCCGACCAGGCCGAGGACGCCGAAGCCGAGCCGCTGCCTGGCCGCCAGGCCTTCCCGGCGCTGGCCTGGCAGGCGGCGGGACAGCTGGCGCGGGCGGCGCCGGAAAGCGAAGCCTCGGTGGTCACCACCCTCGACGCCGACCTGCAGCGGCGGCTCGAGCCGCTGGCCGCGGCTCTGGCCAAGGAACAGGGCGTCGACGCCGAGGTGTCCATCCTGGTGGTGGAGGTGAAGGGCCGGGCGGTGCGGGCCTCGGTGGGCTCGGCCGGCCTCACCGCCGCCAGCGGCTGGATGGACATGACCCGGGCGCTGCGTTCGCCCGGCTCGGCGCTGAAGCCGTTCATCTATGGCCTGGCCATGGACGAGGGCCTGGTGGCGCCCGACACCGAGCTCGACGACGCACCCCGCCGCTTCGCCGACTACCAGCCGGAGGACTTCGACCGCGTCTTCCACGGCCCGGTGACCATGCGCGAGGCGCTGGTGCATTCGCTGAACGTGCCGGCGGTGGCCACCTTGCAGCAGCTGGGGCCGGAAGCGTTCGAGGCGCATCTGACCGCCGCCGGCGCCCACCTCGTGCGGCCCAACGCCGCCGCGCATGATCCAGGGCTGGCCATGGCCCTGGGCGGCGAGGGCATCTCCTTGCGCGATCTCGCCATGCTCTACGCGGCGCTGGCCGACGACGGGCTGGCAAAGCCGCTGGCCTGGACCGAAGCCGACGCCGCGGCGCGTCAGAGCGATGGCGGTCAGCGGCTGATGCGGCCGGCGTCGGCCAGAGCCATCCTCGACATCCTGCGCGAAGTGCCGCCGCCCAAAGGCCGAGCGCCGGATGCACTCACCCGCACCACCCCGATGGCGTTCAAGACCGGCACCTCCTACGGTTTCCGCGATGCGGTCTCGGTGGGGGTGGCCGGCGGCTACGTGATCGCGGTGTGGACCGGCCGCGCCGACGGCGGCGCCCGCCCCGACATGACCGGCCGCGACGCCGCGCTGCCCTTGTTGTTCGACGTCGCCGACCAGGTGGGCGGGACCGGCCGCGCCCCGGCCCCGATCGCTCCCAAGGACGCGCCGCGGGCGCTGCAAACCTTGCAGCGCGGCGACCTGGGCCCGCGCCTGGTCTTCCCGCCCGACGGCGCCACGGTGATGGCCGACGGCTTCGGCCCCGCCGGCCGCGGCTTCCAGCTCGCCGCCAACGGCAAGGGCCTCGCCTGGTACGTGGACGGCGCGCCAGTCGTCGCCGACCCGGTCAGTGGCAAGCCGATCTGGCGGCCGGCGGGACCGGGCTTCTACCGGGTGAGCGTGGTGGACGGCGAAGGGCGGACGGTGGTGGCCAAGGTGCGGGTCGTGGGGGGCTGAGTCCAGGCCCTTGACAAATCACGACACCCATGGTAACTTCGCTGAATGGCCCGCCACGATCCTGCTCTTTCCCATCGTTCAGAACGAATGAAAGCCCGCCCGGGCAACGGGCGTCGCTATAGAGACGCCGTTATTATGGGTGATTTACGGTAAGCATTGCCGACAACCAGCCGCTCGCCGGACGCGGGCTCCGCTAAGTCATCAAACGTTGACATGCTGCCGACCAAGCACCAGTCTGATCGTCAGCCACTGTGGGTCTGGCGTGGCGAACGCCGGAACGGGAGGAACGAAGCGCATGAACATCGCCGTGAAAGTCGGGGCCGCCGAAGCCGCCACCGCCGAGGCCTACGCCACGCCGCTCGAAGCGCTCAATCCGGGCAATGCGGATCGCTTCCAGAGTGGGACGATCTGGCCGGTGTTCGACCGCCTGCGCGCCGAGGACCCGGTCCACTTCACCCCCGACAGCGAGTTCGGCCCCTACTGGTCGATCACCAAGTGGGACGACATCATGGCGGTGGACACCAACCATGAAGCGTTCAGCTCCACCGGCGGTATCGTGCTCGGCAACCTGCAGCAGGCGGCCGAGCGCCTGCGGCTACCCGGCGAGCGCACCAAGGAGGAGCAGATCGCGGCGGCGCAGCGGGGCGAGGCCTCGTTCATCAGTCTGGACGAGCCGCACCACAGCCCCAAGCGCAAGGCGGTGAGCCCGACGCTGGCGCCGGCCAACATCGCCCAGATGGCGCCGCTGGTGCGTGAGCGCGCCGGCCAGATTCTCGACGCGCTGCCGATCGGCGAGGTCTTCGACTGGGTTGACGTGGTGTCGAAGGAGCTGACGTCGATGACGCTGGCCACCATGCTCGACTTCCCCTTCGAGGAGCGGCGCAAGCTGCTCTACTGGACAACCGGGGACGGCGTCGACCTGACGCCGGAAGAGCGGCTGCACGCGGCGATGGAACGCCAGGCCGTGTTCGACGAGATGTGGGAGAGGAAGAAGAACGCCCCGCCAGCCATGGATATGATTTCCATGATGGCCCACAACCCGGTGACCCGGGACATGAGCCGCCAAGAGTATCAGGGCAACGTGGTGCTGCTGATCATCGGCGGCAACGACACCACGCGGAACACCATCTCCGGCAGCGTCTTCGAGCTGAACCGCAACCCCGCTGAGTACGACAAGCTGCGCGCCAACCCCGAGCTGATCGCCTCGATGGTGTCGGAGAGCATCCGCTACCAGACGCCGCTGGCGCACATGGCCAGGACCGCGCTGAAGGACACCGAGGTCGGCGGCAAGACCATCCGCGAAGGCGACCGCATCGCCATGTGGTACATCTCGGGCAATCGCGACGAGACCAAGGTCGACGACCCCAACAGCTACATCATCGACCGCGAGCGGCCGCGCCAGCACATGTCGTTCGGCTTCGGCGTGCACCGCTGTGTCGGCAACCGCGTCGCCGAAATGCAGCTGACCATCATCTGGGAAGAGATCCTCAAGCGTTTCCCCGAGATCCGGGTCGCCGGCGAACACGAACGCAGCCACTCGAGCTTCATCCACGGCTTCGAGAAGCTGCCGGTGATCATCCCGGCGCGGGCCTGAGAAGGCGGCGCGGGCGGCGACGGCCCCTCACCTCACCTCTCCCCACTTCGTGGGGCGAGGGCTACTGAGAGAATTGGGTCGCGGAGAGGATGCTGAAGCCGCCGCTCACCTATCCGTAGCCCTCGCCCCGCGTCAGCGGGGAGAGGTGAGGTGAGGGGTCTGCGCTCTCAAGTGATCCGGAACGACAGCGCGCCAACCTCGTCGATCTCGCCTTCGACCAGGTCGCCTTTCACCAGCGGGCCCACGCCTTCCGGCGTCCCCGTGAAGATCAGGTCCCCCGGTTCCAGCCGCCAGATTTTCGAGGCTTCCGCGACGATGGCGGGGACGTCCCAGATCATGTCGGTGAGGCTGGCGTCCTGCTTCACCGCGCCGTTCACCTTCAGCCGGATGCGGCCCCGCGGCGGGGCGGCGGACCAGCGCTTGATGGCGGAGATCGGGCCCGAGGCGTCGAAGCCCTTGGCGGCTTCCCAGGGCTGGCCCTTGTCGCGGTAGGCGGTCTGCAGGTCGCGGCGGGTGAGGTCGACGCCGGCGGCGTAGCCGAAGATCAGGCCGGTCGCCGCCTCACGCGAGACGTCGGAGCCGGATCCCCCAATCGCCACCACCAGCTCCATCTCGAAGTGCAGGTTCTTGGTCAGCGACGGATATGGCGCATCGCCGCCGGGCGGGACCACGGCGTCGGCCGGCTTGGAGAAGAAGAACGGCGGATCGGGATCGTCGGCGCCGCCCATTTCGGCGCGGTGGGCCTGGTAGTTGCGGCCGACGCAATAGACGCGGCGCACAGGATAGAGGGCGGCCTCGCCCAGGATCGGCACGGCGGGCGGCGGCGGGGGCGCAAAGGCGTAGCTGGTCATGGACGGCCCCTTACGCCCGCCGCCGCGGCTTGGGTAGCGCCCGCGCTTCTTCGTTGACAGGCAGGGCCAGCGCCGGCTCCAAGCGTCGCCAAAGGGAGACGCGCAAGCATGGGACAAGGTCCGCTCGCCGACCTGACCGTGATCGAGATGGGCACGCTGATCGCCGGGCCGTTCTGCGGGCAGATCATGGCCGACTTCGGCGCCGAGGTGATCAAGATCGAGGACCCGGGCACGGGCGATCCCATGCGCCAGTGGGGCCGCAGCCTGCCGCAGGGCCTGTCGCCGTGGTGGCCGGTGATCGGGCGCGGCAAGAAGTCGGTGACGCTGAATCTGCGGAGCGCCGAGGGCCAGCAGATCGCCCGGGACCTGATCGCCAAGGCCGACATCCTGGTGGAGAACTTCCGCCCCGGGACGCTGGAGAAGTGGGGCATGAGCTATGCGGCGCTGAGCGCCGTGAACCCCGGCCTGATCATGGCCCGCGTGTCAGGCTTCGGGCAGACCGGACCTTACGCCACCCGCGCCGGCTATGGCCTGATCGGCGAGGCGATGGGCGGGCTTCGGGCGATCACCGGCGAGCCGGACCGGCCGCCGGCCAGAGCCGGCATCTCCATCGGCGACAGCCTGGCCGCCACGCACGCCACCATGGGGGTGCTGATGGCGCTGCACGTGCGCGAGCACACCGGCCGCGGCCAGGTGATCGACGCGGCGATCTACGAGAGCGTGCTGGCGATGATGGAGAACACCGTCACCGAGTACGACATCACCGGCTATGTGCGCGAACGCTCCGGGGCCATCCTGCCCGGCATCGCGCCCTCCAACGTCTATCCGACCTCGGACGGCATGATCCTGATCGGCGGCAATGGCGACACCGTGTTCGCCCGGCTGTGCGAAGCCATGGGCGAGCCGGCGCTGGCGAGCGACCCCCGCTACGTGGACCACGCCAGCCGCGGGGTGAACCAGACGACGCTGGACGAACACATCGCCGCCTGGTCGGCGACCTTCACGCTGGCCGACCTCCTGGCCCTGCTGGAGGCGCATGGCGTGCCCTGCGGGCGGGTGTACCAGGCGCCGGACATGCTGGCCGATCCTCAGTATGCGGCGCGCGAAGCCATCGTCGCCGTCGACCACCCGGTGTTCGGCAAGATCCGCATGCAGAACGTCGCCCCGAAGCTCAGCGAGACGCCGGGCGAAGTGCGCTGGCCGGGGCCGGCGCTGGGCGAGCACACCGATGCGGTGCTGGCCGGGAAGCTGAGTCTGGCGCCGGACCGCATCGCCGCGCTGAAGACCGCCGGGGTGATCTGACCATGGCCGCCACCACCCGCGACATCGTCGCCCGCCTCGACCGGCTGCCGCCGTCGCGGGCCATCTGGGGGCTGATCGTCCTGATCTCGCTGGGCGGCGCGTTCGAATTCTACGACCTGATGATGACGGCCTACATCTCGCCGGTGCTGGGCAAGGCGGGCGTCTTCCACAAGGTCGGGCTGTTTGGCGCGCCGGACCAGGCGAGCTTCGTCGCGGCGACCTTCCTGGGGCTGTTCATCGGCACGATCGGCGTCTCGCAAGTGGCGGACCGCTTCGGCCGCCGGCTGATCTTCGTGGCCTCGCTGCTCTGGTACACGGCGGCGGCGGTCATGATGGCGCTGCAGAACACCGCGCTTGGCATCGACGTCTGGCGGCTGATCGCCGGCATCGGCATCGGTGTCGAACTGGTCACCATCGATACATATCTGGCCGAGATCGCGCCGAAGTCGATCCGCGGGCGGGCGTTCGCGGTGAACCAGGCGATCCAGTTCCTGGCCGTGCCGACGGTGGCGCTGGCGGCGTGGAAGCTGGGACCGCTGACCATCGACGGCGTCGCCGGCTGGCGCTGGGTGGTGCTGCTGGGCGCGGCGGCGGCCATCGGCGTCTGGTTCATCCAGTGGCGGCTGCCGGAATCCCCGCGCTGGCTGGCGGAGCACGGACATCTGGACCGCGCCGAGACCATCGTCGCCAGGCTGGAGGCCCAGATCGAGGCCGAGACCGGCAAGCCGCTGCCCGCGCCGACGCCCGCCCCCGAGATCATCGAGGGCAAGCCTCGGCTCAGCGAGATCTTCGGTCCCGCCTTGCGCGACCGCACCGCCCTATTGGTGGTGCTGAACTTCTTCCAATCGATCGGCTTCTATGGCTTCACCAACTGGGCGCCGACATTCCTCGCCACACAGGGCGTCGAGTTCGCCACCAGCCTGCAGTACGGCTTCATCATCGCGGCCGCCTATCCGATCGGGCCGCTGATCTGGAGCACGGTGGCCGAGCGGTTCGAGCGCAAGTGGCTGGTAGTGGCGGCCGCCACCGGCACGGGGCTCCTCGGTCTCCTGTTCGCGGTGAGCCGGGCGCCGGCGGCGCTGATCGCGCTGGGCGTGGCGATCAACTTCTCCAACAACCTGCTCAGCTTCTCGTACCACGCCTACCAGGCCGAGCTTTATCCGACCCGGGTGCGGGCCACGGCGGTGGGCTTCGTCTATTCCTGGAGCCGGCTCTCCACCGTGTTCTCCAGCTACATCATCGCCTGGCTGCTGGGCCTAGGCGGCGCGCTGGGCGCGTTCGGCTTCATCGCCGCGGCGATGGCGGTGGTGGTGGTCTCGGTCAGCGCCTTCGGCCCGCCGACACGCGGCCGAGCGCTGGAGGAGATCGCGCGGTAGGGAGCCCTCGCCCCGCACCGCGGGGAGAGGTGGGCCGGACGCGCCAGCGTCCGGACGGTGAGGGGTCTCGCCGCGCCTGTGCCTCGCCCCGCGACCCCTCACCTCACCTCTCCCCAACTGCGTCGGGGAGAGGGCTACTGAGAGATTGGTGGCGGCTCAGAGACTGTGGCGCCGCCCGCCCCCGGTTGCGCCTCGCTCTTCGCGCCCCCATAACGCCGGCATGCCTGACGACGCGCCGCAAAAGCGCCTCTACATCAAGACCTACGGCTGTCAGATGAATGTCTACGACAGCGAGCGCATGGCCGACGTGCTGCGCCCGCTGGGGTATGGGCTGACGGACGAGGCGGCGGGCGCCGACCTGGTGGTGCTGAACACCTGCCACATCCGCGAGAAGGCCGCCGAGAAGGTCTATTCCGAGCTGGGCCGGATCAAGCGGCTGAAGGCGGCGCGGGCCGCGGGCGGCGGGGCCATGCTGGTGGCGGTGGCGGGCTGCGTCGCGCAGGCGGAAGGCGCCGAGATCGTGCGCCGCCAGCCGGCGGTGGACCTGGTGGTGGGGCCGCAGGCGTACCATCAGCTGCCGGAGCTGATCGCCCGCGCGCACCGCGCCGCCGGCGCGGCGCTGGCCGCCGACTTCGCGCCCGAGGCAAAGTTCGACGCGCTGCCGGCGGAGCGCGGGCCGACCGGCGTCACGGCTTTCCTCACCGTGCAGGAGGGCTGCGACAAGTTCTGCAGCTTCTGTGTGGTGCCCTATACGCGCGGCGCCGAGTACTCGCGGCCGGCGGCGGCGATCGAGGCGGAGGCGCGGGCGCTGGCGGCGCGGGGCGTGCGCGAGGTCACCCTGCTGGGACAGAACGTCAACGCCTACGACGACGGCGAAGGCGGCGGGCTGGCGGCGCTGGTGCGGCGGCTGGCGACGATCCCGGGTCTCGCCCGCATCCGTTATACGACGAGCCACCCCCGCGACATGGACGCGGCGCTGATCGCCGCCCACGGTGAGATCGAAGCGCTGATGCCCTACCTGCACCTGCCGGTGCAGGCGGGCTCGGACCGGGTGTTGAAGGCGATGAACCGAGGGCACACGGCGGACGACTACCTGCGGCTGGTGGAACGCATCCGCGTCGCGCGGCCGGACATCGCGCTGTCCGGCGACTTCATCGTCGGCTTCCCGGGGGAGCGCGAGGCCGACTTCGAGGCGACGCTGCAGCTGGTGCGCGAAGTGGGCTACGCCAGCGCCTTCTCGTTCAAGTATTCGCGCCGGCCAGGCACGCCCGCCGCTGCCGCGCCGGGCCAGGTCGCCGACGCGGTGAAAGCCGAGCGGCTGGCGCGGCTGCAGGCGCTGCTGGAAGACCAGCAGCAGGCGTTCAACGCCGCGCAGGTGGGCAAGACGCTGCCGGTGCTGCTGGAAAAGCCCGGTCGCCATGCTGGCCAGGTCGCTGGCCGCAGCCCTTATCTGCAGGCGGTGCATCTCGACGGCGACGCCGGGCGCATCGGCGAGATCGTACCGGTACGGATCGCCGCGGCGACGCGCACCAGCCTCGCCGGCCAAGTGCTGGAGCGCGCTTGAGCCGCGGTCCCTCCGAGTTCCTGCCGCTGCCGGACGAGGCCGTGCGCGCTGTGTGGGGCGCCAACGGCCGCCATGCCGCGCTGATCGAAGAGGCGCTGGACGTGCTGCTGGAGACGCCCGGCGGCGGCGTCAGCCTGGCGGGCAAGGCCGAAGGCCGGCGACGGGCCCGGCAGGCTATCGAAGTGATCGCCGCCCGCGCCAGCCAGGGCCTGGACATCGGCCAGGCCGACATCCGCGTCGCCATCGACCAGGCGCGGCGCGGGACCGGCGGCGGCGGGCCGATCGGCCGGCGCGGGTCGGTGGCCGCGAAGACCGCGGCGCAGGCCCGCTACCTCGACCTGCTGACGCAGCACGAACTGGTGTTCGCCCTCGGCCCCGCCGGCACTGGCAAGACCTTCCTGGCGGTGGCGCACGGCGCGGGCCTGCTGCTGGCCGGGGAAGTGGACCGGCTGGTGATCACGCGGCCAGCGGTGGAAGCCGGCGAGCGGCTCGGCTTCCTGCCTGGCGACCTCCTGGAAAAGGTCGATCCGTACATGGCGCCGATCTTCGAGGCGCTGACCGAGATCCTGGGCGCCGAGCAGCTGCGCCGCCGACGCGAGCGCGGGGAGATCGAAGTGGCGCCCATCGCCTTCATGCGCGGCCGCACCCTGGCCCACGCCTTCGTCATCGTCGACGAAGCCCAGAACGCCTCGCGGCTGCAGATGAAGATGGTGCTGACCCGCATGGGCGAAGGCGCGCGGATGGCGGTGACCGGCGATCCCAGCCAGGTCGACCTGCTGAACGCCGGCGACAGCGGCCTGGCGCACGCGGTCTCCATCCTCGACGGGGTGCAGGGCGTGGCTGTGATGCGGTTCGCGGCCGAAGACGTGGTGCGCCATCCGATCGTGGAGCGCATCGTCAAGGCCTACGACGCCGACGCGGCGGCGCGCGCGTCGCACCGGTGATCGAGGTGCGCATCGAGGACCCGGCCTGGCGCAAGGCGCTGCCTGGCGCTTCGAGCCTGGTGCGGGGCGCGGCGCGGGCTGCGCTGGCGGCGGAGGGTCGCAAGGGCGACGGCGTCGCCATTCTGCTCACCGACGATGACCGCCAGCAGGCGCTCAACGCCCGTTTCCGCGGCAAGGACGCGCCCACCAACGTGCTCTCGTTTCCCGCGCCGGCCACCCCCGACGGCCAGATCGGCGACATCGCCCTGGCGCTGGGCGTCTGCGCGCGGGAGGCCGTCGAACAGAGCAAGCCGCTCGCCGACCATGTGCGGCACCTTGCGACTCATGGCGTCCTCCACCTTTTGGGATACGATCACGAGATCGAGGCGGAGGCGGTGATCATGGAAGCCAAGGAGCGCGCCATTCTGGCGGGCCTCGGCGTGCCCGATCCGTATGCGAGCGACCATGGCTGACGCCGCCCACGACACCGACGACCAGGAGAAGACCGGCCCGATCGAGCACGTGCTTCAAGCGCTGGGGCTTGGCCGCAAGGCCAAGGCCGAGGCCGCCGCGGAGGAAGACCGCCCCGGCTCCGACCTGGTCGACCAGGCCGAAGCGTTCCAGACTCTGGTGGTGGCCGACGTGATGATCCCCCGCGCCGATGTCGTGGCGCTGGAGGTTTCGACCCCGCTCGCCGAGGTGACGGCCCTGTTCCTCGAGAACGAGCACTCGCGGGTGCCGGTCTATCGCGAGACGCTCGACGACCCGATGGGCTTCGTCCACGTCAAGGACGTGTTCAAGCTGATCGCCGGCAAGACCGCCCACTCGGACGACGAAGCGGTGCTTGGGCGGCTGCGTCGCGAGAGCCTCTACGTGCCGCCATCGATGCGCGCGGCCGACCTGCTCTTGCGCATGCAGACCAGCCACATCCATCTGGCCATGGTCATCGACGAGTTCGGCGGGGTCGACGGGCTGGTGACGATGGAGAACATCATCGAAGCGGTGATGGGCGAGATCGACGACGAGCACGACGTGGCCCAGGCCGCGCACATCGTCGCCCGCGCTGGCGGTGTCTTCGAGGTCGATGGCCGCGCCGAGTTGGAAGAGCTGACCAAAGCGCTGGGCCGCCAGCTGACGCCCCCGGACCCCGAGGAAGAAGTCGACACCCTCGCCGGGCTGGTCGTCGCCATCGCTGGCCGGGTGCCGCAGCGGGGCGAGGTGGTGGAGTTGGCGCCCGACCTGGAGGCCGAGGTGCTGGACGCCGACCCGCGCCGGATCAAGCGGCTGCGCCTGCGTCCCATCGTGGTGCTGCCGGAGCCGCCGGCCGAGGCCGAGAGCTGAACCTGGACGCCAGGGCCTGGGGCCAGCGCGCGGCGGCGCTGGGCGCCGGCCTCGCCGCCGCCTTCGCCCAGCCGCCGTTCGGCCTGCTGCCGGGTTTGCTGGGCTACGCCGCGATGCTCTGGCTGGCGGACGACGCGGCCGCGCCCCGCCCCCTCCGCTTGGCGTTCTTCCGCGGCTGGCTGGCTGGCGTCGGCTACTTCGCGGTCTCCATCTGGTGGATCGCCGAGGCGTTCTATGTCGACGCGGCCAACCAGGCCTGGATGGCGCCCTTCGCCGTCGCGCTGGTGGCCATGGGTCTGGCGATGTTCTGGGGCGTGGGGCTCGCGCTCTATCGCTGGCTGGCGCCGCAGGGGGCGCTGCGGCTGCTGGTGTTCGCTGGCGCGCTGGCGGGCGCGGAATGGCTGCGCGGCCACCTCTTCACCGGGTTTCCCTGGGACTTGCCGGGCGAGACCTGGAAGGCGGGCTCGGCGATTTCGCAGACGGCATCGCTGGTGGGGGCCTACGGGCTCACCTGGATCACGCTGGCGATCGCCGCGGCGCCCGGCCTGGGCTGGCGGCGCACCGGCGCGCGCATCGCCATCGCCGGCGCTGTGCTGGCGCTCGCCGGCCTCTACGGCTTCGGCGCCTGGCGGCTGGCGCACGCGACGGCGGGGCCAGCGCCGAACGCGCCGATCATCCGCGTTGTGCAGCCCGACACCCGTGAGCTGCCAGCCTACGATGCGGCGGCGTTCGCCGACGTGGTGCATCGCAATCTGGCGCTGACCGAGGCGCCGGCCGCGGGCGGCGACCGGCCGGACATCGTGATCTGGTCCGAGCAAGGCATTCCGGCGGCGCTGGGCGACTACCTGGCGCCCGGAACCTGGACCGAGGCCGCCATCGAGCAGGCGCTGCAGCCGGGCCAGGTGCTGATCACCGGCGGCTATCGCAGCTTGCCCGCGCCGCCGGGCGCCTACGCCCCCGACGGCGTCGTCTATCGCAACAGCCTGGTGGCGCTGCAGCGCACGGCCGGTGGCCTGACGCTCACCGCGCTATACGACAAGCACCGGCTGACGCCGTTCGGCGAGTACCTGCCCTTCGACCGCTGGCTAGGGCCGCTCGGTCTCAACGCCCTTATCCACGTCGGCAGCGGCATGACCCCTGGACCGCCGCCGCGGCCGATCACACCCGCCGGCGCGCCGCCGGTGCAGCCGCTGATCTGCTACGAAAGCCTGTTCCCGGACTTCGTCCGCGACGGTGCGCTGGCCGCTCACCTCAGGCCTGCCTGGATCGTCAATGTGTCCGACGACGCCTGGTTCGGGGTGACCAGCGGGCCCTGGCAGCATCTCAACATCGCCAGCTACCGCGCCATCGAGGTCGGACTGCCGATGGTCCGGGCGACGCCCACCGGAATTTCCGCCGTTATCGACGCCTACGGACGAAGCGCCGATGACCACCATTTGGGGCAGGGCGTTAACGGTAAAATCGACTCAAGGTTGCCGGCCGCGTTGGCCCCAACACTGTTCTACAGCTTTGGCGAGACTGCGTTTTTTGGCTTTTTGACGATCTCGCTGATTTCCTTCCTCGTGGGACGATCCGCCATCTTGCGTCGCAACGGCAAAGGTCACTAATGGCGCAGAAAGAACGTTGTCACGCGAACTGAGGCTCATGCCCGAAGCGGTCGATTCCCGGCTCCCCAACCCCGTCGATCTGCATGTCGGCGCCCGCATCAGGATGCGTCGGCGCATGCAGGGTGTCAGCCAGGAAAAACTGGCCGACGCGTTGGGCCTGACCTTCCAGCAAGTGCAGAAGTACGAGCGTGGCGCCAACCGCGTCAGCGCCTCCAAGCTTTATGAGATCGCCGCGACGCTGCGCGCCCCGATCTCCTACTTCTTCGACGGTCTGGCCGATCCCGCGCAGCCGGCGGGCGGCGAAGGCGACGGCCTCGACGAGCAGTCGATGCACGCGTTCCTGATGAGCTCCGAGGGCCTCGACCTGGCGCGCCAGTTCGCCCGGCTGGGACGCAGCGTGCGCAAGCGCCTCCTGGACCTCGTGCGCACCCTGGCCGGCGGCGGGGATGACGAAGGCGAGGCCTGACGCCAGGCGCCGGGCCCCTCAGTCCTCCCTTCCCCCTCGCGGGGAAGGGTCGGGGATGGAGGCGCACGCCGCGTGCTTCCGGCTGGCGGGCTAACGATCCCACGCTGAGCTGGCGCCCCCACCCCCAACCCCTCCCCGCAAGGGGGAGGGAGTTTCGCGGCGGCGCCGGGCGGGCTAGACGGCCGCGATGGCCCACCCCTTGCGCACCTACGGCCGCACCAAATCCCGCTCGCTGAAGCCGCGGCAGATGCGGCTGATGGAAGAGCTGCTGCCCCGCGTCGCGCTGCCGGACGCGCCGTTCGATCCGCGTGTGCTGATGCCCGCGGCGGGGGAAGTGTGGCTGGAGGCCGGGTTCGGCGCTGGCGAGCACCTGGCGGCGCAGGCGACGGCGCATCCGGACGCGCTGCTGCTGGGCGCCGAGCCCTTCGTCAACGGCGTCGGCGCCTGCCTTGCGCACCTGGACGACGCGAACCTCGGCAACGTGCGCCTCTGCCACGGCGATGTGCGCGCGGTGATGGTGCGGCTGCCGGACGCCTGCCTGTCGCGGCTCTACGTGCTCTTCCCCGACCCCTGGCCGAAGACGCGGCACCACAAGCGCCGGCTGATCCAGCCCGACTTCATCGCCGAAGCCGCGCGGCTGCTGACATGCGGGGCCGTGCTCCGCTTCGCCACCGACTGGGCCGACTACGCCGACTGGACGCTGGCGCAGTTCCTGGCCACGCCCGCGTTCCGCTGGACCGCCCAGCGCGCCGACGACTGGCGCCGGCCGTGGCCCGACCACGTCACAACCCGCTATGAGACCAAGCGCCTGGGCGACTGCGCCCCGATCTGGCTGGAGTTCGCGCGGACTTAGACTCACTTCTCCCGGAGGGGAGAAGGAGGGGCCCGCGCCGTCAGGCGTGGGAGGATGAGGGCTTATGGCGCCTGCCATGAGAGACGCAAATCTCGCGACGCCGTCACCCCTCACCCTCCCACTCCCCCGGATCAAGTCCGGGGCAGCGGGCCCCTCCCTCTCCCCTCCGGGAGAGGTGTGGGCTACACCTCGTCCATGAAGTTCCTGGATCAGTGCAAGATCACGATCCGCTCCGGCGATGGCGGCGCGGGGGCCGTGTCGTTCCGCCGCGAGAAGTTCATCCCCGAGGGTGGGCCGGACGGCGGCGATGGCGGCCGTGGCGGCGACGTCTGGATTGAGGCGGTCGAGGGGCTGAACACCCTAATCGACTACCGCTACCAGCAGCACTACCGCGCAAAGACCGGCGGCCACGGCATGGGCCGCGACCGCCACGGCGCCAATGGCGATGATGTCGAGCTGCGCGTGCCGGTGGGCACCGAGGTGCTGGAAGAGGACCGCGAGACGCTGATCGCCGACCTCAGCACGGTCGGGACCCGCATCCGGCTGCTGGCCGGTGGCAACGGCGGCTTCGGCAACGCCCATTTCAAGGGCCCGGTAAACCGCGCCCCGCGCCACGCCAATCCGGGTCTGGTGGGCATCGAGAAGGAGATCTGGCTGCGGCTGAAGCTGATCGCCGACGCCGGGCTGGTGGGCCTGCCCAACGCCGGCAAGTCCACCTTCCTGGCCGCCTGCTCGGCCGCCACGCCGAAGATCGCCGACTATCCCTTCACCACCCTGACGCCGAACCTGGGCGTCGTGGACCTCACGGCCAACGAGCGCTTCGTGCTGGCCGACATCCCCGGGCTGATCGAGGGCGCGGCGGAAGGTGCGGGCCTCGGCGTGCGGTTCCTGGGGCACCTGGAGCGCTGCGCGGTGCTGATCCACCTGGTGGACGCCACGCAGGACGATCCCGCCGGCGCCTGGCGCACCGTACGCGGCGAGCTGGGGGCCTACGGCGCGGGGCTGGACGAGAAGCCCGAGATCGTGGCGCTGTCCAAGGTCGACGCATTGGACGCCGGCGCGCGGGCCGAAATCGCCGCCCAGTTCGCCGCCGAGACCGGCGAGGCGCCACGGCTGGTGTCCGCGGTGTCTGGCGAGGGCCTGACGACGCTGCTGCGCGCTGCGTTCGCGGAGGTGCGCCGACCCGCCGACATCCCCGCCGGCCCCGCCGGCGAGGAATGGCGGCCATGACCGACCTCGCCACCGCCCGCCTCGTTGTGGTCAAGGTGGGCTCGGCGCTGGTGGTCGATGCTGAGAGCGGCGCCGCCGACGCCGCCTGGCTGGCCGCTCTGGCCCGCGACCTCGGCCGGCTGAAGGCGCGCGGACAGAAGCCGTTGATCGTATCCTCCGGCGCCGTTGCGCTGGGCCGCCGCAGGCTGGGCCTGACGCGGCGCGCGCTCACGCTGCCCGAGAAGCAGGCGGCCGCCGCCGCCGGGCAGTCGCTGCTGATGCGCGCCTGGGAAGAGGCGTTCGCGCCCGCCGGCCTGATCGCCGCGCAGATCCTGATGACGCCGGACGACACCGAAGTGCGCCGCCGCTACCTCAATGCCCGCGCGACCCTGGAGACGCTGCTGGAGCTGGGCGTGGCGCCCGTGGTCAACGAGAACGACACCGTCGCCACCGAAGAAATCCGCTACGGCGACAACGACCGGCTGGCGGCGCGGGTGGCGCAGATGGTGGGCGCGGACCTGCTGGTGCTGCTCTCCGACGTCGACGGGCTTTACACCGCCGACCCGCGGCGTGACCCGACGGCGTCGCACATCCCGCTCGTGCCCACCCTCACCGCCGAGATCGAGGCGATGGGCGGCGGCGCCAACGAAGGCACCGGCGGCATGGCCACCAAGCTGGCGGCGGCGCGCATCGCCGCGGCCGCCGGCTGCTCGACACTGGTCACGCTGGGGCGCCGCCCCGAACCGCTGAAGGCGGTGGAAGACGGCGCACGGGCGACGCTGTTCGAGGCCCAGGCCACGCCTGCCGCCGCCTATAAAGCCTGGATCGCCGGCTCGCTGGCGCCGCAGGGCGCGCTGATCGTCGACGACGGGGCGGCGCGGGCGCTGAAGTCGGGCAAGAGCCTGCTCTCGGCGGGGGTCACGGCGGTGGAAGGGCGCTTCGGCAAGGGCGACGCGGTGCTGGTGCGCGACGCCACCGGCCGCGAGATCGGCCGGGGCCTCAGCCGTTACGACGCCGCCGACGCCGCGCGCATCGTCGGCCTGCGCTCCGACGCCATCGAACCGGCGCTTGGCTACTCCGCCGGCCCCCTGATCCACGCCGACGACCTGGCGCTGGGCTGAACCCCTCCCTCGCCTCCCCCCGACCCTTCCCCTCCGCCGACGGAAGGGAGGCGCCTACGTGCGAAGCGCCGCCACCAGCCGTTCCATGAACGCCGCGCCGCGTTCGAGCTGGCTGAGGTCCAGGTATTCGTCGGGCTGGTGGGCCTGGTCGATCGAGCCGGGGCCGCAAAGGATGGCGGGCAGGCCGCCGCCTTGGAACTGGCCGGCTTCCGACGCGAACGAGACGGCGCGAGCGGGCCCGTTGTCGCCGGCGAGGCGCCGCACGAACGCCTCCGCCTCGCCGCCCTCGGCCTTCAGCGCCGGGACGTCGGCGAGCTTGCGAACCTCGACCCCACATTCCGGAAAGCGCGCTTTTAGCTCGGCGTCGGTGCGCTCGATCAAGCGCCAGAAGCTCGCCAGCGCCGCGTCGCGATCCAGTTCCGCCGGCCCACGCAGGTCGAACTGGAAGAGGCAGGAACGAGCCAGGATGTTGCCGGCGGTGCCGCCCTGCACCACGCCGATGGTGAGCGTCGGGCCCGTGGGCGTGGTCAGCGAGGCCGGATCGGCGTCGCGTTCCAGTTTCTCGGCGAGATCGTTGAGCGCCGCCATCAGCCGCGTCGCCACCATGATCGCCGAGACGCCGAGGTGGGTCTGCGAGGAGTGCGCTTCGTGGCCGGTGACGGTGACCCGCCAGACGGCGATGCCCTTGTGAGCGCTGACCACCTCCATGCTCGACGGCTCGCCGATGACCACCAGCGCGGGCCTGGGAAGCTCGCGGACGATGGTCTCGATCAGCGACGGCGCGCCGAAGCAGCCGATCTCCTCGTCGTAGGAGAAGGCGAGGTGGACGGGGCGCTTCAGGCCCCCGGCCTGGAAGTCGGGCGCGGCGGCCAGCGCCAGGGCCAGGAAGCCCTTCATGTCGCAAGAGCCGCGCCCGTAGAGCCGGCCGTTCCGCTCGGTGAGCGTGAACGGATCGCTGGTCCAGGCCTGGCCGGTGACCGGCACCACATCGGTGTGGCCGGAGAGCACGACGCCATCCTCGGCCGCAGGACCGATGCTGGCCAGGAGGTTGGCCTTGGTCCCGCTTGCGTTGGCGACGCGGCGCGAGGCAATGCCCAGGTCGCCCAGATACCCCTCGACCCAGGCGATCAATTCCAGGTTCGAGAGGTTCGAGGTGGTGTCGAAGGCCACCAGGCGCTGAAGGATCGGCAGCGCGCGGGCGGCGAGGTCAGCCACGCCAGGCCTCAGACCGCTCGGGGCGGATAGCCCTCGGCCCGCAGCGCATCCATGATCTCCTGGGTGTGCTGGGCGTCGCGGGTCTCGATCAGGATGTCGAACTCGGCGCCCTTGGCCGGCACGTCGAGGGCGAGGCGATTGTGCGCCACCTCGATGATGTTGGCGCCCAGACGGCCGATGGTCAGCGACACGTTGCCCAGCAGCCCTGGCCGGTCGTCGCCGACGATGCGCAAGCTGACCAGCCGCTGCGCCCGCACCAGTTCGCGGGTCAGCACCGAGGCCAAGAGGCGCGGGTCGATGTTGCCGCCGGTGAGGATCAGCCCGCACTTCTTGCCGCGGAAGCGCTCCGGAAACGCCAGCAGCGCGCCGAGCGAGGCCGCGCCGGCCCCCTCGGCTATCGTCTTCTCGACGTTGCAGTAGAGCGCCAGGGCCCGCTCGAAGTAGGGCTCCTCGAGCAGCAGCACGTCCTCGATCAGCGGCCGCGCGGCCTGGTAGGTAAGCTTGCCCACCTCCTTGACGGCGATGCCCTCGGCGATGGTCTGGCCGCCGCAAGGGGCGTTGACGCCGCGCATGCGGGCGGTGAACGACGGGTACATCGCCGGCTCGACGCCGATCACCCGGATGTCGGGCTTCAGCGCCTTGGCCGCGATGGCGACGCCGCTGATCAGCCCGCCGCCGCCGATGGGCACCGGCAGCATTTCCAGCTCCGGCGCGTCCTCGAGCATCTCCAGGGCGATCGTGCCCTGGCCCGCCATGACGTCGTCGTCGTCGAAGGGATGCACGAACACGTGGCCACGTTCGTCCTGCAGCTTCAGCGCATGCTCGGCCGCCACGTCGTAGCTGTCGCCCTCGATCACCACGTTGGCGCCGAAGTCGCGGGTCTGCTGCACCTTCACGAAGGGGGTGCCGCGGGGCATGACGATGGTCACCGGAATGCCCAGGCGCTGGCCGTGGTAAGCGAGGCCCTGAGCGTGGTTGCCCGCGCTGGCGGCGATGACGCCGTGCTTCCTCTCGTTGTCGGAGAGCTGCAGCAGTTTGTTGAGCGCGCCGCGCTCCTTGTACGAGGCGGTGAACTGCTGGTTCTCGAACTTCACCCACACCTCGGCCCCGGTAATCTGCGACAGCGTCTTCGACCGGCGGCACGGGGTGCGTTCGATGTGGCCTTCCAACCGTTTGGCGGCGGCCTTGATGTCGTCGAGGGTGAGGGTCATGGCGGGGGTGGGGTGAAAAAGGCGCGCAACCTACTGGTGGCGGCGCCTCACCGCAATCCGCGCAGAAGATCGAGCCGGCGCATGGCCTTTCCAGGCAGTTCCGAGAAGCGACCGAGCGGCAGCGCCTCGGCGGCGCGGCGCACGCCGTAGGCGGCCTTGCGCACCAGCGCCGCCGGCGAGGCGCCGCCGACAAAGCCGTGGGTCACGCCCTGCTGGCGGTTGGAAAGCTCGCGCTTGAACCGGTAGTCGCCGTAGCCGAGATCGAGGCGCGTATAGGGCTGGGTGTCCATCCAGCGCAGGATGTCCTGGAACAGCAGCAGGCCGGGCGAATAGCGCTCGAACTTGTCTTCGTGGCCGATCAGCCACGCGTGGATGGTCCGCTCGCCCATCAGGTGAAACTGCACGGCCGCGAGTTCGCCGCCAATGTGGAGGGTAAAGAGCGCGCCGCCGAAAGTCGGGGTGCACACCCCGGCGAGGTTCCGCGCCAGCTGCAGGGTCCAGCCGGCGTCGAAGATGTCGGTCTGGCCGGTGGCGCGATACTGCCCGCGCTTCAGCTCGACGAGGCGCTCGAACGCGGCTGCATCGTCGGCCCGGGCGGTGAACACAACCTCACCGACCTCGCGCTCTGCCTTGCGGCGCTTGCGATCGGTGTCCTTGATCACGCCCACTTCGGCTTTGCGCTGAGCGGCGTAGGCCTCGTAGCCGTCGGGCGCATCGACCAGCCACGATACCGCGCGGCCCTTGGCGTGGGGCGCGAAGGCGGCCTGTTCCTCCAGCATGTGGGCGAAGTCGAGCCGCTGCACACCCAGCGCGCGGACGATCTTCGCCGCGTCGATCTCGAGCCCCGGCTCGGCCACCACCGCTTCGTAGTCGCACATGACGCCGCCGGCGGCGAAGGCGGTGACTGGTCCGACCCGGGCCGACATGAAGCCGCGCGCCCGCCCGCCCTGGCTGAGCACCGCGACGCGCAAGTCATCGCCGCCCTTGGCCGCCTCGACGGCGCGGGTCCAGCAGGGCGAGAGGAACGGCGAGTCGTAGGCCGGGTCCTGCCGCTGCAGCGCCAGCCATTGCGCCGCGATCTCCGGCGCGAGGTCGCGCGGACGCAGCACATCAACTTCGACGCGGGAGGCGGCGGATGCCATGACGGCGCGGACGTTACCCGCCAAGCCTTGTGGAAAGGTTGCGGCGCGAGAACTCATCCGTCGTTCCTTCTCCCCTTGCGGGAGAAGGTGTCGCGAAGCGACGGATGAGGGGTCGATGGGTCTCGCCCGCTTTGCGCCGAGCAAGGACCCAAACGCCGGTGCGACCCCTCATCCGGCCCTTCGGGCCACCTTCTCCCGCAAGGGGCCTGTTGCGTAATTCGCTGGTCGTGATTCTCTGCGGTGTGAGCGGGAGTTGCGTCGATGGCGGTGAAGCGGGTTGGCGAGCGAGGGTTTGCCGAGGCGTTCCTGGTGACGAGCGGGAGCGGGGGACAGCTGGATCGGCTGAGCGAGCTGGTGAAGTGGTACCGGTTCGAGAAGCTGGTAGGCCATCTTCGCGATGAGGCGGGCCCTGGGCGGCCGGGGTATCCGGCGCTGGTGATGCTGAAGGCGGTGCTGCTGGCCTCGCTCTACGGTCTGTCGGAGCGGGAGCTGGAAGAGGCGCTGGACGATCGGCTGTCGTTTCGGCGCTTCGTGGGTCTGGCGCTGGGAGAGAAGGTTCCCGACCACACGGCGCTGAACCGCTTCCGCAACCGGCTGATCGGCGAGGGGCTGCTGGAGAAGCTGTTCTCCGAGCTCGACCGGCAGCTGGAGAACGCCGGCGTGATCCTGCGGCGCGGGACCATGCTCGACGCCACCCTGATCGAGGCGGTGAGCGCGCCGCCG
>DASXZG010000016.1:0-13866 GCA_036502045.1 Caulobacteraceae bacterium | reverse complement strand
TCACCGCCGAAATTCGCCAGGTCGGGACGGCCGCGGACCAAGGCGCGCACGTCGTCCGAGCTGAACGACGGACCCGCCGCATAGAGCGCGTCGTAAACGGCGCGGACGAAGTCGTAGTCGTGCGGATAATCGACGGTCCAGCGCACCTCGCCCTCGTCGGCGGCCTGGCTGAAGAAGGCCTGGGCGTAGAGCCGCGGGCTGTGGTGCAGGCCCCAGGTGACGTGCTCATGCTCTTCCGGCGTGGTGGCGTGGCTCGCGGCGCTGCGCAGCGCCACGGCGGTCATCACCTCGATGTCGAGGCCCTTGGGAAAGGTGCGCTGCGGCGGAGTGTTGGAGCCATAGACGGCGCCGGCCCCCAGCACGTGGTCGATGGTGGCGTCGATCACCTCCGGGTCGGCCAGCGGGCAGTCGGCCGTCAGCCGCACCACGTGGTCCGCGGGCCCGAAGGCGTCCAGCGCGCCGATGAAGCGGGCCACCACGTCCTCCAGCGGGCCGCGATGCACGGCGACGCCGGCGCCCGCCAGCGCGTCGGCCAGCACATCGTCGTCGCTCGCGGTGCTCGTCGCCACCACCAGCTTGTCGATGCGCCGGGCGCGGCGCACCCGCTCGATCTGCCGCAGGATCATCGGCTGGCCGGCCAGAGGCTTCAGCACCTTGCCCGGCAACCGCGTCGAACTCATCCGCGCCTGCAGAATGGCGAGGATCATCGGCCGGGTGTCAGACCCACTCGATCTTCAGGATCTCGTACGCCTTGACGCCGCCGGGGGTGTTCACCTCGACCACGTCGCCCTTCTCCTTGCCGATCATGGCGCGGGCGATAGGGGAGGCGATCGACACCTTGCCGAGGCGCACGTCGGCCTCGTGCTCGCCGACGATCTGGTAGCGAGCCGATTCCTCGGTGTCCTCGTCGACCACGCTGACCGTGGCGCCGAACTTGACCTGGTGGCCCGAGAGTTTCGAGACGTCGATCACCTGCGCGCGGGCGATCTGGTCTTCGATCACCGCGATCCGGCCTTCGATCCAGCCTTGCCGCTCCTTAGCGGCATGGTACTCAGCATTCTCCGACAGGTCGCCGTGGGTGCGCGCCTCGGCGATAGCCGCGATCACGCTCGGCCGTTCCTGCGTCTTCAAACGCTTCAGTTCTTCGTCGAGGGATTGATAGCCCTCGCCGGTCATCGGCACCTTGTCCATACGGGTGTGAGCTCGACTCGCCCTGTTGAATCCGTCTCTCCGGCCGCGGGCGCAGACGTCCGGGGGGAAAAAGACTAGGTGCGACTGAGGGGAAACTCAAGAGGGCGAGGTGTCGCCATCGTTCAGGGGCCCGTGTTGTCCGCCGGCTGACGAGCCGCGCGCGGTCGTCCACAGCCATCGCCCGCGCCGAGGCTCGCCGGGCGCCGGGGATTGCGCTAACAGCCGCGCAGCTGACTTCGAGGGCGCCTTGGCCAACCTGATCGTGCGCGGCGGACGGCCGCTGAGAGGCCGGGTGATTCCCTCGGCCAACAAGAACGCGGTGCTGCCGATCCTCTGCGCCACGCTGCTCACCGACGAGCCGGTGACGCTGCGCGGCGTGCCCGACATCACCGACGCGCGCCAGATCGTCGAGCTGTTCCAGCGGCTGGGCAGCGAGGTCGACATGGACTTCGGCACAGGCGTGCTGAAGGTGCGCCACGCCGGCGCCCTGAAGCTGGCGGCGGCGCGGCTGCCGGAAGGCATGCGCTCGTCGATCATGCTGATCCCGGCGATGCTGGCCCGCCTCGGCGAGGCCCGCATCGAAGGCGACGTAAAGGGCTGCACGCTGGGCGTGCGCGAAATCGACCCGCACATCGAGGTGTTCCAGACCTTCGGGGTCGAGGTGACGCCGGAGCGCGGCGCGCTGGCGCTCGCCAACCGCGGCCACAATTCCAAGCGCTTCGCCGCCGCCAGTCACTGGCTCGACTACGCCAGCGTGACCACCACCGAGAACTTCATCCTCTGCGCCGCGCTGGCCGCCGGGACCTCGACCCTGACCAACGCCGCCTCCGAGCCGCACGTGCAGGAACTGTGCGCCTTCCTGCAGCACATGGGGGCGAAGATCGAAGGCGTCGGCACCAGCCGGCTGGTGGTGGAGGGCGTTGAGAAGCTGCACGGCGCCGAGCACGACTTCGCCGAGGATTTCCACGAGATCGCCACCTTTATGGCCCTGGGTGCGGTCACCGGCGGCGAGGTCAGCGTGCGCAACGCCCGCCCCGACCAGTTTCCCCTGATCGACCGCACCTTCGGCAAGTTCGGCGTGCAGGTCACCCACGAGAACGGCTGGTCGACGGCCCGCGCGCCGGGGCCGCTGAAAGTGGCGCCGCCGTTCACCAACTACATCCTGCCCAAGGTCGAGGCCGCGCCCTGGCCCTACCTGCCGGTGGACCTGCTGCCGATCTTCATCGCCCTGGGCGCGAAGGCCGACGGCGAGATGATGTACTGGAACAAGGTCTACGAAGGCGCGCTGGGCTGGACCTCGGAGCTGGCCAAGTTCGGCGCCCACGCCCTGTCGTGCGATCCGCACCGCGTGATCACCTTCGGCGGCAAGCCGCTGACCGCGGCGACAGTGGAGAGCCCCTACATCATCCGCGTCGCCATCGCCCTCCTGATGCTGGCCGCCAGCATCGAAGGCGCCTCGAAGATCCTCAACGCCGACCCCATCCGCCGCGCCCACCCCCGCTTCGTCGAGAACCTGATCTCGCTGGGCGCGGATGTGGAGTGGGCTTGAGGCGCTGCGGCGTAACCCCTCATCCTCCCACGATGCTGCGCATCGCGGGCCCCTCCTTCTCCCTCTGGGAGAAGTAGTTGAAGGCGCTCGCTTTCTACCTCTCCCGGAGGGGAGAGGGAGGGGCCCGCTTGCGAAGCAAGTGGGAGGGTGAGGGGTCACGGCGCCTGCCGACGATCCGCCAGCGCCGCCAGCGCCTCCGCCACGCAGGCCTCCAGCGGGCGATGCCCAGTGTCGATCACCACGCGCTCTCGGTCCCAGGGGTGGTACTCGCGGCCAGTCACCGCGGCCCAGTCGGGGAGAGGCAGGCCGGGGATGTTGACCTCGCGGGTCTCGACCCGGCGCCGATGCTCGGCTGCGTCGGCGCATACGACCTCGATCCAGGTAATCCCGGCGCCGGCCGCCTTCGCTACCGCCTCCCAGCCGTCACGGGCGCCCTGCCAGTCGTTGACGCAGTCGGCGATCACGTCGCGGCCCAGCGACAGGTTATCGACCGCCACCGCCTGGGCGGCGCGGTAGGTCCAGTCGCGCAGATCCTTTGGGGCCGTGCCAGAGGCCCAGATCGCCTGATCCATGGAATCCACCCGCAGCCACACGGCGCAGGTGCGCGCCGCCAGTTCCCTGGCGATGGTCGACTTGCCGCTCGCCGGCAGCCCCGCCATCGCGATCAGCAGCGCCATGCTTTGCCTCCGCCCTTACCAGGGACACGCACGACTTTCGATGAAAGTCGAGCCTGTCCCCAGCGCCCAGCGGTTGTGGGATTTGAGCCCCCAATAGGAGGTGGCTGGCGTCCTGCCCATTCCAGCACCTTCACCCTGCGCCGCGCCGTCCGCGGCGAGACCTGGGATTGCCGCCGCATGCGCCTTCTGACCCTCGCCCCGCCGGTGCTCGCCGTCGCCGCTCTCGCGCTCGCCGCTTGCGGGCCAGCCGCCGCCGAGACCGCCACCCCGGCGCTTTGCCAGTCGCTGATCCGCGCCGACTATCCGCCCGGCGGCGCCGACCAGACCATCACCGTCACCTTCCAGGCGTTCCAGATGGGCGGCCCGACGCCGTTCGAGGCCGTCTACGCCAACGACGAGAACGGCCGCGGCCACCAGGTCACCGCCTGGCCGATTCACGCCAAGTACCAGGTGCTGACCCACTTCGCCGACCCCTACGCAGACGACCAGCTGCGCACCTACGATGCGCAGTTCATGTGCTTCACGCTGCCCGGCCGCGGCTGGGTGGCCGAGCTGATGAGCCGCGCCCCGGGCGGCGAAGAGGCGCAGTACATCCACAAGGGGCAGTAGCGCCTAGGGCCCAGGCGCCGCGCCGCCGGCGGCCCCGGGCGCACCGCCAGCTGCTCCGCCGCCGCTGGCGGCCGCCGCGGCGCCGGCGCTGAAGTCGAAGTCCTTGGGCCCCTGGCGGGGGTGTGGGCCCAGCGCGAAGGTCAGGCCGATGGCCACCTGCTGCTGGTGCAGGTCGATCTCGTTGTCTTCGATCAGGCCGGGGACCGTCACCACGTTCTTCACCCGCAGTGTGTTGAACGGGTCGATGGTGGTGAGGTCGAGCGAGATGCGGTCGTTGAACTTGTGGCGGAAGCCGGCGGCCACGTAGGTGATCGGCCCGGCGTAGCCCTGCAGGGTCAGCGTGCGGCTGGTGGCGTAGAGCGTCACTTGCAGGAAATCCTTCGGGTTGATGTCCCAGTTGATCTTCGGCCGCAGCGTCGCCTGGAAGCCGCTGGACGGGCGCTCGAAGGCGGTCGTGGGGACATCGAGGTCGTTCCAGAACAGGTCGGTGCTGAGGTTGAAGGTGATGTGGTGGGCCAGCGGCGCATTCACGGCCAGCTCGGCCCCGGTGACGCGGTCGTGGCCGGCGTTGACGAAGGTGGTGAGCAGCGCGCCGCCGCCGAGATCCTGAGTGACGTTCGACACCAGGTCCTGATGGTCGCGGTAGAAGAGGCTGGCGCTCATGTAGGCCGCGCCCTTCGTCCACACCGCCTCGGCCTCGAAGGCGTCTGTGATCTCCGGCGCCAGGTCGGGATTGCCCTGCCGGAACGCCACCGGGCTCGCGTAGACGCGGAACGGGTCGTACTCCTGGCCGTTCGGCCGGTTCACCCGGCGGCTGTAGCTGGCGCTGAGATCGATGCGCTGGGTCAGCTGATAGTCGGCGTGGAAGGTCGGGTAGGCCTCGAAGTAGTGGCGATCCAGCGTCGGCATACCGGCGTCGCCGATCGAGTAGTCCACCGCCTCCAGCCGCAGGCCCGGCAGCACCGTCACCTTGCCGAGGCGCATCTGGTAGGTGGCGAAGATCGCCTGGACGCTCTGATCGAAACGGAACGCGTCATCCAGCGCCGGCACGATCACCGCGCTGGCGGGACTGACCCCCAGGCGGTCGACGTTGTCGCTGTCGTCTTCGCTGAGCTGGCCGTCGTAGCCGATGTCGAGCCGCGTGGTGAGGGTGAGCGGGGCCTTGTATTCGGCTTTCAGGTCCACCTGGCGGTGGGTGAGGTCGTCGAGGATGTCCTGGTAGAGGTTGGCCTGCGCCGGCAGCTGGTAAGTGAAGGTCTGGATGTCGTCGACCGGGTAGCGGTAGTCGCTGTAGGCGGCGCGCAGGGTGAGGTTGTGGTCCTGGCCGGCATAGGTGCGCACGAGGCTGAGCGATGCCGCGTCCACTGGGCCACTGAGCGATGAGGCTTCCTGCGCCAGGTAGTCCTGCGCCAGCGGGCCGGTGAGGGCGCTGCTGGCGTAGCTGTTGGCCAGGTTGGTGCGGGTGGTGTTGCGCACATAAGTGACGTCGCCCAGCAGCCGTAGCCCGGGCTTCAGCTGGTAGCTGGCCGCGCCGGTCAGGCCCCAGACGTTGGACGCCCCAGTCTGCGCGGTCGGTGCGCTGACGTGGGCCACCTGGCCCGAGCCCGGATCGGTCACCACCCTTGCCGACGCCAGGTCGGCCCACACCACATTGCGGTTGGCGAACGCCGTCCCGCTCAGCGTCAGCTTCTGGCTCACGTAGACGCCGCGGGCGTTGACGCCGAAGCCGCCGGTGGAAATGCCCTTGGCGCTGACCGATCCCTCGCGGCCGGACTGCAGGCGTTTCTTGCTGATCAGGTTGAGCACGCCGCCCGTGCCCTCCGGCCGGAACGCCGCCGACGGATTGGTCATCACCTCGATGCGCTCGAAGGCGCTGGCCGGCAGCTGTTGCAGCAGCGCGGCCGCGCCCGGCCCCTGAAACAGCGGCGAGGGCTGGCCGTCGACCAGGATGGTCACGCTGCTGTCGCCGCGAATGCTCACCTGGCCTTGCGGGCTGACCTCGACGCCCGGCAGGTTGCGGAGCACGTCGGCCAGCGAGCCGGTCGCCGCCTGCTGGTCCGTGCCCAGGTTGTAGCTCTTGCGGTCGATCTCTCGCTGCACGTCCGGCCGCTTGGCCTGCACGGTGACGCCTGGCGCGGCGGTGGCCGGCTTCGCCGGCGGCGCAGCTGGCGGCGGCGAGGTCTGCGCCAACGCTGGAGATGCAAGCGCCACAGAGGCGGCGACGATCAGAGCGGCGTGCCGCGCCAGGGCGGTGCGATCTATTGTATGCATACACTCATACAATCAGGCGAAACCAGCTTCGCCGTCAAGAGCCAATGTGCGCGCAGGTTGTGGCGTCAGGCCGCTTCGAACAGGCGCTCGAAATTGCGCGAGTAGAAGTGCGCCTTGGTGTCCTCGTCGGCCTCCGCGAGGCTGGCTTCGAATCTGGCCAGCGGCGCGCGGCCGCCCTCGGTGTGCGGGTAGTCGCTGGAGAACAGGTAGAGCTGCTCGTCCGACTGCCGGATCAGCTCGCCAACGTTCTCGTATACGAAGGGCGTGAAGGCCAGCTGGGCGATAATCTGCTCCGACGGCTTGCGCTTCAGCGACGCCAGCTCCGGCTCGGACTTCTTCCAGATGTCGGCCACCCAATCGAGCCGGGTCAGCATCGAGGGGACCCAGCCGGCGCCCAGCTCGATGACGCCGCCGCGCAAGGTCGGATGCCGCTCCAGCGCCCCGTCCAGCACCATCGTGCCGATGAAGGTCTCCGCCGCGTGGTGCAGGCTGGTCATGTCCTTGCCGCGCACGTTCTCGCCGCCACCCAGCCAGTCGGTGGGCGCCTTGCGGCCCGTGTTCATCCACTCCGGCCCGATCTGCAGCGGATTGCCGCCCACGTGCAGCACGAACGGGATGCCGGCGTCCGCCAGCCGCTCCCAGACGGGGTCAAGATCGGAGTGGCCGGGCGAGCGGCCGCCACAGGGCCGGTGCGGCACCCACGCGGCCTTCAGGCCGAGCGTGATGATGTGGTTGAGCTCGATCAGCGCCAGCGCGCTGACGTCGAGGGGCAGCAGCGCCACGCCGTGCAGGCGCTTGTCGCCGGCGCAGAACTCCGCCATCGCCCGGTTGTGGGCCCGGGCCGCGGCGTAGCGGTCCTCGATGGCGCGCCGCTCGGAGAAGGCGACGCCCTCCGAGAAAGTGGCGAACACCAGCTGGCGGGCGAAGCCCAGCATGTCGAGCGCGGTGGAACGCTCGGCCGAATTGAACGCCCCCAGCGCCCCGTAGCCCTTCGGTCCGGCGATCAGCGTATCGCCCAGCGCAGTCAGCTCGGCGACGCGCTCAGGGGCGTGGGCCCGGCGGGTCTTGGCGTCCTCCAGCAGATTGGCCAGCGGGCCGACGCGCGGCACGGCGATGGCCGGCATGCGATCCCTCATCGCCGGGTCGGCATAGTCCTTGAGGAAGTCCGGCAGCTCCATGATGTGGCTGTCGGCGTCATTGAAGACGCGCCCTTGGGCGTAGGTCATCGCTGGGTCTCCCTCCGGTGGTCGCCGTTGCCCGGCATACCGCATTTACGAAAACCTTGGGCGCTGGGCGACGCAGCGTCAAGCGCTGCGACGCTTCCCGCCACGCCAGAACTCGCCAAAAGCGAGTGACGCGGCGAATTCCCGCTCTGGTCGGCGTGGTAGACTTAAGTATGACCGAAATAGTTGAGTACAAGAATTGGCGGCGCCGTCCGATCGGCCTCTGATTAAGGCCTCGTGATTTCGCCCTTTCGATTTCTCGCCCAGCGCTGGAACGCGCCGCTGGCGCGCTGCCTGCGCCTGGCGGTGCAGCTCGGCGGCTGGCGGACGCCGGCGCTCGCCGTGCTCCTCATCGTCGGCTGCGCCCTGCCGGCGGCGGAGATGCTGGCGCTGGGCGGAATGGTGGGATCGCTGCCGGCGACCGCCCGCGCTGGCCTGGATTCGGCATCGGCGCAGCGCACCTTCCACCTGCTCGCCGCCTGGGCCGCGCTGATGCTGCTGCTGCAGATCGCGCCGCGACTGCGCTCGGCTGTCGCCACCACAATGGGCTGGCGGGTCGACGCCCGGCTGCGGGAGCGGGCCATGGCCGCGCTGAACCGCCCCTGGGGCGTCGCTCACCTGGAAGACCCGGCGGTGGCCAACCTGATCTCGCAAGTGGGCGGCATCGGCGTCTCCGGCTACACGCCGGGCGCGGCGATCGCGCAGTTCATCAATCTGCGCATCGCCAGCGTGCTGACCGCGCTCGCCTCGGGCGCGCTCTTGTTTCGCTTTCACTGGTGGGCCGCGGTGCTGCTGTTCGGCGTGCTGGCGACGCACTCAGTGGTCCGGGGCCGCAGCTACGTGCGGCGGGCCAACACCCGCGCCGGCCAGACCGCCATCGCCCGCCGCGCCGAGTACTTTCGCGACCTGGCCTTGGCCCCGGCATCGGCCAAGGACGTGCGCCTGCTGGGCATCGGCGGCTGGATCACCGAGCGGCTGCAAGGCGCCTGGCAAACCGCGCTGGCCGACAAGGAAGCGCGCGCCGGCGCCTTCTGGCCGACGCTCATTGCCTCGCTGGCGGTCATCGCCATCAACGCCGTCATCTACGGCCTGCTCGCCTGGGACGCCGCCGCGCACCTGATCGGGCTGGGGGCGCTGGTGGTCTACCTGCGCTCGGTCACCTCGCTGGGCGCGCTGGGCTCGCAAGGCGCGACCGACTACATCCTGGCGCACGCCTCGGCCGCCGCGCCGGCGGTGCTGGAGCTGGAAAAGCGCACCGCGCCAGAACCCGGCCCTGCGCTGACGAACCTGCCGCCGGCCGCACCGGCGAGCGAGATCCGCTTCGACGACGTCACCTTCGCTTATCCCGGCGCCCGAACCCCGGTGCTCAGCCACCTCGACCTGGTCATTCCGGCCGGAACCTCGCTGGCCATCGTCGGCCTCAACGGCGCCGGCAAGACCACCTTGGTGAAGCTGCTGGCGCGCCTTTACGACCCCACCGGCGGCGCGGTGCGCATCGACGGCGTCGATCTTGCCACGGTCGACCCCGACGACTGGCGCCGGCGCCTCGCCGCGATCTTCCAGGACTTCCTGCGCTACGCCCTGCCGGCGCGGGACAACATCGGCTTCGGCGGACTGGCGATGGCCGGCGACCAGGCGGCGCTGGACCGGGCCGCCGCCAAGGCCGGCATCCTCGAGCGCATCCAGCGCCTGCCGGGCGGCTGGGACACGCCGCTGTCGCGTCACTTCACCGGCGGCGCCGACCTCTCCGGCGGCGAGTGGCAGCGGGTGGCTCTGGCCCGGGCGCTGTTCGCGGTCGAAGCCGGCGCGCGGGTGCTGATCCTCGACGAGCCCACCGCCAACCTCGACGTGCGCGCCGAGGCCGAACTCTACGACCGCTTCCTGGACCTGACCCAGGGCCTGACCACGGTGCTGATCTCGCACCGCTTTTCCACCGTCCGCCGCGCCGACCGCATCTGCGTGCTGGAAGGCGGCCAGGTCGTGGAGCTGGGCGACCACGACCAGCTGATGGCGCTGGGCGGCCGCTACGCCGAGCTGTTCGCCTTGCAGTCGGCCCGCTTCAACGAGCCGGCGGAGGGCGCGGCATGAACCCGCTGGCGACCTTGCGTGGCTGGGTCCGGGTGGTGGCGTCGCTGGCCCGCATCGCCTTCACCGCCGCCCCCGCCAGGGCCAGTGCGGCGGTCGGCGTCGTCTGCCTGGGCGCCGTGCTCTCGCTGACCAGCTCCTATCAGATCAAGGCGGTGGTGCAGGCCGCCGCCGGCGGCAGCCCGGCGCGGGCGCTGACCGCCGCCCTGATCCTGGCCGGCGCGGCAGGGGCCGCCTGGATCGCCAACCAGGCCTACACCCAGCTGCAGCCACGCGTTAGCGAAGCGATCACGGTGCATCTGGACGCCGAGCTGATCCGGCTGACCGCCCGCATCCCGACGCTGGAGTTCGCCGACCGGCCGATCTTCGCCGACAAGATCTCGCTCATTCGCAGTGGCGCGCAGCAGCTGGCGGGTGGCCTGCAGGCGGTGACCATCAGCCTCAGGACCGGCGTGATGCTGACCGGGACCTTCGTGATCCTGGTCGGCATCGACCCGTGGCTGGCGCTGCTGCCGCTGTTCGCCATTCCGCGGGCCTTGGCCGGCCGCCGCGCCCGGCAGCTGACGGTGCGAGCCCAGGAGGCCACCGCCGAGCCGATGCGGCTGCGCGGCCACCTCTTCAGCCACGCCACCTCGCCGGTGGCGGGCAAGGAACTGCGGGTCTTCGGCCTCGGCGACGAACTCTCGCAGCGCTACCGCGACCTGACCGCCTCGACCCGCCAGCTGAACATCCGCGCCAACTGGGTTGGGGCGGTGTGGTCGTCGCTGGGGGACCTGGCTTTCACCGTCGGCTGCGTCGCCGCCATCGCCTGGCTCGTCGTTCGCGCCGCCTCGGGGCAGGTCAGCCCGGCCGGGGTGGTGCTGGCCGCCACCATGGCCACCGGCCTGGTGCTGCAGATGAACGGCGCGCTGCAGTTCGCTCAGTACCTGCAGGCCATGACCGTGACGGTCGAGCGCTACCTGTGGCTGACCGACTTTTCCAACGAAGCGGTGAGCGCGACGCGGGCCGACGCGGCGCCGCCGCCAGCGCTGCGGCGCGGCATCGAGGTCGAGGGCATCGGCTTCGCCTATCCCGACCGCGACAGGCCGGCGCTGTCGGACATCTGGCTCGAACTGCCGGCTGGCCGGGTGGTGGCGCTGGTGGGCGAGAACGGCTCGGGCAAGTCCACCCTGGTCAAGCTGCTCTGCGGCTTCTACCGCCCGTCGGCCGGCCGCATCCTGGTCGACGACCTCGAGTTGTCGCGGATCGATCCGGCGACGTGGCGCAGCCGTATCCGGGGCGCGTTCCAGGATTTCGCCAATCTCGAGGTGACGCTGCTGGAGAGCGTCAGCATCGGCGAGCTGGCCCAGCTGGGAGACCGTGAGCGCACCGGCGAGGCTCTGGTCCGTGCCGGCGCCGAGACCCTCGCCGACCTGAGCCCGGAGGGGCTGGACGCCATGCTGGGCAAGCCGTGGGGCGGCATGGCGCTGAGCGGCGGCCAGTGGCAGAAACTGGCGCTGAGCCGGGCGCTGATGCGGGAGCGGCCGCTGATGGTGGTCTTCGACGAGCCCACCGCCGCGCTCGATCCCAGCGCCGAGCACGAACTGTTCGAGCGGCTGGTCGCCGACGTTCGCTCCGGCGACGCTGGCGGTCGCTCGACGCTGATCGTCTCTCACCGCTTCTCCACCGTCCGCATGGCCGACGCCATCGCGGTGCTGGACGCCGGCCGCATCGTCGAGTTCGGGTCGCACCAGCGGCTGATGGCGGCCGGCGGCCGCTACGCCGAGCTGTTCGAGCTGCAGGCGAGAGCCTACCGCTAGCGTCGGCGGAGTCCTCATCGGCCGGTCGCTTGCGCTATGATCCGCCAACCTGTCCGAGAGAGGAGGCGCGCATGTGCCGTAGCATCAAGACGCTGTTCAACTTCGAGCCACCGGCGACGCATGACGAGATCCGCGCCGCCTCGCTGCAGTTCGTGCGCAAGCTCAGCGGCTTCAACAAGCCGTCGAAAGCCAACGCCGAGGCGTTCGAACGGGCGATCGAGGAGGTCTACGAAGCGGCGCACCGGTTGCTGCACGACCTGGAGAGCCACGCGCCGCACCGCGATCGCCAAATGGAAGCCGCCAAGGCCAAGGAACGCTCCGCCCAGCGCTTCGCCAAGGTCCCGGCCTGACACCCAAGGCGATCGCCGCGACGCTGGCAGCGGCGCGGCTTGAGCCGCTGGAGGTCTTGCGGCGCGAGGATCGCTTCGCCGCGCGGCTGGCGGAGGGCCGCATGGCCTGGTTTCCGGCGAATGTGCGAGGCCGCCGCCGGCTGCAGCGCGAACGCCGGGTGTTGGGCCTGATCGCCGAGCACTGCACGTTCCAGGCGCCACGGGTGCTGCAAGTGGCCGACGCCGGCTGGGATGTCCGTGCGTTGGTCGAAGGACCGTTCGAGCCTCGGCGGGTCTACGAGCGGGTGAAATCGGACGCCGGCTATGCCCGGCGGGTCGGCGAGGCCCTGGGCGCCATCATCGCCGAGCTGCACACCGCCATCCCGGCCCAGGCGCTCGCTGGCCGCTGGCTGCCAAGGCGCGCCTCATGGCCAGAGCCGCTCGCTTACGCCGAGCGCCGCCTGCCGATGGTCACGGGCGATACAGCCCTGATCCGCCGGTCGCTGACCCTGCTGGAGCGCTACGAGGCGGCGGAAGCGGCGGTCAGCGAGCGGGTGCTGACGCACGGCGATCTTGGCTTCCACAACGCCGTGGTCGATCCGCAGACCGGTGCGGTCGCTGGCGTGTTCGACTTCGACGGCGCGACGCTCTGCGACCGCTGCCACGACTTCAAGTATCTGCTGCTGGACGATAGCGCCGAGGCGCTGCTCGACGGCGCCATCGGGGTCTATGAGCACCAGACGGGCAAGACCATCGACCGAGACCGGGTGCGGCTGCTCAACGCCGCCTGCGCCGTGGGTTTCCTGGCCTACCGCGCCGGGTCCGGGCCGGAGGAAACGCCGGCCGGCCGGACACTGGCCGAAGACCTGCGCTGGACGCGAATGGCGCTGAACCGCGCCGGCGCCTAGATGGGCGCCTGTTAGCCAGCGGTGGTTCGCTTCACCTACCTCCCCCGCGAAGCGGTGGGAGGGGGACCATCCGCCGAAGAGCGGATGGTGGAGGGGGCGAGCCAAGAGTGCTGACGTGAAGTGCCGGCGGGGACGCTGACCGCCGCTGATAGGGCGTGTGCGGCTCGCCCCCTCCACCACCGGCTCTTCGCTGCGCTCGGCCGGCGGTCCCCCTCCCGCCGCTTCGCGGGGGAGGTAGGTCCTCCCGCTGCTTTGCGGGGGAGGCAGGCTCAGCGCAGGGTCACGCCGCCGTCGATCACCATCTCCATGCCGGTGACGTAGCGGCTTTCGTCGGAGGCCAGCCACAGCACGCCCTGGGCGATGTCGCGCGGCAGACCCTTGACCCCCAGCGGCACCGCATTGGTGCTGATTCCGTCGAGGTCCGGCGGGGCGTTGACGCCGGGACGCGTCCCGAAGATCGAGTTCCAGATCGGCGTCTCGATGATGCCCGGATGCATGGAATTGACCCGCACGCCGTCCTTGGCCGCGGCGCACTCCAGCGCCACCGCCTTGGTCAACAGCCGAACCGCGCCCTTGGTGGCGCTGTAGCCGGCCAGGATCGGCGAGCCTCTCAGGCCCGCGATCGACGACAGGTTGATGATCGAACCACCGTTGCCCGCCTTGCGCATCAGCGGCAGCGAATGCTTCAGGCCCAGGAACACGCCATCGACGTTCACCGCCTGCTGCTTCTTCCAGCTCTCCAGCGGCATGGTGGTGATCGAGAGGCTGGTGATGGCGATGCCGGCGTTGTTGACCAGGATGTCGAGGCGGCCTTCGTTGGCGGCGATGTCGGCGATCACGCCTTCCCAGGCGGCCTCGTCGGTGACGTCGTGGTGCAGGTAGCGGGCCTTGCCGGGGCCGATCGCGGCCGCCACCTCGGCGCCCAGCTGGTCCTGCACGTCGGTGATCACGATCCGCGCGCCTTCTTCGGCCAGCCGCTCGGCGCATGCCGCGCCGATGCCGCTGGCGCCGCCGGTGACCAGCGCCACCTTGCCTTCGACCCGGCCCATGGGGTTCCTCCTGCTCGTTGGGCCCGGTTGTACACGCCGGGCCTGCCGGGCCAAGCCTGACCCGGCGGCAGCAGGCCTTGCACAGCCGCCGGTTCTCGCGCTTTAGAAGCCGCGATCCGAGGGGCGACCAGCATGAACGAAGAGATCGCCGCGCTGACGTTCGACGTGTTCGGCAC
>DASXZG010000015.1:0-1534 GCA_036502045.1 Caulobacteraceae bacterium | reverse complement strand
GGCCAGCATGCGCCGGTAGCCGTCGGTGCGGTTGCTTTCCGCGTCGAGCGCGTCCAGGCCCTGGCCGCCCACGATCGCCCGGGCCGGCCGGGCGCCACGGGCGAGCAGTCGCAGCACGACCTTGCCGCCCAGGGAGTACCCCCCGAGGTGGTAAGCGCCTAGCCCCAGGTGACCGATCAGCGCGAGCCCGTCGTCGGCGAGGACGTCAGGCGGATAGCAGGCCGGGTCGTGCGGCTTCGCGCTGTCCCCGTGGCCGCGCAGGTCGGGCAGGATGACCCGGTAGCCCCGCTCGGCGATCGCCCGCGCCGGGCCGTCGCTCGCCATGAGCGCACCGTTGCCCATCAGCCCGTGCAGCAGTACCAGTGGCGTTCCTTCACCGATCTCGCGCCAGGCGAGCTCGGCGCCGTCAGCGCCGCGGAAGCGGCGCACGGGCAAGTCAGTCACGGGGTGACATCCTAATCGTTGAAGCGGCCGCGCTGAAAGGCCTGCCACGCCCGCGGGCGAAGCGGTGCCGCGATGAGACAGCACAAGTCGTTCGGGTAAATCTTGAAGAACGTCCAAATCAAACCAGGATTTCCCGAACGAGTTCGTGCTTCGCGCTCCTGCCGCCGCCGACTGCGCCGTTCGGCGGACGCCTAGCTCAGCGGCTGCCCCTGGGATTCGCCAAACGAGTCAGGGATCGTGCTGTAGCCGCCGCCGCTGTACAGCGAGATTTCCGGGGCCAGGCTGGAGTCGCTCATCAGCCCGGCGCCGGACTTCAGGTCGGCGAGGATCTGGGTGTAGTTCCCGCGGTTCAGGTACTGCGTGATCGCCTCGACGCCGTCGGCGGCGGTGAGGTAGGACTGCAGGAAGGTGACGCCGTCGCCGTCGTCCTGGATCGGCACGCCGCCGCAGCAGGGCTGGCTCACGTTGATCGGGTTGTTAGCGCCGACGATGCCGCCGCTGGCCGGGGTGCCCGCCTGGTTCTGCATCCAGTACCCGATGGAGATGATGTTGGCGCTGGTGAACGGGGCGCCGAGCGAGTTAAGGATGGCCTCGGACCAGGCCTTCTCGTTCTCGCCCGTCGGCGTCTCGTACTCCGCCGTGGGCTGCGGCGTCAGCCCGCCGGAGTCGACCGAACTCGAGGACTGCGCGGTGGAAGACGCCGTGGTGGGAGTCTGGGTGGGCGCCTTGGAGTGCGTGGGCTTCGGCGAAGCCTTGTGGCTCGGCGCCGGCATCTTGGCGGTGGCGAAGCCAAGCGGGCTCGCGCTGGCCTGGAGCAGCGAGTTGCCCCCGATCGACGGGACCGCGGCCAGGGTCGCCGCGTCAAGTGGCCTGGCTGAGCTCGCGGTCAGCGGCGTCGGCACCGCGCCGACGGCGACCGCGATGCCGAGGCCCGCGAGGGCCGCGGCGATACCAGCGCCCGCCGCCAGCCCGCCGCGGCGCGGCTTCTGCTGGCGGTGCGACGCGTGCGGGCGGTGCGACGTATCCGGGCCACCGGGCAAGCGCTCCAAGCCAGACTCCCCACAGACCTGCCGAGTAATAACGATTTCGC
>DASXZG010000014.1:0-62105 GCA_036502045.1 Caulobacteraceae bacterium | reverse complement strand
ATGCAGGCGCCGGCGCTGTGAAAGAGGTGACACGAAGAGCACGAAGCTAGCGAAGGACACGAAGGCGCGCTCCGCGCGCTGCAAATCACCAAGGGTCTTGGGGGTTAGTTGTCGCGCGAAGCGCGACCTTCGTGTGCTTCGCGCCTCTTCGTGATCTTCGTGTGACCTGTTTTATGAAGGTCGTGCTCTTGCAACACCGTCATGCCTGGGTCCCGACTTGCGTCGGGATGAGTGGGGGCCAAGGAGGGCGCGCGTCCGTGTTTTCGGTGTTCTCCGTGGTCAACTTTTCCCCGCCGCCGCGTCCATGATGCGGGCCAGGGTCACGTCCAACTCGGTCACCCCGTTTGCGTCGTGGGTCGCCAGGAGCACCTCCACCCGCGAATAGACGTTGAACCACTCGGGGTGGTGGTCGAGCTTTTCGGCGGCGAGCGCGATGCGGGTCATCCAGCCGAAGGCGGCGCTGAAGTCGTCGAACTTGTAGGTGCGCTGGATGGCGTCGCGGCCCTCGGCGGCGCGCCACCCGGGCAGCTGCGCCAGGGCGGCGGCGGCGCCGATCTTCGGCGGGCGGCTCACGCCGCCACCACCTCGGGGAACACGAGGCCGGTGTGCGCCGCCAGTTCGTCCAGCGCCTGCGCTTCGGTGACCACCTTGATCGCCTTCATGCCCAGCTCGGCGGCCGGCTTGCAGTTCACGCCCAGGTCGTCGAGGTAGACGCAAGACGCGGGCGCCACGCCGATCTTCTCGCAGGCCATCAGGTAGATCTTCGGGTCGGGCTTGCGCACGCCGGCCTTGGAGCTTTCGACGATCACGTCGAACATCCCCATGATGCCGGCCGAGCGCGACGCGCCTTCGCGGCTGGCAGCCATCGACGGTCCCTGGCCCTGGTTCATGTTGTTGGTGATGCAGCCGACCTTGAAGTGCTGCTTGCAGAGCCTCAGCGCCTCGACCATGCGCGGCCGTACGTCGCCGGCCAGCAGCGGCAGCACCGCGGCGCCGCGAACCGGGTGGCCCAGCGCCGTCGACTCCTCCAGGAACTTGATGTCGAAGCCGGCGCGATCGATCTTCGCCCGCTCGAACAGCGCCCAGGCGTTCTCCAGCGGATTGGTGGCGTTGACGGTGCGGATCAGATCCTTGGGAATGCCGTTGGCCGCCTCGTAGCGGTTGAAGGCCTCGAAGGGCGAGGTGGTGAACACGCCGCCGAAATCCCAAAGCACAGCCTCAATCGCCACTTGGCGTCTCCCGTCATTCGCTTGATTTCTGGATTGCGCGCGACGCTAGAGACGGGGCGACGGCTTCGCAAGTATGAGCGTGGCCATGGTCGAGCCGATCCGACATGCGCCGTGGGCTGAGACGGCGCCAGACTTCGCCATCGGGCTGCGGCCGATCGCGGCTGAGGCTTGGCTCGAGGGCGGCGAGGCCGACCCGGCGGCGCGCAAGGATGCGCTCTACGCCGCGCACCGGGCGGACGTCTGGGCCGAGACGCCGGGGTCGCTGAGCGGGCAAGCCGAAGTGCTGGCGCTGGTCGAAGCGGCGACACCGGTCGAGGCGCGACCGGATCTGCCGCCGCTCTACGCCGCCGCCCGCGCCGTCGCCGACGACCTCTGCCTGATGGAAAAGACAGGCGGCGAGTGGCGGCTGACAGCGCTCAGCCTCTCGGCCGGGACTTTCTTCACCGCCCACGACGTGATCGGCAAGGCGCTGAGCGAGCTGCACGCCCCGGTCCCCGGCTTCGAGCACCGGTTCCTGGCGCGTGTCACCCGCATCTTCGACGCACTGGCGGCGGACACCATTCTGGAGCGGCGCAACTGGACGGTGATGGTCGGTGACGACCTCTTTGCTCCCAACGGCGCGACGATCCGCGGCCGCATCGCCGGCGTGGCGCCGGAGGCGGCGGGCGAGGCGCTGTTCGTGCGGGTGGAGCGACAGACCATCCGGCGGCTGCCGCGCACCGGGGGCGTGGTCTTCACCATCCGCATCTGGCGCCATTCGCTGGCGGCGCTGGACGCCGAACCGGCCCGCCGCGCCGCCTTCGCCCGCGCCTGGCGCGGCGCCACGGCCGACCTTCGCGCCTACAAGCGACTGGCGCTGCTGGACCCCCTGGTCGAGGCGCATCTTCGCGCGAGGGGTGAATAGGGCGGCGGCGCTTGGCGGCCCGTGCTTAATCGCGACTTAACGACAGTTGCGTCCGCGAGGGGATCCGTATCGTCATGCGTCTGAGCATCGTTCTTTCCACCGCCGCCGGCCTGGCTTTCGGGGCCAGCATGGCGCTCGCCGCCCCGGTGCCCCCGGCCTCGGCCCCTGGCGCCGCGCCGCCGCCGGCCGCGCCGATCATCTATTGCCCCACCGCGCCCGCGGCGGCGTCGGCCGCGGTCGCCGCCTCGGCCACGGTCGGCTGCCCGGTGCGCCACGTTGCCGTGCATCACGCGTGGCATCCGACGCACGTGTGGGCGCACCGGTGGGTCGAGCACCGCACCTACGCCGAAGTGACCGCGCCTCCGGGTCCGCCCGGCCCGCCTGGAGCCCCCGGCGCACCCGGCGCTGACGGCGCGCCTGGCGCCAACGGCGGGCCTGGTCCGGCTGGTCCCCCCGGCTTCAACGGCCCGCCGGGTCCTCCCGGTGCTCCCGGCATGAACGGTCCGCCCGGGCCGCGCGGCTTCCGCGGGCAAGACGGCGCGCCTGGCATGGGCGGCCCGCCTGGCCCGCCCGGGGCCATGGGCCTCAACGGCGCGCCGGGCGAACCCGGCATTCCTGGCCCGCCCGGACCTCCCGGCGAGCCCGGCCGCCCCGGCCATCCCGGCATGGCTGGCATGCCCGGTATCCCTGGCCCGCCCGGGCCTCCCGGCGCGATGGGACTGAACGGCGCGCCTGGCGAGCCTGGCATTCCCGGCCCGCCCGGACCTCCGGGCGAACCTGGCCGTCCTGGCCATCCCGGCATGCCCGGTATGGCGGGGATGCCGGGCCCGGCTGGTCCTCCCGGACCGCCTGGCCCTCCCGGACCTCCGGGGCGCGTGATCTACGTGCAGGCGCCGCCGCCTCCGGCGCCGCCGCCCTGCCACACCTGCGAGATGCGTGAGCACTGGGTGGCCCCGCCGCCGCCCGCGCCGCCGCCGCAAGAGCAAGGCTGCGTCGATCCCTGCCGGATGCAAGGTGGCGGCTACAGCTACCAGGAGCAGGACAGCGACAGCGGCTGGCGTGAAGTCGACCGCGGCGAGGTCGATCGTGGTCACGTCGACCATTGGGGCGCCGGCGCGCCGCCCTGCCACCAGGGCTGCGACGACGGCCGCGGCGATGGCCGCGACGACGGCGACGCCCGGGCCGATGGCGACGCCCGTGGCTATGGCTATGCGCAAGGCTACGCTCAGGGTGGCGAAGCCCAGGGGTATGGTCAGGCGTACGGCTCCAGCCAGTCCTACGGCTACGAGCAGGACTACCGCTCCGGCGGCGGCCAGTGGCAGGACGGCAGCTACGGTGCCGTCTCCAGCTACTCCGGCCGAGACGCCAGCGGCTATCTGGTGTGGCCGGGCAAGTAAGCTCCGGCTATTGGTGAAGAGCGCGGGGCCGGACTGGCGACAGTCCGGCCCCGTTCGCGTTCAGGCCCCGCCGCACATGTGCTCGGCGTCGGGCAGGCTCCAAGCGCCCAGGGTGCGCAGGTCGGCGACCGCATAGATCTTGCCGCGATCATCGTTCGGCGGACAGCCCGAGGGCAGACTGACCAGGCAGACGAGGGCCGCGTCGCCGGCGTGGGCCCGGCTAATGGCCGCGATCATGTCGTAGGACACCTGGTAGCCGCCGCCGGTCTCTTCCACCGCGCTGCCGCTGTCCGCCATGCCTTCCAGCCGGCTCACGATCTTGGCGACGGCGGCCATCTGGCAGGCGCCCGGCCGGGTCGGCAGCCCGGTCGGCAGCGGCGCGGCGGCGCGCAGCCAGGCGAGCTGGGCGGACTCGAAGGCCTGCAGGCAGCCCACGTCCTTGCCGCAGCCGGCGTTGCGCGCCGCCAGCCACCCGCGCTCGATCTGGCGCACCGACGCGTCCGCCGCCAGCCGCTGCGCGTAGGCCTGGCCCAGAGCGGCGTCCGTGGCCGACAGTCGCGGATTGGCGCAGATCGCGTGCTCGGACGGCGCCCGGGCCTTGGCGCAGTCGAACGAGGCGGCGTGGGCGGCGATGTTGGCGCCACCTGGCGTCCCAGCGCCAGGGCGCCCGCCAACGCCAGACCCGATGCGAAGTGTCGCGCCAAGATCATCTCCATCGCGGGCAGGACCGCGCTTGCGGCAGGTTGGGTGCGGCGGAGACTGGCGGAAAAGCCTGACGTCTGCCAGAAGCGGTCCGCGTTTTGTCAGCTTTGTCGGACCTCACATGACCAATCCGAGCCTCGAAGCGTTCGAGGTCGCCGCGGCCAGCCGAGACACTCATGCCGCGCTCGTCGCCTGCCTGCACATCCTGAAGTCTGTCGATGACCGCTACGGTCGCATCGACATGATCGAAGCCGGCACGCTGGCGCAGGGCGCGCAGCGCGGCCCGCGCCTGACCACCCGCTTCGCCGCAGCGCTGGGCGAGGTGATCGCCGATCCGAACGTCACACTGGCGCCGGTGCTCTACGAACAGCTGACCATGCACCACCGCTGGATCGAGCTGATGTTCGCCGCCAGCGGCTTCGGCTCGGCCGACCACCTGGTGCCCCTGCTGGCCAAGGGTCCGCCGGAAGCCCGCCGGGTCGAGAAGGCCGACCTGGCCAAGTTCCTGGTGCTGTTCTCCCCCGGCGCCGGGATGAACCTCAATCTCGAAGAAGCCCTCGCCGCCGACGCGCCGTCGGCGATGAGCGCGTTCCTGGGCTATCTGGGCACGCGGTTCTGCTTCACCCGCGGCGGCCACGCCTTCCGCGAACGGCTGCTGGAGTGGCTGCCGGGCAAGATCGGCTCGGTGAAGCTCGGCCAGCTGGCGCTGCAGACAATCGCCTCGCCGTTCATGCACTGCAGCTACGCGATGACGCCGCGCAAGCACGACATCAAGATCGACCTGCTGGCCCAGATGCGCCGCGCGGTGCTGGAGGCGGGCGCGCAGGAGTACGATCCGGCGACGGCCGCGCCGAAGCCGGGCAAGCCGACCATCGTCGTCACCACCGAGAACTTCACAGACGGCCACTCCATCCACCGCACCCACTCGCTGTCGGTGCGCGCGCTGAAGGAGCGCTTCCACGTAGTCGGGATGACCTATGCGGGCCACATCTCGCCGCCGATCGAAGAATGTTTCGACGAGATCATCCCGTATGACGGGTCGGTCTCGTTCCTGCAGAGCATCGCCAAGATGTCCGGGCAGATTCTGGAGCGGCAGCCGGCGATGGTGCTGCACCTGGGCGTCGGCATGTCGCCCTACGTGATCGGCCTGGCGTCGCTGCGGCTGTCGCCGATCCAGGGCTGCTCGTTCGGCCACACCGCGTCGACCTTCAGCCCCTACATCGACTACCAGGTGCTGCCCGAAGACTTCATCGGCGACCCCAAGACCTTCTCCGAGCAGCTGTGGCTAGTGCCGCCGCAGGCGATGCCTTACCTGCCGCGCAACGACGTCGACTTCGCCGCCGTGCGCGAGAACGCCAAGGCCAATCCGCGCAACGACGGCAAGGTTCACATCGCCGTCGCCGCCTCGGCGATGAAGCTGGGCCCGCCGTTCTTCGACGCCCTGCTCAGCGCCGCCCAGAAGTTCGAGAAGCCGGCGGAGTTCCACGTCTTCCCGCTCGGCTGCGCCGGTCTCGGCTACTACGAGCTGAAGCGGGTGCTGGAGCCGTGGGTGCCGGGCGCGGTGGTGCACGAGGAGATGATCTACGGGCCTTACATGGAGGCGCTGGCCGCCTGCGACTTCTTCATCTGCCCGTTCCCGTACGGCAACATGAACAGCATCATCGATGCGGTGCTGGTGGGCCTTCCCGGCGTCTGTCTGGACGGACCGGAGGCGCACGCCCACGCCGACCTTGCCTACTTCGAGCGGATGGGGTTCCCCGAAGAGCTGTCGACCAAGACCCTCGACGAATACGTCGCGGCCATCGCCAGACTGGTCAACGATCCGACGTGGCTGGCCAAGTGCAAGAAGGTCGCCCAGGGCGTCGACCTCGACAAAGCCTTCTTCACCGGCGACGCCAGCATCTTCGCCGATCGGGTCTGGGAGCTGGTGCAGACCCACGATGCGGCCAAGGCCGCCAGGACGCCCGAGCTGGAGACCGCGTCGTAGTCTGCCGGATCAAGTCCCAACCGCGCGAGGACGGGACGGGTCAAAGCGGGCGGGTGTGGAAGATCGGCGCCGGAACCAGCCGGATCGCCAGCATCACCCAGCGCCACCAGAATGGGGCGTAGCGGATCGGCGGCCCGCCAGCGGCCGCCGCGCGCACCACTCTGGCCAGGGCGTCCGGGCTGGCCCACAGCGGCCCGCCTTTCTCCAGGTGGTCGGTCATCGGGGTGTCGACGAAGCCCGGCTTGACCAGCGCCGCCCGCGCGCCGGACTTGCGCAGCGCCAGCCGGTGAGCGATGCCCTGCACCAGCGCGCCCAGCCCCGCCTTGGCGGCGCCGTAAACGTAGTTCGACTGACGCCCCCGGTCGCCGGCCACCGAGCCCACCACCACCAGCGCGCCGCTGTTCTGGGTCTCCAGCACCTGCGCGGCGGCGAGGCTCCATTCGGCGGCGCTGGTGAAGTTGGTGGTCAGCGTCTCGCGGGCATAAGCGACATCCGTCTCGGCCCGCGCCTGGTCGCCCAGCACGCCGTAGAACAGCAGCACCGCGGCGACCGGCCGCCCGCCGGCCCACGCCGCCAGCTGCGCCGCCGCGTCGCCCGGCGATGAGCCACACGCGCCCGACCCAGAAGAAGATCAGCACCGGCATCGCCCACAGCCACTGCGGCTGGCGGTAAGCGTCGTGTGGGAACACCTCGTCCATCAGATAGAGCACCGCGATGATGATCGAGGTGGTGGAAGCCGCGACGCCCAGCGCCAGCGTCAGGCTGCGATCTTCGTAACGGTAGCCGCGTCCTGGCGCCGCGCCCGCGCCGCCGCTGACCAGCTCCGCATGCCGCTTGGCCAGCGCCAGCGAGCAGAAGAACGAGAACCCGAAGGCGAGAAACCAGGGTGACCACGCCAGCCGCGCGGCGACCACCCCAGCCACCAGCCGCAATGTGAAGAGGCCCCCGATCACCATGCAGTCGAGCACCGGGATCCGCTTCAGCCCGAACGAATAGCCGAGGGTGAGCGCGCAGTAGGCGGCGAGCGTCACCCCGACGTCGGTCGACACGGCGAAGGCGCACGCCAATGTCAGCGGGATGCCCAGCGCCGCCGCCGCCAGCCCCGCCCGCACCGACAGCGCGCCGGCGGCGAAAGGCCGGCGCCGTTTGGTCGGATGGACGCGGTCCGCCGCCAGGTCGGCGATGTCGTTGAGCACGTAAGTGAGCGAACTCAGCAGGCAGAACAGCGCCATGGCCGCGCTCGCCGCCAGCAGGCCGGCCAGCGTCACCTGCGACCAGCCGGCCGCCAGGCCTGCGAACAGCACGCCGTTCTTCGACCACTGGTGCAGCCGCGCCGCGCGCCGCCAGGCGCCCAGCCCGCCGCCGCGAGCCTCGAAGTGGCGCTCGAGGCGGGTGACGCCGGCGGCGCGCCAGGCGAGGGCCTCGTCGCCAACCACCACGGCGCTGCGCGCCTTCGTCCAGACCGCCATGTCGGCGGCCGCATCCCCCAGGCAGGAGAAGCCGCCGGGGAAGGCGGCCACGAGGGCCTCGGCCATCGACCCGCCGTTCAGAGTGTGGCCGCTGTCGCTGGCGAATACCCGCCCAAAGACGCCAAGATGGATCGCCACCGCGTCGGCGACCTGACGGTCGGCCGCCGTCGCGAGATGCACGCCGCGGCCAGCGCGTTTCTCGTCATGAAGAAAGCCGACGACGTCGGCGCGGTAGGGCAGCAGCTCGGCATCGAGCCCGGCCAGCCGCGCCAGCGCCGCCTTCAGCGCCGCGCGACCCTGGAACAGGCCTCTAAGCAAGGCCAGCAGCGTCGCCAGCGGGCGCCGGAACAGGGCGGCGGCGAAGCACTCGTCCAGGGTGTCGCCGGCGATCAGCGTGCCATCGAGGTCGACCACCAACGGTGGATTCGCCGTCGCGGCAGGCGCCCGGGCCCGGCCCGCGCCGGGCGGGTCACGACCGAGGACCTGCGATGCCGACAACGCCAATCCCCAGACTCGGTCGCGGCGGCGCACGCCGCCCCGCGATCAAAACTTCCCGGGGCTGATATCACGCTAACGCGGCGGCCAAAATGCGCCCGAGGACGTCCGCGCTCAGATGACGCCGTCCGGTGACACGGGCGGCGGCGGCGGCGCTGGCGGCACCTTTATGCCGATCATCGCGGCGGTCAGCCGAGGCAAGGTGACAGCGCCGCGCGGCGCCGCGGTGGCGAAACCGAGCAACTTGGAGCGATCGAGGTGGATATGGCGCATAGTCGTGCCTCCCGGGCCTGCAGGCCGCAAAGGCTAGTCGCGCGACTCTTGCCGTCAAGTTACAACCGCAGCGACGGGCAGCGCGTCGCTCAGGTCGAGGCCGTCAGATAGACCACCATCACGGCCGCCACCGCGGCCATCACCACCGCCACCGTCCACACCATGCCGCGGTCCACCCGCACGCGCCCTTGGTCGATCTGCCGGTTGACCACGTGAAACCTCCAGGCCGCGGCCAGCGCCAGCAGCCCGCCGACGGCGATCATCGCAATGCCGATCGGACCCGAGAGCCCCGCGCCATGGAGGGGTGTCGCTGGCGACAGGCGCGCGCCCAGCTCACGCAGCCAGATGCCGAACTTCGCCACCACGAACCCCAGGCTGACGATGGCGATGCTGGTGCGCACCCACGCCAGGAAGGTTCGCTCGTTGGCGAGATGCTCGGTGGCCTTCTTGTCGTCAGGGAGTTCGGGCAAGAGACGCTCCGAAGGCGTCGAGCGCCGGGTGGTGCCGCCTGGGTGACTCGAACACCCGACCTACGCATTACGAATGCGCCGCTCTACCGGCTGAGCTAAGGCGGCCCTTCCCGAGGGATGGGCGTCTCTAGCCCGGTTCCGCGCGAATTTGAAGCCAGCGGCGCTATTGGCCGCGGCTGGGCGTGCCAGGCGCGGCGAAGGCGCCGAAGAGGTCGTCCTCGCCCATGTCGCCTGCGATATCGTCGATGATCGGCGGCGCGGCGCCGGCTTCGGCGGCGGCGAGGTAGCGGGCCGAGTCGGCGTAGGCGGACGGCAGCTCCGGCAGGTCGCTGAGGCTGCGCTCGCCGCGCTCGAAGCGAGGATGCGCCAGCTCCCCGCGCTCGGCGTAGGCCTGAGCCACCGCGGCCCAGTCGGCCGGCGTGTAGGCGAAGGCGCGGCCGGTGGGATCGATGTCGGACCAGTCGGGCTCTTGCGGGGCTTCGGCGCCGCGCACCGTCCAGGCGCGGGCCTCGTCGCGATCGCCGAGCGCGGCGGCGATGCGGGCGTAGAGGCCAGCGAGGCGGCGGGTCAGCGGCTCGCCCTCCAGGGCGGTAGCGGCGGCCTGGGCGCGGACCGCATCGCCGGCGATCAGCGCCTGCTCGACCATCAGGATGCGGCTTTCCCGGGCGTCGGGGGCGCTGGCGGCGAGCGCGGCGAGGCGCTGGGCCCGCTCGCGCGGCGTCTCGTCGGTGCGCAGGTCGCGGTAAGCGAGCCACAGCGCCGGGTGCGGCTGGGCTTTCCAGGCCGCTTCCAGCACCTGGTTGGCTCTGGCGGCGCGGCCATCGGCGGCCAGCAGCCGCGCGGCGATGCAGGCGGCTGGCGCAAAGTCCGGCCGCAGCTTGCCCGCCGCCTGTGCGTTCTCCAGCGCTGTCTGGCGCCCCCGCTCGTCGCCGGCCGCTTCGCTCTCGGCCGCCGAGGCGGTGAGCAGGGCGGCCCGGGCGCGCTCGGCGGTCAGCGGCGAGACAATCTTGCGTTCCAGCGCCCCTTGCATCAGCGCCAGCGCCTCGGTCCATTCGCCCGCCGCCAGCCGCGCCTCCAGCACGGCGCGCCAGGCCCAGGGCGCGCTACGGGCCAGGGCGAAGGCGGCGGCGGCCTGGCGCTGCGCCTCCTCGGCGTCGCCGTCGGCCTGCGCGGCCTGCATCAGGCCGCGGTGCGCGGCCATGCGCAGTTCCGGGAAGCTCAGCATGGCGACGTAAGCCAGCTTGGCGGCGGTGACGTCGCCGGCGGCTTCAGCGGCCTGGGCGGTGAGCAGGCGCACCAGCGCCGGGGTGTCGTCCACCAGGCCCGCGGCGCGCTGGGCCTGGCGGCGGGCCTCGGCGCCGTCACCGCCGGCCGCCGCGACGAAGCCGCGAGTGAGCGCGTCGGCGCCTTGCTTGCGGCGGCTCTCGGCCACAGCGCGGGCGGCGCGGCGCGGCGCCTCGGCGAGCCAGATCAGGCCGCGCCAGAACACCGTGGCGAGGAGCGTGAACAGCAGCAGCAACAGCGCCGCGGCGGCGGCCGTGGTGTGCACGTTCCAGCCCAGCCAGGTGATGTCGGCCGCGCCCGGTTCGCCCCGTAGCGCCACCACCAGCACCGCGACCGCCAGCGCCAGCAGCACGACCAGCGTGGTGCGGATCATGAGGGCGGGGCCTGCGCCAGCGCCGCCAACGCCCGGGCCCGGAGGCTGGCGACGTGCGCATCGATGTCGACGCGGGCATCGGCCGCCGTTTGCCAGTCGCTGAGCTGGGCTCGCGCCGCCGGAGGCAGCGTCTGCAGCACGGCGACGGCGCCCTTGAGGTCGCCCAGTGAGGCCAGCGACTGAGCGCGGGCCAGAGCGCCGTCGACGCCGCCCGCGGCCGGGTCGACGCGGCGGACCATCACCACCTTGCCGATCAGCGCCCACACCTTGGCCAGCAGGCTGGCGTTGCGGTCCGGCTGGCGGGCGGCGGCTGCGGCGTCGGAGGCCAGCGGCGGCAGCGCGGCGGCCAGCGCGGCGGCGGTCGGCGCGCCGCGAGGCGCCAGCGGCGCCAGGGCGGTCAGATCCGGATCGCCGGGCGCCAGGCGCTGGTACGCTGCGAGGTCGGCCTCGAACGGGCCGGGACCTTGCGTGGCGACCGACAGCGACGCGGCGGCCAGCGCCTGGGCGGCGGCGGCGCTCAGATGCGCGTTGCTGGCTTCGAGACGGGCGAGGCGGGCGTCGAGGTCAGGGGTCGCGGCGGGGGCGGAGCTGGGCGGCGCGGTCTCGGCGGTGGACGCAGCGGCCTGAGTGGTGGGCGCGGCTGGCGCCGAGGCGACAGGCGGCGCGAGCGCGGCTGGCTTCTCGGCCGCCGGCGGCGCGGCTTCGAAGCGGCCGATGGCGGCGCCGGCGACGATGCAGATCACGCACAGCGACACCCAGGCGAAGAACGTGGTGGTGAACAGCGGCCGCCGGCCGTACGCCGCCGGGTCGCGGGACGGCGCCAGCTCGGCAGGATCGGGCGCGGCGCTCATGGCAGGCGAGCGTGGACCAAGGCCGCGCGGCGCGCAATTGCCTCAGCGGGGGAGGGTTTTCAGCAGCGACGCTTCGTCGGGGCTGGCGGCGACGCAGGTCGCGACGCGGCCGGCGAGCGGCCGGGCGACCTGGGCGGAGAGGCAGTACGCGACGAGGTGAGGCGCGGGGTGTGCGTCAAGAGCTTCGGCGAGAGCGGCGGCGGCGCGGGCCGAGTGCAGGAGGACGCCGGCGAGCTGCGGCAAGCAGGCTAACAGCGCCGCGTCCGGCGGCGTGACCACGGTCTCGTAGACCGCCACCTGGCGCACGGAGACGCCCTGCCCGGCCAGCGGGCCGATCAGGTCGCGCGCCGGCTCGGCGGCGGCGGGATAGAGCACGTCGCCGCGAATGCGGGGGCCCTCCGCCGCGATCAGCCGGATCAGCGCGTCAGCATCGCCGCTGGCTGAGGCAACGTCAGCAAAGGCGGCGGCGCGGGCCGCGGCGGCGGTGGCGTCGCCGACGGTGAAGACGCGGATGGACCGCCCCGGCGAGAGCGCGGCGAAGGCCTCCACGCCGTTGGCGCTGGTGAAGGCCAGCGCACCGACGCCGGCAAGGTCGATGGCGGCGTCGGGGATGGTGCGGATGTTCAGGAGCGGCGCGACCACCGGCTCGAAGCCGAGGTCGCGAACGCGTCGGGCAGTGGCGTCGGCGGCTGGCCTGGCGCGGGTGATCCAGATCAGGCCGGGCATGGCAACCAGCCCACGGCCCCCCCCGCCGTGTCATCCCGGAAGGCCGCGCAGCGGACTATCCGGGACCTACTTTCACCGGCGGCGCAAAGTAGGTCCCGGCTCTCCGCGCTTCGCGCTCCGGCCGGGATGACACGATTGGGGGAGATGCGGGGGTGGAGCACGCTGGGCTGACCCGACCTTAGAGTTCGAGCGCGGCGCCGCCGGCGGCGCGGACGGCGTCGCCGAGGCGGCGGCCGAGGTCGGCGGCGGCCTCGGCGGCGGCTTCGCCCTCCTGGCGGAAGCGGCGCGACCCGTCGGGGGTCAGGGCCTCAACGATCAGCCGCAGACGGGCCCCGTCCAGCACCGCGTGAGCGCCGATGGCGGTCTTGCAGGAGCCTTCCAGCGCTGCCAGGGCGCTGCGCTCGGCGGTCACCGCCAGTTCGCTCGGCCGGTGCCGCAGCGCCGCCAGCCAGGGCTCGCCCAGCCGGTCCTCGCGCACCTCGATAGCCAGCGCGCCCTGGCCCGGCGCCGGGGGATTGGCCGCGGGGTCCAGCGGCCCGCCCGGCAGCGACGTCAGCCCCAGGCGATTGAGACCCGCCATGGCCAGGATGATGGCGTCGGCGACGCCGGCCTCCAGCTTGGCAAGGCGGGTGTCGACGTTGCCGCGCAGCAGCACCACCCGCAGGTCCGGCCGGCCGTGGCGCGACTGCGCTTCGCGCCGCAGCCCCGCCACGCCCAGCGAGGCGCCTTGCGGCAGCGCCGCCAGCGCCGGCGCCTTGTGGCTGATGAACATGTCGCGCGGGTCTTCCCGCTCCGGGATCGCGCCGATGACCAGGCCGGGTGGCTGCTCCGTCGGCATGTCCTTCAGCGAGTGCACCGCGCAGTCGATGCGGCCGCCCAAGAGCGCATCTTCGATCTCCTTGGTCCAGACGCCTTTGCCGCCGATCTCCAGCGTCGGCTTGTCCTGCGAGCGATCGCCGGTGGTGGTGATGTGGATCAGCGGCGCGACCGCTTCGGCGTCGGCGGGGTCCGCGCCCAGCGCCGCGGCGATGGCGCGCTGCATCATCCCGGCCTGGGCGAGCGCCAGCTTGGAGGCGCGAGTGCCGATGCGGACGAGCGGAGCGTTGGGCAATCTGGCAACGGCGGCTGTGGCGAAGGGGCGTTCCTGCTACACCCCGCGGCAACGCTGGACAAACCCCGTCCGTTTGGCTGTGGCATGACCCTTACCGTCCTCGGCATCGAGAGCAGCTGCGACGAGACCGCCGCCGCCGTGGTGCGGCTGGACGAGCGCGGCCGCGCCGAGGTGTTGTCGAGCGTGGTGGCGAGCCAGGTGGCTGACCACGCGCCTTACGGCGGCGTGGTGCCGGAGATCGCCGCCCGCGCTCATGTCGAGCTGGTGGCCCCGGTGGCGCGGCGGGCGCTGGCCGACGCCGACGCTACCTTGCTCGACCTCGACGGCGTCGCCGCGACCGCCGGCCCCGGCCTGGTCGGGGCGGTGATGGTGGGGCTCTCGTTCGGCAAGGGGATCGCGCTGGCGGCCGACGTGCCGCTGATCGCGGTGAACCATCTGGAGGGCCACGCGCTGTCGGCGCGGCTGGCGGCCGATGTGCCTTACCCGTTCCTGCTGCTGCTGGTCAGCGGCGGCCATTGCCAGCTGCTGGACGTGCGCGGCATCGGCGACTGCCGCCGGATGGGCTCGACCATCGACGACGCCGCCGGCGAGGCCTTCGACAAGATCGCCAAAAGCCTGGGCCTGCCTTACCCCGGCGGCCCGGCGCTGGAGCAGTTGGCGGTGGCCGGGGATCCGGAGCGCTATCCGTTGCCCAGGGCGCTGGTCGGCCGCGAGGGTTGCGACTTCTCTTTTTCTGGCCTGAAAACCGCCGCCTCGCGCCTCGCCGCCGCCACCGTCAGCGACGGCGACCGCAGCGACCTCGCCGCCGCCGTGCAGGCCGCCATCGCGCGGCAACTGGCCGAGCGCAGCACCCGCGCCATGCTGATTTATGCTGCGCAGCATAAGTTGCAGCAAAAGCGCTTCGTGGTGGCTGGCGGCGTCGCCGCCAACGCCCTGGTGCGGGGCCTGCTGGAGATGGCGGCCGAGGACCACGACTTCACCTTCACCGCGCCGCCGCTGAAGTATTGCACCGACAACGCCGCGATGATCGCGCTGGCCGGGGCCGAGCGGCTGGCGGCGGGGCTGGTCAGCGACCTGGGCGTGGCGGCACGGCCCCGCTGGCCGCTGGACGAAGCGGCGGCGCTGGCCAACCCGACCCACAAACCCGGCCGCAAGGGCGCCAAGGCGTGAAGCGCGTCGGCGTCATCGGCGGCGGCGCCTGGGGCACGGCGCTGGCCATGGTCGCCCGCCGCGCTGGGCTGGAGGCGGTGATCTGGGCCCGCGAGGCCGAGGCGGTGGCCGACATCAACGCCCGTCACGAGAACCCGCTGTTCCTCCCCGGCGTCGCCCTCGACCCGGCGATCCGCGCCACCGAGCGCCTCGCCGACCTGGCCGATTGCGACCTGATCCTCGCCGTGGCGCCGGCGCAGCATTTTCGCGGCGTGCTGCAGCATTTCGCGCAGCATTTTCGCGCTGAGACCCCCGTGGTGCTCTGCGCCAAGGGCTTCGAGCAGGGTACGCTGAAGCCGATGACCGAGGTGCTGGCCGAGGCGCTGCCCGCCGCGCGCCCGGCGGTGCTGTCCGGCCCCAGCTTCGCCATCGACGTGGCGCGGGGCCTGCCCACCGCCGTCACTCTGGCCGCCGACGACGCCGAGCTGGCCCGAGAGATCGCCGAGGCCATCGCCACGCCGACGTTCCGGCCCTACGTCGCCGGCGACATGATCGGCGCGGAGGCTGGCGGCGCCATCAAGAACGTGCTCGCCATCGCTTGCGGCATCGTCGAGGGCAAGGGCCTGGGCCGCAGCGCCCACGCCGCTCTGGTGACCCGAGGTTTCGCCGAGTTGACCCGGCTGGCGGTGGCCATGGGCGGCAAGTCCGAGACCGTCGCCGGCCTCTGCGGCCTCGGCGACCTGGTGCTGACCTGCTCCAGCCCGCAATCGCGCAACATGAGCCTCGGCATGGCGCTGGGCCGCGGCGAGACCTTGGAGCAAGCCTTGGCCGGCAAGCTGTCGGTGGCGGAGGGCGTGGCCTCGGCGCCCGCCGTCCGCGACCTGGCCCGCAAGCTCGCGGTCGAAACCCCGATCAGTGACGCGACCGCCGCCATCCTGGCCGGCGAGGTGGGCGTCGACGCCGCCATCGCCGGCCTGCTCGCCCGCCCGCTCCGCGCCGAAGGATAGACGCCCATGCCCTATTTCGTGCTCACCTGCATCGACAAGCCGGACTCGCTGCCGCTGCGGATGGCGACCCGAGAGGCGCACCTGGCGTTCGTGGCCGAGCAAGGGGGCGTGGTGCGGCTGGCCGGGCCTTTCCTCAGCGACGCCGGCGAGATGGCTGGCTCGATGTTCGTCATCGAGGCCGTGGACCTGGCCGCGGCGCGCGCCTTCAACGCCGCCGACCCCTACCAGCGCGCCGGCCTTTTCGGCAGCGTCGATATCCGCGCCTGGCGGGCGACCATCGGCGCGGTTCCGTGAACCCGGCGCAGCCGGCGGCGGGAACCCGGCTCTGCGCTCTCGCCGACATCGCCGATCCGGGCGCCAGGGGCTTCATGTTCCGCAGCGGCGACGCGCTCTTCCTGGGGTTCGTGGTGCGCAAGGCCGGCGCCCTGATCGGCTACATCGATCGCTGCCCGCACACCGGCCTGCCGCTGGCGCCGATGCCCGATCGCTACCTGACGCGGGAAGGCGACCTGATCCTCTGCGGCTCGCACGGCGCATTGTTTCGCATCGGCGACGGCCTCTGCGTCGCCGGCCCCTGCCCCGGCCGCACCCTCTGGCCCTGGCCAGTGCGGGTGGAGGGCGACGCGGTGGTGACGGCGTGATCGTCGTCCGGCCGGCGACCATGGCTGACGGGCCGGCTTTGCGCGCCGTGCTCTTCGACACCTTCGAGAGCACCTGGGGGACGGTGGCGACGCCCGAGGCCGCCGCGGCGTTCCGGGCCGAAGACCGACCGAGCGTCTATGTCGGCGAGAAGGGGCTGGAGTTTCACGTCGCGGAGATCGGCGGCGTGGTCGCGGGGTTCGTGCATTGGGAAGGCGACTTCGTGCACGCCCTGCATGTTCGGGCGGCCCATTTCCGACAGGGCGTCGGGGCGGCATTGATGGACCTGGCGGAGGCCGAGATCGCCTTCGCCGGCTTCGGCTCGGTGCGGCTGGAGACCGACACCTTCAACACCCGCAGCCAGGCCTTCTATGCGGCGCGTGGTTTCGTGGAGACGGACCGCTATCCGGACACCGCGTGGAACAGCGGCCTGACCACGCTGCTGCTGGTGAAGCGGTTGCGCTGAACCAACCCTGATCCCGCTCATCCCGGCGAAGGCCGGGACCCAGGCAAGTCTTCGGGGCCAGAGCGGGCCGCGAGGTTTTTCAACACGAAGACACGAAGCCAGCGAAGGCGCGCTTCGAGCGCTGCAAATCACCATCGGCCTATGAGATTGGCCGTCGCGCAAAGCGCGACCTTCGTGTGCTTCGCGCCTCCTTAGTCTTCCTTCGTGTGAACCCTTCGTCCGGCGCCTGCCTGGGTCCCGGCCTTCGCCGGGATGAGCGGGATTTTGGGGGTGCTGAGGGCGCATCGACGCTACGGCCCTTGAGAGCGTCGTACACCGGGATCGGTACGTTACTAGTAGTACCCTACCAGCCACCCCCGGCGACGGGCTTCAGCGGCCATCCAGGGCCCGGGAAAGGGCATGCCAGTGTCAGCCTGCCGCCACCGAAGATGGCAGCGCCCGGTCGGCGCTGAATGCGGCCACGTCCTCCACCAGTCCAACGATCGCCAGCTTCACCAGCTCGCCGCCCTTTTCAGGCGTCGCCAGGCCCGGGTCGGAGCCCATGCGGCCGTCGGGGTGGCGCTGGCGGAAGTCGGAGCTTTCGCGGATCGGGCCGGAGCCGGCGATCTGCGGGGCGTAGTTGGCGCTCTTGATGGCGTCCGGATAGGCCCACTGGGTGACGGCGATCTCGGACGGCGTCGCATGGCTGCCGTGGCCGGCGGGAAACTGCGAATAGGCCAGCTTGTAGACGCCCTTCAGGTCCCACCAGTTGCGTTGGCGCAGGGCGAAGCCGCGCGGTTGGTTCGCAAAGCTGGCCTCGGCGTAGAGTTCGGAGAACGCGGCGTCGATGGTCGAGGTGTTACCGCCGTGACCGTTGAGAAAATAGAGCCGGGTGAAACCGTGGTGGGCCAGGGAGCGGGCCCAGTCGCCGATGGCGGCCATGAAGGTCGAGGGCCGCAGCGCGATGGTGCCAGGGAAGTCCAGGTGGTGCTGGGCCATGCCCACGTTGAAGGTGGGCGCGATCAGGAGGTCCGGATGCTCTTTCTCCGCCGCGTGAGCGATGATCTCGGGGCAGAGCCAGTCGGTGCCCAAGAGGCCCGTGGGCCCATGCTGCTCGTTGGACCCGATCGGGATCACCACCGTCTGCGAGCGCTTCAGGTAGTCTTCGACTTCGGCCCAGGTGGATAGGTGCAGCAGCATCGCAAAGTCTCCCGTCGCAACTTGCCTACACCCAACGACAGCCGCCCGTCGAAGGTCCGTTGACGGAACGCCGCCCGAGGTCGCGGAGTCTGTGGACGACACACCCAACCTCCGTCATCCCGGCCAAGCGCTCGAAGAGCGCGCCGAGCCGGGACCCAGCAGCTCAAACCTCGAAACCGCTAGGGGCGCTGCGTCCAGGACAGCGGCCCCTCGGGCACATCGAACCAGCCGTCAGACAGGTCGCGCCACTCAACGTTCTCGCGCTCGACCAAAGCCAGCTTCCAGGCGCGCCGCCAGCGCTTGATCTGCTTCTCGCGAGCGATGGCCTCTGGCATGGTCGCGTGGTTCTCGTACCAGACCAGCGTCTTGCAGCCGTACTTGCGGGTGAAGCCGTCGAGCGTGCCGAGCTTGTGCTGCTGGATGCGGTTCGGGAGCGCGCTGGTGACGCCGACGTAGAGCGTGCCGTTTCGTGCGCTGGCGACGATGTAGACCGCGATCCAGGCTTCTTGGCCGACCATGGGCTGAACTTGCGCGGCGAGCGGTGGCGTGTCGAGGGTTGAGCTGCTGGGTCCCGGCTCGGCGCGCTCTTCGAGCGCTTGGCCGGGATGACGAATATTATATTTGGAACAATGAGTTAGTCTCGAAGTCCCAGCCCTTCAATCGCCGCCAGCTTATCCGGCTCCAAGGGCCCCGCGGCCTCTGCGGCGACGCATTGCGCTAGCTCGGCGCGGTTCTTCACGCCCAGCACCACCGTGTCGACGCCAGGGATGCCCAGCGCATAGCGGTGAGCGACATAGGCCGGGTCGTCGCCCCAGGTCTCGCAGAGAGCGCGGAACGGGGCGGCGCGCTGGTAGTCCTTGGCGTCGGGATAGTTGGGCGAGAGGGCGTGGTCGATCTCGCGGGTAAGGGCCCCAGCCTGGACGGCGCGGATGCCCATGACGCCAGCGCCGGCCGCCTTGGCCGCGGCGATCACGTCGCGGGGCCGGGCCGGGACGCCGAACCGATTGAGCGCACCGGCGCTGTCCATCAGGTTGGCGATGGCCTGGACGACAGCCGGCTTGTCCGGCAGCGCCAGCGCGTCCTCGACCGCGTCCGGCACGCCGATGCCGGTGATGCCCCAGTGAGCGATCTTGCCGGCGCGCTGCAGGCCTTGCATCGCCGGGACCACTTCGTCGCGATACTGCGAGAAGCGGGTCGAGCCCTCATCCTGCCGCGCGGCGCCGTGAGCGAAGACGAAGCCGTCGCGGTGGATGTTGGAGTGCAGGAAGAAGACGTCGATGCGCTGCAGCCGCATGGCGGCGAGGCTGGCCTCGAGGGCCGCCGCAAGCCGCCCCGCCACCTCGCCGGCGGGGACCGTGCCCAGCTGGTGCTTGGTGGTGATGCGCACGCCGGCCGGCAGCCGCCCAGCGAAGGTCTCGCCGATGAAGGTCTCGCAGTTGCGGTACATCGGCGCGGCGTCCAGCAGGTCGATGCCGGCGTCGACCGCGGCGCGCAGCGTCGCCTCGGCCTCCTCGCGGGTGGTCTCGCCCCAGATCTGGCCGATGCCGCCGCCGCCCAGCGTCAGCCGGCTGACCGGCCCCAGCGGCCCGAGGCTCCCCTTGCGCATGCTCGCTCCTTCGTGACGGCGGTCTGGCCCATCGTGACGCGGCGACAGACTGGCGCTCGCCGAAATCCGGGGCGATCATCGGCGGCGACAACAAAAAGGGAAGCGCCCATGCGCACCAACGGCGTCAATCATCTCGCCCTCGTCTGCCGCGACATGGCCGAGACGGTGGAGTTTTACACCCGCGTGCTGGAGATGCCGCTGGTGAAGACCGTGGCGCTGCCGGACGGCGGCCAGCACTTCTTCTTCGACTGCGGCGGCGGCAATTTGCTGGCCTTTTTCTGGTGGGAGAACGCGCCGGCCGCGGCGCCTGGCATCGCCTCGGTCGAGGACTTCCCGGCCAAGCCGATGAGCGCGGTGGGCTCGATGAACCACGTGGCGTTCAGCGTCGACGAGGCTGAGCTGGCGCCGGCGGTGGAGCGGCTGAAGGCGGCGGGCGTGCCGGTGCTGCCCACCGTGGTCAATCACGACGACAGCCCGATGGGCGTGGCGCGGGAGAACCATCCCGGGGTGTTCGTGCGCTCGGTCTACTTCCGCGATCCCAACGGCATCATGCTGGAGTTCGCGGCGCTGACCCGCGAGCTGGGCGGGCCCGGCGACGTGACTCACACGCCGGCCAAGGCCAAGGCGCCTGTGCAGGCCTTCGCCTGATGCCCCGCCTGCGCCAGGTCCCTCGCAGCGAAGTCACCTCCAAGACCATCCTGCGGACTTACGACCTGATGTTCGGCGAGCGCGACCCTGTGGCCGAGCCCGGCACCGACACCGGCACCACCGGCGACTGGTGGACGGTGTTCGCCAATTCGCCCGACGTGTTCGACCACGCGGTGCGCGGTTTCGGCCTCTACCGCGACCCGGCGCGGAAGATCGACCCGGTGCTGCGCGAGCTGGGCCAGACCCGTGTGGGCTGGGCCAACGGCAGCCAGTTCGTGTTCTCGCAGCACTGCAAGAGTTTGCGGGGTCTGGGCGTCTCCGAGGAGCGCATCGCTGGCATTCCGAGCTGGCAGACGGCCGACTGCTACTCGGCGCAGGAACGCGCGGTGCTGGCCTATGTCGATTGCCTGGCGCTGCAGTCCGGCCGCACGCCAGAGCCGGTGTTCCAGGCGCTGAAGGCGTTTCTCAGCGACGAGCAGATCCTGGAGCTGACCTACATCGTCTGCCTCTACGACATGCACGCGGTGATGAGCCGGGCGCTGCGCACCGAATACGACGACCGCGACGACCCCATCGTCGAGATCGCCGCCCCGGAGGACTTCTCGGCCCGCGATTTTCTGGACACGGGACGGCGGACCTAAGCCGCAGCGCGCCGGCAAAGGCCCATTTCAACACGAAGGCACGAAGCTAGCGAAGGACACGAAGGCGCGCTTTGCGCGCAGCAAATTACCAGCGACCTATGAGATTGGCTGTCGCGCAAAGCGCGACCTTCGTGTGCTTCGCGCCCCCTTATTCTTCCTTCGTGTGAACCTCTTCAAACGCTTGCCTCAGGCCGAGTGAGCGGGCGCGACGGGGGAGGCTTTCGCCGTCGCGCGCCGGTGCTAGAGGTGAACCACTGGAAGAGGGAGCGCGGCGATGAGCGACGAGCAGGTGTTTGCGGTGCCGGCGGCGTGGGCGGAGCGGGCGCACATGGACGCCGCGGGCTACGACGCGGCGGTGAAGCGGGTGGAGAGCGATCCCGAGGGCTATTGGCGCGACGTCGCCGCCCGGCTCGACTGGATCAAGCCGTTCACGCAGGTGAAGGACGTCAGCTACGACGCCAGGGACTTTCGCATCCGCTGGTACGCCGACGGGGTGCTGAACGCCTCGGTCAACTGCCTCGACCGGCACCTCCCGGCCCATGCCAACGATGTCGCCATCATCTGGGAAGGCGACGATCCGAAGGACTCCCGCAAGATTAGCTACGCCGAGGCGCACGCCGAGACCTGCCGGATGGCCAACGTGCTGAAGGCGCGCGGGGTCAAGAAGGGCGACCGGGTGACCATCTACCTGCCGATGATCCCGGAGGCGGCCTACGCCATGCTGGCCTGCGCCCGGATCGGGGCGATCCACTCGGTGATCTTCGGCGGCTTTTCGCCGGACAGCATCGCCGGCCGCATCCAGGACTGCGACAGCCACATCGTCATCACCGCCGACGAGGGCCTGCGCGGCGGCCGCGTGGTGCCGCTGAAGAAGAACGTCGACGAAGCGCTGGAACAGTGCCCGCAGGTGACGGACGTGGTGGTGGTGCGGCGCACCGGCGGCGGCGTGGCCATGAAAGCCGGCCGCGACCACTGGTACCACGAGGACCGCGAGACGGCGTCCGAGACTTGCGCCCCCGAGCCGATGGGCGCGGAGGACCCGCTGTTCATCCTCTACACGTCGGGCTCGACGGGTAAGCCGAAGGGCGTGCTGCACACCACCGGCGGCTACCTGACCTGGGCCAGCCACACCCACGAGCTGGTGTTCGATTACCGCCCGGGCGAGGTGTTCTGGTGCACGGCGGACGTGGGTTGGGTGACCGGCCACAGCTACATCGTCTACGGGCCGCTCGCCAACGGCGCCACCACGCTGATCTTCGAGGGCGTGCCCAACTATCCCACCACCAGCCGGTTCTGGGAGGTGATCGACAAGCACCAGGTGGAGATCTTCTACACCGCGCCGACGGCGCTCCGGGCGCTGATGCGCGACGGCGACGCGCCGGTGAAGAAGACGTCCCGCAAGTCGCTGCGGCTGCTGGGCAGCGTCGGTGAGCCGATCAATCCGGAAGCCTGGCTCTGGTACCACCGCGTGGTGGGCGAAGGCCGCTGCCCCATCGTCGACACCTGGTGGCAGACGGAGACTGGCGGGGTGCTGGTCTCGCCGCTGCCAGGCGCCACGGCGCTGAAGCCGGGCTCGGCGACCAAGCCGCTGCCGGGGGTGAAGCTGCAGATCGTCGACGCCGACGGCCATCCACAGGACGGCGAAACCAGCGGCAACCTCTGCATCCTGGACTCATGGCCGGGGCAGATGCGCACCGTGTACGGCGACCACGACCGCTTCATCGCCACCTATTTCACCACCTATCCCGGCAAGTACTTCACCGGTGACGGCTGCCGCCGCGACGCAGACGGCTACTACTGGATCACCGGGCGCGTGGACGACGTGATCAACGTCTCCGGCCACCGGCTGGGCACCGCCGAGGTCGAGAGCGCCCTGGTGGGCCACCACGACGTCGCCGAGGCCGCGGTGGTCGGCTACCCGCACGACATCAAGGGCCAGGGCATCTACGCCTACGTGACGCTGAAAGCCGCCTCGCCCCCCACCGAGGAGCTGCGCAAGGAGCTGGTGCAGTGGGTGCGCCACGAGATCGGCCCGTTCGCGGCGCCCGACATTATCCAATGGGCTCCCGGCCTGCCGAAGACGCGCTCCGGCAAGATCATGCGGCGCATCCTGCGCAAGGTGGCCGAGAACGACATCGGCAACCTGGGCGACGTCACCACCCTGGCCGACCCCTCGGTGGTCGATGACCTGGTGAACAACCGCGCCGCTGCGAAGGTCTAGCGAAGGCCCGCCTCAGGGCGTCTGCGCGGTGTTCGTCGACGGGTGATGCTCTCTGCCCTGCGGCGGGTGACCCGCGCCGGGCTGCGGCAGCGGCGGGCCTGACGCCGGGCCCGGGTGCGCCGGACCAGGCGGCGGTGGCGGCGGCGGAGGCGGTGGCGGTGGCGGGCTGACAGGCCCGTGCTGCGGCGGGCCGCCAGCGCCGGGCGGTGGCCCACCGTGCGACTGATGCATCGCCGCCGCGGCGGCGGCGCCAGCAGCGCGGGCCTGGGCTTCGGCCGCCTGGCGCTGCTGGGCGGCGACCCCGGCCTGCTGCGCCGCGGCTTGCTGGGCCGCCTGTTGCTGTGCGGCCCGTTGCGCGGCGGCCTGCTCGGCCGCCTGGTGCTGGGCGTCGTGAGCGGCGCGGGCCTGGGCGTCCGCGGCCTGTCGCTGCTGCGCGGCGATGCCCGCCTGCTGCGCCGCGGCTTGCGCGGCGGCCTGACGTTGGGCGGCCGCCGCCGCGGCGGCGTCATGAGCGGCCTGGTCGCGGGCCGCTTGCGCTCCTTGCGCGGCGGCGACGGCTGGCGGCGTCGGGCCAGCGCCCGGCCCAGGCTCGCCGTGCCGGTGGAAACCGGCGGCGTTGGGCGGGGCGGGGGGAGCGACCGGCTGCGGCTGAGCCACCGCCGGGTTGTAGGCCGGCGGCAGCGGGCGTGGCGCGAACGCGGCCTGCGGCGGTGGTCCTTGCACGGCCTGTGGCCCCGCCGGGGGCGCGCCGAAGCCAGGATGCGGCGCCGGGGGCAGCGCGACGGCGGCGGTGTGCTGCGCCCGCTGCGCCGCGGCCCAGTCGCGCTGCGCTTCAGCGGCGTCGTTCTGCTGCTCTGCGAAGCGCGCGGCTTCGGCCTCGCGGCGGTAGCGCTCGGCGGCCCAGGCGTCCGCTTCCTGCTGGTCGTGCTCGGCGTGGTAAGCCTGCCAGGCCGCGTCGGCGGCGGCCTGCGCCGCCCATTGCTGGCGCTCCGACCGCAGCGCCGCTTGCTGCGCCTGCCAGTTGGCCTCCGCCACGGCTTCATGCCGCGCCGCCTGCTGGGCGCGCCAGATGGCGGCCGACCGGGCCAGCTCGCGCCCCGCGAGGTCCGCCCGGGATTGCAGCTCCGGCCCTGGCAGCAGGTGGCCGCCGGTGTCGTAGGCCACCACCAGCACGCCGTTGTCGTAGCCGTAGCTGCCGTCGGGATCGCGGATCAGGTAGGGCTGCTCGGCCCCCGCCTCGTAGTAGTAATAGCGCCAGGCGCCGCCCGGTAGCGGCTCGGCGACGCGCATCGCCCCGTCGTCAGCGCGCCAGACCCAGGGCCGCTCCCCGCCTTCATAAGCGAAGGTGTAGTCGGGCGGCGCGTTGGCGAAGCCGGTGTTCATGTCGTAGGCGCGGTCTGCGAAGGCGTAGTCCTGCGACGGGTCGGCGAGCGCGGCGACCGGGACCGGCGCGGCGGCCGGCAGGGCCGCGGCGGGGGGCGCCGGGGCCAGAGCCGGGGCAGGCCCGCTGGCCAGCGCCAGCGACGCCAGCGGCGCCGGCGCGGCGTTGGCCGCGGCCACGGTGTTGGCGTTGTTCGCCGGCTGGCAGGCCGTCAGCGCGACGCTGGCCAGCAACAGCATTGTCAGGGTCGGCCGTGTCGGGGTCATCGCCAGGCTCCAGGGTTGCGATGCGAAAGGGCTAACGCCCCGCACATGAACCTCGCCAGAACGGCCAAGCGGGGCCTTCGTTCAGACGGCGCCTAGTGGTGACGCTGCTCCGGCGGCGTATGCCCCGGAGCCGCCTTCGGTGCGGGGGCGGCTGACGGTGCGGGCCGAGCGAACGACGGCGCGACCGCCGCATGGAAGCTCTGCTGCGGCGCATGGAAGCTCTGCTGCGGCGCGTGGAAGTTCTGCTGCTGGGGCGCATGGAAGCTTTGCTGCGGCGCGTGGAAGTTCTGCTGCGGCGGGCGGAAGCTCGGCGGCGGCGCGTGGAACCTGGGCGGCGGTGCATGGAACATGGCCGCGCCTGCGCCGGAACGACCCTCTGGCGCCCCCGGCTGGAAGCGCATCGGAGCGCGGACCGACGCCGCCCGGGCGGCGCGGTCGGCGGCGAAGGCTTGCGGTGGCGGCCCGGCGTGGGCCATGGCCCGCGGCGGGCGCGCCGCGGCGGCGGTCGCGAAGGCCGGCCGGCCGCCGTGCGGCGCAGCGCCTCCGACGTGGGGCGCCGGCTGCGGCGTCAGCGCCGCCTGGCGCTCGCCGGGGCCGCGGACGAAGGGCGGGGCGGCGTCATGTCGGCCCGGGCGGACGCTGAACAAACCCGGCGCCGGCGCGCCGGCCGCCGTCTGCTGGGCGCGCCCCGCCTGCGCCCAGTCGTGCCGCGCCGCGGCCGGATTGCGGGTTTGCTGGGCGAAGCGGGCGGCCTCGGCCTCGCGGCGGACCCGTTCCGGCGCCCAGTAGGCGCTTTCCTGCGTCACGTGGGCGGCGTGATAAGCGCGCCAGGCTGGATCCGACCCCCGGTCCTGCACTAGGCGCTGTGCCGCCGCCGCCACCGCACGGCGGCGGTCCTGCCAGGCGGCGGCGGCCACCGGCACGCGCCGCGACGAGGCCTGCGCGCGCCACACCTGCTCACCCCACGCCAGCTCGCGCCCGGCGAGGTCGGCCCGCGCTCTCAGCGCGTCCGCCGGCAGCAGCCGCCCGCCGGGGTCGTAAGCGGCGATCAGCACGCCGTTGTCGAAGCCGTACTCGCCGTCCGGATCGCTGATCAGGTAAGGCTCGAAGGCGCCTGGCTCGTAATAGTCGCAGCGATAGGCGCCGTCCGGCAGCGGCTCGCAGATGCGCACCGAACCGTCGTCGGCGCGCCAGACCCAGGGCTGCTCGTCGTCCACATAGTCGAAGCCGTAGTCCGGAGGCGCGTCAGCGAAGCTGTCGTTCAGATCGTCGGCGCGGTCGATGAAGGCGTACTCCTGGGTCGGGTCGGCGAGCATGGCGATGTTGGCGGGCGCCGCGGCGGGCAAGCGAGCGTCGGTGGGCGCCGGCGTCAGCGGTGGCGCGGGGCCGGTCGCCAGGGCCAGCGAGGCCAATGGCGGCGGCGCGGCGCTGGCTGCGACGCTGGCTGGATTGGGTTTGCAACAGGCCAGGGCCGCGGCGCCGGCCAGCAGCGCCAGCCGCAACGCGCCGCCACGCCAGCCTCGGGGCTTGGAGACATCGGAACGCATGAGACGCAAACGAATGCCGCGGGCGTTCGTTCAGCGGCGGGAACGAACCGATCAGTTCTCCGCGGGACCGGCTTCGGGGTCGGTGGAAGGGTCGGCGAGCTTGCGGAAGGTGAAGTCGCACTCGCGGGTGGTGGTCCAGCTGCCGTTGCCGCGGCGCGCCTCGAAGTGGGCCGTCACCGGGTGGGTGTAAGGTATGCCTGCATCGGTGTTGTCGGGGCTGGCGTTCGGCGAGGGGCTGAGGCCCTCGGCGATCAGGTTGGCGTCGCCATTCGGGCTCACCTGGCCGTCCAGGGTGATGAAGCCGGGCTCGCCGTGGATGCCGTGGCGCGCGTGCAGCAGGCCGCCGTCGATGCGGCCGTTGAAGTCGTAGCTGAAGCCCTTGGCCCCGCCCGCGTCGTCGGGGCAGGTGAGGTTGACGGCCCAGCTGCCGTCGAAGCCGGGTTGGGCCGCCGCCGGCAGCGCAAAAGCCGTCGCCGCCAGCAGCGCCGCCACAAACATCGCTCTCATCGAACCCTCCGACGCAGCGTCACGCTGGCCCGCGGGTTTTGGCTGGCATAGGTTTCGGCAAAATAACAGGGAGGACGGCGATGCTGAGCTGGCAGGTCGGCCGGGTGAAGGTCACCCGCATTGTCGAGATGGATCTGCCGATCGCCTGGAACGCGGCCCATCCGTTCCTGGCGGAGGCGACGCCCGAGACCCTGCGCCAGATCCCCTGGCTCTATCCGCACTACGTCAACGAGTCCGGCGCGCTGCTGCTTTCGGTGCACGCGTTGCTGGTCGAGGCGCCCGGCCTGCGGCTGGTGGTCGACACCTGCATCGGCAACGACCGGCCCCGCGACATCACCGGCGGCGTCGCGCTCTCCACTCCGTTCCTCGAGCATCTGACGGAGGCGGGCTGGTCGCGCGAAGGCGTCGACGCGGTGGTCTGCACCCATCTGCACGTCGACCACGTCGGCTGGAACACCTTGCTCGAAGACGGCAAATGGGTCCCGACCTTCCCCAAGGCGCGCTACCTGATCGGACGCGCGGAATGGGACCACTGGCGGGCCGTCGACAGCCGCGGACAACAGGCGATCCTTGGCGATTCCGTGCAGCCGATCTTCGACGCCGGGCTCGCGGACCTGGTCGAGCCCGATCATGTCCTGTCGGACGAGGTCCGCCTGGCCCCCACCCCGGGCCATACGCCAGGACACGTCAGCGTGGTCATCGAGTCCGAAGGTCAGAGCGCAATGATCACCGGCGACTTCCTGCACCATCCCGTGCAGATGGCGCATCCGGAGTGGTCGTCGGTCTCCGACACCGACCCGGCGATGGCCCGCCGCACCCGCGTCGACACCCTGGGTCTGGCCGCCGACCAGGCGATGCTGTTCATAGGCACCCACTTTCCCGCGCCCACCGCCGGCCATGTCCGCCGCGACGGCGCCGCGTTTCGACTGGAGAGCTGACGTGCGCGCTGGCGGAGAGGATCGGGGATGCTGAGCTGGCAGGTCGGTCGGGTGAAGATCACCCGCGTCGTCGAACTCGAACTCAACACTCGCTACCGGTCGGAGGCGCCCTTCATCAAGGAGGCGACGCTGGAGGCGCTCAAGGCGACGCCCTGGCTGTTCCCCGACTTCGTGCGGCCCGAGGACGGCGCGCTGAAGGTCTCGATCCACGCCTTGCTGGTCGAAACGCCCACGATGCGGCTGGTGGTCGACACCTGCGTCGGCAACGATCGCCCGCGCGGCCTCGTCGGCAACAAGCCGCTGTCGACGCCGTTCCTGGAGCGGCTGGGCGAGGCCGGCTGGACCCGCGAGGGCGTCGACGCGGTGATCTGCACCCACCTGCACGTCGACCACGTGGGTTGGAACACCATGCTCGAAGGCGGCAAGTGGGTCCCGACCTTTCCGAAGGCCCGCTACCTCATCGGTCGGCGCGAGTACGAGCACTGGAAGACCGAAGGCGAGGGCGAGTCGCAGGTGATCCTGTCGGACTCCATCCAGCCGATCCTCGATGCGGGCCTGGCCGAATTCGTCGAGATGGACCAGGTGATCTCGCCGGAGATCCGGCTGACGCCCACCAGCGGCCACACCCCGGGGCACGTCAGCGTGCTGATCGAGAGCGATGGCCAGCGCGCCATGATCACCGGCGATATCATGCACCACCCCTGCCAGATCGCGCACCCGGAGTGGGCACCTGGCTTCGACAGCGACCGCGCGGCGGCCGTGGCCACGCGCCGACGGGTGCTGGCTGAGGTCGCCGACCAGCCGATCCTGGTGATCGGCACTCATTTCGCCGCCCCCACAGCCGGCATGATCCGGCGCGAGGGCGACGCTTACCGACTGGAGAGCGCCCATGCCCACGCCGAACCGTGAAGTTCATCTGATCAAGCGCCCCGACGGCGCCCCCACGCCAAGCGATTTCGCTCTGGTGACCAACGAGGTCGCCGATCCGGGCGAAGGCCAGGTGCTGGTGCGCAACCTCTACATGTCGGTGGACCCGGCCATGCGGCCCCGCATGAGCGTCGGACAGGAGCTGAACGAGGCCATGGGCGGCGGCGCCATCGGCCGGGTGGAGAAGTCGCGCAATCCGGAGCTGAAGGAAGGCGACATCGTCAGCAACCGCTTCGGCTTTCGCGAGGTGTTCGTCTCGGAGGCCCGCGGGCTCGGCAAGATCGCCGTGGCGCCCGGCCTCTCGGTGGCGGCCTACATGAACGCGCTGGGCGGCCCCGGCTTCACCGCTTACGGCGGCCTGCTGGCGATCGGCGCGCTGAAGGACGGCGAGCAGGTGTTCGTTTCCACCGCGGCCGGCGCGGTGGGCTCGGTGGCGGCGCAGATCGCCAAGATCCACGGCTGCTATGTGGTCGGGTCCACCGGCTCGGACGCCAAGGTGGCCTGGCTGAAGGACGAGGCCGGCCTCGACGCGGCGTTCAACTACAAGACCGCGCCGGTGCGCCAGCAGCTGCGCGGTCTGACGCCCAAGGGCATCGACGTCTACTTCGACAACGTCGGCGGCGAGCATCTGGACGCGGCGCTGGCCGGCATGAACGTGCTCGGCCGGGTGGCCGTCTGCGGCATGATCAGCGGCTACAACGAAGCGGGCTCGCGGACCCAGGTGCGCAATCTGGCCAACATCATCTACGGCCGCATCACCCTGCGCGGCTTCACCGCCGCCGACTTCATGGACCTGCGGCCCAAGTTCCAGGCCGAGATGACCCGCTGGCTGCAGGACGGCCGCGTCAAGACCCACGAGACCGTCTACGAGGGCATTGAGCAGGCCGGTCAGGCGATGGTGGACCTGATGGCCGGCGCCAACCTCGGCAAGATGCTGGTCAAGCTCGCCGACTGATGGGGAACGCACCACTGACCTACGACGAGGTCGTGCTCGGGCGGCGCAGCACGCGCGGCTTTCAGCGGCGGCCGGTGCCCAAGGCGCTGATCCGCGAGGTGATCGCCATGGCGATGCGCGCGCCGTCGTCGCTCAACACCCAGCCGTGGAACTTCTACGTCGTCTCCGGCGAGGCGCTGGACCGCATCCGCGCCGGCAACACCGAGCGCAACCTCGCCGGCGTGCCCGACAGCCGCGAATTCCGCGGCCACGGCGCCTATGTCGGCCACCATCGGGAACGTCAGATCGACATCGCCAAGCAGCTCTTCGGCGCCATGGGCATCGCCCGCGAGGACAAGGATGGGCGCCAGGACTGGGTGCTGCGCGGCTTTCGCCAGTTCGACGCGCCGGTGTCGGTGGTGGTGACCTACGACCGCTCCATCCACGGCGGCGACATCGCCCCGTTCGACTGCGGCGCGGTGACCAACGCCCTCGTCAACGCCGCCTGGTCGCGGGGCCTCGGCTGCGTGATCAACAGCCAGGGCATCATGCAGAGCCCGGTGGTGCGCGAGCACGCCGGCATCGCCGACGACCAGGTGATCATGATCTGCGTCGCCATGGGCTGGCCGGACGACAGCTTCCCGGCCAACGCCGTGGTCTCGACGCGCAAGTCGGTGGACGACGCGGTGACGTTCGTGGGGTTCGAGGAGTAGGCCGTTGGCGCCGACCCGCCGCGGTCTGTCGATCCGGGCCGCCGACGACGGCGATGTGGACGGATTGGTCGAGCTGGCCAAGGCGGCGGGGGTCGTCATCCCGCGCGACCGGCTGGCGGCGCGACTGAGCGCGGTTCAGGCCCAGCCAGGCGCCGTGCTGATCGCCGACGAATGGGGCCCGCCCTCGGGATTGATCGCGGCGCACTGGCACGCGGTGCTGACCGCCGACCTGAAGCTGGGGTGGATTTCCGCGCTGGTGGTCGACCCCACGCGCCGCCGCCAGGGCATCGCCCGCCTGTTGCTCAAGGCCGCCGCGCAAGCGGCGCGGTCCGGGGGCTGCGGCGAACTGCGGCTGCAGCCGGACGCAGGGCCGAGCGACCTGCGCGCCTTCGCTCTCGCCACCGGCTTTGTCGGTACCGGCGACATTCTCTCCCGCCCACTGCGCAAGCGCGGCTGAGCCGGAGCCGCCTAACCTCAAACTCGTCATGGCCGACCGTCAGGTCGGCCACCCATGAACGTGCTGCGCGCCATGGCCGTGCTCTGGCACGGCCACCCGCCGACAATCGTGTGCCTGGGTCGCCGGGACTGACGCCCGGCGATGACGGACGTTGGGGGTGAGTGAAGAGGGCGCCAGCCCTCACAAACTCATCTGCGCGCCCATTTCGACGACGCGGCCGGGGGGGATGTGGAAGTAGTCGGTGGGGTCGGCGGCGTTTTTGGCGAGCCAGATGTAGAGGCGGTCCATGCCGAAGGGCATCTGGCTGTGCGGCGCGCGGACGATGGTGCGCCGGCCGATGAAGAACGAGGTGGTCATGATGTTGAGCTTCAGCCCCTCGGCGCGCAGGTGGGTCAGGGCGCGGGGGATGTTGGGGCTCTCCATGTAGCCCCAGGTGAGGCGGACTCGCAGGAAGTCGTCGTCGAGGCGCTCGACCTCGGCGCGCTGGGCTTCGGCCACGTAGGGCGTCTGCGCGGTCGCCACGCTGACCACCAGGTTCTGCTCGTGCAGCACGCGGTTGTGCTTGAGGTTGTGCAGCAGGGCGCCCGGCGTGCGGCCGGCGTCGGAGGTGAGGAAGACGGCCGTGCCCGCGGCGCGGTAGATCGACGGCGACTTCAGGTGCGGCAGCATGTCGGTCAGGGGCGCGGTGTCGCGCTCCACCTGGCGGCGGATCAGGCCTGAGCCGCGCGCCCAGGTGGCCATTAGGAAGCAGACCGCCGCGCCGATCAGCAGCGGCACGAAGCCGCCGGAGAGCAGCTTCAGCGAGTTGGCCGCCAGGAAGGTGACGTCGATGGCCAAGAGCGGGCCGACCAGCGCCAGCGCGCCCCAGAGCGGCCAGCGCCACAGGCGGGTCACCACGATGAAGGCGAGGATGGTGGTCACCACCATGGTGCCGGTGACAGCAAGGCCGTAGGCCTGGGCCAGCCCATCGGAGGTGTGGAAGATGGCGATCAGCAAAACGACGCCGATGCCGACCACCAGGTTGATCTGCGGGATGTAGATCTGGCCGGCCTGGGTCTCGGAGGTGCGCAGCACCGTGAGGCGCGGCAGATAGCCCAGCTGGATCGCCTGGTTGGTCAGTGAGAAGGCGCCGGTGATCACCGCCTGGCTGGCGATGACGGTGGCGACCGTGGCCAGCACCACCATCGGCACGCGGAACAGCAGCGGCACCATCTGGAAGAACCAGTCGGCGTTGTCGATCGGCTGGCCGCCGGCGAGCGCGATGCGGTGCAGCGCGAAGGCGCCCTGGCCCAGGTAGTTGAGCACCAGCGCCGGCAAAACGAGGAAGAACCATGCCGCCTGGATCGGCCAGCGGCCGAAGTGGCCCATATCGGCGAACAGCGCCTCGGCCCCGGTGACGGTCAGGAACACCGAGCCCAGCACGAAGAAGCCGACGATGCCGTGGCGCAGCAGGAACACGATGGCGTGGAGTGGGCTGATCGCCGTCAGCACCTGCGGCGCCTGGGCGATGTGCGGCACGCCCACCGCGGCGATGGCGAGGAACCAGACCAGGCAGATCGGCGCGAACCAACGGCCGATGCCGGCGGTGCCGCGCGACTGCGCCAGGAACAGGGCCGCCAGGATGGCGACGCTGGCGGCGATGACCACGCCCATGGAGACGTGGTCGGCCAGTTGCGGCACCGTGCGCAGGCCCTCGATGGCCGAGAGCACCGAGATCGCCGGGGTGATCATGGCGTCGCCGTAGAAGAGCGCCGCGCCGGCGACCCCCAGCGCAAACACCAGCATGGTGCGCTTGCCAATGGCGCTCTCGGCCAGCGCCGCCAGCGACAGCACCCCGCCCTCGCCGTGGTTGTCGGCGCGCATCAGGAAGAGGACGTACTTGACCGTCACCACCAGGATCAGGGCCCAGAGCGCCAGGGAGACGACGCCCATCACCGCTTCGGTACGCACGCCGCCGGCGGCGCCAAGCGCTTCATGGAAGGCGTAGAGCGGGCTGGTGCCGATGTCGCCGAAGACGACGCCGATGCTGCCGAAAGCCAGCCCCCAGAATGGCCGGGCCGCGCGATGGGCGCTGAGGACGCCCGCCGCTTCTTGTGTAATCGCCGTCATGTCGCCCCGGAATCCTGCGGCGAACCGCGATGCTCGAAGAGCATGCCGGGGAGGCGCGTAAGCGATCCACGCGCGCTTCAGGGGCGCCGCATAAGAAACTCATAAAGACGTTGGGGAACCCTGGGCTTAGCGGCGCGCCGGGCGCTTGCCGAACGGCCAAGCGATGACGCCGCCGGCGTAGAGCGCCCACCAGATGATGACGGGCTGAAACGCCAGGCGCGGGCCGTGGTACCACCAGCTGTCGGGGATCGGCGGCAGGCTGACGTGCCAGAGCGCCTGGTAGATGTTCGCGGGCCAGACGCATAGCGCGTAGAGCGCCAGCATCACGCCGGCCAGCCGCCGGGTTGGCGGCAGCATCAGCCCGAGGGCGCCGGCGATCTCGCACGCGCCGGTCAGCAGCACCACGGTGTGCCCGAACGGGATCACCGGCGGCACGATCAGCGCGAACTTGTCGGCGGCGCTCAGGTGCATCACCCCGGCGGCGGCGTAGACCGCGGCGAGGGCGATGCGCAGCGCGAGGCGCGGGCCACCGGTGCGGCTGGCGGGCGCGGCGGCCGGGGCGAAGGCGGCGAGCGTCTGGGTCACACCCCTTAAACGTCGCCGGGGCGGCTTTGGGTCACCCGGTTGAACCATTGCCGTGCGTGAACGCTCCGTAAGGTTGGTTCGGGCCGGCTCGGTGCTATGGGTCCGGCGTTCAACCCGGAGTCGCCGACGATGCGCCTTTGCCTGGCTCTGCTTCTCAGCCTGCTCGGCTTTGCCGCCTCAGCGCAAGCGGCCGACGTCGTGCCGCCGATTCAGTTCCAGCAGCGCGTGCTTCCCAACGGCCTGCGCGTCATCACCTCGCTCGACCGCACCACGCCCAACGTGACGGTGCAGGTCTGGTACGGGGTCGGGGCCAAGGACGATCCGACCGACCGCTCCGGCTTCGCGCACATGTTCGAACACATGATGTTCAAGGCGACGCGCGACATGCCGCCGGAGTTCATGGACCGGCTGACCGAGGACGTCGGCGGCATGAACAACGCCTTCACCGCCGACGACACCACCGCCTTCTACGAGGTGATCCCGGCCGCTGACCTGCAGCGGCTGATCTGGGCCGAGAGCGAACGGATGAGCAGCCTGGTGGTCGACCAGGCCAACTTCGATTCCGAGCGGCAGGTGGTGGAGGAAGAGCTGCGCATGCGGGTGCTGGCCGACCCCTACGGGCGGCTCTTCACCTATCTGACCCCCGCCAACACCTTCGCCGTGCACCCTTACAAGCGCGCCGCCATCGGCTCGATCGAGGACCTGGACGCCGCCACGCTCGACGACCTGCGCGCCTTCCACGCCACCTACTATCGGCCGGACAACGCCACGATGGTGGTGGTGGGCAACTACGACCCGGCGCAGCTCAACGCCTGGATCGACAAGTATTTCGGGCCGCTGACCGACCCGGCGGCGCCGGTGCCGCGCGTCACGGCCGTCGAGCCGCCGCGCACGGCCGCGAAGGTGGTCACTGGCTATGGGCCGGATGTGCCGTTGCCGGCCGTGGTGATCTCCTGGCTGGCGCCCAGCGCCTCCAGCCCCGACGCCGCGGCCATGGACGTGCTCGACGCCATCCTCACCACCGGCAAGTCCTCGCGGCTCTACGACAGCCTCGTCTACGACAAGCAGATCGCCGCGCAGGTGCTGTCCAACGCCGACCTGCGCCAGCAGCTGGGCATGTACTACGTCGGCGCCATCGCCGCTGACGGCCACACCATCGACGAAAACCGCGCGGCGCTGGAAGCCGAGATCGCCCGGCTGCGCGATGGGCTGGTGACCCCGCAAGAGCTGGAGACCGCCAAGACCCAGCTGCTCACCGAGCAGGTGCGCCAGCGCGAGACCATCGACGGCCGCGCCCAGCAGCTGGCGGCCTCGCAGGTGATCGAAGGCGATGTCGCGCGCGCCAACAGCGACCTCGACGCTCTGGCCCGGGTCACCGCCGCCGACGTGCAGCGGGTGGCGCGCAAGTACCTGATGGCCGACCGCGAAGTGGTGATCCGCTACCTGCCGGACAGCGCCAAGCCGGCCGGCGCGCCGCCGGACGTGACCCCGCCGCCGCCGCGACCCTCGGTCCCGTTCACCGGCCAAGTCGCGACGCTGCTGCCGCCGGACCAGCGCCAGGCCCCGCCGCCGGTGGGGGCGCAGGCGCCGGCCGTGCTGCCATCGCCATCGGAGCGGACGCTGCCCAACGGCCTTCGCGTTATCGTGGCCAAGAGCACCGACCTGCCGCTGGTGGCGGCTAGCCTGACCGTGGTCGCCGGCGCCGCCTCCGATCCGCCGACGCTGGCGGGCGACGCCAGCCTCGCCGCCCAACTCACCACCGAAGGCACGGCAACCCGCTCGGCGCGCGACATCGCCCGCCAGTCGGAGGCGCTGGGCGCGTCGCTGCAGGCCGGCTCCAGCTGGGAATCGTCGACAGTGGGGCTGTCGGTGATGCCGGCGAAGCTGCCGGCGGCGCTGGCCATCGTCGCCGACGTCGGCGAAGCGCCGGCCTATGCGCCGGACGAGCTGGAGCGGGCGCGCAAGGAGGCGCTGGACACCCTCGACGTGGCGTACGGCGATCCCGGCCGCGTCGCCGGCTTCGCCACCGCGCCGGTGGTCTACGCCGGGACCAGCCTCGCCCACGCCGCCGACGGCACGCCGGCGACATTGAAGCGGCTGACCCGCGCCGACCTCGCCGCCTTCCACGACCGCTACTGGCGGCCGGACAACGCGCTGCTTGTGCTGACCGGCGACATCACGCCCGAGCAAGGCTTCGCGCTGGCCGAGCGGGCGTTCGGCGCCTGGGCGAGGCCCGCCAGCCCGCCGCCGGCGCAGCCTTCCGGCCAGCCCAGCGGCGCGGCGCGCGACGTGGTCGTCGACCTGCCGGGCGCCGGGCAGGCGGCGGTGAGCGTGGTTAAGCCCGCCATCGCCCGCAGCGACCCACACTACTACGACGGCCTGGTGGCCAACGCGGTGCTGGGCGGCGGCTATTCGGCCCGGCTGAACGAGGAGATCCGGGTCAAGCGCGGGCTCTCCTACGGCGCCACATCGACGCTCACCGCGCGGCGCACCCTGGGCGCCTTCACCGCTCAGGCGCAGACCCGCAACGACGCGGCGGCGCAGGTGGCCGACCTGATCAAGGCGGGCATGGCCTCGCTCGCCGCTTCACCGGCTGCGCCGGACGAGCTGCAGGCGCGCAAGTCGTCGCTGATCGGCGACTATGGCCGCACCATCGCCACCTCAGCGGGCCTGGCCGAGACTATCGGCGGCCTCGCCATCTATGGCGTGCCGCTGAGCGAAGTCGCGGCTTATCCGGACAAGGTGCAGGCGGTCACGGCCGAAGCGGTGCAAGCCTTCGCCCACGACGCCCTCTCCCCCGCCGGCGCCAGCACCATCGTGGTCGGCGACGGCAAGCAGTTCGTGAGTGCGCTGAAAGCCAAGGACCCGGACCTGGAGGTGATCCCCATCACCCAGTTCGACCCGGAAGGCTCGAGCCTGAAAAGCCCCAACTGACCCGCTCATCCCGGCGAAGGCCGGGATCCAGGCAAGGAGGCGTTGCGTAGGCGATGTTTGAAGGGTCACACGAAGACCAGGAAGCTAGCGAAGAACACGAAGGCGCGCTTCGTGCGCAGCAAATCACCAGCGACCTTTGGGACTAGCTGTCGCGCGGAGCGCGACCTTCGTGTGCTTTGTGGCCCCCTTCGTGCTCTTCGTGTGACCTTCTCCAAGCGCCTGCCTGGGTCCCGGCCTACGCCGGGATCAGCGGGGATTGGAGGGCGATCACGCGGCCCGCGTCGCCCATTCGCCGACGTCGTCCTGCGCGCCGATCAAAGCGAGGCCGGTGGCGATGGAGACCAGTTCGCCGCCGCTTTCCAGCTTGGCCTCGCCGAAGCGGTCGGCGAAGAGCTGGCGCACGGCGGGGACGAAGGACGAGCCGCCGGTGAGGAAGACCTTGTCGACACCGGCGGGGGTCAGGCCGGCGCGGGCCAGCGCTTCGTCGGCCGCCGCCGCGATGGCGGCGAGTTCCGGGGCGATCCAGCGGTCGAACGCCGCGCGCGCCACCGGCTTTTCGATGCGCGCGTCGCCGGCTTCGAAGCGGAACGTCGCGGTGTCGGCCGCCGACAGCGCCTCTTTCAGCCGCGAGACCGACTGGTAGAGCCGATAGCCGTGGTTGTTGTCGAGCACCTCCACCAGGCGCTCGATCTTCTCCGGCTCCAGCGCCTCGCGGGTAAGGCGGCGGATATCGCGCATGTCGCGGCTGGCGCGCAGCAACGCTAGCTGCTCCCAGCGGGCGAAGGCGGCGTAGTAGCGGTTGGGGATCGGCAGCTCCTGGCCGAAGGTGGCGCGGTAGCTCGTCCCCTTGCCCAGCTCCGGCGAGACCAGCTGGTCGATGATGCGGTAGTCGAAGGCGTCGCCCGCCACCCCGACGCCGGCGGTGGCCAGACCCTCGGAGCGGATCTGGCCGCGCTCGCGATGGAAGCGGACAATGGAGAAGTCGCTGGTGCCGCCGCCGAAGTCGGCCACCATCACGGTGGCGTCGGCGGTGAGCTTGCGGGCGAAGAAGAACGCCGCGGCCACCGGCTCGTAAGCGTAGCGGATGTCCTCGAAGCCGAGGCGGCGGAAGGCGATCTCGTAGCGCTGCAGCGCCAGGTCGGCGTTGGGCTGCTGGCCGGCGAAGTTCACCGGGCGGCCGACGATCAGGCGCGGCGGCATCGCCGCCATGTCCGCCCCCGCATGCTGTCGCAGCCGCACCAGGAAGGCGGAGAGCAGGTCCTCGAAGCGGAACCAGCGGCCCAGCACATTGGTGTGCACGAAGAGCGGGCTGGCCGCATAGGTCTTGAACGACTGGATGAAACGGGTCTCCAGCGGCTCTTCGACATAGGCGTCGATGGCCCAGGGCCCGGCCTCGACCACCCGCTCGGAGGGATCGTCGATGGCGGCGTGGAACGATAAAGCCGAGCGGAACGGCGCGAGCGCTTCGCCTTCGTGCGGGAAGGTGACGAGGCGCGCCTCGCCGGCGTCGTCCGCCAGGGCCGCCACCGTGTTGGTGGTGCCAAAGTCGATGCCGATCGCGGCCATTGCTGCCCCCAACGCAAAACGGGCCAGAGCCCGGATCGGGGGGCTTTGGCCTTAGCGGAACGTCTCGAAGTAGCGCCTGATCAAGGTTCGGTAGACCTCTGTCAACTGGCGGATCTCGGCGACGGGCGCCCGCTCGTCCACCGCGTGCATGGTGGTTCCCACCAGCCCCAGCTCCACCACCGGGCAGAGCGCGCGGATGAAGCGGGCGTCGGAGGTGCCGCCGGTGGTGGAAAGCTCGGCGTTGCGCCCGCTGACCGCGGCGGCGGCTTCGGAGACCACGTTCACGAAGGCGTCGGGGGCGGTGAGGAACGCCTCGCCGCTGATCTCGATGCGCGCGCTGACGCTGCCCTTGAAGCCTTCGCCGGCCTTGGCCGCCTCGGCCTCGATCCAGTCGCCGAGCGCCTTGCCGGTGTGGGTGGGGTTGAAGCGGATGTTGAGCCGGGCCTTGGCGACGCGAGCGATGACGTTGGTGGCCGGATTGCCGACGTCGATGGTGGTGACTTCGAGATTGGAGGGCTGGAACTCCGGATAGCCGTCGTCCAGCCGCCGGGCCTGCAGCGCCGCCAGTAGCTTGATCAGCACGGGGACGGGATTGGCGGCGCGGTCGGGATAAGCCACGTGCCCCTGCACGCCCTCGACGGTGAGGTAGGCGTTGACGCTGCCGCGCCGGCCGATCTTGATCATGTCGCCGAACTGGGCGCTGGAGCTGGGCTCGCCCACCAGGCAGTGGTCGATGGCCTCGCCTTCGTCCTGCAGCTGCGCGACGACGGCTTTGGTGCCGTGGGTCGCGTGGCCTTCCTCGTCGCCGGTGATCAGCAGCGAGAGCGAGCCCTTGACCTCGCCGGCCGCCAGCGCGCCTTCGGCGGCGGCGATGAAGGCGGCGATGCCGCTCTTCATGTCCACCGCGCCCCGGCCGATCAGCACCCCGTCCTCGATGCGCGCCTCGAACGGGCCGACGCTCCAGGCGCCCTCGTCTCCCACCGGCACCACGTCGGTGTGGCCGGCGAAGCAGAGGTTGGGGCGGGCGTCGCCGTGGCGGGCGTAGAGGTTCTCGATGTCGCCGAAGCGCATGCGCCGGCAGTTGAAGCCGAGCCGCGCCAGTTCGGTCTCGACCACATCCATGGCGCCCGCGTCGGCGGGGGTGACGGAGGGGCGGCGGATCAGCGCCTGGGTCAGGGCGACAGGGTCGAGGCTCATGGCGGCGCTTTAAGCCACCTCTCCCGCCCCGCAAAGCGGGGAGGGGGGACCGCCCGCGCGTAAGACCGCGGCCTGCCCCGCGACCCCTCACCTCACCTCTCCCCACTTCGTGGGGCGAGGGCTACGGAAAGAGCGAGGTCGCGGAGGGGATGTTGAAGCCGCCGCTCAGCTATCCGTAGCCCTCGCCCCGCGTCAGCGGGGAGAGGTGAGGTGAGGGGCTACGCCGCCGCGGCCCGGTAGTCCGGATTGCGCCGGTAGGAGCCCGGGCGGCCGACGATGGGGTCGAAGGCGCCCGCCAGGCCGGCGACAGTCTCGTTCCGGCCCAGCACCAGCACCCCGTCGGCGGGCACCACGTAGGTGAGGTCTTCCAGCACTTTGCGCTGAGCTTCCTCGGTCATGCCGCTCAGCACGTAGCGGCAGAACACCACGTCGAAGCGGCCGATCTGGCGCAGGCCGGCGATCAGGTTGATGCGCCGCCAGCGGATGCGCTCGCGCACTTCCTGAGCCACCCGCCAGTTCTCGCCGTCCTTCTCGAAGTGCTGCGCCAGCAGCCGGATCGGCAGGCCGCGCTGCACCTCGAACTGGTTGTAGACGCCGCTCTGAGCCTTTTCGAGCGAGACCCGTGAGAGGTCGGAGGCGGCCAGCTCGATGCGCACGGAGGGATCGGTGCGGGCCATCTCGTTCACCACCATCGCCAGCGAGTAGATCTCCTGGCCCGTGCCGGTGGCGCAGCTCCAGACCCGGATCGGCGCGCCGCCGCGGGCCCGGGCCAGCTGCGGCGCCAACTCCTCGCCGAACTCGCGGAACGGGGCCTTGTCGCGGAAGAACGCCGTCTCGCCGGCCGCCAGCGCCTCGACCACGCCCCAGAGCAGCGCCTCGTCGCGCTTATCGCGCAGCGCCTCCATCAGCTCCGAAATCGAGTCGTAGCCCTCGCGGCGCGCCACCGGCGCCAGCCGGCTCTCGATGAAATAGGTCTTGTCCGGCGCCACCCGCAGCCCGGCGCGGGCGCGGCAGAGCGAGACGATGTGCGCGATCTCGTCGGGCTTCATAGGCCCGCCTCGGTGAACTTGGCCCCGATGATGTCGCCGTCGAACGGCTTCATGATGTACTCGTTGGCGCCGGCTTCCAGGGCCTCGCGGATGTGCGCCAGGTCGTTCTCGACCGTGCAGAAAACCACGATGGGCGTCTCGCCGCCGGGCTCGGAGCGCAGCTTGCGCAGGAACTCGATGCCGTTCATCACCGGCATGTTCCAGTCCAAGAGGATGGCTTCGGGCATGGCCGCGCGGCACCAGGCCAGCGCCTCCAGGCCGTCCGCGGCCTCGGCGATCTCGTAGCCGATGTCCTCGAGGATCCGCCGCGCCACCTTGCGGATCACCCGGCTGTCGTCGACGACCAGACAGGTCCTCATAGCGCTCGCGACTCTTCCTTGCGGCGGTGAGCTGCTTTTGTCGCGCGGGCTTGGTTAAGGAGCAGTGTGGCGAAGCGGCCTGCGACGAAAAATCCGGCAGTCCAGGCGATCAGCCGGGAATTTGCGCCCGCAGTGTCACCGCCTCGTCGCTCACGTCGGCCCCGATCATGCCGCCGCCCGCCTTGGCCACCACATGGACGTAGTAGGCCTGCACCCAGCGGCCGCCGAGGCCGTCGCCCAGCGGCTGGCCGGCAAGGCCTTGCATCACCTCGGCGTTGAGCCGGGCGCGCGGGCCGGTGGCGCGGATGATGACGTCGCGGGCGCCGGGCAGCTGCACCACTTCGGCCCGCGCCGTCCCGCCCATGGGCAGGATGCCCACCGCCAGCTGCGCCAGGTTGAGCAGCACCACGGCGGCGCGCTTAGGCAGGCTCTGCGGTTCGATGGCCCAGTCGAGTTCGGCGCGGGCGTGGGCGAAGACCCCCTGCGCCAGCCGCTCCAGCTCGCCGGTGTCGAAGCCGTCCGACCCGGACGAGGCGCCGAAGGCCACGCGCGAGAACTGCAGCAGGTCGGTGAGCTTGCGGGCGCTGGCGGCGATCAGCTCCATCGCCTCGTCCCTCATGTCCTTGGCCGAGGGATCGTCCAGCAGGTCGAGACCCGAGACGATGGCCCCGGCGGGACTGATGAAGTCGTGGCAGAGCTTCGAAGCGAGTCGCGCGGCGAGTTCGTCGGCGCTTACGGCGTCGGCGGCGGTCGATTCAGCGGCGAACGGCGAGGATTGGGTCTGGCTCATCGGCGTCAGAATTGCCCTGATTTGGCGCTTTGGGAAACGCCGCGTGTGCGCCATAGAGCCGCTATGCCGCTGGACACCGCCGCCGCCGATATCGGGGCCGACCTCGCCGACCTGACCGCCGAAGCCGGCCGCCTCATCCTGCCGCTGTGGCGCACCGAGCTGGAAGTCAGCGCCAAGGCCGACCAGAGTCCGGTGACAGAAGCCGATCGCCGGGGCGAGGCGCTGATCCTCGAGGGCCTGGCCAGGCGCTTCCCCGGCGTGCCGGTGATCTCCGAAGAGCACGCATCCGAGTTCGGCACCCCGGATTCCATCGGTCCGCGCTTCTTCCTGGTCGATCCGCTGGACGGCACCAAGGCGTTCGTGCGCGGCGACCCGCATTTCACCGTCAACATCGCTCTCATCGAAGACGGTCACGCGGTGGCGGCGGCCGTCGGCGCGCCAGCCAGCGGCGAGCTTTGGCGCACTCACGCCGGCGGAGTCGAGAAGCGCCACGGCGACGGCCCGTTCGAGCCCATCCGGCCACGCGCCTGGCCCGAGGGCGCGGCGCTGGCGCTGATCAGCCACACCATGAAGGTCGAGACTGCGGACGAGCTGGCGCGCCAGTACGGCTTTCACCTGCGCGAGCCGATGGATTCTTCGATCAAGTTCTGCCGCATCGCCGAGGGCGCCGCCGACATCTACCCGCGCCATGGCACGACGATGGAGTGGGACACCGCGGCCGGCCACTGCATCCTGGTCGCGGCGGGGGGGTTCGTGACCACGCCGGACGGCGAGCCGTTTCTCTATGGCAAGGCCAGCGAGGGCTTCAAGAACGGCTGGTTCGTGGCGCGGGGGCCGAAGGCCTAGCCCAGCGGTTGCGACGACGCGGGATTGGTCAGTCAGGCCGAGCGCGGCGCTCGCGAGCTTTTCCTTGCCCGCCGCCGAATTGCCTCGCTAGGGTCGGGCAGCGACCAGGGGCGGTGTCGCGACTTCATGGCCGACGTCTTCATCTCCTACGCGCACACCACGGCGCGCCAGGCGCACGCCGCTGCGGCGGCGCTGCGGGCGGCTGGCTACAGCGTCTGGCTCGACGACGATCTGGCGGTGCACCGGGCCTTCGGGCAGGCGATCGAAGAGCAGCTGACGGCGGCCAAGGCGGCGCTGGTGATCTGGTCAGCGGACGCCGCCAAGTCCGAATGGGTGCTGTCGGAGGCCAACCGGGCGCGCGAAGATCACAAGCTGGTGCAGCTGGTGATCGACAAGACTCGCCTGCCGATGCCCTTCGACCAGGTCCAGTGCGCCGACCTCTCAGGCTGGACGGGCGAGGGCGAACACCCGAACTGGCGCAGGGTGATCGCCAGCGTCGAGACCTTGGTCGGATCGCCGGCGGTCGGATCGCCGGCGCCTTCCGCCCCACCGGCGGCGAGCGAGCTTCGTTCGGACCTGCAGACGCTGCTGCTCTGCGACATCGACGGCGCGGGCCTGCTCTCGCTCAATCACCGCGCGGCCATGCAGGAGGCCGTGGCCGTCTACAACCAGATCGTCCGGGGCGCGGTGGAGAGCCGCGGCGGACGGGTGTTCCGCGCCGAGGGCGAGACCCTGTACGCCGCCTTCCGCACGCCCTCGGACGCGGTCGGCGCCGCCGTCGCCGCGCTTCGATCGTTGGCTGGCCGCACATGGCCGGGGTTCGGTCAGCTCAAGGGCCGCATGGCGCTACACGTCGGCGCCGCTGAGTATCGCGGGGAGGAAATATTCGGGCCGGCGCTGATCCGCTGCGCCAAACTGCTCGCCCTTGGCCACGGCGGCCAGGCGCTGGCGAGCGCCACGGTGGCGGACCTGATGTCCGGAGGCGCCGCCGACAGCGCCGCCCTTCGCTTTCTCGGCGCGCATCCGTTGGACGACCCGTTGCAGCCGATCGGTGTCTACCAGGTGACGGCGGAGGGGCTGGCGCCGGACTTTCCACCGCTCAGCCAGGCCGAAGCGCATCCGAACAATCTGCCCAAGCGCCTCGGCGCCCTGATCGGCCGGGAGGCCGAACTGGCGGCGCTTGGATCGTTGCTGCAGAAGGCCGACCTGGTCACAGTCACGGGCACCGGCGGTGTCGGCAAGACCCGGATCGCCATTGAGGTGGGGCATGCCGTGCTTGGCGACTACGCGGACGGCGTCTGGCTCGCCGAACTCGCCCCGGTCAGCGATCCGGAACAGGTGCCGGGCGTCGTCGCCCGCGCGATGATGATCGAACTGCCGGCCGGTCAGGACCCGCTGACCGCCCTGGTCAACCGCCTGGAACCGATGCGCTGCCTGATCGTGCTCGACAATTGCGAACACGTGATCGACACCGTGGCCGCGCTCGCCGAAGCCGTGCTCGATGCGTCATCCGGCGTGAAGATGCTCACGAGTTCGCAGGAACTACTGGGCGTCGAGGGCGAGCAGGTGTTTCGGCTGCGCTCCCTGGGCGAGCCCGATGCGGCGGCGCTGTTCGCCGAGCGCGCCCATGCCGTCGATGCGAATTTCAGCACGGCGGGCCGCAACGTCGAGACCATCAGGACCATCTGCCAGCGCCTCGACGGCATCCCGCTGGCGATCGAGATGGCGGCCGCGCGGGCGCCCAGCCTGGGCTGCGAGGGCCTGCTGCAGCGACTGGACGACCGCTTTCGCGTGCTTACCGGCGGGCGCCGAACGGCCTTGCCAAGACAGCGAACCTTGCAGGCGACGCTCGACTGGAGCCACAGCCTGCTCAGCGAGCGCGACGCGGCCGTCTACCGCAGGGTCGGGGTCTTTACTGGCGGCTTCACCCTGGAGGCGGCCTCGGACCTCTGCGCCGACGCCACCTTCGACGCCTTCGACGTGGTCGATGGCCTCTCGAGCCTGGTCGCCAAGTCGCTGGTCGCGGCGGACACGGAGGACAACCGCACTCGCTACCGGCTGCTCGAGACGACGCGCGCCTACGCTCTGGAGAAGCTCGCGGCGGTTGGCGAGACGGCACAGATGCAGCGCAGGCATGCGCAATACTTCGTGGGCCTCTGCGAGAAGGCGGGGCTCGACTACTATGCTCTGGTCACGGACGACGAGTTCGCCGCGCGCTATTTTCCTGATCTGGACAACACCCTCCGCGCTCTGGATTGGGCGTTCGGCCCCGACGGCGACCTGGCGATTGGGGTGGAACTCGCAGGTCGATCGTGGGTGATCGCCGTCTTCCGGGCCCTGCCGTTTGAGCATCTGGCATGGCTGGAGCGGGCCTACACGCACCTGAACGACGTCGAAATTTCGCAGCTCGCCCGCGCCATTCTTCTCGATTCCAGAGCGGCGTGCCTCATGCTGACCTACCCCGGCAGAGCCGTCGCGGCGGGCGACGAGGCCATCGCCGCCGCCGAAGCGGTCGGCGAGCCCGCGATCATCGGCAATGCCCACCTCTCGAAGTCCCAGGCCCTCCTGATGACGGGGCGGATCGATGAAGCCGAGGCGTCGACGAAGGCGCTGCTGCGCCTGGCGTCCGGCATGCCGCCTTCGCGGCTGACGGCCTGGGCGACCGTCCCCGAAGCCATTCGGTTGCAGCTGTCGGGCGATGTCGTGGCGGCGCGCGAAGGCTATGAGCGCGCGCTGGCTCTGACGCTCGCCATCGGCGCCGATGGGCTGGCCAACCAGGTGCTGATCAGCGGACTGGGCATGATGTTTCGCCGGGATGATCCCATCGCCGCGATCGATCGGTTTCGCGATACCCTCGCGCGCATCCGGCCATCGCACATGCTCAGCAGCACCAGTACGATGTTCGCGGCGACATCGCTGGCGATGCTGTTGATGCAGCGGGACGCGCCCGGCGACTTCCAGGAAGTTCAGGCGCTCTGCAACACGGTCGCCAAGTCGGTCGGCAGATCGCTGACCAACTACAACCTCGCGCCGTTCGCCGCCGCCGCCGCCAAGGCCGGCCGCGCGCAAGATGGCGCCAGGCTCGTGGGGTTCCTCAACGCCAGGCTGTCGGCTCAGGGCATCACCGTGCCCGCCTTCGTCGACGACAACGCGTGGGCCTCTCGGTTCGTGCAGGCGACGCTGCCACCCGCGGAGTTCGAGGCGATGAAGGCGGAGGGCGCGCGGATGAGCGTCGAAGACGCTTTCCGGCTGGCGACGCGCGAAAACAGCTGAGCGGGCGGCTAGCGCCCCGAGAGCCAGTTCAGGGCCATCACGCCCCAGAAGCCGGTGGCGAAGCTGAGGGCGCCGATCCAGGCGAAGGGACGGGCGACGTCGAGCGGGTGGTCGGCGTGCAGCGGGATGGCGTGCGCTTGGCGATCAGTCATGGCGTCACTCTCAACGCGGAACCTTAAGCTGGAGTTGCGCCAGCATTGTGACCATCTCTCCTCCTATCGCGCGCCTACCTCCCCCGCGCAGCGGGGTGAGGGGGACCATCCGCCGAAGAGCGGATGGTGGAGGGGGCAGGCCGGGAGCGCTGGCGCTCCCTCAGCTCGCGCTGATCGCCGTGGATGGGGCCCGTCGCTAGCTCGCCCCCTCCACCATCGGCTCTTCGCTTCGCTCGGCCGACGGTCCCCCTCACCCCGCTGCGCGGGGGAGGTAAGGCGGACATCACACAGGATTCCGGGCGATCAGCTGGCGGGCGATGATGATGCGCTGCATCTCGTTGGTGCCTTCGCCGATGATCAGCAGCGGCGCGTCGCGGTAGAGGCGCTCAATCGGGTACTCCTTGGAGTAGCCGTTGGCGCCGTGGATGCGCATGGATTCGGTGGCGACCTCGAAGGCGGTCTCGGTGGCGAACCACTTGGCCATCCCGGCCTCCAGGTCGATCCGCCCGCCCTTGTCGTAGGCCTTGGCGGCGTCCTCGACCAAAAGCTCGGCGGCGCGGGTCTTGGCCGCCATTTCGCCCAGCTTCAGCTGGATCGCCTGGTGCTGGGCGATGGGTTTGCCCATGGTGGTGCGGATCTGGGCGTAGGCCACTGCTTCCTTCAGCGCCCGGCGGGCGATGCCGACCCCGCGCGCCGCGACGTTCACCCGCCCGATCTCCAGGCCGCCGGTGGCCATCAGGAAGCCCTTGCCCTCCTCGCCGCCGATCAGGCCGAGGCGGGCGTCCACAGGGGCGTCGTCGAAGGCGATCGCGCCGGTGTCGATGCCGCGATAGCCGAGCTTTGGCAGCTTGCGGCCGCGCGAGACGCCTGCGGCTTCCTGGCCGGTGGCCGGATCGCGGGTTTGCATCACCAGCATGCTCATGCCGCGGTGGCGTGGCTCTGCGCCAGGATCGGTCTTCACCAGCACCGCCAGCGCGTCGCCCTCGATGGCGTTGGTGATCCAGAGCTTCGAGCCGTTGATGCGATAGACGTCGCCGTCGCGGCGGGCGGTGGTGCGTATCCCTTGCAGGTCGGTGCCGGCGTCGGGCTCGGTGAGCGCCAGGCCGCCGCGAATCTCGCCGGTGGCGAACCTCGGCAGCCAGTGCTCGCGCTGCGCCTGGGTGCCGAACTTCTGCACGATCAGCGCCATCATCAGGTGGCTGTTGAAGAAGCCGGTGAGGCTCATCCACTCTTCACTGATGCGCGCGACGATCTTCGAATAGGCGGTGGCCGGCAGGCCGAGGCCGCCGTACTGCGGCTCGATCAGAGCGCCGAAGAGCCCCATCTCGCACATGTCGGCGACCAGCTCGGTGGGGTACTCGTCGGCCTGCTCGTACTTCGCGGCGACGGGCGCCACCTTGCGCACCAGCCAGCGGTCGATGGCGTCCAGCAGCGCCTGTTCGTCGCTTTCGCTGATCGAGGGGCGGTAGGCGGTGTCGCTCATGTCAGCGACTGTCCGACGTGGCTGTCGCCGCCGGGCGTCAGCAGGCCCTGGCCGGGCACGTGGTTGATCTCCAGGCGCACCCCGTCGGGGTCTTCGAACAGCACCGAGTAGTAGCCGGCGGCGTAGCCATCGTCCTGCGGCGGGTGCACCACCGTGGCGCCGATCTTCACTAGGAACGCATGCGCCTCGTCGACCTCGTCGCGGTCCCGCGCCCGGAAGCAGACGTGGTGCAGGCCGACGCGGTTCTGCACGAAGCGCTCGCCGGCATGCTCCGGCGACGGCGCGCGCACCGCAAAGCCCGTCCGCCCACCGACGCAGTAGTAGACGCCGGCGGCGTTCATCACCTCCTTGAGGCCGAGGAAGGGCAGCAGCTGCATGTAGAAGGCCTTCGACCGCTCGAAATCGCCAGCGGTGACGAAGATGTGGGCGACGCCGTTGATCTCCACGAGAAGGCTCCTTCCACGGCGCCGGTTATGCGCCATCACCCAGCGGCAACCAATCGCCGCTTGCAGGGCCCTCTAGCGAAGGGGTTGAATGGCGGTAAGGCCAGAAATAGGCCGCCGGTATTTCAGAAAATCCTTGGGAGACGAACGCATGAGCTACGAAGCCATTCTCTACGAGACCCGCGGCCCGGTCGCGATCATCACGCTGAACCGGCCCGAGCGGCTGAACGCCATCGGCAATGCGGTGCGCGAAGAGGTGCACGCGGCGGTGAAGCAGGCGCATGAGGACGATGCGGTGCGCGCGGCGATCATCACCGGCACGGGCCGCGGCTTCTGCTCCGGCGCCGACCTCTCCGGCGGGGCGCGGCCGGCAACGGACGGCGAAGCCGCGGCTGCCCCGGTGCGCGCGCCCGCCGGCCAGAACGACAAGCTCGACGAGGAAGGCTGGGTGGGCAAGTGGGCCAAGCGCTTCGCCCACTTCGACAAGCCGCTGATCGCGGCGGTGAACGGCGTCGCCGCCGGCGCCGGCATGAGCATGGCGCTGGCCTGCGACGTGCGGGTGGGCTCCACCGACGCGCGCTTCAAGACGGTGTTCGTCGAGCGCTCGCTCTCGCCGGACTCGGGCATGAGCTACTTCCTGCCGCGCATCGTCGGCTATTCCCGCGCCGCCGACCTGATCTTCTCCAGCCGCGCGGTGAACGCCGAGGAAGCCTACCGCATCGGCCTCTTGGACCGGCTGGTGGCGCCCGAGCACCTGATGGACGAAGCCATCGCGCTTGCCCAGGAGATGTCCCAGTGGCCGCCGCTGGCCGTGCGGATGGGCAAGAAGGTGCTGCAGCACAACATCGACGTCGATCTCGATGAAGCGCTCCGCTACGAGAGCGTCGGCCTGGGTTTCGCCCGCAAGGCCGCCAACGACGCCCGCGAATCCCGCCTGTCGTTCGTGGAAAAGCGCAAGGGCGTCTACACTGGCACCTGAGCGCTATTCCGCTCTCCCCCGCGAACGCGGGGGCCCAGGTTTTTTCTGACACGCTCGCGCTCTGCGATAAAACGCCTGGGTCCCCGCTTCCGCGGGGATGAGCGGATTTATATGCGTCCCACGATCTAAGCGACCCAGGAGCACCCCCCATGGCCCTCGACAGCGGCGAGACGCGCAAGACCTATCAGTGGGACGATCCGCTGGACTTGGCTTCGCGGCTCACGGAAGACGAGCGGATGGTGGCCGACGCGGCGCGGAGCTATGCCCGCGAAGCGTTGCTGCCGCGCGTCGTCAGCGCCTGGCGCGACGAGCGGTTCGACCGCGAGATCATGACCGAAATGGGCTCGCTGGGATTCCTCGGCCCGACGCTGCCCGAGGCCTATGGCGGCGCGGCGGTGAACCACATCGCCTATGGCCTGATCGCCCGCGAGATCGAGGCGATCGACAGCGGCTATCGCTCGGCGATGAGCGTGCAGTCTTCCCTCGTCATGTACCCGATCTACGAGTTCGGCTCGGAAGAGCAGCGCCGGCGCTGGCTGCCCGGCATGGCGCGCGGCGAGATCATCGGCTGCTTCGGCCTCACCGAGGCGGACGGCGGCTCCGACCCGGCGTCGATGCGCACGGTGGCCAAGGAAGCGCCCGGCGGCTTCGTGCTGAACGGCGCCAAGATGTGGATCACCAACGCGCCGCTGGCCGATGTGGCGCTGGTGTGGGCCAAGCTCGACGGCATCATCCGCGGCTTCCTGGTGGAGCGCGGATCCAAAGGCTTCGAGACTCCGAAGATCGAGAACAAGCTCTCATTGCGTGCCTCGATCACCGGCGAGATCGCGCTTTCGGACGTGTTCGTGCCGGAAGAGGCGCTGCTGCCCAACGTGCAGGGCCTGCGCGGGCCGTTCTCGTGCCTCAACAAGGCGCGCTACGGCATCGCCTGGGGCGCGATGGGGGCGGCGGAGTTCTGCTTCCACGCGGCGCGCGACTACGTCGGCTCGCGCTCGGTGTTCGGCAAGCCGCTGGCCGCCCGCCAGCTGGTGCAGAAGAAGCTGGCCGACATGTCGACCGAGATCGCGCTGGGCTACGAGGGCGCGCTGGCGCTGGGCCGGCTGATCGACGACGGCGCCTGGGTCCCCGAAGCCATCAGCCTGATGAAGCGCAACAACTGCGGCAAGGCGCTGGCCATCGCCCGCGAAGCCCGCGACATGCACGGCGGCAACGGCATCTCGGGCGACTACCACGTGATGCGCCACGCGGCGAACCTGGAGACCGTGAACACCTACGAAGGCGCTCACGACGTCCACGCGCTGATCCTGGGCCGGGCGATCACGGGCGAGAACGCGTTCTAGGTGATGCCGGAACTCACCTTCGAGATCTGGGCGGACGAGACGGGCCACAGTATGTGGCTGGTTCATCCGCAAAACGACAAGGCTCGCCCATCGGTGGAGCCCCGTGCAGTCTTGATGCACAGTTTCACTGCCACATCTTCATTCGAAGCTTTTCGCCTCAACAATGCTTGGCACGGATACGCGCCGTGGGAGCCATCGGAGGGTGTCCACGATCATCTCTTTACCGAGGAAGAAGCTGAGGAACAGCGCGATTACATGAGCCGGCGAGTGTTCTGATCGCCTAGGAGGGCTACTCTCCCCGCCGCCGCGCCCGCACCACCGCCGCGTCCAGGGCTTGCAGGAACTTCGAGCGGTCGGCGTTGGTGAAGGGCTTGGGGCCGCCGGTGATCTCGCCCATCGAGCGCAGGTGCTCGCCGATGCTGCGGCTGGCGAGCGACGCGCCGATGCTGCCTTCGGTGAACACGCGCCCGGTGGGGTGGATGGCCTGGCCGCCGGCTTTCAGCACCCGATCGGCCAGCGGGATGTCGGCGGTGATGGCGATGTCGGGCGGGCCGACGCGCTCGGCGATCCAGTCGTCGGCGACGTCCGGGCCCTCGTCCACCACCACCTGGGTGATCAGCTTGTCGGCGGGCGTGCGGATCCAGCTGTTGGAGACGACGAACACTGGCAGGCGGTAGCGCTGGGCCACCTTGTAGACCTCGTCCTTCACCGGGCAGGCGTCGGCGTCGATGTAGAGCGTGGTCATCGGGTCAGCTTCCGCGTGGGCCGGCCAGGGTGTTAGACCATAGCCGTTCAGGGGGCTTTGAATGACGCAAATGGCAGCTGGGAGCGCGGCCAAGCATACGCCGATGGCGACCGTGGTGCTGGCGTCGGCCGCAGGCACCGCCTTCGAGTGGTACGACTTCTTCGTCTTCGGCAGCCTGCAGGCGATCATCGCCAAGACCTTCTTCGCCGGCCTCGATCCGACATCGGGCCAGATCGCCTCGCTGGCGCTGTTCGGCGTCGGCTTCGCGTTCCGGCCGCTGGGCGCCCTGATCTTCGGCGGCGTCGGCGACCGGCTGGGGCGCAAGGCGGCGTTCCTGATCTGCGTTTCGATGATGGGCGGGGCGACCTTCGCCATCGGCCTGCTGCCCAGCTACCAGCAGGCTGGCGTGTTCGCGCCCATCGCGCTGATCACCCTGCGCATCCTGCAAGGCACCGCGCTCGGGGGGCAGTACGGCGGCGCGGCCATCTATGTCGCCGAGTACGCGCCCGCCGACCGGCGCGGCTTCATGACCGGCTGGGTGCAGACAAGCGCTGCGTTTGGCCTGTTCAGCGCGCTGGCGGTGATCTTCGTGACGCGCAAACTGGTGGGTGAAAATGTGTTCGCCGCGACCGACTGGTTCGCCGGCTGGCGCATCCCGTTCTTCGTCTCCATCGGCCTGGTGGCGATTTCGCTGTGGATGCGCTCGCGGCTGGAGGAGAGCCCCGCGTTCGCGAGAATGAAGGCGGCCGGCACGGCCAGCCGCGCGCCCTACCGCGAAGCCTTCGGCCACTGGCCGAACCTCAAGCTGGTGATCATCGCCTTCGTCGCCCTGATGAGCGCCCAGGGCGCGTACTGGTACACGGTGTTCTTCTACTCGCAGGTGTTCCTTCAGAGCTTCCTCAAAGTCCCAGGCGACACCGTCAACGAGCTGATCCTGATCTGCGCCGTGGTCAGCGCGCCGCTCTACGTCGCCTTCGCCTGGCTCTCCGACAAGGTCGGGCGCAAGCCGGTGATGTGGGCGGGCATGACCATCGGGGTGCTGACGCTGTTCCCCGGCTTCAACCTGCTCAGCCATGCGGCCAATCCGGCGCTGGTGGACGCGGTGATGGCGAAGCCCGTGATCGTCGCCGCCGCGCCGGGCGACTGCTCGCTGCAGTTCGACATCACCGGCCGCTCCAAGGCGAAGTCCAGCTGCGACATCGCGAAGGCGGCGCTGGCCGGCGCTGGGGTCAGCTATTCCAACGCCGCCCTGCCGGCGGGCTCGACGGCGGAGGTGCGCGTGGGCGGGGCGAGCGTGGTCTCGGTGGATGGGCAGGCCATGGCGCCGGCCGATCTGGCGGCGCAGACGGCGCGCGTCGACAAGGCCATCGTGGCCGCGCTGGGCGCCGCAGGCTACCCGCCGAAGCTCGACCCGGCGCGGATGAACTTTCAGCTGATGCTGATGGTGCTGCTGGTGTTCACCGTCTGCGCCACGGCCCTCTACGGCCCGATGGCCGCCTCGCTGGCGGAGCTGTTTCCGGCAAGGGTGCGCTACACGGCGCTCTCGCTGCCTTATCACCTCGGCACCGGCTGGATCGGCGGCTTCCAGCCGGTGGTTTCGTTCACCATCGTGGTGGTGACCGGTAACATCTTCGCCGGCCTCTGGTACCCGGTGATCTTCACCGCCCTCAGCGTCGTCGCCTGCTGGCTGCTGCTGCCGGAGACCAGGGGCCGCTCGCTGGAGGCGTAGCTAGAGCCCCGCCCTGGACACCACCCGCCGCGCCACGATCTCCGACACCAGGGTCGCGGTCACCGCGATGGCGGCGGCGACGAGACAGAGGGCGAGCGTGTGGCTCTCTTCGCCCGGGGTCTGGGTCGACTGCCAGATGTCGGCCGGCAGGGTCAGGGTCTCGCCGGGGATGGCGCCGACGAAGGTGATGGTGGCGCCGAACTCGCCCAGCGCCTTGGCGAAGCCCAGCACCAGGCCGGCGATCACGCCAGGCGCCGCCAGCGGCAAGGTAAGGCGGAAGAACCGCGTCCAGGCGCCGGCGCCCAGGGTCAGCCCCGCTTCGTCCACCGAGGGCTCGATGGCCTCGATGGCCAGCCGCATCGGCCGCACCATCAGCGGGAAGGCCATCACGGCGGCCGCCAGCGCCGCGCCCGTCCAGCGAAAGCCGAGGTCGATCCCGGCCAGCGCCAGCAGCCGCCCGATGGGGCCTTCGCGGCCGAACAGCACCAGCAGCAGGTAGCCGGTCGCCACCGGCGGCAGCACCAGCGGCAGCGTGATGGCTGCGTCGAAGACCGTGCGGGCCGCGAGCCGGCTGCGCGACAGCGCCCATGCCGCCGCCAGCGCCAGCGGCAGAGCGGCCACCACGGCGACCCCGGCCACCCGCAGCGACAGTCCGATGGCCGTCAGGTCGTCGCCGGTGACCAGGCTCACGCGCCAGGCGCCAGTCGCACGTAGGGCGCGCCGATCTCATCGAGCCGCGCCGTCATCTCGCCCATCGCGGCTTTTGGCCCCACCACCGCCGTCTGCCGGCCGGCGGCGGCCTCGGCCGCCAGCCATGCGGTCTCCACCGTCGCCAGGTCGCGCCGAGGCGCGTCGCGGCGCGCCAGCACGGCGATGTCGTCTTCGACGCTGCGGCCCAGCACCAGACTATCGGCTTCCGCCAGCACCCGGGCGGCGCGCAGGGAGAGCAGATCCCGCTCGGCCGGCGTCTCGATCAGCCAGATGCGCCCGACCGAGGCGACGCCGCCCGTGATCTCGGCGCGCAACTGGCGCTGAGCCTCGTCCATGTCGCCCGCGTCGGCGGCCTGCGCCGCCCCACCACCCAGCGCGCGCCTCAGAAAGGCGCGCCGCTGCGCCAGGTCGGGAAAGGCCGCGACCAGTTCGCGCCGCAGCTGGCCGAACAGCACCGCCATCCGGCCCAGCCCGGGCGCGATCCTGCCCTCCAGTTCGGCCCGCAACAGCGCCGCGACGATGGGCGCCGCGCCGCCGGTGCCGATGGCGGCGATCACCTGGCCACGGTCGATGATGCCGGGCGTGTGGAAATCGCTGAGCTCCGGGTGGTCGACCACGTTCACCGCCGCGCCCGCCGCCCGCGCCGCTTGCGCCGCCCGCTCGCAGAAGCTGGCGTCCGGGCTGGCGACAAACGCGATGACGGCGCCGGCGTAGGCCTCTGCTGTCAGCGCCGCGTCGCCGGCGATCCGGTCCACCTGCGCCGGCGAGCCCGCCAGCAGCCGCGCCTTGGCCTCGGCCCCTTCGCCTTCGCCGGCGATCACCACGCGGCGATCCTTCAGCGGAAAGAAGGCGGGGAAAGCCTCCATCGGCCGCCTACTTCACCGTCTTCAGGTAAGCGATGATCGCCGCGCGGTCGGCGGCGTTGGCGTCGTTGGCGGTCATCGCCGTGCCTGGCGCGAAGGTGTTGGGCGCGGCGATGAAGGCGTCGAGATTGGCCTCGGTCCAGGTCTGGCCGGCCTTGGCCTTCAACGCGTCGGAGTAGGTGAAGCCGGGCACGGCGGCGACCTTGCGGCCGGCCACGCCTTTCAGCGTCGGCGCGGTGTAGCTGGTGTCATCCACCGTGTGGCAGTCGGCGCAGTTGCTGTTGAACAGATCCTGGCCGGTGGCGGCGAACGCTGGCGCGGCGGCGAGGGTGAGGGCGGCGACAAGCGCGACACGCATGGAATGACTCCTTGGCAGGCGCAGCGATACCGCGCCCCGCCGCGCGCTTCCAGCGCCGCCGCGCCGGGCGTAACATCCGCTGGCGGGAGGCGTAAGGCATGGCTGTCACCCTGACCATCAACGGCAAGGACGTCAGCGTCGATGCGCCAGCCGACATGCCGCTGCTGTGGATCCTGCGCGACCAGCTGGACCTGACCGGGACCAAGTACGGCTGCGGCATCGCTCAGTGCGGCGCCTGCACGGTGCATGTGAACGGGACGCCGCAGCGATCCTGCCAGCTGCACGTGGCGCAGCTCGCCGGCGCCAAAATCACCACCATCGAAGGCCTGGGCGGGACGCACCCGGTGCAGGCGGCCTGGATCAAGCACGACGTGCCGCAGTGCGGCTACTGCCAGTCCGGCCAGATCATGAGCGCCGCCGCGCTGCTGGCTCATAACCCCAAGCCCACCGACGATCAGATCGACGCCGCCATGAGCGGCAACCTCTGCCGCTGCGGCGCCTATCAACGCATCCGCGCGGCGATCAGAGACGCAGCCGGGATCGCGGCTTAGGGGTCAAGCACGTTCGGCAGGTCACGAGCGCCGTGCATGACGCGGACGATGACCAGCGCATCAGGATCGACGCGGTAGAGGATCAGATAGCGGCCAACCACCCAATGTCTCAGGCCAGGGTGAAGGTCTGGTGTCGCCTGGCCGAGGTAGGGAAGCTCTGACAGTCGCTTCTCAGCGGCTTCCAGACGATCGACGAACGCGTCCGCGGCGGCGACGCTATCGAGCGCGATATGGAGCCAGATGTCGTCGATGTCCTGGTCGGCCAGAGAGGTCCGACGCAGCGAGAGTGTCACGCCTTGAGCTTGGCTAGTCGCGCACGACCGGCAGCCTTGATCTCCGCTGCGCTGCGATAGTGATCCGACACGCCACTCGCGATCCCATCTTCCCACGCTTGCCTCATCCAGGCGCCGCCTTCGCGCCGTTCAGCCCACTCGCGCAGGGCATCCCGCACGACCTCGCTGACCGAGGCATAGTCACCCCCGACAACAGCGGCGCGGACTCGCCTCGCCATCTCAGACGTCAGTGCAACGGAGAGCTTTTCGACGTTGGACATGGTGGGTGCTCCAGGCGGTAGGCAATAGTACTACTGGGGTCACACCGCGTCGATTCCACCTTTCTCAGTCGCGCGGCGATCACAGGCGCCGTGGGATTCGTAGCCTAGTCAGCACCTCGTGAAGCCGCGTTTGACGCTTTGAATGCGTCGAGACGTTGCCGCTCGTAGTCCCAGTTTGCCTGGGTCGTGACGCACGGCCCGGCGAGCGGCGCTGAGGGATCGTCCCGCCGATTGCGAGATTCTCTGCGCCTCGAGCCCGCCACTCGCCTCAATACCCAGCGCGGCGGCGGCTCGCAGCGCCACTGTGCCGCGCTCCGGCGGCAGAAGCCGGCCCCTCGCGTTGACACCCTACCCTGCGGGCCTAAAAGGGCCGCGCGTTGCGTGGCGAGGGAGGGGATGAGATGGCCGACGGCACGGCTGGGCCAAGGCCCAGGCCAAGGTCGCCTAACATCCAGCTCAACGGCGGCGTCTGGCGCTGGCACATCACCATGCTGGGGTCGATCCTGCACCGGGCCACCGGCATGGGGCTCTATGCCGGCGCGCTGATCCTGATGGCCTGGGCGCTGTCGCTGGCCACCGGCGCCGACGCTTACGCGGCCTTCACCGGCATCGCCGGCTCGGTCATCGGCCGCATCGTGCTGATGGGCCTCAGCCTCTGCGCCTTCTACCACCTGGCCAACGGCATCCGGCACCTGGTGTGGGATTCAGGGCACGGCTTCGAGCCGCGCACCGCCAGCATGACCGCCTGGCTGGTGATCGGCTTCGCCATCCTGGCCACCGTCGCCTACTGGGCGCTGGTCGCCATGTCGGGAGCCGCCTGATGGCGCTGATCCGCACTCCGCTCGGCCGCGCTCGCGGCCTGGGCTCGTCCAAGCACGGCGTCGGCCACTTCATCGCCCAGCGCACCACCGCTATCGCGCTGGTGCTGCTGGTCAGCTGGGCGCTGGCCGCGGCGCTGGGTCTGGCGCACGGCGACTACGAAAGCGGCGCGGCGCTGCTGCATTCGCCGATCAACGCGGCCCTCGCCTGCCTGCTCGCCTTCGCCGCTTTCTGGCACATGCAGCTGGGCATGCGGACGATCATCGAGGACTACTTCGCCAAGCCAGTCACCAAGGCCACGCTCCTGGTGCTGAACGCCTTCGTCACCTGGGCTGGTGGCGCGGTGACCATCCTGTCGATCCTGAAGGTGGCGATCGGCCCCAGCGGAGTGAGCATCTGATGGCCGCCTATGACCTGATCGACCACCAGTTCGACGTGGTGGTGGTGGGCGCCGGCGGCTCGGGCCTGCGCGCCGCGCTGGGCTGCGCCCAGGCGGGGCTGAAGACCGCCTGCATCAGCAAGGTGTTCCCCACTCGGTCGCACACCGTGGCGGCGCAGGGCGGCATCAGCGCCAGCCTCGGCAACATGGGCGAGGACGACTGGCGCTGGCACATGTACGACACCGTCAAGGGGTCGGACTGGCTGGGCGACCAGGACGCCATCGAGTATCTCGTCCGCCACGCGCCGGCGGCGGTCTACGAGCTGGAGCACTGGGGTGTCCCCTTCAGCCGCACGCCCGAGGGCAAGATCTACCAGCGCGCCTTCGGCGGCATGACCCGCAACTTCGGCGAGGCCCCGATCCAGCGCACCTGCGCGGCGGCCGACCGCACCGGCCACGCCATGCTGCACACCATGTACGGCCAGTCGCTGAACCACGATGTGGAATTCTTCATCGAGTACTTCGCTCTCGACCTGATCATGGACGAGGGGACCTGCCGGGGGGTCACCGCCTGGAAGCTCGACGACGGCACCATGCACCGCTTCCGCGCCCAGACCACGGTGATGGCCACCGGCGGCTACGGCCGCGCCTACTTCACCTGCACCGGCGCTCACACCCAGACCGGCGACGGCTGCGGCATGGCGCTGCGCGCCGGCCTGCCGCTGCAGGACATGGAATTCGTGCAGTTCCACCCCACCGGCATCTACGGCGCCGGCTGCCTGATCACCGAAGGCGCGCGGGGCGAAGGCGGCTACCTGACCAACTCCGAGGGCGAGCGCTTCATGGAGCGCTACGCGCCCACCGTGAAAGACCTGGCGCCCCGCGACATGGTCAGCCGCGCGATGACCATCGAGGTGCGCGAGGGCCGCGGCGTCGGGCCGAAGAAAGACCACATCTTCCTGCACCTGGATCACCTGGATCCGAAGGTGCTGCACGAGCGGCTGCCGGGCATTTCCGAGAGCGCCCGCATCTTCGCAGGCGTCGACGTGACCAAGGAGCCGATCCCGGTCTCGCCGACGGTGCACTACAACATGGGCGGGCTGCAGACGAACTTCTTCGGCGAGGCGGTGACCAAGGTCGGCGACGACCCAGACACGGTGATCCCGGGCCTGATGGCGGTGGGTGAAGCGGCCTGCGTCTCCGTGCACGGCTCCAACCGCCTGGGCTCCAACTCGCTGATCGATCTGGTGGTGTTCGGCCGCGCCATCGGCCTGCGCTGCGCCGACCAGCTGAAGCCCGGCGCCACGCAGCCGGAGCCGAAGCCCAACTGGACCGACGGCCACTTCGCTCGCTTCGATCGCCTGCGCAACGCCAGTGGCGGCACCCCCACCGCCAAGCTGCGGCTGGAGATGCAGATCGCCATGCAGGAGGACGCCGCGGTGTTCCGCACCGGCGCGACGCTGGAGTCCGGCGTCAAGCGGCTTCAGAGCGTGCACGCCCAGCGCGCCGACATCAGCGTCACCGACCGCGGCCTGATCTGGAACACCGACCTCGTCGAGACCCTGGAGTTCGAGAACCTGGCCTCACAGGCGCTGGTCACCGTCGCCGGCGGCCTCAACCGCACCGAGAGCCGCGGCGCTCACGCCCGCGAAGACTTCCCCGACCGCGACGACAAGAACTGGCTGAAGCACACGCTGGCCTGGCTCGACGACGCCACGGGCGAGGTCCGCTTCGACTACCGCCCCGTCCACATGAACCCGCTCAGCAACGACATCGCGAGCATCCCGCCCAAAGCGCGGGTTTACTAGGAACCGCCATGGTCGAGCTGACGCTTCCGAAGAACTCTCAGGTCGTCAAAGGCAAGCGGCACAAGACGCAGACCGGGGGCACCGGGCGTCTGCGCGTCTTCCGCATCTACCGTTACGACCCAGAAGGGACCGAGAACCCGCGCTGGGACGAGTACGAGGTGCGGGTCGACGAGTGCGGGCCGATGGTCCTCGACGTGCTGATCCACATCAAGAACACCATGGACCCGACGCTGGCGTTCCGCCGCTCGTGCCGGGAGGGCGTCTGCGGCTCGTGCGCGATGAACATCGGCGGGCGCAACACGCTGGCCTGCACCCACGGCTGGGAAGAGATCCCCGGCGAGAACGTGCAGATCGCGCCGCTGCCCGGCCAGGCGGTGGTCAAGGACCTGATCCCCGACCTCACGCTGTTCTACGCCCAGTACGCCTCCATCGAGCCCTGGCTGCACACCAAGACGCCGGAGCCGCAGGCAGAGTGGCGCCAGGCCCCAGAGGACCGCGCCAAGCTGGACGGGCTCTACGAGTGCATCCTCTGCGCCTGCTGCTCGACCGCGTGCCCGAGCTACTGGTGGAACGAGGAGCGGTTCCTGGGCCCCGCGGCGCTGCTGCACGCCTACCGCTGGATCATCGACAGCCGCGACGAGGCGACCGGCGAGCGGCTCGACGCGCTGGAAGACCCGTTCAAGCTCTACCGCTGCCACACCATCCTGAACTGCGCCCAGGTGTGCCCGAAGGGTCTTAACCCCTCGAAGGCGATCGCCGAGGTGAAGAAGATGCTGGTGGAGCGGGTGGTCTAGCGTCGGCGCCAGGCGCCGTGACGGCAAGTTGACGGCGCCGTCGTTTCTCTGCATCGGACGAGCATGAGCGACGCGGGTGCAGGCGTGGTGATCGTGGGGGCGGGGCACGCCGGCGGCTCGGCCGCGGCGATGCTGCGCCAGGCCGGCTACGACGGCCCGCTCACCATCCTTGGTGATGAGCCGATCCTGCCCTATCAGCGCCCGCCGCTCAGCAAGGCCTGGCTGAAAGGCGAGGCGGACGCTGAGTCCCTGGCGCTGCGGCCGGACAGTTTCTACACCGAGAACCACATCAAGGTGCGGCTCGGAGAGCGCGTGCAGTCGATCAGCCGCAGCGCGCAGTTGGTGACGCTGGCGAGCGGTGAGACGGTGCCTTACGACGCGCTGATCATCGCCACCGGCGCGCGAGCCCGCTTGCTCACCATTCCCGGGTCGGACCTGGACGGCGTGCAGCCGCTACGCAGCGCCGCCGACGCCGAGCAGCTGAAGAAGGCGCTGGGGCCCGGCAAGCGGCTGGCGGTGGTGGGCGGCGGCTACATTGGCCTGGAAGCGGCGGCGTCGGCCCGGGCGCTGGGCGCCGAGGCCGTGGTGATCGAGGCGCAGCCGCGCATCCTTGGCCGCTCGTCGCACGAGTCCCTGGCGCTCTTCTACACGGACTACCACCGCGGCAAAGGTGTCGAGATCATCCTCGATGCGTCGATCGAAGCGTTCGAGGGCAAGGATGGCCACGTCACCGGCGTGCGCCTGTCGGATGGGATCGTAGTGCCGTGTGACCATGTCGTGGTCGGCGTGGGGGTGATCCCGAACGACGACCTCGCCCGCGACGCCGGCCTGGAGACGGCCAACGGCGTCGTGGTCGACCTGGACGCGCGCACCGCCGATCCGGCCATCTACGCCATCGGCGACGTGTCGCATCGGCCGCTGCCCGGCTATGGCCGGATGTTCCGTCTCGAGAGCGTCGCCAATGCGCTCGAGCAGGCCCGCCAGGCGGCTTACCACATCGTCGGCAAGCCGGCGCCTGCCCCGGAAGTGACCTGGAACTGGTCCGACCAGTACGACTTGAAGTACCAGTTGGCCGGCATGCCGTTCGATGTGGACCGGGTGCTGGTGCGCGGCGACCCGGCGTCCGGCAAGTTCGCGGTGTTCCACCTGAATGGAGACCGCATCCAGGCCGTCGAGTCGGTGAACGCGCCGGCCGAGTTCATGGGCGGCAAGCTGCTGATCGGCTCGCGAAAGCCCGTCGACCTCGCCAAGCTTGCGGACACGACCGTTTCAATGAAAGAGGTTGCCGCCAGTTAGGGGCGTCGAGGAAATCATGGCCAAGATCACCTACGTCGAGCACAACGGCAAAGAACACGTCCTCGACGTCAAGACCGGCCTCTCGGTGATGGAAGGCGCGGTGAAGAACAACATCCCCGGCATCGACGCCGACTGCGGCGGCGCCTGCGCCTGCGCCACCTGCCACGTCTATGTGGACGAGGCCTGGCTGGACAAAACCGGCGACAAGTCGGCCATGGAAGAGTCGATGCTGGACTTCGCCGAGAACGTCGAGCCGAACTCCCGCCTCTCCTGCCAGATCAAGGTCACCGACGCGCTGGACGGCCTGCGCGTCACCATGCCGGAGAGCCAGCACTAGGCGCCCGCCCCTCCCTCCCCTTCATGGGGAGGGTGGTCCCGAAGGGACCGGGTGGGGGAATCTCGTGAAGGCTGCCGGCCATATCGACGAGGTCGCTGACGTCTCCAGACATCCCCACCCGACCGCTGCGCGGTCTGCCCTCCCCATGATGGGGAGGGAGGGACGGGTCAGAACAGCTCTGGCGCGGCGGCCGCCACCACCTGGGCGTTTTCCGGCAGGTGGCAGGTGAAGCTGGAGCCGGCGCCGGGCTCGCTCTCCATGTCGACCCAGCCGCCGTGCAGCTCCACCAGCGCCTTGACCAAAGCCAGGCCCAGGCCCGGGCCGCCCTGATCGCGGCCGACGAAGCGGTCGAAGATGCGGGCCTGGACGTGGAAGGGGATGCCGCGCCCGGTGTCGGTGACGGTGAGTCGCACCTCGCCCGGCGCCCGCTCGGCGGCGAGCGTGATCTGACCGTTCGGCGGGGTCTGGCGCAGGCCGTTCTCCACCAAGTGGTCCATCATCTGGCCAAGGCGGCGGGCGTCGCCGCGGATCAGGCCGACGTCGGCGTTGGGGGCGATGGTCAGGCGCACTTCACCTTGCTCGGCGGCTCTGGCCCAGCGCGTGGCGGCGGCGTCCAGCAGGCGGCCGACGTCGACGTCCTCCATGTCGATCTGCATCTCGCCGGCGTCGATCTGCGCGATGTCGAGCACGTCGTCGATGGAGCGGCCGAGCTGCAGCGCCGCGGCGCGCACGGCGCCGACGTGGTCGCGGCCCCGGTCCGACAGTCCCTCGCCAGCCCGCTCCAGCAGCTCGGAGTAGCCGATGATGGTGGTGAGCGGCGTGCGCAGTTCGTAGGAGACGTTGCCGACGAAGTCGCGCTTCAGCTGCTCGGCCTCGGCCAGCGCCGCCTGCGCGGTCTGCAGCGCGCCCTCCAGGCGCCGGGTGTCGGTGACGTCGACGAAGCCGATCAGCGTCGCGCCGTCGGGCAGCGGGCGCGACTGGAAGGCGACGATGCGACTGTCGGCGGTGTGCAGCTCCTCGGTGTGCGGGGCGCGGGAGCCGGACTGCGGATCGGTGACGCGGGCTTTCACATCGCGCCAGAACTGGCGGTCGTGCAGGCGCGGCAGGCAGAGGTCGACCACGCCCTCGAAGTCGGCGGCGGCCGCCAGTTCCGCTTGAGTAACGTTCCAGAACGCCTCGAAGGCCTCGTTGTGCAGCTTCAGCCGCCCGTCGGACGCGAACACGGCGACAGCGTCGTTGAGCTTGTCCAGCGTCGCCTGCTGCACCTGGATCAGGGCGTTGAACTCGGCCTTCAGCTTCAGCTCGTCGGTGATGTCGGAGAACATCAAGAGCAGCCCGCCCCACGGATGCGGCTGGCGCACGACCCGCAGCGTGCGGGCGTCCGGCAGGCGCCAGAGGTCCTCGGAGGCGTCGAGGGCGGTGTAGGCGGCCAGCTCGCTCGCCCGCCACTTGGCGTAGTCGGCGCTTTCCGGCAGGCGGCGGCGCTGGCGCAGGCGGTCGAGCAGCTCGCCATGGTTCGGCCGCTCGGCGAGCCACGCCGGCTCCAGCCCCCACAGCTCG
>DASXZG010000013.1:0-3644 GCA_036502045.1 Caulobacteraceae bacterium | reverse complement strand
AGTCCCTTCGAACATGATAGCTTGCAGGTGCTGGTGCTTGAAACTCGTTCCGGCTAGACCGGATAGGGAATGCACCGGAAAGCGGAGACGCGGTCGAGGATGGTGGTTCCCGATGCGAGCTACTGCATTCATCTGGGTCGTCTCCGCTTTCCGGCCGATGTCGGGCGACTAAGACGGCAGCGGGGTCAGCGAGCCGTGCCTGCCGCCGGGGACCACGATGCTCGTGCAGGTGCCGCCCAGGACCAACTTCCAGGCGTTGCCTTGGAAGTCGATGGTCGAGGTGCCCTGACAGGTCGTGCCAGGGCCGGCGACGCAGTCATTCTGCCCCTTGAGGGCGACGCCATAGCATTTCTGCTTGTGCGCTGCGAGGGCGGCGCTCTCCTCGGCTTTGGTCAGCGGCGCGGCAAAAGCGGCCGAAGCCATGGCGGCCGTGACGGCGCCAGCCAGGATCGCGGCGGAAACCTTCGTTCGTGCAGACATGCATCTTCCTTCCCGGTTGTGATCGGACCGTGCGCTAGGTGCCGCACAGTCCCTTCTTCGGTGGTTCTGTCTGCTCGGTTACGCCAAGGCGGATGCTGCAGGTGCAGCAGCGCTGCATCGCGGTGGCAGACGCGGATGCTGTCGCCGACGATACCAGGACCGGCGGATGGCCGGCGATCGAGCGGCATTCGGCGCCTGGGGGCATCCTTACGGGCGTGCCGTTCCTGCATTTGTAGGTGCCGCTGCAAAACTCCCGAAAAGTGCCGACTGAAAATTCCCCAGGTGGGCTGACGTAGGTCCGCCGGCCGGGGCGGTCGGTCAGCGATCTGTCGCCGATGCTGACCTCTCAGGGACGGGGGGGAAGCCGGTGATCCGACTGGGAGAAGTTGTCATGATCCTTGATCTGCATCGGCAGGGTGCCAGCGTGTCGGTCATCGCCCGGCGCACCGGCTTCGACCGCAAGACCGTTCGCAAGGTCATCGCCAGCGGCCTCGAGCCGCCGATCTATGGCCCCCGACCGCCCCGGGTGACGCGGCTGCAGCCGTTCGAGCCGTATCTGCGTGGGCGGCTTGCCGCGGTTCCGGAACTCACCGGCCGCCGCCTCCATCGCGAGCTCGGCGCGCTCGGCTATCGCGGCGGCTACACGGCGGTGACCGACCTGCTGCGCGAGATCCGGCCGGCGGTGTCGTCGCCCTTCGAGTTGCGCTTCGAGACGCCGCCGGGGCAGCAGGCGCAGGTCGATTTTGCCCAGTTCCAGACCGAGTTCACCGATGAGCCTGGCGTCATGCGCATCGTCTGGCTGTTCTCTTTGGTGCTCGGGCACAGCCGGATGCTGTGGGGCCGCTTCGTGCTGCACCAGGATCTGCCGACGCTGCTGCGCTGCCATATCGCCGGCTTCGAGGCGCTCGGCGGTGTGCCGCAGCAGATCCTCTATGACCGCATGAAGACCGCGGTGATCGGCGATAACCCCGAGGCCGGCCACATCGTCTACAATCGCACGCTGCTCGACTTCGCCCGCCACCACGGCTTCCTGCCCAAGGCGTGCCGTCCCTACCGCGCCAAGACAAAGGGCAAGGTGGAACGTCCGTTCCGCTACGTGCGCGAGGACTTCTTCCTCGGCAGCCGCTTCCGCACGCTCGACGACCTCAACGTGCAGTTCCGGCAGTGGCAGGACGAGGTCGCCAACGCCCGTGTGCATGCCACCACACGACGCGTCGTCGCCGAGCACTTTGCCGAGGAACGCCCGCATTTGCTGTCGCTGCCGGCCGGCACGTTCCAGGCGGTGCTGCGCCTCGAGCGGCGGATCACCCGCGACGGCATGGTCTCGGTGGGCGGCAATCTCTACAGCGTTCCCAACGCCACCCGCCGGCGCCCGGTGGAGGTGCATACCACCGCCGGCGAGGTGCGCATCCTCGAAGACGCGCGGGTGATCGCCATCCATCCGGTACTGGAGGGCCGCGGCCAGCGCCGCATCATCGCCGGTCATCGCAGCCTGCCGCCGCCGGCCAACAGCCACACCCCGCGTCAGGGCGGCGCTGCCGCTGTCCGCGCCGGTGAGACCGTCACGCCGCGTCCCCTGGCGTTCTACGACGCCGTCGGCCGCCGCCTCGCCGCCGCCGCAGGGCCGCAGCCATGAGAGGCGAGGCGCTGCCGGACGCGCCGATCGAGTGCATCCGCCGCCACCTGGTCGCGCTGCGCATGCCGCGCGCGCTCGAGACGCTGGACCATCTCGTCCAGCAGATCGAACGCGGCCAGATCGGCACCATCGAGGCGATCGAGATGCTGCTCGCCGAGGAACTCACCGTCCGCGAGACCCGCCGCATCAAGGCGGCGCTGCAGATGGCCCGCCTCGGCACCATCAAGACCCTGTCGGGCTTCGACTTCGCCTTCCAGCCCTCGCTCGACCGCAACCGCATCCTCGCACTTGCCCAGCTCGACTTCATCGATCGCCACGAAGTCGTGCATCTGATCGGCCAATCCGGCACCGGCAAGTCGCACCTGGCGGTGGCGCTCGGGGTCGAGGCGGTGCGCGCCGGCCGCAGCGTCTACTTCTCCCCGCTTGCCGACATCATCGACAACCTCGCCCGCGCCGACCGCGAGGGCCGGCTGCGCGAACGCATCCGCTATCTCTGCCGCGCCCAGCTGCTGATCATCGATGAGATCGGCTACCTCAGCGTCGGCGCCGGCGCCGGCAACCTGTTCTTCCAGCTGGTCAACGCCCGCTACGAGCGCGGCGCGATGATCCTCACCTCCAACCGCGGCTTTGCCGAATGGGACGCGGTGTTCGGCGATCCCGTCGTCGCCACGGCCTTGCTCGACCGGCTGCTGCATCACGCCGTCGTGGTGCAGATCGAAGGCTCCAGCTACCGGCTGCGTCAGCACGCCGACCTGCTGGCGCAGCCGCGCCACCCGAGCCAACCCACCGCAGTCCCGCCACGCCGCCGCGGTCGGCCGCCCAAGGCGGCGCCGTCCAACCCACGCGCCGCGTGAACCCCGATCCCCATGCAATTCCGTTACGTCACGGAGAACGCCCCATGCCGAGAGGTCGCCAACCGCAGGGCGAACACGCCCTGACCGACGCCGAACGCCAGGCCCGCTATCGTGGCCGCCACCAATCCCAGCAGGCCTCGCCCGCGATCCGCTATCGCCAGCCGGCGGACCGACGCAGCCGAGCTCAGCGCTGGTGTGACACCGTCGCCAAACTGCTCGCCTTGCAAACCGAGTATGCCGCCTGGTCCGACACCTTGCCCGACAGCCTTCGCGACAGTGCTACGGCGCAAGCGCTTCAGGCCATCGTCGACCTCGATCTCGACGACCTCGCCGCGATCGTCCCCCCACGCGGCTATGGCCGTGATTGATCCAAAACGAAGTGGGGAATTTTCAAGCGGCGCTTTTGGGGAAAATTCAACCGGCATTGACACAGCATTTAGGATCGGTTTGCCGAGATCCCCCGGCAACGGCGGGCCGAGCTGCGGGGAAGATTTCGGCAGGCCGGTATAGTCCTTCGGCAAAGCGGCCAGGCCGTCCGGCGTGTTGCGATTGTTGGTGTTGTAGAGCTCGGAGCCGGTGGTCTGATGCTGCGGCTTGAGCGCGAACAGCAGGGTGCCGCCGATGCCGATCGCAGCGGCCGCGCCGACGCCGAGGAGCACCTTGCGGGATAGCCG
>DASXZG010000012.1:0-5937 GCA_036502045.1 Caulobacteraceae bacterium | reverse complement strand
TCAGTAGTTTTCCATCGATCGGGCTGGACCCCGAAGGATGAAGCTTTTTGGCGTGCGCCGGACTGGCGCGGGGTAGGATAGGGCGCGGCGTCGGGACCGAGGTCGGGATGTCCTTGGTGCGACGAGCCCGTTCAGTAGTTGGACCTGGAGCCCTGCGAGCACCCCGAATTGTGGCCACGGGCGGCGACGCCCCGGAGCACGCCTAGTAGACTTCGATGACGAGGGCTCTTCCCGCCGCCGCACCGCGACGAAGGAGGAGGACCGATGCAAGTGCTTTACCCGCGCTGCGCGGGGCTCGACGTGCACAAGGACACGGTGGTGGCTTGCGTGCGCTGCGTCTCGCCGCCGGCGCACCATGAGACCCGCAGCTTCGCGACGACGACCAGCGGGCTGTTGACGCTGGCCGACTGGATCGGCGAGCACGGCTGCACCCACGTGGGGATGGAGGCGACCGGCGTCTACTGGCGGCCGGTGTGGCATGTGCTGGAGGGCGGCGTGGAGCTGGTGCTGGCCAACGCCCAGCACATCAAGAACGTCCCCGGCCGCAAGACCGACGTCAACGACGCCATGTGGATCGCCGACCTTCTGGCCCACGGTCTGATCCGCGCGAGCTTCGTGCCGCCGGCGCCGATCCAGGAACTGCGCGACCTGACCCGCACGCGCAAGCAGCTGGTGCGGGAGATCAGCCAGCATTCCTTGCGCATCCAGAAGGTGCTGGAGGACGCCAACATCAAGCTCGGCAGCGTGCTGTCCGACGTGCTGGGCGTCTCCGGCCGGGCCATGCTGGACGCACTCATCGAAGGCGAGAGCGACCCCGAAGCGCTGGCGCGACTCGCCCAAGGCACGGCGCGGCGCAAGCACGCCGACCTGGTCGAGGCCCTGCGCGGCCGCGTCACGCCGCATCATCGCGCCCTGATCCGGCTGCACCTGGACCTGGTCGGGGCCCTGGAACACGCGCTGGCCGAGGTCGACGCCGCCGTGGGAAAAAGCTTGGCGCCGATCCATCAGCGCGCCCGCCTGCTGACCACCATGCCCGGGATCAGTGATCTCGTCGCCCAGGTCATCGTCGCGGAGATCGGTGTCGACATGACGCGCTTCCCCACCGCCGCCCACCTCGTCTCCTGGGCCGGCCTGTGCCCGCGCAACGACGAGAGCGCCGGCAAGCGCCGATCCACTCGGCTGCGCAAGAGCGGGACCTGGCTCAAGACCACCCTCGTCACCGCCGCCTGGGCCGCCGTCCGCGTCAAGGCCAGTTACCTCAATACCCAGTTCCACCGCATCAAGGCCCGACGCGGCGCCAAGAAGGCGGTCATCGCCGTCGCCGCTTCCATGCTCACCGCCGCCTACGTCATGCTTCGCGACGGCGTCGCCTACCGCGACCTCGGCCCCACCCACCTCGACCAGCGCCATCGCGACAACGCCATCCGCCGTCTGCTGCGCAGGCTCGACGACCTCGGCTATCAACTCCCGACCCAAGTCCTCACCGTATGACATCAGACCGACCACCCAAGGAGCTTCCTAGTAGGCGCGGGCGATCAGCACGTCTTCCACCGCCGGCTCGCCGGTGAACAGGCACTGGCCGCTGGCGCCGGACTGGTCCTGCGGGATGTTGCGCAGGGTGAGCTTCAGCGTCTTCAGCCGCGCCTCGACCGCGTCCAGGGCCGCGCCCGTCGGCCGCGACCACGGCGCGCGCACCCAGCCCCGGAAGGCGACAGCTTCGTCCTCGTCATCGGGCGCGGCGCCGAAGTACTCGGCGAGCGCGTCCCAGGAACGGATGTCGGTTCGGATGTTGGCGTCCAGCATCGCCTTGGCCTCGGCGAACAGGCTGACCTGCATCTCCGCCAGCAGGGCAGGGACAGATGCGACGAACTCGCCCAGCGGCATGGACCGCGAGGCGATCTTCTCGCCGTCGCGCAGCTGGTCGCGGCGCATGAAAGTGACCTGGCCGGCGGCGGCGTCGCGCGGGCCGATCTCGACGATGATCGGCGCGCCGCGGCGCACCCAGTCCCAGCGCTTGTCGGCCGAGCGCTGGCCGCGCACGTCGAGCAGGGCGCGGGTGCGCTCGCCGAGCGTCGTGGTGGCGGTGAGCGCCTTCGCCAGCGCCTCGCCGTAGCTGAGCACCTCGGCGTCCTCCGGCTTGTCGCGCAGGATCGGCACGATCACCACCTGGCGCGGCGCGATGGCGGGCGGCAGCCGCAGGCCGTCGTCGTCGCCGTGGGTCATCACCACGCCGCCCATCAGCCGCGTCGAGGCGCCCCAGCTGGTGGTGTGGCAGTACTCCAGCTCGCCCGCGGCGCTCTGGAAGCGGATGTTCTGGGCGCGGGCGAAGTTCTGGCCGAGATAGTGCGAGGTGCCGGCCTGCAGCGCGCGGCCGTCCTGCATCATCGCCTCGATCGAATAGGTGGCGACGGCGCCCGGGAAGCGCTCGTTCTCCGGCTTCTCGCCGGCGATCACCGGCATCGCCAGCGTCTCTTCGGAGAAGGCGCGGTAGACTTCCAGCATGCGCAGAGTCTCCTCCCGTGCGTCGGCCTCGTCGGCGTGGGCGGTGTGGCCCTCCTGCCAGAGGAACTCCGAGGTGCGCAGGAAGAGCCGCGTGCGCATCTCCCAGCGCACCACGTTGGCCCACTGGTTGATCAGCAGCGGCAGGTCGCGATAGCTGCGCACCCAGCGGCTGAAGGCGTCGCCGATGATGGTCTCGGACGTTGGCCGCACGATCAGCGGCTCCTCGAGCTTGGCCTCCGGGTCGACCTCCAGCTTGCCGTTCACCGTCTTCAGGCGGTGGTGGGTGACGACCGCCATCTCCTTGGCGAAGCCCTCCACGTGCTCGGCTTCCTTGGCGAAGAAGGAGAGCGGGATGAAGAGCGGAAAGTAGGCGTTGACGTGCCCGGTCTCCTTGATGCGGCGGTCGAGGTCGCGCTGCACCTCTTCCCAGACGCCGTAGCCCCACGGCTTGATAATCATCATGCCGCGCACGGGGCTGTTCTCGGCCAGGTCCGCCTCGCGGACCACGGCCTGGTACCATTCAGGGAATGTCGAGCGGTTGCCGGTCATCCGGCTGACGCTGAGCGCGCGCTGCATGCAATGCCTCCTTGGGAGGCTGCATTAGCGAGGCGAGGACGTGCGCGCCACCCTGGCCGGGCGAGGCGCGGCGGCCTTACGCGTCCTCCACGGCCTCCCGCTCCCCGGAGTCGGGCTCGGTGACGCCGAAGTCCTTCGAACGCATTCGCGGCTCGCCATCCGGGAGACCCTCGGCCGCGAGGCCGCGCGTCAAGAGCTCGCGCACCGCCGCCGCCCGGCTGGGCATGCGTCGGCTGAAACGCCAATCGTCGAGGAACCGAAGCTCGTCCTCGCTGAGCATGATTTGCAGCCGCTCGCCGCGGCCATTCACATCAGACATCGGACCCACCCAAGGCTTGAGAGCGTCACCTGAGGCGCAAGATAATTGGCGCTCAATTGGCGTCAAGGGCGCTCCATGCGCTGAAGGCAAAAAAAGTGGCTCTTACTCAAAAAGCGTCATTGCCGCTTCACACAGCAAACACAGTGAACTCGCCGCACACTCAATAGGTAAATAAGCCATCTTGTAGCGTTCGGCGGCTGCGAGGAAGCATAGAAACCAGTTGATTCACTGGCCGTTGACGCGTTCTATGTGGGTGAACCTCGTTCGTGCATTCGCCACTGGCGCGGCGCGTTCGCTGAAAACAAGTCGCAAGATGTCCGATTACGAAGTCTACGTAGACGACGATCGCTATCAGGTGCCGTCGCTGTACCTGATTTCCGCCAACAGCGAAGCGCGAGCGCGGGCCATCGTAGATGAGCTCTGGCGCGGCAGCGAGCACCATCACGGGGTGGAGGTGCGGCGCGACGGCGAGCGGTTGTGGGGCCTTGGTTCACTGGCGGAGGGTGCGCCGATGACACGGCGGTCCGCTCCGCAATCGCGCGGCTCGGCGCTCTAGCGGAACCTCAGGCGATCCGGCGGCCGTCGAGCGCCGCAAGCCGCAGCTGCGCACGCCGCGCCGCGTCCGCCACGCCATTCACGGCGACGAGGCTGAAGGGTCCGATCGGGGCCCGACCCGCCGACCCGGTCTGCGGCTGGCAAAGGCCGAGGAAGCGGTCCAGCTCGCCCAGCGGGCCGAACAGGGGGGCGAACAGCAGTTCGAAACACGCAGGCTCGCCGTCGGCGCCCGCGGCGCTGACGAGCACCACCAGCGGCTCGGCCTCGGAGAGCGCGGACGCCAGCAGGCGGCTGACCCGGCCGCGTTGCTCCGGCGTCCAGAGCGTCAGCAGGCTCTCGCCGCGCAAGGCGCGGCCATGCAGCGTGGTGACGGCTTCGCCCGCCAACCGGATCCGCACGTCGCCGCCGGCGCACATCTCGGCGATGAACACCTGCGGGGCCAGGGCCGCGAAGTCGGCGACGTCGATGTCCACGCGCCGCGGCGCCGGCGCATCGCCGCGCCGTTCGCGCCAGTAGGCCAGCAGCCGCTCCGTGTTCGTCGTGAACATCATCCTTCGCCTCGCGGCCGGGTTTCGTCCGTCACCCGCACGAGGGTTGCAAGACGAGGGCAGGCCAGGCCGTCGGCGCGTCAAATCGGGACATTCCCGGGCGCAGACCGGCGGTCAGAGGCCAGACGAATGTTCGATGGGGGACCAGTGATGGCCTACAGGACCACCTTCAAGGCGCTGATCGCCGGTGCGGGCGCCTGGCTCGCGATCGCGCTTGCGCCGGGCTTGGCGCTGGCCGGCGGCGCCGGCTGCGGATGCAAACCGCCGCCGCCGCCCCCGCCGCAGCACAACTGCGGCTGCAATCACAACCAGCACCACAACGGCAACATCAACCAGAAGGTCGACGTGAATCTCAACGTCGTCACGAAGGTCAACGTCAACACCCAGGTGCAAAGCCAGGTCGACGTCCGCAGCCAGGTCAGCAATGTCCTCGGCGCGTTCGTCGCCACGCAGACCGCCGCGCAGGTGACCGGCGGGGGTGGCGGCAGCGCCTCCTTCGTCTCGCCGGGCGCCGTCACCGCGGTCAATCTCGGCGTCGGGGCCGAGGAGCGGGAGGCGTACGAGTCCGAGCGCACCAAGATCGAGAAGGTGGTGATCCAGGCCTTCTGCTTCGACGACAAGGAAGTGCCGCACCCGGCCTCGCAGGTCGCACCCGATCGCGAGATCGACGAAGCCTACGAGGGCGAGGTCTACCGCTGCATCGCCGGCGCCCACATGCAGGTCACCATCGCCCCCTGGCGCGAGCAGGTCTCGTTCGAGGGCGGCAAGACGCTGGCCTGCCAGAAGGGCGAGGCGCTCTGGCACTCGGCCGGGCATGGCGGCGGCCAGCTGGTCTGCAAGCCGCAGATCCCGGCCCGCGACTGCAACGAGCGTTCGCTGCTGCGCCGCTTCGGCGCCGGCATCAAGATCATGACGATCGTGACGACCGAGAAATACCAAGCCTACCGCGAGCGCAGCGGCGGCGCGACCACCACCGCCATGACCTTCGACGGCGGCGTCGGCGGCTTCGAGAACTAAGCTCTCCGATCTCCTCCTGACCAACTGATCGCCCGGCCGGCCCCAAAAGCCGCGCCGGGCGTTTTCTTTTGCTCAGTTGGGCTTTGCCGGCGGATCCGCGGTGGCGACCGCCGCCTTCGGGCGGATCTCCAGCTTCCAGGCGGTGTCGGCCTTCAGGTAGGTCTGCGCCGCCTTCATCACGTCGGCGGCCGACACCCGCTCAAGACCCGCCTCGGCCGAGCGCAGCATGTCGAGGCGGCGGGGATCGGACTGCGCGCCGGCGAGGCCGCCCAGCCAGTACTCGTTGGTCGCCGTCGCCTTCTCCAGCGCCTCCAGCGCCGGCTTCTTGGCCCGCTCCAACTCGTCGTCGGTCGCCGGCGTCGCGCGCAGGTCGGCGGCGATCTTGTCCACGTCGACGAAGAAGCCGTCGAGCTTGGCCGG
>DASXZG010000011.1:0-3403 GCA_036502045.1 Caulobacteraceae bacterium | reverse complement strand
CTGGAAGCCGAAGGACCGCCAGGGTCGGCTCCGTGGATTGTCCGCCGCCTCGAAGGTCACCAGCGTCTGGAAGCCGGAGAGCCACAGTCCGTTCAGGGCTTCCCACCCGGCCTGCGTCGCCTCGCGCCCCCAGCCTTCCGGAGTGAACAGGCTGTGGATCTCGCCCACGAAGCCCAGCGGGTCGCGCCGCACGATCAGGAATCCGCCGTGTTCGCCGGCGATGGGCAGCACTTCGGCGCGTGCCGCCAGCTCGCCCACCGCCTCCGGCGTCAGGCCGAGCAGAGCCGACGCCACGGCCGGATGGGCCGCCACGTCGCGCCAGAAAGCGCCGTCGCGTTCGATGCGGATCATCAGAACTGCACGAAGTAGGTGAACATATCGACCGTCGCGCCCGTGTCCGTGCGCGTGATCGTCGCCGTGCCGGAGGCGTCGCCGGCGGTGAAGTTGTTGATCGCCCAGGCCAGGGTGTCGCCGTTCGATATCGTGATTGAGGCGGCGGGCCAGCGGAAGGGAATGACGCCATTCTTGATCGCTCCCAGGGCTCCGCCGACGGGACCGCTCACCGAGCCGCTCAGGGTCAGCGACCCGGTTATTCCGCTGATCGTCAGGGTATTGGTGGTGGCGAAGCGCGTGCCGGGCGGCCCATAGATGTTGTTCCAGGCGAGCGCGCCCAGCGCCCCGCCCGGTCCGCCGCCGGCGCTTCCCTCGCCCAGCATCAGGGTCAGGGCGCCGCTCACGAGAGCCCCGTCCCGCTGATCACCCACTGATTGACCGCGACCTGGATCATCGTCGCCACGCCCCATTGGGCGAGCGTCCGGTCCCCGGTCGCCCCGGTCCCGGCCAGGTTCAGCGTCACCCCGCTCGCCCCGCTGATCGTCACATTGGCCGAGCCGATGTTGACGAAGGCGATGATCGTCCAGAGGGGAAAGGCCACCGACGCATTGAGCGGGATCGTCCAGGTGTCCGCCGACGAACTGCTCGAGAAGATCGTCTTGCCGGCATCGGCGAGAACGAGGGTGTAGCTATTATTCTGCGGATTGCCTGGCGCGCCGAGATAGCCGGCGCTGTTCACCGCCGGCGCCGCTGGATTGATCGCGAGGTTGGTGGCCGTATCCCCGGCCTTGTTCACCGGCGTGTAGCCGAGCGCGGTGGGAACCCCGGTCCAGGCCGCCAGGGTCGCCGGGCTGACATAGACGCCGCTCGCCGTTCCCGCGTTCACCTGCGCCTGCGTCGCCGCCACCACGTCGACGTTCAGCGGATCGATATCGGCGATCACCCCGCCCGTCGCGGTCTGCAGCTGCGCGCGATAGGTGACGGCCGGGTCCAGATAGATCGCCGGGAACTGGCCGGCGCCGTTGGCGACCACCGGATTGGCGTTGGGCGTCGAGAGCGCGGCGCTCGTATAGGTCGGCGTCGGCGTAGTCGTGCCGGTCAGGTAGAACTGCAGCCGCGCGCCGCTGATCGGCTCGCCGTCGCCATTGACGGCCACCAGCACCGGCATGGTGAGAAGAACGCCTGTGGACATGGAATCTCCGATCACCTCTCCCGGCGGGAGAGGTCGAGACGCGTCGGCGGGCGCGTCCGGGTGAGGGGTTAGGGAAGGTGGCCGGATAAGCCTCGACTACGTCGTCACCGCCGCGCCGGAGTAGGCGCTGATCCAGCTTCCTTGGCTGTAGATCACCGGCACGCCGGTCCCGGCGCCGGCGCCCTCGCCGGGCTTGCGCCCATCCAGCGCATAGGCCCAGTCGCCCTCGCCGACCGCGCTCGTCGGCAGGTTCGCGGCGGCGTCCTTGGTCCGGTAGAGCGCCAGGCCCACGTTGCCGCCCAGCGCCCCGCCGTTCTGCAGGCCGCCGGCTGCGACCACCTCGGTCCCCTGCGGCACGGCTGCGGTGGCCAGGCTATGGGCGACATCCACCTTGTCGGCCGAGCCACCGGTTCGGGCCAGCAGCGCGCGCAGGAAGGCGTCGCCGTAGGGCGTCAGTCGCCCGCTCGCCGGCTCGACCAGCTGCGCGGCGTAATCCAGCGCCGGAACTTGGGTGGCGGCCATGGGTCCTCCCAAACGCGTCAAGGCTCGGCTCGCCAACACAAAGGCCAGCGGCTAGGCTTGCCTCGATGTGCAACCTCTACGGCATGACGCGCGCCCGCTCCGAGCTCGTCGGTTTCGTCAACGCCATCTTCGATCGCAACAACAACCAGCCGCCCAATCCGGGGATATTCCCCGACTATTCGGCCCCTATCGTCGTCTATGGTGAGAGTGGCCTCCGCGAGATGCGCGACGCCCGATGGGGACTTCCCTCGCCGATTTTCGCGCTCCAGGGCAGGTCGGTCGATCGCGGTGTGACCAACGTCCGCAACACTAGGTCACCGCACTGGCGGCGCTGGCTGGCGCCCGAGTTCCGCTGCCTCGTGCCGTTCACGTCCTTCGCCGAACCGGCCGACGCCAACCGCTCCGAGAATGTCTGGTTCGCCCTGGGCCAGGATCGTCGCCTTGGCTGGTTCGCCGGCCTCTGGGTGCCGGGCTGGCGGTCGGTGCGCAAGCTCAGGGAAGGCGAAGTCACCGCCGATCTCTTCGGATTCCTGACCACCGAGCCAAACGCCGATGTGGGGCCGATCCACAGTCGCGCCATGCCCGTAGTGCTCGCCAGCGAAGCGGACCGCGACCTGTGGCTCAGTGGCGCGCCCTGGCCCGATGTCGCGGCCCTTCAGCATCCGCTGCCGGGGGGCGAGCTTCAGATTGTCGCCCGGGGATTGGGGTTGAAAGAGGAGCCGACATAAGGACATGAGCGCGCACTCATCATGGACAGACCCTGCCGCCTCGGCGGTGATGCTTTGCCTTGCGATCATCGGCGTCTACTGCGCCACGAAGGCTTGGTCGGATGTTCGCCTCGGCAAGCGCTGGATAACGGCGCTGGGCGCAATCTGCGCGGGCGTGGCGCTGTTCGCGTTGATCTTCATCCTGTTCACGCCAATCGGCGGCAACGACTGCTGCTGTTAGCGATCCGTCTTCAGCTAGTTCGCCGGCCGCAGCGGGTTCAACTCGAGATGCGAAAACGCCACGTCCACCGGCTCGGCGCAGCGCACCTCGATCAAGCGGCCCGGCGCGCGCATCTGGCCCAGCCTCTGCCAATAGGCCCGCGTGTAATAATCCCCCTGCGGCCCCAGCGGTGTGGCGCGCCAGCGGCTGAAGGTCCGCCCCATGTCGTCGGAAAAACGCATCTCCACCAGCGGCGCGGCGCCCGGCGCCACGGCGTTTCCCTGCCCGGTCACGCAATGCAGCACCAGGCCGTCCATCCGCGGCCGGCCCTCCTCGATCTTGATGAAGGCGCTGGCCCGGCGGATCAGCGGGCTCGTCCCGTCCTGCCACGCGCCCACCCGCCCCTGCCACACGTCATTGGTCACGCTG
>DASXZG010000010.1:0-2844 GCA_036502045.1 Caulobacteraceae bacterium | reverse complement strand
CAGCTTGACGACGGCCGTGGCGCCGGGCCGGGTGGCCGGCGAGGCGAAGACCTTGCCGCCGACGCGCAGATCCTCGCCACTCTGGTGGCGGCCCATCGCCGTCTGCGGCAGCGAGAGCGCCAGCTCGAGGAAGGCCTCCGGTGTCATGCGACCGGCGCCTTGGCAGCATCGAGCTGTTTGACCAGCTTCCTGGTCGCCACCGCGCGGTAGCTCTGGACGATCCAGCCGCGGATGGTCTCAAGGTCGATCGCATCGCCGTCGTGCTGGCGCAACGCCGCCCAGCCGCCCTTCCAGAGGCCGTGGCCGGCCGGCGACATATAGGGCAGCGTCAGCGCCATCTCGTAGGAGATCGGCAGCTTCACGGTGAGCGAGATCTCGCCCGGCGGCGAGGCCGCGCCGCCGAAGAAGACGAACACCTTCTTGCCGACCTTCATCACCGTGTGGTCCCAGGGATGGTCCTCCCAGGCGCCGGGAAAGGTGGCGGCGAAGGCGATCAGGTCCGCTTCGGCCTGCTTGGCGGGCGAGAGCGCCGCCATCAGTCCAGCCCAGCCTTGACCGTGTGGCCGGTGGCCGACGTCATCGCCTCATGGCTCATCAGCTCGAGAGTCTGGCCGAACGACCAGGTGTGGCCCTCGGGATCGGCGCAGGTGAAGCTGCGGTCGCCGTAAGCCTGGTCGGCCGGCTCGCGCTCGATTGACGCGCCCGCGGCCCGCGCCCGTTCGCAGAGGGCGTCGACGCCGTTCTTCACCTGCACGTGCACCGCGCCGTGGCGCGACCGCCCAGATCGAGTGGCGAAGCGTATTTTCCTTTCGGCGGGCCCGACACCATCACCACGCAGCCGTCGAAAGTGCTCTCGGAGTGGATGACGCCGCCCTCGCCGTCGTCCACCACCATGCGGGTCTCGAAGCCGAAGGCTTTCTCCAGAAACGCCAGCGCGGCGCGGGCGTCGCGATAGAACAGGATCGGTGAGATCGGGGGAACGTCCATGGCTCAGCCCTTCCGCGGCGTGGTGATGGTGAGACCGCTGGCCTTCTCCATCTCATCGATGGTCGGCTGCGCCACGTCCTGGTCAAAGTTCCAGACGTGGCCTTCGAGGTCCAGCGCCCGGTAGACCCGCGCGCCGTAGAACTGGTCTTCCGGTTCCTGGGTGATGCGGGCGCCGGCCGCTTTGGCGCGCGCGTGGTGAGCGTCGAGACCGTCCGCCAGGTGCACGCGGATGAACTGGGTGGCGACATAGCCGGTGGACGCCGGGCTCTTCATCACAGCCGGCCCGATCAGGTTCGCCGCGCCGAACTCTTCCCCGACGCTGATCGACCCATCGCCAAAGGTCATCTCGGCATGGCCGACGCGACCGGCGTCATCGGTCACCAGCATGCTGGTCTCGAAGCCGAACGCCTGCTCCAGCCATTTCAGCGCGGCTTTGGGATCCTTGTAGAAAACAGACGGCGTGAATGTGGGCATGGCGAAGCTCCGTGCTGGCGACGGATATATTTAACGCATAGAGCAATTATTGCGTCAAGATGACGGCTACGACGTGCTGACCGCGGGCGCCGTCGGCGGCGCCTCGGCCAGGAGTATGGTCATCAGTTCGCCGAACGACTCGACGCTGAACGCGCCGGATTGAGCGAGGCGGAGGATACCAGCACGATCGATCACATAGCTGGTCGGAACGCCCTCGCGCACGCCGTAACCGAACCCCAGAGACTTGCGACGAGCGGGAAGGACAGAGCCGCCTGCAACTGCGTCAGCATGGTGTTCGGCAGCGAGTCCTCAGTCGCGATCGCGAACAGCTTGAGGTCGGTGCCAGGATGGGTCCGGTAGAAGTTCTCGAAGACGACCATCTCGGCCTTGCAGGGCGTGCACCAGGTCGCCCAGTAGTTCAGCACCACCACTTCGCCCTTAAGTTGGGCCAGCGAGTACTTCTGGTGCGCGAAGGTGGAGAGCGTGAAGCCCGGCGCCGGTTTGCCGACCTTGGCCGCGAACGCCGCTGCTGGATCGAACAGCATGCCAGCGCCCAGCCCAGCCAGAACGCCGCGTCGCACAACGTCCATGACACCCCTCCCCGGTCATCGACCGAGAGTTGCTGGACGCTATGGCTAAGTCAACTCGAGGGGGCGGTGGCGCGGACCGGCTAATCCTCGGCCGCTTGGGTCGGGCCGGAGTCCTTGCCCTTGGCGCTGACGTCGCGGTCGACGAACTCGATCACCGCCATCGGGGCGTTGTCGCCGTGGCGGAAACCGGCCTTGAGCACGCGAATGTAGCCGCCGCTGCGCGCGCGGTAGCGCGGGCCCAGCGTGGCGAACAGCTTGCCCACCTGGTCCACGTCACGGACGCGGGAGATCGCGAGCCGGCGCGCGTGCAGGTCGCCCTTCTTGGCCAACGTCACCAGCTTCTCGACGAAGGGGCGCAGCTCCTTGGCCTTCGGCAGCGTGGTGACGATCTGCTCGTGCTTGATCAGCGAGGCCGACATGTTGGCGAACATGGCGGTCCGGTGGCTCGTCGTGCGGCCGAGTTTGCGGTGCGCGTAACCGTGGCGCATGGCTGTGGGTCCCTACTCTCTCAGCTCTAGATCTGGTCTTCGAACTTCTTGGCCAGCTCTTCGATGTTTTCCGGCGGCCAGTTGGGCACATCCATGCCCAGGTGCAGGTTCATGTTGGCCAGCACTTCCTTGATCTCGTTCAGCGACTTGCGGCCGAAGTTCGGGGTGCGCAGCATCTCCGCCTCGGTCTTCTGGATCAGGTCGCCGATGTAGACGATGTTGTCGTTCTTCAGGCAGTTGGCCGAACGGACCGACAGCTCCAGCTCGTCGACCTTCTTCAGCAGCGCCGGGTTGAACGGCAGCTC
>DASXZG010000009.1:0-99354 GCA_036502045.1 Caulobacteraceae bacterium | reverse complement strand
CGGCACCCCGATCGAAGCCATCCAGCACGAGCGCGACCGCCTGCACGTGCCAGAGACCATCCTCGGCGCCGGCGAGCACTTCGTGCTCGAGGTGCAGGGCGACTCGATGATCCAGGCCGGCATCTTCGACGGCGACTTCGTCGTCATCCGCAAGACCAACAGCGCCAACTCCGGCGAGATCGTCGTGGCCCTGGTCATGGGCGAGGAAGCGACGCTGAAGCGCCTGCGCAAGAAGGGCGCCTCCATCGCCCTGGAAGCCGCCAACCCCGCTTATGAGACCCGCATCTTCGGCCCCGACCAGGTGCAGGTGCAGGGCAAGCTGGTGGGCCTCATCCGCCGCTATCACTAGGGCCGGCTTGGACTAAGGCGTGACGCCGTAACCCTTGGCGGTGTCAGGCAAGGTCGGGTCGAGCGCGGTCGCCGCGGCGATATCGGCGGCGCCTGCGATCTTCTGGCCGAGCCGGAGTTCGTCGACGCCCCGCCCAAACAGCGACCAACTCAGCTTGGGGTCTCCCCTTAGCGCCGCGTTGTAGTCGTCGATCGAGGCCTGATAGTTACCGAGCCGCAGATTGACCAAGCCACGGCTGTCGCGGAATGACCCCACGTCCGGCGAGCGCGCAATGGCGGCGGTGCAGTCGGCGAGCGCCTGGTCGAGTTGCTGGCCCCAGAGCGCCCGCGTCCAGCATCGATCGTTCAGCGCCACGTTCAGTTCGGGCGCGTTCTTGTCGAGTGCGGCGATTCCCAGGTCGAACTGAGCCACGGACTGTTCGAACAATTTGGCCTTCTCATAGGCCAAGGCGGCCTGCATGCGATAAGCCGGCACGAGCTTGGCCGCGGCATCGAAGTCCGCCGCCGCGGCGGCCAGATCCTTTGCGTCCAGTTCCAGGTGGCCGCGCGCGTAAATCGCTTCGTCGTCATCCGGCTTGAGCCCGATCGCGGCCGTCAGATCCGCGCGCGCCGCGTCGTCTTCCTTGTCGCGCCAGTGATCGACCGCGCGGGCGTAGTAGTTGTGCTCGGCCTTGGGCGCGAGCGCGATCGCCTGGGTGTAGTCGGCGATCGCCGCAGCGTATTCGTGCCTGGCATCCGAGGCAGCCGCTCGCCGGGCGTAACCATCAGCGTCCGTGGGGGTCTCTGTCGCGGCGCCGGGGATCGCCGCCGCCTCGGCCGCGACAGCGGTTGGAGCCGCAGTCGGCGCGGCGGCGGCGCCGTCGTCGTCCAGGTTGAACACCGGTCCGCCGATGTAGCTGAAGAAGAGCTTGTTTTCGCTGTTGGCCACGTAGACCCGGTGTGACAGCAGAAAGTCGGCGCCGATCAACATCTGCGCGCCGCCGTCCTGCCCGCCGCTGGGGTCGGCGTCGCCGATGCGCAGGTACGCGTTCTTCACTTGCTCATCGCCAATAGCGAAGCTGGCGAACATGGCGATCCAGGTCTGGAAGTCGCGGCGACCGATCCCGCCCCAAACGCCACCTGGTTTCACGCCCGGATCGTCGACCGAGACGCCCGCCTGTTTGGCGGCGGTGCGGCTGATGAACGAGTGGGGTGAGCCGGAGTCGATCACCGCCCACATCGGGTGGTCGTTCACCTTGATCTGCACCTTGATCTCGTAGGCCGGAAAGCCCGCGGACCCGATGTCGGCCGTCGCTGCTCCTCCCGGCCCCCAATAGGCGAAGTTGGTGTCGCGCGGGCAGCTTAGCGGCTTGAAGAGGCGGATTGCGCCGTTCGCCAGGTCGAACTCGATGTCGGCGTACGACAACACGTTCTCACCCAGCAGGCCGTCGATGTCGCCGCCGCCGAGTTGCGGTGCGCCGACGAGGAAGTCGGCGTTCGGAAAGGTCAATCCGGCCAGCGAGAAGCGCTTCACGATAGCCCGGTCGGTCTGCTCCTGGCCTCCGAGCCCGACGATCGTGCTGTAGTTCGGCGGCGCGGGGATGGGCTTGAGCCCGGCCTTCTTGGCGCCTTGCGGCGTCAGCATGCTGAAGAAGGAGCCGCTGTCGGCGATCAGCGTGACGTCGACGCCGTCCAGCGTTGCCGGGACTGTCGGTGTCAGGCCGTCCATCGTCACCGGCAACTCGGCGATCTTGCCCAGCGTGCAGGCCGCTGTCGCCGCCTGCGGGGCGACCGACAGCATGAGCAGACCAGCGCAGACACACCCCCAACGCATGCGCGAGCACGCTATCGGTTCAACCTTGACCCTGTCCAGCCTCCCCGGGGCGCGCCGCCTACTCGGAAGCGTGAGTCCACGGTCGCTGGCCGCGGATGGGCTGGCTCCAGACCACGCGCCAAGTCTTGCCGGCGGGATAGAGCTCCGCAGCGCCACCGGCGGCGAAGTCGGTCGGGCGCAGCACCAGGGCGTCGCGGCACGAGCCTGGCAAGCTGACGTCGGCCCGGATCACCAGGATGTCGGCGCCTTCGCAGAGTTCGCCCAGGCGGTCCGGCTTGGGCTCGCGACGCGTCCACCAGATGCCCAGCGCCGGCGTCACCCCCGGCTTGGCAACGCACGACCAGTAGTCGCAGTCGAACAGCGCCGTCCGAGCCGCGGCGGCGTCTGCCGGCACGCCCAGGCCCCGCCGCTGCGCCCAGACGCCCGTCGCGTAGCTCCGCACACCTGGCCGCAGCACCACTTCCTGTCCCTTCACGGCGATGGCGGCGTCGGCGCCGTCGCTGGCGATCCAGATTGGCGGTGCTGCCGGGCGTGGCCACAGTGCTACGGCGGCGGCCAGCGGCACGCCCAGCCAGCGCAAGTGGCCTTTCCACAGGCAAGCGAAGAGGATGCCCAGGTAGGAAAGGATCAGCGCGATCTGCGGCGCGGTCGACGCCGCCATCCCGGCGTTGGGCGCCGTGGCGAAGAGGTGGCCGAGCGTCACCACGCCCCGCGCCGCCCATCCGGCGACCCACAGCGCCGGCAGCGCGGCGTTATGGTTGAACAGCTCCGCCAGCAGCGCCATCGCCAGCGCCGGCATCATGGCGACGCTGGCCACCAGGTCCGCGGTCAGGTTGGCGAAGACACCGAAGTTGGCGATGCGGTTGAAGTGCTGGATGGCGAAAGGGCCCGTCGCCGCGCCGGCCACCAAGCTGACCATGAACAGCGCCACGGCGTTGTCCCGCGCCGCCTGGATGAGGCCGATGTGCCAGGGCAGGTCCGTGGCCCGCGTCGCCCGCGGCCAGACCTCGGCCAGCGCCACCAGCGAGGCGGTGGCGCAGAAGCTCATTTCGAAGCCGGGCTGCACCACGGCTTCGGGCTCGCCCAGCAGCACGATCAGCGCCGCCAGAGCCAGCGAGCGCAGGCTGATCGCCTGCCGGTCCAGCAGGATGGCGATGAAGGCTACCGAGGCGGTGATCGCCGCCCGCTTGGCCGGCGAATGCGCGCCGGAGAGCACCAGGTAAGCCAACACCGCTACCAGCGCGCCAGCCGCCGCCAGCTTCTTGCCGTTTAGCCTGAGCGCCAGCGGCGGGATGGCGGCGATCAGAAAGCGCAGGCCGAAGAAGACGAAGCCGCTGAGCGCGGCGGTGTGCAGACCGGCGATGGCCAGCATGTGCGCCAGGCCCGCGGCGCGCAGCTGGTCACGGGTGTTGGGCGTCAGCCAGTCCTGGTGGCTGGTGGTAACGGCCACGGCGAGCCCGGCCGCATCGCCCGCCTGCCCGCCCAGCGCCCGGTTCATGTCCGCGGCCAGCTGCGCGGCCATCTGCCAGCGGAAGGCGTTCACCGCCATCACCGCTCGCAGCCGCCAGGGCGCGGGTGGCGCGGCGAGGGCCACCGGCAGGCTGCGCCCCAGCCCCACGCCGCCTTCGCCATTGAACCAGGCGTCGCGGGCGAAGTCGTAGGCCCCGGGAGAGGCCGGCCCTGGCGGCGGATCCAGCAGCGCTTCCACCCGGATCGCCTGGCCCGGCGAGGCATAGCCGCCGGGCGGCATGACGATGCGCAGCCGCAGCGGCAACGCGTTCGGGTCGACATGGCTGACGTAGGTTGGCGCGATCAGGATGCGCGGACCGTTGGCGCCTGGCGTGTCGACGTCGACCACATAGCCCTCGACGATGGCGACGCCGAGCCCGGCCGGCAGGATCGGCGACGCGACGTGATCGCTGCGCAGCTTGGCGACGGAGAACCCCGCGCAGGCGACCGCCGTCAGCGTCAGCACCGCCACCAGCGCCCGGTTCCAGCCGCGCCAGACAGTGACGCCCGCGCCAGCGGACAGCACCATCGCCGCTAACGCCACTGGCCAGAACAGCGGCTCGGTCTTCAGGCTGAGATAGGTCGCCGCGCCCGCGCCGAACGCCACCGGGGTCCAGATGAACAGCCGCCCGGCCTGGGCCCGCGCCTCCGCCAGCGCGCCAGCGGCCATCTCCCCGATGCTAGGAAGCCGGCGAAGGCGCGTGCTAAGAGCCCGCGCCCCTCCGCCCGGTAACGCAATGTCCGCCTCCCCCGTCGTCACCCGTATCGCCCCTTCCCCCACCGGGATGATGCACATAGGCACCGCGCGCACGGCGCTTTTCAACTGGCTGTACGCCAGGCACACCGGCGGCAAGTTCCTGCTGCGCATCGAGGACACCGATCGCGAGCGCTCCACCCCGCAGGCGGTGGAGGCGATCTTCGAGGGCATGCGCTGGCTGGGCCTGGAGCCGGACGCTGAGCCGGTGTTCCAGTTCGCCAGGGCCGAGCGGCACCGCGAGGTGGCCGATGCGCTGCTGGCCCGGGGCGCGGCCTACCGCGACTACATGACCATCGAGGAACTGGCCGCCGAGCGTGAAAAGGCGCGGGCCGAGGGTCGGCCGGTGCAGTCGCCCTGGCGCGACGCCCCTGTCGCCGACCGCGCCAACCAGCCTTTCACCATCCGCATCCGCACCCCGCGATCCGGCGAGACGGTGGTGCGCGACCTGGTGAAGGGCGACGTCACCTTCCAGAACCGCGACCTCGACGACCTCATCCTGCTGCGCTCCGACGGCACGCCGACCTTCAACCTCGCGGTAACCGTCGACGACCACGACATGGGCGTCACCCACGTGATCCGCGGCGACGACCACCTGACCAACGCCGCGCGCCAGACGCACATCTACGAGGCGATGGGCTGGACCCTGCCCGCTTTCGGTCACCTGCCGATGATCCACGGGCCGGACGGCGCCAAGCTCTCCAAGCGCCACGGCGCGCAGGGCGTGATGGAGTTCGCCGCCATGGGCTACCTGCCCGAGGCGATCCGCAACTACCTGGCCAAGCTGGGCTGGGGCCATGGCGACGACGAGATCTTCAGCGACGCGGACGCCGCGGCCTGGTTCGACATCGTCGACGCGCTTTCCGCGCCCTCGCGCCTGGACTGGCCGAAGCTGAACCACGTCAACCAGCACTACATTCGCGAAGCCGACGACGCCCGGCTGGTCGCCCTGGTCACCGAGGTGCTGAACAGCCGCGAGACCCACCTGCCGACTGACCACGCCGAGCGCCTTGCCCGCACCATTCCACTGGTGAAGGAAGGGGCCAAGACGACGCTGGAACTGGCCGACCTGACGCTGTTCGCGCTCAAGAGCCCCCCGATTCCGCTGGGCGAAAAGGCGCGCGGACAATTCAGCGACGAGGTCAAGGCGCGGATCGGGCGGCTGGCCGGCGTGCTCGCCAAAGCGGACGACTGGTCGACGACCGCGACCCACGAGGTGCTCAAAGTCTTTGCCGACGCGGAAGGCGGCTTCGGCAAGTTCGGGCCGACGCTGCGCGCCATTCTGGCCGCCGGCGCGGTGGCGCCAGACCTCGCCAGCGCGCTCTCTGCACTCGGAAAAGACGAGAGCCTCGCCCGCATCCACGATGCTCTTTCGCAAGTGCAGTAAGCCGCTATAAGGCGAACCGGACATCGCGTAAGGGACGCGTTTGGCTATTGGGACTTAGGGGATTGCGCGCATGGCCGACAACGCCACTCTGACCATCGGCAACACCAGCTACGACCTGCAGGTCATCAAAGGCACTACCGGCCCCGACGTCATCGATGTCCGCAAGCTCTACGATGAATCCGGCGTCTTCACGTTCGATCCCGGCTTCACCTCCACCGCGTCCTGCGAAAGCAAGATCAGCTACATCGACGGCGACGCGGGCGTTTTGCTGCACCGCGGCTATCCGATCGAAGAGCTGGCCTACAAGTCGAGTTTCCTTGAGGTCTGCTATCTGCTGCTGAACGGCGAGTTGCCCACGGCCGCCGAGTTTGCCGACTTCGAGAAGACCATCACCTACCACACCATGCTGCACGCGCAGTTCGACCGGTTCTTCTCCGGCTTCCGCTCCGACGCGCACCCGATGGCGATCATGACCGGCGCCGTCGGCGCCCTTTCGGCCTTCTATCACGACAGCATCAACGTCGATGATCCCGAGCAGCGGAAGATCTCCGCCCACCGTCTGATCGCCAAGATGCCCACCATCGCCGCCCGCGCCTTCAAGTACTCGGTGGGCCAGCCGTTCGTGTCGCCGCGCAACGACCTCTCCTACGCCGAGAACTTCCTGCGCATGTCGTTCTCGGTCCCGGCCGAAGACTGGAAGCCGAACCCGGTGCTGACGCGCGCCATGGACCGCATCTTCATCCTGCACGCCGACCACGAGCAGAACGCCTCCACCTCGACGGTGCGGCTGGCGGGCTCGACCGGCGCCAACCCCTTCGCCTGTATCGCCGCCGGCATCGCCGCGCTCTGGGGCCCCGCCCACGGCGGCGCCAACGAAGAAGCGCTGATGATGCTGAAAGAGATCGGCACCGTCGACAAAATCCCCGAGTTCGTTCAGGGCGTGAAGGACCGCAAGTACCGGCTGATGGGTTTCGGCCACCGCGTCTACAAGAACTACGATCCGCGCGCCAAGGTGATGCAGGAGACCTGCCACGAGGTGCTGAAGGAAATCGGCGACCCGGACGATCCGCTGCTGAAGGTGGCCATGGAGCTGGAGAAGATCGCGCTCAGCGACGAGTACTTCATCGAGCGCAAGCTCTATCCGAACGTCGACTTCTATTCGGGCATCACTCTGAAGGCGATGGGCTTCCCGACCACCATGTTCACGGTGCTGTTCTCGCTGGCCCGCACGGTCGGCTGGATCAGCCAGTGGAAAGAGATGTTCGAGGACCCGCTCCGCAAGATCAGCCGCCCGCGCCAGCTCTACAACGGCCCGCTGCAGCGCGCTTACGCGCCGATCGATACGCGGGGCTAGTCCCGTGGCGCGCGCCGGCGGAGACACCGGCGCGCAGACCTACGCTGAGCTCGAGCGGCGCGCCCGCGAAGATCCGGCGATCCTCGCTTTCTGGCTTGGTGGCTCTCGCGGGATGGGCCGTCCCACCCAATGGTCCGATTGGGACATCGGCCTGATCATCGCCGACAACGCCTACGAGAAGTTCTGCGCCGAGATCGGACTGGCGGAGGGTTTCCAGGCCGACTGGCGGCCCGGCGTCGACCTCTCGGCCCGCACCTTTCCGCAGTTCGAGGCCTTCGCCGACTGGAACTCCGACGAGCGCGGCTACCGCTACACCTTCGCGCACCTGAAGGCGCTGATCGACAAGACTGGCCGCGCCCAGCCGCTCATCGACGCCAAAGCGCGCGTGCCGGCTGAGGCCGTCACCAGTTTCATCCACGCTTCACTGGATCACGCGCTGAACCAGGCCTATCGCGCCCTGAAGTGCCTCCGCGACGGAGATCCGCTGGCGTCGCGCGTCGAGGCGGCGGAAGGACTCAATCCCTTCCTCGACGCAGTGTTCGCCCTGCACGACGGACGCCTTCGCCCGTACGCCAAGTACCTGGCCTGGGAGCTGACCGTTCACCCGCTGGCGCGCCTGCCAATGACGCCGGTCGACCTGCTCGCGCGCATCGACGCGGTGCTGACGCCGAGCGGTCATGGGGCGCTGAGCCTTCTCCTTGCCGACTGCGAGCCGGCTCTCCGCGCCGCCGGCCATGGCGCCGCTTTCGACGGCTGGGGCGACACGCTCGCCTGGATTCTCTCCGGCGACGCGGCTTAGCGGAACCATTGCGGCGCTTGGTGAATTAGGTTTGTGGGACGTCACGCTCTTCTCCGGAGACGCTGAACCATGTCGCTTGTCGATGTACGCCGCGAAGTGGCTTTCGCCCTCGCTCAGACCCGCGAATTACTGATCGAGGCGCGTTACGACCTCATTCACGGCGAGGACTTCGTGAAAGTGACCGCGGCTGGCGAGATCGACTTCCTGCATCGCCAGGAGCGGATGTTGCTCGATCGGCTGGAGCGCATCGACCGGCGGCTGACCGATCCGCCGAGCATCGTCAGCTGGATGCGGCAGGAGTGGTTCAACCTGATGCTGCAGTTCGAGAGCTGGATCGCGCACGGCTGAGCCTGGAGCGCGCCGCGCCGCCGGCCTAAGCTGCCCCCGGTATCACGCGGAGCCCAGCATGAGCGCGCCGGAAGACGGTTGGAAGCATTCCGGCGTGCGGGTGATCCCGGCCGATAGCCTCGACCACAATACCGCCCAGACGCCTGGCATGGACCGCGCCGCGGCGATCAACTTCGCCCGCGTCGGGGCGCAGAAGCTGTGGGCCGGCACCGTCCACATCCACGCCGGCGCCAAGACTGGCGCTCATCACCACGGGCCGCTGGAGAGCGTCATCTACGTGCTGCGCGGCAAGGCGCGCATGCGCTGGGGCGAACACCTGGAATTTACCGCGGAGGCCGGTCCCGGCGACTTCATCTACGTGCCGCCCTTCGTACCCCACCAGGAGATCAACGCCTCCTCCGACGAGACGCTGGAGTGTGTGCTGGTTCGCAGCGACAACGAGGCCGTGGTGGTGAACCTGCAAATCGATGCGGCCGACCGCGTCGAAACCGTCCGCTGGATCGACCCGATCCATCGCGAATAGGCCGCAGGCTACGGCGCCTGCCGGCGAGCCGCGATCACTTGCAGCACCGCCTCGGCCGCACGGGCGGAGGGGTCGCCGATGGTGCGGCCCATGGCTTCGAGGGCGGCGTTCTGGTCGGACACCTGACTGGCCCGCAGATCGGCGTCGTCAAGGCGCGTCGCCAACGCCGCGGCCAGCAGGTCCGGCGTGCACTGCTCCTGCAGATACTCCGGCGCCACCTCGCGGCCGGCGGCGATGTTGATCAGCGACACGTAGGGCGTGCGGATCACGGCCCGCACGATCTTGCCGGTGAGAAACCCGACCTTGTAGGTGACCACCATCGGCGCGCCCGCAAGCGCCAGCTCCGTCGTGACCGTGCCGCTCTTGGCCAGCGCCACCGTTGCCGCACGCATGGCGTCGCGCCCGGCCGCCGCGCCCTCAACCACCCGCACTGGATAGCGCCAGGCCGCGACAGCGGCTCGGACCGGCCCCGCCACGGCGTCGGCGAGGGGCAGGACCAGCTGCAGGTTTGGCCACTGAGGCATCAGCCGCGCCACCGCCTGCTCGTAGATCGGCGCCAGCCGCCGCACCTCTGGCGCGCGGCTGCCAGGCAGCAGCAGCAGCACCGGCGCACCGGGATCGAGCCCAAGCGCCGCGCAGGCCTCGGCGCGGCTGAGCTTCGAGGCCCCCGCCGCCAGCACCGGATTGCCGACGAAGGTCGTGGCCAGACCGGCGCGCTCGAAGTACGGCGGCTCGAAGCTGTGGATGGCCAGCAGATGGTCCACCGCCTTTGCGAGGTCGCGGGCCCGCCATGACCGCGACGCCCACACCTGCGGCGCCACGTACTTGATCCGCGCGACGCTCGGCGCGCGACGCCGTAGTCTGTGCGCCAGCAGGAAGTTGAAGAGCCAGGAATCGATCAGCACCGCCGCGTCCGGCCGCGCCGCTTGCGCCAGCCGAGTGACGTCCTCGATGCGGTTCCAGGTCGCCAGCAGCGCGCCTAGCGCGTCGAGCCCGAAGATCGCCATGCCCTCGGCGCCAAAGGCGCTGACGAAGCCCTCCGCCGCCATCGCCGGCCCGCCGATGCCGATGAAGTCGATCGGCCCGGCCGCCTGCGCCTTCAGCGCACGGATCAACCCGGCGCCCAGATTGTCCCCCGACGGCTCCAGCGCCACGATCAGGATCTTCAAGGCGTCGTCACCCCGGCACGCCGACGACGAACAGGCCAAGCTCGTCGGCCCGGGCGATCAGGCGCTCGCGATCCAGCACCAGCACTCTGCCAGCCTCGCCGGCGATGCCCGCCAGGCCGGCGCGAGCGACGCCTTCGAGGGTCGCCAGGCCGATGGTCGGCAAATCGACCCGGGTCTCCTGGATCGGCTTGGGCGCCTTGGCCAGCACGCCGCGCGGGGCGCCGGGCGCGCCACGTAGCGCCGCGGGAAGCTCAGCCACCCGTCGCAGCATGGCGTCGGTGCCTTCCTGCGCCTCCACCGCCAGCACCAGGCCGTCGCAGACCACTGCGCCCTGCCCTATGTCGAAGCTGCCGATCGCCCGGGCGACGTCCAGCGCGCGGGCGACGTCGGCCATGGCGTCGGGCGGCGGGGCGTGAGCGCCCAATGGACCCGCCGGCAAGGTCAGCGAGGCCATCACCTCGTGAGCACCCTCCACGATCAGCCCCGCGGCCTCGAAAGCGCCAAGCACCACGCGCAGCAAGGCGTCGTCGCCGCTTCGCGCCGCGCTCAACATCTTCGGCAACAGCGCCATGCCGCCGGCGTCGAAGGCGAGGTTGCGCAGATCCGGCCGCTGCACCTGGCCCGCGAAGCAGACGTTCTCGCACCCGGCCTTCTTCACCAGCGAGATCGCCTTGCCGACTTCGCCCAGCGCCACCTCGCCGCCGGGGTAGCTGGCCAAGGCGACGTCGGCCATGCCCCTCAGGCGCACCACATGGAGCGGCCGGCCGGCATCGGCGCAGTGGGCGGCGAGCCGTAGCGGCAGATCGCCGCCGCCCGCGATCAGGCCCAGCTTGCGCACCGCTTCAACGGTCCCGCGGCGTGCAGATCGCCCGTCCGTCCTCCGCACGCAGGAACCGCACCACCTCGGCCACTTCGGGTGAGGTAGGAAAGCTCTGGGCCACCTCGTCGATGCGGTCCTGCAGCGTGCCGCGGTCGGCGAACAGCATCCGATAGGAGGCGCGGAGCGTGTGCATGGTCTCGCGGGAAAAGCCGCGGCGGCGCAGGCCGACGATGTTCAGGCCGCCCAAGGTAATCGGATTGTGCTGGGCCGCGCCGAACGGGATCACGTCGCGGTTCACGCCGGACATGCCGCCGACCATCGCATGGCGCCCGACCCGGTTGCCCTGGTGCACGTTGGCCGCGCCGCCCAGGATGACGAAGTCGTCGAGCTGCGAGTGGCCGCCGAGCGTGGCGCCCTGGGCGAGGGTGACCTTGTCGCCCACCATGCAGTCGTGGCCGATGTGGCACTGCGCCATGAAGAAGCCGTCGGACCCCACGCTGGTCAGGCCCCGCCCGCCCGGGGTGCCGCGGTTCATGGTGACGTGCTCGCGGATGACGTTGCGGTCGCCGATGACCAGCCGGGTGGGCTCGCCGCGATAGCCCGCGTGCTGCGGCGCGCCGCCCAGCGCCGCGAACGGGAAGATGTCGCAGTCCGCGCCAATATCGGTCGGCCCTTCGACCACGACGTGAGCGCGCAAGAAGGTGCGGGCGCCCAGCGTCACGCCGGCGCCGACGACGCAATAGGGACCGACCTCCACGTCCTCGCCGAGGCGGGCCTCAGGCGAGACGATCGCCGTCGCATGGATACCCGTCATGGGGTGAGCGTCGCCGACACCAGCATGGCGGCGAACTCGCACTCGGCGGCCATACGGTCGTCCACCGTGGCCCGGCCGCGGAAGCGGAACACATCGCCGCGCGCCCGCGTCACCTCGACGTGCATGCGCAGCACGTCGCCCGGCCGCACCGGGGCGCGAAAGCGGCAATTGTCCACCGACATGAACATCACCACCTTGCCGGCAGTGACCAACTCCAGCGACTTGCTCATCAGCACGCCGCCTGTCTGGGCCAAACACTCGATGATCAACACTCCCGGCATCACCGGGTAGCCTGGGAAGTGACCGGCAAAGTAGGGCTCGTTCATGGTGACGCACTTCACGCCAACGATGGACTCGTTCTGCTTGTAGTTCTCCGCCCGGTCGATCATCAGGAACGGCGGACGGTGGGGGATCAGCCGCATCACCTCCGCGAGGTCGATGTTCGACCCGGCGGCGGCGCTGGTCTCGCCATCGCTCATGCCTCGCCTCCCCGCCCGCCGCCGCGATGGACCGCGCGTCGTAGCCAGCCCACTTCGCGCAGCCATTGCTTGACCGGCTGCGCTGGAAAGCCGCCCCAGGCCTGCCCGGCGGGAACGTCATGCATCACGCCGGAGTTGGCGCCCAGCTGCGCCCCGGCGCCGACGTCGATGTGATCCTTGATGCCGACCCGTCCGCCCAGCATCGCTCCGTCGCCAATGGTCACGCTGCCGGAGATCCCCGTGTGCGCGGCCATGACGCAATTGCGGCCGACCCGCACGTTGTGGGCGATCATTACGAGGTTGTCGATCTTGGTGTTCTCGCCAACCACGGTGTCTTCGAACGCGCCGCGGTCGACGCACGAACAGGCGCCGATGGTCACGTTGTCCTGCAGGATCACCCGCCCCAGTTGAGGCGCGTCGACCAAGCCGCTGGCCCCTACCGCCACCCCGAAGCCCGCTTCGCCGATCGCACAGTTGGCCAGCAGCCGCACGCCGTCGCCGATCAGGGCAAAGCTGACACTCACGTTGGCTCCGATGACACAGCGGCGGCCGATGGCGACGCCCGGCCCGATCGCCGCGCCGGGGCCGATGACGGTCCCAGCCCCGATCTGAGCGTGGGCGCCGACGACCGCGCCAGGGCAGATCTCGACGCCTTCCTCCAGCTCCGCCGTCGGGTGCACGGCCGGCGCGTTGGCGTCGAAGCGGCGAGGCCGGTGCAAGCGCGTAGCCGCGGCTGTCCACGCCGCTTGCGGCGCTGGCGTCACCAGCCCGACGCAGCCTGCTGGCAGAGCGTCGGCTGCGGCCGCGGTCACGAAGCAAGCCGCGGCGCCCGTCTTGGCGGCTTCCTGGGCATAGCGGCGGTCGCTGAAGTAGGTGACCTGCCCAGCGCCGGCCAGCGCCAGAATCGAGACCGACGCGATCGCCAGGTCGGCCGCCGTCGGCGGACACACAGCGCCCGCCGCCGCGGCGATCTCGGCGAGGCCGACCGGGCCTAACGGTTCGAAGAACCGGGGATCAGGCGTGTTCACCGCCCATTCCTGATGTCACTGGCCGCCAGCCGGCGGGGCCCCGGCGGCGCCGGCCTGAGCCGTGTCCAGATGCTCGCGGTCGAACGTCAGCGTCTGCAGCTTGGCGTCAAGCTGGGTGACCGCCGCCGGCGAGAGGTTCATCTGGTCGTTCATCAGCGTCACCCCGCCAGCGTCACCGTCGACCAGGATCGAGCACTTCTGCTGCTGGTAGATGCCGCGCAGGATCGGATCGAGCTGCTTCAGGATAATGCCGACCTGCTTGTTTTGCGTGGCCTGCATCTCCTGCTGACGCAGCTGTTCGCGCTTCTCGAAGTTGGTGACCCGCAGCTGCAGGTTGGCCTGCTTGGCCTGGCCGGTGGCCTGATCCATTGAGGCGCCCTGAGTCTGCAGCGCCCGCTCATCGGCCTTGATGCCGTCTGCCTCAGGCTGCAGCTCGGCCTCGACCTGCTGGCTCAGCACCCGCAGCCGGGCGTCGACCGCCTGGCCGACTTTGGACTGAGCCAGGATCTGGCGGGCCGAAAACACGCAATAGCCCGGGATCGGCGGGCCTTGCACCACCGGCGGCTCCGGCGCGGCCGCTGGAGCGGCCGGCGGCGCCGCGCTGGGCGTTGCGCTGTTGGCGAGGGGTGCGCTGAGCGCGACCGATCCGACCGCGAGGCCAGTCGTCAGAAAAGTGCGGAAGTTCATGGGATGTCTCAGAATTTTGCGGAAGTGGAGAAGCGGAAGATCTGGACGACGTCGTAGGAGTCTTTGACCACCGGATAGGCCAGGTCGAAGCGCAGCGGTCCGAGCGGCGACTTCCAGAAGACGCTGACGCCGACCGAGGCGCGCAGGCCGAAGTCGTCCCTGACGGTGGTCAGCGGGGCGTTGGTGAGCGGGTCGAACTGGCTCTGACGGTCGAGGATGCCGAGCGAGCCGACGTCGGCGATGAGGGCGGTGCGGATGCCGTATTGCGCCGGCAGGAAGTTGGGGAAGGTCTGCTGGGCCTCCCCGATCATATACAAGTCGCCACCCAGGGCGTCGCCGAACTGCACGTCGCGCGGGCCGATGCCGGCGAGCTGGAAGCCGACGAACGTGTCGCCGCCTTTGTAGAAGCGGTCGCCGATGCGGATCGAGTCGCCGTTCCAGCCGTCGATATAGCCGGCCTGCGCGGTCAGGCTGAGGATGAAGTCCTTGTTGAAGCCGTGGTACCAGCCGAAGTCGCCCTCGGTCTTCACGTAGTGATCGGTGCCGCCGAAGCCGGCGACGTCCTGGCTGAGGTCGGCGTAGTAGCCGCGGGTCGGCAACACTGGGTCGTTGCGCTTGTCGAGCCGCACCGAATAGCCCAGCGCCGAGGTGACGTATGAGCCACGCTCGTCGCACAGCACCACCGAGACCAGCTCCGCGCCGGGGATGCAGAGGTTGTCGTCCACGATCACGTCGTCGGTGCGCAGCGTGTAGCGCAGCGTCATCGAGGAATTGACCGTCAGCGGGAAGCCGAAGCGCAGGCCCATGCCGGTGGAGGCGCTCTCGTACGAAGCGTACTGCTCGAAGTCGTAGCGCGTCGTGTAGAGGTCGAAGCCGGCTTGCAGGTTGCGGTTCAGGAACCGGGGCTGGGTGAACGAGAAGTCGGCCTGCTGGCTTAGGGAGCCGATCTCGACCCGGGCGCGCACGTCCTGGCCGCGGCCGCGGAAGTTCGACTGGCTGAAGCCCAGGTCCACCACCAGCTGATCCACTGACGAGTAGCCGGCGCTGGCCGACAGCTGACCGGTCGGCTGCTCGGTGACTTTGACGATCAGATTTGTGCGGTCGTCCTGGTCGGCCGACGACGTGGTGATGTCGACGTCCTTGAAGAAGCCCAGCGACTTGATGCGGTTCTTCGACTGGTCGACCAGCACCCGGTTGTAAGCGTCGCCTTCGGTGAGGCTCATCTCGCGGCGGATGACGTAGTCGAGCGTCGTTGTGTTGCCGACGATGTCGATGCGGTTGATGTAGACCCGCGGGCCTTCCTTCACATCGAAGACGACGTCGACAGTGTGGGTAGTGGGGTTGGCCTTGTACTCCGGCCGCACGTCGACGAAGGCGAAGCCGGCCGCGCCGGCGGCGAAGGTCAGCGCGTCGGTCGCCTGCTGAATCTTGTCGTCCTGATAGAGCTGGCCGCTCTTGATGGGCAGCAGCGCGCGCAGGATGTCCGGGTTGAGTTTCTTCAGCTCGGTGGTGACGCTGACCTTGCCGAACTTGTACTTGGCGCCTTCGTCCACCGTGTAGCTGATGTCGAAGCCGTTGCGGTCCGGCGCCAGCTCGGCGATCGAGGAGATCACCCGGAAGTCGTAGTAACCGTGATTGCGGTAGAACTTCCGCAGCTGCTCGCGGTCGTACTCAATTCGGTCCGGGTCGTAATTGTCGTTCTGGGCGAAGAATTTGTACCAATAGCTCTCGCGCGTCACGATCACGTCGCGCAGATCGTTGTCCGAGTACTGCTTGTTGCCCAGGAAGGTGATGCCCAGCACGCCGCTCTTGGGGCCTTCCTTGATCTCGAAGATCAGGTCGACGCGGCGCTGCGGCAGGTTGACGATCTTGGGCGTCACGGTCGCCGAGATGCGGCCGTCGCGGCGATAAAGTTCGACGATGCGGCCGACGTCTTCCTCGACCTTGGCCTTGGTGAAGACCGCGCGCGGGCGCACCTCCACCTCGTCCTTGAGTTTGTCTTCCTTGATGCTCGAGTTCCCCTCGAACAGCACCTGGTTGATGATCGGGTTCTCGACCACCTCGACCAGCAGGGTGTCGCCTCGCAGGGTGATGCGCACGTCGGCGAAAAGGCCGGTGCGGGTCAGTGTCTTGAAGGCCAGGTCGAGCTTGGTCGGATCGACGGTGTCGCCCACCTGGATCGGCAGGTAGGAGAGGATCGTCTCCTGCTCGATGCGTTCGTTGCCCTCGACCACGATGCGGCCGACAATGCCGCTCTGATCAGCCTGCGCGACGGCGCGCGTGGGCACAGCGACAACGGCCGCGCCCAGGACCGCCAAGGCCACGCCCGAGAGCAGCGCAGCACAACGGGCGCGGGAGGTGGTCATCGGTTGCGTCATACCTAGCCGGTGACTCTTCGAATTAGGAAAACAGGCCGCCGATGAAGTGGAAGACCTTCTGGAGGTGAAGGTCGTTTCCGTTGGCGACCAACAACAAACAGGCCAGCAAAGCAAGTCCGACCCGGTAGCCGGCCGCCTGCACCCCGGCGGAGAGAGGCCGGCGGACGATGCCTTCGTAGGCGTAGAACAGCAGGTGACCGCCGTCGAGCACCGGGATCGGCATCAGGTTCACCAACCCGATCCAGATCGACAGCAGCGCGCAGAAACCGACCATGTTGACGATCACGCCCATGGCCTGCAGCGCCGGATGGCCCGGCGCGTCGTCGATGGCCTGTTTGGCGATAGCGCCGGAGGCGCGGGCGGTCCCGATCACCCCGTGCAACTGGTCCACGCCGACGTGGCCAGTGATCAACCGGCCGAAATAGAACCCGGTGGTGGCCACTGCGTCCCAGGTTCGCGACACCCCCATCCCGATCGCCGAGATCGGATCATAGTGAACGATTTTCGGCTGTTGTGGCGCGAGTGACACGCCGAGCTGACCACCGCTCGCTTGGCCGCCGAACGGGCTGTCGCTCACCACCTTCTGCGGTGTCGCATCGAGATGGATCAGCTTGCCGCCGCGCATCACCGCGAAGTCGATGGCGACGCCGTCGCGGTAGGCGACGTACTCTCTCAGATCCTCGAAGCCGCGGATCGTCTGGCCGTCAGCGCCGACAACTTCGTCGCCGGCCAGGAAGCCCGCCGCCGCCGCCGCGCTGCCCGGCATCACCTGGGCGATCGGCCCTTGCGTCACCACCTCGCCAAGCGTGCCGAACAGCAGCGCGAAGAGCGCGATGGCCAGCACGAAGTTGGCGGCGGGACCCGCCACCACCACCAGCGCCCGCTGCCACAGCGGCTTGAACGGGAAATAGCGCGCCTCGGCGCCAGCGCCTTCGCGCTCGACGATGCTGCGGCGCAGATCGTCCAGGTCGGCCTCGTCCGGCACGCTGGCGGCGTTCTCGTCGCCGGCGAAGCGCACGTAGCCGCCCAGCGGCAGCCAACCGATGCGCCACTCGACGCCCCACTTGTCGCGCACCGAGACGATGGCGCGGCCGAACCCGACCGAGAACCGGTCGACGGCCACGCCGAACGCTCGCGCGGTCAGGAAGTGGCCCAGTTCATGAATGGTGACGATGAGGGTGAGAACCACCAATATCGGCAGCACGTACAGCGCCGCATTGGCGAAAAAGGCCAGCATCCTGAGGGCGTTCCCTTGTTCTAGGCGTAGCCTTTGCCTGCAAATCGCGACAGCACTTGGGCGGCCTTGCCCCGTGCGCCAGCGTCGATCCGCATCGCCCATTCGAGCGGGTCGGCTTCGTCCCCCGCCGCCAGCTCCCCCGCCGCGTCCAGCTGCTCCAGCGTCTCGGCGACGAGGGCGGCAATATCGAGAAAGCCTATCTTGCGGTCAAGGAAAGCGGCCACCCCGATCTCATTTGCCGCATTCATCGCCGCCGGCGCGCCACCACCGGCTTTCAGAGCCTGACGGGCCATGGCCAGCGCCGGGAAGCGCACGTCGTCCGGCGCCTCGAAGGTGAGCTGGCCGATTTCGGCGAGGTCGAGGCGCGGCGCGGGCCAATTGGTGCGGTCCGGCCACGACCAGGCGCAGGCGATCGGCGTGCGCATGTCCGGCGCGCCAAGCTGCGCCAGCGTCGAGCCATCCACGTACTCCACCAGGCTGTGCACGATCGATTGCGGGTGGATCAGCACGTCGATGCGCTCGGGCGGCATGTCGAACAGGTACGCCGCCTCGATCATCTCCAGGCCCTTGTTCATCATCTGCGCGCTGTCGACCGAGATCTTGCGGCCCATGCTCCACTTCGGGTGCGCCACGGCCTGCTCGACAGTGGCGCCGCGCATCTCATCCAGGCTCCAGCCGCGGAACGGCCCGCCGGACGCGGTAAGGATCAGCCGGTTGACGCGGTCCTTTGGCGCCGACGCCAGGCACTGGAAGATCGCCGAGTGCTCGGAGTCCACCGGGATCACGCCGCCACCGGCCGCCTTGGCCGTCGCCAGCAGCGCCGGCCCGGCGCAGATCAGGCTTTCCTTATTGGCCAGCGCAACGGTCGAGCCCACTCGCGCCGCCGCCAGCGTCGGCCCGAGCCCCGCCGCGCCGACGATCGACGACATCACCCAGTCCGCGCCCATCGCGGCCGCTTCGCTGATCGCGCCGGCGCCCGCCGCGGCGCCCACGTTGGACCCGTTCAGCCGCTCGCGCAGTTCCGGCAGCAGCCGCTCGTCCTCGATCACCGCCATGCGCGGTCGCCAGCGGCGCGCCTGCTCGGCCAGTTTCTCGACGTTGCGCCCGCCAGTGAGGGCGAAGAACTCCACCTCGGCGCCAGCGCGCTCCAGCAGATCGAGCGTGGACTCGCCGACCGAGCCGGTCGAGCCCAGCACGGTGACGCTGCGGGTCGGCATCAGTGCGCCCATCCAAGACGGACAACGAGCCGCGCGCCGGCGAACACAATGGTCGCGAACATCAAGCCATCCACCCGATCCAGCAGGCCCCCGTGGCCCGGAATGAGATCTCCGGAGTCCTTAACACCGAACCGGCGCTTCAACATCGATTCCCACAGATCACCCATCATGGTGGCGAGCCCGCCAACGAAACCGATCGCCGCCGCGCCGGGCAGCGACAGGTGCATCATCAGCGCCGCGACGCCCACCGCCGCGCCCGCCGCGCCCACCAAGCCTCCGAAGAATCCCGACCAGGTCTTGTTGGGCGAGAAACGAGGCCAAAGTTTGGGCCCCTTCAAAAGGTTGCCGACAGCGAAGGCGCAGATGTCGGCCGCCCAGGTGCTGGCCAGCAGCATCATGGTCCAGCCATCGCCCTGCGGGGTGTCGCGCAGCCAGATCAGCGTCAGGCACGCTGGACCGATGTAGACCACCCCATAAGCCGCGTCGGCCTGCCGCTCGGTGACCGGACTGGAGACTAGCGCCGAAATCGCCGCCCCCAGCACGATCACCGACACCGCCGAGTAGATGTGCCCGGCCCAGGTGAGGAACGCCACCGCCAGAAGCGTCGCGGTCATGGTCACGGCGACCCGCGTCGGCGCCTGGCGCGCCACCATGAACGACCACTCGATCGAGAGTTCCGCCGCGCCGGCGCCCACCAGGATCAGGAAGATGTCGCCGCCGCGCAGCGCGCACAGCACCACGACGACCGCCAGGACCACGCCTGAAACGATCCGAAGCCTCAGGTTGCCCCAGTCGAACCGCCTAGGCCGGAGCATGCCGGGCCCGGCCTGGCCAGCGCCCCGCTGGGCCGGCCGCCGTGTACGCTAGCGCGCCCAGCGCCCTAGCCCGCCGCGAGGACGTCATCGGCCACCCGGCCGAAGCGCCGTTCGCGCGAATGGTACTCCTGGATCGCCGCGCCCAGGTGGTCGGGCCCGTAGTCGGGCCAGTGCACATCCTGAAAGATCAGCTCGGCGTAGGCGCACTCCCACAAGAGGAAGTTGGACAGCCGCCGCTCGTAGCCGGTGCGGACGATCAGGTCGGGGTCGAACGCCGGCGCGGTGGAGAGCTGGCGCTGGAACGCCGCTTCGTCCAGGTCTTCGGGCCGCGCTTCGCCGCGCGCCACCCGTTCGGCGAACTTGCGCGCCGCGTCGGTGATGTCGGCCCGGCCGCCGTAGTTGAACGCCACCTGCAGGTGGAAGCGCTCGTTCTTCGCGGTGCGCGCCTCGGCTTCCTCGACGATGGAGATGATGTCGGGCGTCAGCCCTTCGCGGCGGCCCAGGATGCGCACCTTGACGCCGGCCCGTTCGAGCCGGCCGAGGTCGGACGCGAAATAGGCCTTCATCAGGCCCAGGATCTCGGAGACTTCGGTCTGCGGCCGGCTCCAGTTCTCGGTGGAGAACCCGAACACGGTCAGCCGCTCGACGTTCAGCGCCTCGGCGCCTTCCACCGTGCGGCGCAGCGCCGCGACGCCGGCGCGGTGGCCCAGCGCCCGCGGCAGGCCGCGCTGCTTCGCCCAGCGCCCGTTGCCGTCCATGATGATGGCGACATGCAGCTTCGGCCCAGCGTCCTGGGTCACCGGCCGCAGCACGCGCTCAGCAGGAGCCGTCGGGCGAGACATCGCTCTGGCCTCTCTCGGCGCCCGGCGGGCGCTCATACTTGCATGATCTCATGCTCTTTGGTTTTCAAGGCCTCGTCCACGCGCTTGATCGCCTCGTCGGTGATCTTCTGCACGTCGCTTTCCAGGCGCTTCTGTTCGTCCTGGTTGATGTCGCCGTCCTTCTCCGCCTTCTTCAGGTCGTCGTTGGCGTCACGGCGCACGTTGCGCACCGCGATGCGCTGCTGCTCGGCGTACTTGGCGGCGAGCTTCGCCAGATCCTTGCGGCGCTCTTCGGTCAGCGGCGGGATCGGGATGCGCAGGTTCTGCCCCTCGACCACGGGGTTCAGCCCCAGGCCGGAGTTGCGGATCGCCTTTTCCACCGAGACGATCAGGCCCTTGTCCCACACGCTGACGGTGATCGAGCGCGGTTCGGGCACGCTCACCGCGCCCACCTGGTTGATTGGCATGGTCGAGCCGTAGGCGTCGACAGTCACCTGATCGAGCAGCGAGGCGCTGGCGCGGCCGGTGCGCAGCGAGCCGAACTCCTCCTTCAGCGCCGTCACCGCCTTGTCCATGCGGTCGCGGTACTTCGCCATGTTGGGTTTCTCGGCCATGTCGGCGCTCCTTCAGGCTACGCTGGCGACCGCGTCGGCGGCGATCGTGGTGAAGACGCCCTTGCCCTGCACCACGCGCATCAGATTGCCCCGCTCACGGATGGAAAATACGACAATCGGAATGTCGTTGTCGCGCATCAGGCTGATGGCCGAGGCGTCCATAACCCGCAGGTCTTTCGCCAGCACCTCCTGATAGTCGAGGCGGTCGTAGCGGCGCGCGCCGACGACTTTCTTGGGGTCGGCGGTGTAGACCCCATCGACGCTGGTGCCTTTGAGCAGCACGTCGCAGCCCATCTCCGCCGCGCGCAGCGCCGCCGGGGTGTCGGTGGTGAAGAACGGCGCGCCAAGGCCGGCGGCGAAGATCACCACCCTGCCCTTCTCCAGATGCCGGATCGCTCTGCGGCGGATCAGCGGCTCGCAGACCTGATCCATCGGAATGGCTGACTGCACGCGGGTCATGATGCCGGCTTTCTCAAGCGCGCTCTGCAGCGCCAGCGCGTTCATCACCGTCGCCAGCATGCCCATGTAGTCGGCGCTGGCCCGCTCCATCCCCTTCCCGGCCATGGAGAGCCCGCGGAAGATGTTGCCGCCGCCGATCACCAGGCACAGCTCAACGCCGGCGCGGCTGACCTCAGCGATGTCAGCGGCCACCGCGTCCAGCGTGCCGAGGTCGATGCCGAACTGCTGATCGCCCATCAGCACCTCGCCGGACACCTTGAGTAGTATCCGGCGGTAGCACGGCTGGGCGTCGGCCATGGTGGCGCAATCCGTTGTTCTTGAGTCGCGGGCGACCCGGACCATAACGTGGTGTCCGGTCGAGGGGGAGTGAGGCCGCGAATAACCATCAATGTCATCCCGGAAGCCGCGCAGCGGCTATCCGGGACCTTGCTGAGTTTTCCCTGCGCAAGGTCCCGACTCTCCGCTGCGCTGCGGCCGGGATGACACTGTTGGAGAGGAGCTCAGCTTCCCTTGGTCATCGAGGCGACTTCGGCGGCGAAGTCGTCGGCCTTCTTCTCCACGCCCTCGCCGACGGCGATGCGCGCGAAGGCCGTGAGCTGGATCGGCGAGCCCACCTGCTTGGCGGTGTCGGCGACCAGCTGCTCGATGGTCTGGTCCGGGTTCTTCACATAGGCCTGCTTGGCCAGCACGACCTCCTCCATCCACTTGCGGATGCGCCCCTCGACCATCTTCTCGATCACGCCGGCGGGCTTGCCGGACTCGGCGGCCTGCTCGGTGAGGATGGCCTTCTCTTTCTCGACCTCGGCCGGGTCGAGATCGTTGGCGGAGAGCGCCAGCGGCCTGGTCGCGGCCGCGTGCAAGGCGACGTTGCGCGCCAGATCCTCAAGGACTGCCTGGTCGCCGGCGCCTTCCACGGCCACCAGCACGCCCATGCGGCCGAGGTCGGTCGCGCCTTCGACCTTGTTGTGCACGTAGACGCCGACCGCGCCCTGATCGACGTGGAAGCGGGCCACGCGGCGCAGGGTCATGTTCTCGCCGATGGTGGCGATGAGGCCGCCGATCAGTTCTTCGACGGTCTGGCCACCCGCGACCTTGGCCGCCTTCAGCGCTTCCACGTCGCCGGACACGTCCAGGGCCGTCTTGGCGATCTGCCGGGCGGCATTCTGGAACGTCTCGTTACGGGCGACGAAGTCGGTCTCGGCGTTGAGCTCAATGGCCGCGGCGCTCATGCCGGTCCCTTGCCGCATCGACGCCACCGCGATCACGCCCTCGGCGGCGACGCGGTCGGCCTTCTTGGCGGCCTTGGCGAGCCCCTTAACCCGCAACAGGTCGATCGCCGACGGCAGGTCGCCCGACGTTTCTTCGAGCGCCTTCTTGCAGTCCATCATGCCTGCGCCGGTGGTCTCGCGCAGCTCCTTCACCATGCTTGCCGTGATCGCGGCCATGGTCATGCCTCCGGTTGTCGTCTCAATGCGGGCGCGCCCCGACGATCGGGGCGGCTCAGAACTCGAATGCGACTGAGAGCCCTAGCTCTCGGCTGTGACGTCTTCCGCCTCAGCCGGCTCAACCGCTTCAGCGGTCTCGCCGGTGAACTCGGCCTCGGAAACCTCCGGGGTCGGTTCGGCCTCAGGCTCAGGCGCCGGCTCGACCGCCGCGGCCGGGGCCGGCTGCGCCGCCGTGCGCCGCAGCGCCGGCTCCACCGGCGCCACTTGCGCGCCGATGTCGACGCCCATGGCCGCCTGGCCTTCGGTGAGGCCGTCCAGCACCGCGTCGGCGATCAGGTCGCAGTAGAGCTGCAGCGCCCGCGCCGCGTCGTCGTTGCCCGGGATCGGATAGGTGATGCCTTGCGGATCGCAGTTGGTGTCGAGGATCGCCACCACCGGGATATTGAGCTTGCGCGCTTCCTGGATCGCGATCGCTTCCTTGTTGGTGTCGATCACGAACATCAGGTCGGGGATGCCGCCCATGTCCTTGATGCCGCCCAGCGACAGCTCCAGCTTGTCCCGCTCGCGGGTCATGCCGAGGATTTCTTTCTTGGTGCGGCCGGACGCGTCGGGGCTTTCCAGCACCGCTTCCATTTCGCGAAGCCGCGCGATGGATTGCGAGATAGTGCGCCAGTTGGTCAGCGTGCCGCCCAGCCAGCGGTGGTTGACGTAGTACTGGGCGCAGCGCTTGGCGCCGGTGGCCACCGGCTCGGAGGCCTGGCGCTTGGTGCCGACGAACAGCACCCGCCCGCCGGACGCCGCCACTTCGCGCACCTTCACCAGCGCCTGATGCAGCAGCGGCATCGTCTGGGAAAGGTCGATGATGTGGATATTGGCCCGCGAGCCAAAGATGTAGCGTTCCATCTTCGGATTCCACCGGTGGGTCTGGTGGCCGAAGTGGGCGCCAGCTTCCAAGAGCTGACGCATGGAGAATTCGGGAAGCGCCATAGACTGAACTCCTTCTTCCGGTGCGCCTCCGCAGGCCAAAACCCGTCCGTCAGGAAAACCTGGCTTGGGGCCCGGAACGGAAACGCGCGGGCTTATCTCCCGCGCGTCGCCGAACGCCTGCGTGTGTGATGGCCGGCGATGTAGGGGAACGGAGGGGGAAAAGCAAGGCGCGCCCCCACTGTACATGTTCTCCACATGTGACTACGTTCCACGCATGGGAGTCATGGTTCAAATCCGCAACGTCCCCGAGGCGCTGCACCGCAAGCTGAAGTCGCGCGCGGCCCTCGCCGGCATGTCGCTGTCCGACTACCTTCTGAAGGAAGTCCAGCAAGTCGCGGAGCGACCCACGCTCGAAGAGATGCTGGCGCGGCTGCATCAATTGTCCAAAACGAACCCACCCGAGTCCTCGGCTGATGCGGTCCGGGCCGAGCGGGACAGCAGGTGATCGTTGTCGACGCGTCGGCGCTCCTGGAGGTGCTCCTGCGCACACCGGCGGCCCAAACGATCGAAGCTCACCTCCTAGGCGCGACGTCGGGCTTGCACGCGCCTCACTTGCTCGACGTAGAGGTAGCGCAAGTCATCCGGCGTCACGTCGCTCACGGCTACGTCAGCGCCGATCGCGCTCGCGCGTCGCTCGATGAGCTGCGCGGCATGCCCCTGACGCGCTATCCCCACGTCGCGCTGCTGCCGCGCGTCTGGGAGTTACGGCACAACCTGTCGGCCTACGACGCGACCTACGTCGCTCTTGCGGAAGCGCTCGACGCGCCACTCCTGACCCGCGACCGCCGTGTTGCAGCCGCCATAGGTCACCACGCTCAGGTCGAACTGGTCTAGGCGCCTGTCGCGGTCAGTCTGCCGTCAGCATCGGAAAAGCCTCCTCAGCGAGAGCGTGTCGGCCGCCAACCAGATACTTTAGATATCTGCCGACAATTTCGTCAGTAATTCGAAAGACCTTTCCGCGATCGACATCCATGATCACGGAGGGCTTGCCATGTCTAGGCAAGTCCGAGTGTTTCTTCACGAAATCAATCGCTCCTCGCTCAACGCGCAGGTCACCCCGTAACTGCGTCCAACCCTTCGCGTCCTGGTCGCTAGGGTGCTCCTTCATCGATTGCATTGCTGCCTCAATCGCTCGAAAGCAATAGAATCCACTATCGACGGCCACGCGGATAGCCAACTTGAAGTTCTTCAGCGCTATCTGGGCACCTACATCAGCCATCACAGCTAAGACGAGGTCGTTGGACAGCTCGAATTCTGGTCCCTTCTGACGACGCTCCATCAGCGATGGAATCCCGATGCCAAAGAACATAGTCCCATCGGCGTCAACGCGATTGGCCGCCAATATATCTATTTCAAAGGCGAGCCCTCTTTCGTACCCCACCAACGCGACAAGAGAGCCGATTTGTTCGAGTGCACAATTTCTGAGAGTGAACAGGTCGATGCCATCCGGAGCGGACAGGTTCATGACGACATGAGCATCGCTCACTCTTAGGCTAAAGGTGTACTCGAACCCCAAGTCAGATGCCCAGGTACCGTCGATGGGCTGTCCAAAGCGAATAGGCACGCGCTCTGGCAGAATGCGTGCAAGGAACGTCCAAGTCTGCATCTCTTAGGTCCCAAGCAATGCATGCGGGTATGGCGGATGGGGTGGGATTCGAACCCACGGTGGGCGTAAACCCACGGCGGTTTTCAAGACCGCTGCCTTAAACCACTCGGCCACCCATCCAGACGCATCGCACAGGACGCCGTTCTAGCAGCGCCGCAGCGCGGGCGGAACGTCCCGGTGTCCTCGCGGTCACCGACCCGGCCCCCGAACGTCGGCGCTTTCTGAACGTGGTGTGGCGGCGATGCGCTAGCGCAACAACGTCACCTATGGTAACCAATCGCCCGCGTCGCAAGGCGTCCCTGGTCTTTGACATCGTGAACTGACCAAGCGGCCCCGCAATCCATCGCCACAATTCGGGCGCCGTTCTTATCGGTGATTTACGGTGGAAATTGCAGCGTTGACATCGCTTGTGACCGCTCCGGGCCGGGCGCATGCTCCCCGCTCGCCTCACCCAGTGGAGCCGCGCCATGACCGCCGCCAGCATCGCCGCTACGCCAGGCGCCCGCCGCCGGGCCGCGCCCTGGTTCATCGCCGAGGGACTGCTGATCGTCATCCTGGGCCTGCTGGCGGCGTTCCTGCCGGGCGCGGCGGGGGTGGCCGGCGCGCTGGTGTTCGGCTGGCTGCTGATCCTCAGCGGGCTATTCGGCATCGTCAGCCTGTTCGGCGCGCGCCATCACGCTCACCCGTTCTGGGCCGGTCTCTCGGCGGCCATTGCCATCGTGGTCGGCGGCATGATCCTCTGGGCGCCGCTGCTGGGCGCGATCACGCTGGCGCTGCTGGTCGGGGCCTACCTGCTCGCCGACGGGCTGACGCTGATCATGCTGGCGTTCGACCAGCGCAAGCGCGCCGGCGCCCGCTGGGGCTGGCTGCTGCTCGCCGGCGTCGTCGACCTGCTGCTGGCGGTGCTGGTGCTGGCCATGGGCGTGCGCGCCGACGTGTTGCTGATCGGCTACATCATCGCCCTCGACCTGGTGGTGGCGGGGTTCGCGCTGGTGGGCCTGGGGTTGGCGGCGCGGAAGGCCTGATCAGTTGACGGGGGCGCATTTGCGCCGCATCGGCCGGGTATGAACGACGACGCCTCTTCGGAAATCCTGGTGGACGCGCGCGGGCACCGTTGCCCAGTGCCGACGCTGAAGCTGCGGCGGGCGCTCGACGCCGCGCCGCCCGGTGCGCGGCTGCGATTGCTGGCCGATGACCCGCTGGCGCGGATCGATGTGCCACATTTTCTAACAGAGGCAGGCGCGACCTTGCTCGACACCGTAGACACCGACGGCGCGCTGGGTTTTCTGATTGTAAAGTGAGCTAACGGACGCTCTTATGACGTACGGCGCGCCGCCTCCTACTGAGAGACGGCGCGCCGCCAGGATGACCTTGTCTTCGTCCTGATCGATCGGCCGCCGCTACGAGGGACGGGAGAGCGCGGCGGCCGGTCGACACGGGGGAGATTGATCCTCGCCGCCTGAACCCAACCTGAACGACATCTCGCCACTCAGAGCCCTAGTCGCGTCGGGGCCGGCGCAGCGTGAAGGTCTCGAACGGTTGCAGGCGGCCGTCGGGGCCGACGACGTCGTAGTAGGTGACCTTCATCGTGGTCGGGCCGCCGGGGCGGTCGCCCGGATCGAGGTCGAAGGCGGCGAAGCCGTAGGAATGGGCGACGTTGCGCGCCGCCGACCACGGCGCGTCCTCGTGCACATAGACCGGCGGCCGCTTGCCGGTCTTGGGATCCGGCGGCCCCACGGCGACGATCACCCGGCACTGCGGCGGATCGAACAGCTCCTGGTTCGAAGGCCGCGAGGTGCCGCCGCCGCCGATGACCATGTGCACCGTGCCCCGGGTCGTATCGATCACGTCGGTGGCGCGGCTGGCGGGCAGCGGCGTCAGGGTGCCGTTGTGGCGATGGCCGCGCAGCGGGTGCGAGCGCTCGTAGTGGTGCTCGTGCCCGCAGACCACCAGGTCGACCTGGTAGCGGTCGAACAGCGGCAGCCACTCCTGGCGGATGCCCAGGTCGGCGCCGTTGGACTTGTCGGCGGTGGAGATCGCCACCTGGTGCATGCAGACGACGATCCAGTCGATGGCGTGGTTGCGCCGCGTCGCCGCCAGTTCCGCCTCCAGCCACGCCGCCTGTGCGCCCTGCGAGTAGCCGTGGACGTAAGAATCGCCGCCGTCCTGCAGGCAGACGTCGTCGTTGGCGATGGAGACGACGCGCACCGACCCGACCGTGAACGCATACCACAGCCCCCGGGTGACGTCGGTCTGGCCGGCGGCGGGCGGCAGGCTGAAGTAGGTTTGGTACGCCTGATAGCCGATAGGGCCGTTGCCCAGCTCGTTCTCGTGGTTGCCGGGCGACGGCATCCAGGGGCGATTACGGGCGCTGCGGCTGTTGTTCTGCCAGAAATCCCACCAGGCGCGCACCCGATCCTGCGCCAGGTTGGCGTAGCAGAGGTCGCCGTTGAAGAGATGGAACAACGGCTGCAGGCGCTCGACGCCCAGCGTGGTGTCGCCAGCGGCGGGCGAGCCCAGGTTGTCGCTGACGAAGAGCGGGCTCGGCAGCGTCACGCCTTCCGGCGGCATAAAGCGCTTGCCCAGGGTCGGCGTCGCCTGATCGCCGAAGCTGGTGAAGGTGAAGGCCGCGCGCCCCGCCGGCGCCGTGCGGAACGTCGAGAAGGCGGGCGCCGCACCCTCCTGCAGAGCGGCGTAGAGGTAGTCGGTCGCGGGCTTGAGGCCGTTCAGCGGCGCGTGGTGCGCGTAGACCGTCTGCTTGGTCTTGGCGTCGACGTAGGTGACGGTCGCGGCGTCGGCGGGGTGCTCCAGGCGCCCGCTGAGGTCGCCCAGCAGCACGCGGGGCCGCTGCACAGGCTCCAGCGTGTGCCAGGACACCACCATCTGCGTCGCGGCGTCGGACCCGAACTGCAGATGCAGGCCGGCGAGGGGCGCAACCAGCGGATCGACCGTGGGCAAAGGCGCGTCGGCTTGTGCGGCGCCCGGCAGGACAGCCATCGCCAAGCCGCTGACACCAGCCGCCGCCAGCAGTCTGCGCCGGCTGATCTCCAGCCCGACCTCGGTTTCGCTCATCGCCGCCTCTCCAGATCGCTCCGCAGGCGGCATATCGCAGTTGCGCGACAGACGCGCGAAGGGTGCGCTCAGCTGACGGCGGCGCCCGCGGCCACGCCCCAGTCGGCCAGCACTTCGGCGTTGTGGGCGCCGACGCTGGGCGGCGGACGCTGCACAGCCCCAGGCGTGGCCGAGAACCGCGGCGCCGGCGCGGGCTGGGTCACGCCGTCGAGGTCGATGAAGGTCTGACGGGCGGCGTTGTGAGCGTGGCCCGGCGCCTCATCGAGGCTGAGCACCGGGGCGAAGCAGACGTCGGTGGCGTCCATGATCTCGCACCACTCGGCGCGGGTCTTGGACTTCAGCACGGTGGCGAGCTTGGCCTTCAGCGCCGGCCACTCGGCCCGGTTCATCTGCGCCTGGAACGCCGGATCGTTGATGCCGGTCTTCTCCATCAACAACGCGTAGAACTGCGGCTCGATGGAGCCGATGGCGATCCACTTGCCGTCGGCGCACTCGTAGGTGTCGTAGAACTGCGCCGCGCCGTCGAGCAGGTTCGAGCGCCGGGTGTCGCTCCAGCCGCCCGACGCCTTCATGCCGTAGAACATCGACATCAGCGAGGCCGCGCCGTCGGTCATGGCGCAGTCGATCACCTGCCCCTGCCCGGTGGCTTTGGCGTGGATCACGCCGGCCAGCAGCCCGAACGCGAGGTAGAGCGCGCCGCCCCCGAAGTCGCCCACCAGGTTGAGCGGCGGCACCGGCTTCTCCGTCGTGCCGATGGCGTGCAGGGCGCCGACGATGGCGATGTAGTTGATGTCGTGGCCGGCGGCCTGGGCGTAGGGCCCCGTCTGGCCCCAGCCGGTCATGCGGCCGTAGACGACCTTGGGGTTGCGCGCCAGAGCCACGTCGGGACCGAGGCCTAGGCGCTCCATGACGCCGGGGCGGAAGCCTTCGAACACCGCGTCGGCCTTCTCGATCAGCTGCAGGCAGGTCTCGATGGCGGCCGGATCCTTCAGGTCCAGCGCCACCGAGCGGCGGCCCCGCGCGGTGATGTCGCTCTTGGCCCCGCCGCGCCCACCGATGCGGTCGATGCGCACCACATCGGCCCCGAGGTCGCTGAGTAGCATGCCGCAGAACGGTCCCGGCCCGATGCCGGCGAATTCGACGATCTTGAGGCCGGAGAGCGGACCCTGGCGCATGGCGTTGCTCCTGAAGTGTTCTGCAGCGCGACTGTGGCCGCCTGACCGCGCGTCACGCAAGGTGTGCGGTCGTTTGGCCGCGGATCGACGGTGAATCCGCGCTTGGCGCGGCGGCGCTCCGCCGCCTAGTCTCCCGCAAAGGACGACGATTTGGCGATTCACGCTCGCATCTTGATTTTGGCGCGGGAAGACGAGCGCGCGGGGCCGCTGGCCGACGGGCTCGACCGCCTGGGCTGGCGCACGGTGACGGCGCGTGGGCCCTTCGCGGCCATCGCCGCGCTGGGCGATCTGCAGATCGAAGCGGCCGTCGTCGACCTGATCGGCATGGGATCAGAGGCGCTGGCGTTCGCGCGCCGTCTCAAGGCCGCCTGCACGCCCCGCCGGCTGCCGGTGATCGCCATCGCCGACCCGGACCCGCAGCTGGCGGCGCACGGCTTCGACCTGACCCTGGCGCCGCCGCTGCACCCGCATCAGGCGGCGATGCGGCTGGAAACGCTGGTGCGCATGGCGGTGGCCGAAGAGGAATTCGAGCTGCGGCTCGAGACCTTCGCCGAGCGCGGCCGGCGCCTGGAGCTGCCGGAGCCCGAGGGCGGGCCCCTGCGGGTGCTCTGCGTCGGCGAGCCGGCGCCCCAGTTCCTGGCGCTCTCCAACGCCCTGGCCCGCTATGAGGCGCAGGTGGTGGGCGCCTTCACCTCGTACACGGCCTTCGACTACCTGCACGAGCGCACCTTCGACGCGGTGGTGCTGTGGGCCGGCGAGAACCCCAACGAGGCGCTTTCGATCATCGCCGGCATGCGCCGCAACACCCGGCTCTACCACGTGCCCGCTCTGCTCTATCAGCGTGGCGCGCCCGATGTGGCGGCCGCCGACGCCTACAACAAGGGCGTCACCGACGTCGCCTCGCCGGACGTGTCGGAGAACGACACCGCCAAGCGGGTGCTGGAGCTGGCGCGCAGCCACCGGCGTCAGACCGCCATCCGCAAGGCGCTCGACAAGGCCAAGAACTCTGGCCTGATGGACGCCTCGACAGGACTCTTCACCCGCGATCTCTTCGCCAGTCACCTGATGCGCCTCGCGGTGGCCGCCAAGGCCCGCAACCGGCCGCTGGCGGTGTGCGTGCTGAAGGTGGCCGAGCGGCCGGAGGTGACCATGGCCCGCGCCGGCGGCTGGCTCGAACGGGCCATTCCGCAGATCGGCTCGATGATCGGCCGGCTGGTGCGCGCCGAAGACACCGCCGCGCGGCTGGGCCCCGAAGTGTTCGCCCTCGCCCTCCCCGCCACCAGCCTGGGCGCGGCGCGGCTGACCGCCGAGCGCATCGCCGCGGTGATCGGCTGCACCGCCTTCGAGGCCGGTCCGGACCGCCAGCCGTTCGTCGCCGAGTTCGATCTCGGCGTCGCCGAGGTGCGCCCCGGCGAGAGCGCCGCCAAGGCGCTCGAGGCCGCCGCCGCGCAGGCCGCGACCCGGCAGGCCAGCTGATATGTTCGGCAGTCCCCCGCAAGGCGGCTCCCTGACGAGCTACCTGCTGCCGCTGGTCATCATCGCCGTGGTTCTGGTGCTGCGAAACAGCCGCCCGCGCCCGCTGAAGATCGAGCGCCTGTGGGTGCTGCCCGTGATCTACATGGCGCTGCTGGTGTCGTCGCTGTCGGCGGCGCCGCCGCCGGTGACGCCGGTCGGCATCGGCCTGCTGGTTCTGGGCGCCGTCGTGGGCGGCGCCATCGGCTGGCAGCGGGCGCGCTTCACCCGGATCGACATCCACCCGGAGACGCACGAGCTGTCCTCCCGCTCGTCGCCGATCGGCATGCTGTTCATCTTCGGGGTGCTGGTGTTGCGCTACGGCGCTCGCGACCTGCTGGCGGGCCAGGCGGCGAGCCTGCACCTGCCGATCGTGGCGATCAGCGACGCCTTCGTGGTGCTCGCCATCGTCATGCTCTCGGCGCAACGCCTGGAGATCTGGCGCCGCGCCACGCAGATGCTGGCGGACGCCAAGGGCCCGCCCCGCCACGATATCGTCAGCTGAGCATGTGGCGAGCGCTGACCGCCCTCGCCTGCCTTTGCCTCTCGCTCGCGTCCGCGACCGCTGCAACGACGCCGACCTGGTTCGACTGGCACGCCTCGGAGAACGGCGCGCATCCGGTCTACCACGCCGATGGCTTCACGCTGACGCTGGGCTCGAGGCCGAGCAAAGGCGGCGGCCCGCCGACGCCGACGCTGACGATCCAGTCGCCGGGCCGAAAGCTGCTGACGCTCGCCGGCTCGCAAGCCTACGACGACCCAGCCGCCCTGGTCGGGGTCGTCAGGCTCGATGCGGCCTCGCCCTCGCCGCAGGTTCTGTTCATGACCTATTCCGGCGGCGCGCACTGCTGCACCTGGCTGCAGGTCGCCATCCCGACCCGGGGCGGGTGGCTGCGCCGCGACCTCAGCTACGACGGCGACCCGGAGAAGGAAATACTTGGGGCGCCCCTGTCTGGTGTGCCCACGCTCGTCATCCCCGACGGCGCTTTCGACTACACCTTCGCCTCCCACGCCGGCAGCTGGCCGGCGCTGCGCCTCTACGTGGTTCGCGACGGCGCGCTCGTCGACGTCTCCGATGAGCGGCGGTTCTCCGCGTTTCACGGCGAGCAGGCCGCGAAAAGCCTGGCCGCTTGCCGCACATCCACGGAACGCAACGGCGCCTGCGCCGCCTACGTGGCGGAAATGGCGCTGGCCGGCGACTACAAAGCCGCCTGGACCAACATGCTCGCGGCCTATGATCCGAAGGGGGAGCTGTGGTTTCCGACCGGCTGCCGGACCACCGCAGATCCCTGCCCCAAGACCGATCAGCTCCCGTTCCGCGACTTCCCGCACGCCCTGGACTGGTTCCTGTGGCGCTACGGTTATCACCCGCTCGCGCCGGACGTCGTGTGCACTCGGTCGAACTGCCCCGTGACGCCGGCCGGCGTTTTCCGACCCTAGGCCGTCGCGATCCGCGACAGCTCCTTCAGCACCCGCTCGGCGGCGCCCAGGCGTTCGTCCGGCGTCTCCCATTCGCCGCGGATCACCACTTTCTGGTCGGGCCGCAGACGCCAGATGTTGGCGTTCTTCTGGATGAAGGCCACGAGACCGCCGGGATTGGCGAAGTGGTCGTTGCGGAAACTGGCCACCGCGCCTTTCGGCCCGACGTCGATCTTGGCCACGTTGGCCTGACGGCACATGCCCTTGATGGCGACGACTTTCAGCAGATGGTCGGCTTCCTGCGGCAGCGGCCCGAAGCGGTCGATCAGCTCCGCCGCGAGCGCTTCGCGGTCCTGAGCCTGCTCGGCGTCGGAGAGGCGGCGGTAGAGCGCCAGGCGCACGTTGAGATCCGGCACGTAGTTGTCGGGGATCAGCACCGAGGCGCCGGTGTTGATCTGCGGCGACCAGCCTCGGTCGATCGCGGCTGGCTCGTCGCCGCCCTTGGCGCGCAGCTCGGCGACCGCGTCCTCCAGCATCTGCTGGTAAAGCTCGACGCCCACCTCGCGGATATGCCCCGTCTGCTCTTCGCCGAGCAGGTTGCCGCCGCCGCGGATGTCGAGGTCGTGACTGGCCAGCTGGAAGCCGGCGCCAAGGCTGTCCAGCGACTGCAGCACCTCCAGCCGCTTCTCGGCCGAGAGGGTGATCGCCCGCTCGAAAGGCGTGGTGAGGTAGGCGTAGGCGCGGGCCTTGGCGCGGCCGACGCGGCCACGCAGCTGGTAGAGCTGGGCGAGGCCAAACATGTCGGCGCGGTGCACGATCAGGGTGTTGGCCGTGGGGATGTCGAGTCCGCTCTCCACGATGCTGGTCGACAGCAGCACGTCGTAGCGGCCCTCGTAGAAGGCGGCCATCACGTCCTCGAGCTGGGTCGGCGCCATCTGGCCGTGGCCGATGACAAAGTGTGTCTCCGGCACGTTCTCGCGCAGGAACTTGGCGAGCTCGGCCAGGTCGGCGATGCGCGGGGTGACGAAATAGGTCTGGCCGCCGCGATACTTCTCGCGCAGCAAGGCTTCGCGGATCGAGACCGGGTCGAACGGCGTGACGTAGGTGCGCACCGCCAGACGGTCGACCGGCGGCGTGGCGATGATCGACATCTCGCGGATGCCCGAGAGCGCCATCTGCAGCGTACGCGGGATCGGGGTGGCGGTCAGCGTCAGCACGTGCACGTCGGCGCGCAGGGCTTTCAGCGCTTCCTTGTGCTTGACCCCGAAGTGCTGCTCCTCGTCAACGACCACCATGCCCAGGTCCTTGAAAGCCACCTGCTTGGAGAGCACCGCGTGGGTGCCCACGACGATCTCGATCTCGCCCTTCTTCAGGCCCTCACGGGTGGCGTTGGCCTCGGCCGTCGGCACCAGCCGTGACAGCCGGCCGATGCGCACCGGCCACCCCCGGAACCGCTCCACAAAGGTGGCATAGTGCTGGCGCGCCAAGAGCGTGGTCGGGCAGATCACCGCCACTTGCCGCCCGCTCATCGCCATCACGAACGCCGCTCGCAGCGCCACCTCGGTCTTGCCGAAGCCGACGTCGCCGCAGATCAGCCGATCCATCGGCTTGCCGGCTTCCAGATCGCTCAGCACGTCACCGATGGCGTTCAGCTGGTCGTCGGTCTCCTCGTAGGGGAAGCGGGCGCAGAACTCGTCGAAGACCCCGTGCGGCGGGTGGGCTTCCTCGACGTGCTTCATCGCGCGGGCCGCGGCGATGCCGATCAGGCCCTCGGCCATCTCGCGCAGCCGCTCCTTGGCCCGCGCCTTGCGGGCCTGCCACGCGGCGCCGCCCAGCCGGTCGAGCTGCACGTCCTCGCCGTCGGCGCCGTAGCGGGTCAGAAGGTCGATGTTCTCGACCGGCAGGTAGAGCTTGGAGCTGTCGGCGTAGTGCAGTTCCAAACAGTCGTGCGGCGCCTCCTGCACCTCCAGCGTCTTCAGGCCGACGTAGCGGCCGATGCCATGGTCGATGTGGACGACGATGTCGCCAGGCGCGAGGGCGGTGGCTTCGGCCAGAAAGTTGGCGGCGCGCCGCCGCCGGCGCGGCCGCGCCAGCCGGTCGCCCAGGATGTCGGTCTCGGAGATGACCGCCAGGTTGTCGGTCTCGAAGCCGGCGTCGAGCGGCAGCACCACGCGCTGCAGCTTCTTCGGGTCTGCGGCCTTGGCGGCCTGCCAGTAAGGCGCGAGCGGCACCCCTTTGAGACCGTGATCGGCCAGCATGCCGGCCAGGCGCTCCGATGCGCCCTCGGACCACGAAGCGAACAATACCCGCTTGCCATCGGCGATCAGCCGGCGGGCGTGGTCGGCCGCGGCTTCGAACAGATTGACGCTGTCCTGCTGCCGCTCGGCGGCGAACGTGCGGCCAAGCTTGGCGCCCAGATCGACGACGCCGGCCTTCGGCTCGCTGTGAAACGGCTCCAGGCGGCGCACCGGATGGCGGCCAAGGCCTTCCGCCCACTCGGTGTTGGTCAGATAGAGCGCCGACGGCGGCAGCGGCCGGTAGTGCGCCTTGCGCTCGGCGCTGGCGCGGGCCTCGTAGGCGTCGGCGATCATCGCCAGGCGCTCGTCACGGGCGGCGACGGCCAGGTGGTCGAGGGCGATCAGCGCATCGTTGGGCAGGTAGTCGAACAAGGTCTCCAGCTGCGGATAGAACAGCGGAAGCCAGTGCTCCATGCCCGCTCGCCGCGCGCCTTCGCTGACGGCGGCATAGAGCGGGTCGTCGCCGGCGGCGCCGAAGGTCGAGACGTAACCACGCCGGAAACGCGCCACGGCGTCGGCGTCCATCAGCGCTTCGCTGACCGGCAACAGGTCCACCTGTTGCAGCTGCTTGGTGGAACGCTGGCTTTCGCGGTCGAAGGCGCGGATGCCATCCAGCGTATCGCCGAAGAGGTCGAGGCGCACCGGCTCCGCGGCGCCCGGCGGGAAGACGTCGATCACCCCGCCGCGGACTGCGAACTCGCCGCGCTCCGATACCGTCGAGGCGCGATGATAGCCATTGATAGCAAAGTAGCGCTCGAGCCCGGTCATCTCGACCGTCGCGCCAACTTGTGCCGAGTAACCTGCTGACAGAACAGCCTTTTGTGGCGGCAGCCGCTGTATCAGCGCCGCCGCGTGGATGATCAGCAGCACCGGCTTCTTGCCCCAGCCGCCCTGCGCCAGCCGCGTCAGCGTCGCCATGCGCTCGGCGGCGACGCCAGCCGAGGGGCCGACTCGGTCGTACGGCAGGCAGTCCCACGCCGGCAGGCGCAGGATCTCCATCTCGGGCGCGAAAAAGCCCATCGCCGCTTCGAAGGCGCCTGCGCGGGACGAGTCGCGGGCCACGAACACGTTCAAGCCGCCCCGAGCCCGGGCCAGGTCGGCCATCACCAGCGCGTCGAAGCCTTCCGGAACCCCGGTCAGTTCCAGGCTGTCACGGGTCTGGGCGGCGCGTTTCAGGTCTTCGGCGAGCGACAAAGGGACCTCAGGAAGGCTCGGACGTTCGGTGGAACGCGCGAATGCGCGCAAGGAGAGCGGTGTCGAAGGCCGGCGGCGGCGCGGCGGCGCCGACGATCCACTCGTAGACGTCGTGGTCGGTGTGATCGAGTAGGGCCTCGAACGCCTCGACCTCGGTCTCCGTCAGCGATTGGACATGGCTATCCGCGAACGGGCCCAAAACCAGGTCCGCTTCCAGAAATCCACGCCGCCAGGCGCGGAATCGCAACCGCTTCAGCCTCGTCTCGTCCATGCCGGAAGCTGGCGATATAGGGCGCGCCGGCGCGGCAGGCCAGAGCCGTTGCGCCTTGCCATGGCAGGAGTGAGGGCTACGGTCGCGGCAGAGCCTGAGGGAGGGCCGCCGGATGACCATGCCAACCGATGAACTGATCGAGCTGCGGGGCCTGCGCTTTCACTACCGCGACTGGCCGAGCCGGATGCCAGGCGCGCCCGATCTGGTGCTGCTGCACGGCTTTACCGGCCACGCGCGCTCCTGGGACGCCTTCGCCGCGGCGATGAGCGACCGCTATCGGGTGCTGGCGCTCGACCAGCGCGGCCACGGCGAGAGCGCCTGGGCCGACGCCTACGGCAACGACGAGATGGTCGCGGATCTGCAGGCCTTCGTGAAGGCGATGGGGCTCAAGGGTTTCACGCTGCTCGGCCTTTCGATGGGCGGCAGCGTCGCCATGCACTACGCCGGCGGGAGACCACCCGAGCTGGGTGCGCTGGTGATGGTCGACATCGGGCCCGAGGTGGTGGCGGCTGGCGCCACCCGAATCCAGAGCGGCGTGCGCACCTCAGACGTGTTCGAGAGCCGAGAGGAAGCGTTCGCGCGGGCCAGAGCGGCCAATGCGCTACCGCCGGAAGATCACCACCGCCAGCGCATCGACGCCAATCTGATGCGCACCGAAGACGGGAAGTGGACCTGGCGCTACGATCGGGCGCTGCGCTCCGACAGTCGGCGCGTGCTGCGCGATCCCGAGGCCGGCTGGCGCGCCTGCGCTAACATCGCGGCGCCGACGCTGCTGATCCGCGGCGCGCAGTCCGACATCCTGGCGCCCGAGATCGCCCAGCGGATGGTGGAGACGATCCCCGCCGCGCGGCTGGTGGAGGTTCAGAAGTCCGGGCACAGCGTGCCGTTGGACGCACCGGATGGCTTCCTGTCGGCCGCGCGCAGCTTTCTCACAGGCTAGCCTTGAGCGCATTAGCGCAGGCCATTGGCCCGGAACGACTTCAGACCTGTTGCCTGATGTTGAGAGTCAGCTTCATTTTGAAGATTCAGCCAGCAGCTCAGCCAGATACTGCTTCCAGGCGACGGCGTAGGTGTGGGTGCCATGGCCGTGGGTGTTGGGGCCGATGGGCAGCAGCACGAACTTGCCGTGCGGGATCTGCTTCACCGCCGCTTCGGCGATGCCGAGTTCCGGCGGGTTGATGAAGTCGTCGGCCGAATTGACCCACATCACCTGGGCTTTGATGTCGCCCAGCCGCGCGGAGGGGTCGTAGTCCCGCGACGACGCCACCTGGTAGAGGGTGTCGTTGGCGTCCATGCGGGCAAGGTCCGCCGAAACGACACGAGCGACGTAGGCGTCGGCGGTCTCGCGGCTCGGCAGCGATTTCTGCCACTGCTGCGGCGCGCTGCCGGCGATGATCTGGATGTCGGCGGCCGTGCGCAGCGCCTCCAGCGGCTCATCGGCATACTCGCCGCCTTTCCACGCCGGGTCGTCCTGGATCGCGTGGATGACCATGTCGCGCCAGACGCGGTTACGGCCGGCGATCTGCACCGTGGCGCAGGCGAGCGGCATCAGCGCGTCCATCTGGTCCGGCCAGTTTTCGGCCCACATGAAGGTGTGCATGCAGCCCATCGAGGTGCCCATCACCAGCCTGAGGTGATCGACATGCAGGCCCACGGTGACCAGCTGGTGCTCGGCCTCGACCATGTCGGCGTAGTCGTACTGCGGGAAGCGCGCGTGCAGGCCGTCGCTGGGCTTGGACGACTTGCCGTGCCCGAGGTCGTCCGGGAGGATCAGGAAGTACTTGGCCGCGTCCAGCAGCTGCCCGGGGCCGAACAGCTCGCCGGAGAACTCGGGCCGGATCAGGCTGTGCCCCTCCCCGCCGGTGCCGTGCATGATCAGCACGGCGTTGGTGACGTGGCCGGCCGCGTCTCGGTGCGGCGTCCCGAAGGTGGTGTAGTGAATGCGCACTTCGGGCAGACTCTCGCCCGACTGAAAGTGGAAATCGTGGATGACGAAGTCGCCTTGCGTCTCGGCGGGCCCCGGCGGCGGCGTCTCAGCCAGCGCCGGCGCAGCGACAAGGGCGAGCATGAGCGCCGCCAGCCAACCCCGCATGAGGACCTCCTGAATCAACCCGCGCCGATATGCCGACGCTCCGTGACCGGACGCAACCGCGGCGCGGTCCCAGCGCTGCTATGATCGCCCGATGCGGCCGCAGATTCTCTTTCCGCTGTTCGCGCCCGTCACCTCGCTGAAGGGCGTCGGGGCGCGAGTGGCGCCGATGTTGGAGCGGGTAGCGGGGCCATTGGTGCGCGACGTGCTGTTCGTCGCCCCGCAAGGCGTGGTTCGCCGCGAACGCACCAAGGCCGCACTGGCGATCCCCGGCGAAGAGCAGACCTTCGTGCTCACCATCGCCAGTCACGTGCGGCCGGGGCGCAGCACCCACCCCTGGAAGGTCCGCGCCTTCGACGACACCGGCTTCATCACGCTGGTGTTCTTCGGCGGCCAGAGCCGACGGCTGGCCGAGGCACATCCGAAAGACGCCCGCCGCGTCGTCAGCGGCAAGGTCGAGCGCAGCGACTTCGACGGCGAGCTGCAGATCGTCCATCCGGACTACCTCTGGCCGGCCGAGCGCGAGGACGAGGTGCCGGAGGTGGAAGCGGTGTACCCGGCGACGGCCGGTCTACCGTCGCGCGCTGTCCGCCGCTTCGCGCTGGAGGCGCTGGAGCGGGCGCCAGAGCTGGCCGAGTGGCAGGACGGCGCATGGCTGGCGCAGCAGCGCTGGAGCGGCTGGCGGGCGGCCCTGGAGGCCCTGCACCACCCTCAGACCGAGGCGGACCTGTCGCTGCAGTCGCCGATGCGTCGCCGCCTGGCGTTCGACGAGCTGCTGGCGCACCAGTTGGCGCTGGCGCAGCGCAAGTCGGCCCGCCGCGCCCAGCCGGCGCGCGCCATCGCCGCCAGCGGCCTGGCGGGCCGGGTCGAAGCCGACCTGCCCTTCAAGCTCACCGGCGCCCAGGTGCGCACGCTGACCGAGATTCGCGCCGACCTCGCCGCCGGCGAGCGGATGAGCCGGCTGGTGCAGGGCGACGTCGGCTCCGGCAAGACCGTCGTGGCGATGCTGGCGATGGCGGACGTGGCGGCTGGCGGACTGCAGTCGGCGCTGATGGCCCCGACCGAGATCCTGGCTCGCCAGCACTATGAGACCCTGTCCGGGCCGCTGGCCAGCCACGGCGTCAAGGCGGTGCTGCTCACCGGCCGCGACAAAGGCGCCGGCCGGGCCGACAAGCTTACCGCCTTGGCGAGTGGCTCCGCGGCCGTGGCGGTTGGCACCCACGCCCTCTTCCAGGACGATGTTGCTTTCCACGCCCTGGCGCTGACCGTCGTCGACGAACAGCACCGCTTCGGCGTCAACGAGCGGGCGCGGTTGCAGGCCAAGGGTGAAGCCACGCACCTGCTGGCCATGTCCGCGACACCGATCCCGCGCACGCTGGAGCTGACCGTGTTCGGCGACCTCGACGTCTCCCGCATCGACCAGAAGCCGCCGGGCCGAACGCCCGTTGCGACCCGCGCCGTCCCCATGGCCCGCGAGGGCGAGATCGTGCAGCGGCTGAAGACCGCGATCGCTTCGGGCGCGCAGGCGTTCTGGATCTGCCCGCTGGTGTCGGACTCGGAAACGGTCGACCTGGCGGCGGCGGAAGCCCGCGCGGGGGTGCTGCGCCAGGTGTTCGGCGCCCGCGTCGGCCTGATCCATGGCCGGCTGCCAGCCAGCGAGAAGGACGCGGTGATGAGCGAGTTCGCCGAGGGGCGGCTGGCGATCCTGGTGGCGACCACCGTGGTCGAGGTCGGCGTCGACGTGCCGGCGGCGACCATCATGGTGATCGAGCAGGCCGAGCGCTTCGGCCTGGCGCAGCTACACCAGCTGCGCGGCCGGGTCGGCCGCGGCAAAGGCGAGAGCTCCTGCGTGCTGCTTTACGATCCGCCGCTGTCGGAGATCGCCAAGACCCGACTCGACATCCTGCGGCGCACCGACGACGGCTTCCTCATCGCCGAAAAGGACCTGGAGCTGCGCGGCGGCGGCGACCCGCTGGGGCTGAAACAGAGCGGCTTTCCAGCCTATCGTCTCGCCGACCCCGCCGCGCATCGCGATCTGATCGCCGTCGCCGCCGACGATGCGCGGCTGATGCTGACCCGCGACCCGCAGATGACCAGTCCGCGGGGACAGGCGCTGGTGGTGCTTCAGGAGCTGTTCGACTGGCGGCCGGGTTCCGGCGCCGAAGCCGGATGATTGGCGAGCCAGGTGGCCACCCTCGCCTGCGCGTCTGCTTCCAGGTCAGCCCAGAACAGATTGTAGCCGGGCTCGCGCACCCGCTCGATCCAGTTGCCGGATGGGCGCAGGGGCGCAGAGCGCGGTCGCGACACGCGTAGGACACCGCCCTGGCACTGAGCGCCGACCTCGCGGACCATGAACGCCGGCCGCACACCCCACTCAAGGCCGGTCGCGGCTGCCGCGCCGAGGTTGAGCCGCTGCGGCGCCGGTGCGTCGCTGGCAGCGCCCAGCAGCGGGTTCACGCATAGAGCCGGGCGCGCGCCCAGCGGCTCGAGGTGCCCCAGGTCGTTCCAAACCATGGCGCGGCTCAGCAGGCGCTGGGCGCCGGTGAAGTCGCTGTCTCGCACCGCGGTCCACGCCACCAGGCAGCCCGCCTGCGCCCGACTGCCGCAGGCGGGCGTGGGAGAGGCTGAGCCATGCTCGGCTGCGGGGATCACCGTGTCGATCAGATAAGCGGCGACCAGACGGCCCCGCAGAGCCGGATCGGCGCTGATGACGTCTCGCAGCAGTCGTGCGCCCAGTTCGCCACCCTGCTCCACTCCGACCAGGATGAACGGCCGGCTCTGGTTGAAGCGCGTCTCGTAGGTCTCGAACGCGGCTTTGACGTCGCCATACGCAAACTCGCGCGCCTCGATGGCGTCATCCCACTGCGTGGACTTGGTGTAGAGGCTGGCTTGCCGATAGCGCGGCGCATAAAGGTCGCCCACCGAGGCGAAGGGGCCGGCGTAGTTCGGCAGCATCACCTGGAACAACGCCACGTTGGCGCCGTGGTCGGTGATCGGCGCGTTCCAGTGACGGCCGCCGTTATATGACGTGAAGCCCGGTGGATAAGTGGTTGGGTGGATGAAGAAAACGTCCACCGGCAGGCGGGGCGCGGCAGGGTCAGGCAACAGCGCCCAGGCAGCAGTAGCAGCGTAGTCGGGCGGGGGCGGCGGACCGTCCTTGCCGAACGGGACCTTGGGGTCGAGCAGCGCCTTGACCACGTCGTCGCGCCAGATGAAGCCGGCGACAACCAGCAGCACGAGCAGCACGCCGCCGGCGACAGCGAACCAGGTCCTGATGTCGCGCTTCATGCGCCAGCCCTAGCGCATGGCGCATCGCGCCAGAAGGGCGCTCAGCCGGGCGAACGCACCGCCTCGAACCGCACGCCCATGCCGACAGCCCGCGCGGCGAGGCCTTGCAGGAACGGCGTGTGGTCGATCAGCTTGGCGACCATGGGCGCCTTCGGCGTCGCGCCGGCCAGGGTGGGCGCGATCATCCGCTTCTGCACCGCCACCTGGGCAGCTTGCGTCACCTTGGTCGGCCATTCCCGGCGGCGCTGTACGTCGCGCAAGTCCTCCAGCGCCACACCGCCGCCCCGCAGCGGCCCAGCCAGGATATTGGCGGTCGCCACCGCGTCCTGGACGGCGAGATTGATGCCGATGCCGCCAACGGGCGACATCGCGTGCGCCGCGTCGCCGATGCAAAGTGCGCCGGGAACGCACCACGTCTCCAGCCGGTCGACCGCGACGGTAAGCAGTTTCACGTCATCGAGGCTGGTGATGGTGTCCATCCGGTCCGCCATTGCCGGCGCCATGTGAGCCAGCGAGCGGCGGAACGCCTCCAGCCCCTTGGCTTTGATCTCGTCCGCTGCGCCTTTCGGCACGACGTAGCCGACCTGGAAGTAGTCCCCGCGCGGAATCATCACCAGGATGGCGCCGGCGAGGATGCGGCCCAGCGGCAGTTCCTCGTCGCCCTCCCGGCGCGGCAGGCGCAGCCACAGCACGTCCATCGGCGCGCCGAGATCGATCACCTTGAGGCCCAGCAATTCGCGGACGGTGGAGTGGCGGCCGTCCGTGCCAATGACGAGGTCGGCGGCGATCTCCACGTCACTGCCTGGCGTGTGAGCCAGCACGCCCGTGACCACGCCGTTCGAGCGGGTGAGTCCATACGCGTCGGCGCACATCGTCAGGTGAAAGCTCGGGAACGCCCTGGCCTTGTCGACGAGGAAGTTCAGCAGATCCCATTGCGGCATCAGCGCGATGAACTTGGTCTTCAGCGGCAGGCGGGTGAAATCGGCGGCGTGGATGACGTCGTCGCCGATCTGGGCGGAAAGCTTCGCCACTTCCTCGTGCGGCAACTTCAGAAAGTCGTCGAGCAACCCCAGCTGGCGCATCACCTCCAGCGTCGAGGGGTGGACGGTGTCGCCGCGGAAGTCGCGCAGGAAGTCACCGTGTTTCTCCAGGACGGTCACGTCGATGCCGGCGCGCGCCAGCAGGTAGCCCACCATCATCCCGGCGGGGCCACCGCCTACGACGCAAACCTTGGCGCTCATCGATGCTGGTCCGGCTTGGAGAGGTATTCGCTGACGTAGTGGGCCACGCCGTCCTCCAGCGTGGTCATCGGCCGATCGTAGCCGGCGGCGCGCAGGCGCTGCTGCCGCGCTTCGGTGAAATATTGGTAGCGGCTGCGAAGCTCCGCCGGCATCTCCACGTAATCGATCCGCGGCGCGGCGCCGGTCGCTGCGAACACCGCCTCGGCAAGCTCGTTGAAGGTCCGCGCCTTGCCGGAGCCCAGGTTGAAGACGCCGCTGACGCCAGGATGGTCCAGCAGCCATTCGACCACGTCGACGGCGTCGCGGACGTAGACGAAGTCGCGCTTCTGGCCGCCATCGGGATAGTCCGGGTGGTCCGACTTGAAGAGCCAGACCGCGCGCCCGGCGGCGACGTCCGGCCAGATTTTCGCCGCCACCGAGCGCATCGCGCCTTTATGGGCCTCGTTGGGGCCATAGACGTTGAAGAACTTCAGCCCCGCCCACTGCGGCGGTGCGATCTGGCGCGTGGCGGCGCGCACGGCATAGCTGTCGAACAGCGCCTTCGACCAGCCGTAGGCGTTGAGAGGCCGCAGCGCCGCCAGCGCGGTGGGGTCATTGTTGTCGTCGAAACCCCGAGTCCCATCGCCATAGGTGGCCGCGGAGGAGGCGTAGATCAGCCGTCGCCCCTGCGCCGCGCACCAGTCGAATAGGTCCCGCGACAGCACGAAGTTGTTGCGGACGATCTTGTCGATGTCCGGCTCGGTGGTCGACGAGATCGCGCCCATATGCACCACCGCCTCGATCTCGCCGGCGCGGCGCGCCAGAAAGGCGAAAAGGTCCTCCGGCGGCACGAAGTCGGCGATCGGATGCTTGGCCAGATTGCGCCACTTGGCGTCGCCGGCGTCGCCAAGCCAGTCGCAGACAGCCACGTCCAGGTCTGGCCGGGCCGCCAACCGCGCCACCACGTTGGAGCCGATGAACCCCGCGCCGCCGGTGACCAGGACCAGCCGGCGGCTCATGCGCGCCTGGCGAGTTTCCGGATGGTGGCGCTGGTGGAGTGACCCTCGACGAACTCGGCCAGACGCACCTCGCCGCCCCAGCTCTCCACCAGATCGCGGCCGACAACGCCGTCCAGCGTGTAGTCCGAGCCTTTGATCAGCACCTCGGGACGCGCGACCTCGATGAGGCCCACCGGCGTCTCTTCGTCGAAAGCGACGACAAGGTCGACAGAGCGCAGGCCGGCAAGCACCAAGGCCCGCGACTCCAGATCGTTGACCGGACGCCCCTCGCCTTTCAGCGCTTGCACCGAGCGGTCGGTGTTGAGACCGACGATCAGACGATCGCACCACTCGCGCGCCTGGGCCAGGTAGGCGATGTGGCCACGATGCAGGATGTCGAAACAGCCGTTGGTGAAGCCCACCTTCAGGCCGCGCTCGCGCCAGCGCGCGGCCTCACGGGCCATGCGATCGGCGGTGGCGATCTTGGCTTCGGCCGGCGCAACACGGTCGATGATTTCGGCCTCGATCAGCTCGTCCGGCGAGGCTGTGGCGGTGCCCGCCTTCTGCACGACCACGCTGGCGGCCAGGAGGGCAAGCTCGGCCGCGTCTCCCAGCGAGGCGCCGGAGGCTACCGTCGCGCCCAGCGTCGCCAGCACGGTGTCTCCAGCGCCCATGGTGTCGAAAACTTCCGGCGGGGTTCGGCGCAAGTGGCGCACCGGCTCGCCGCGCTCGGCCAGTGACATGCCCTTGGCGTCGCGGGTGACGATCACCGCCCTGCAAGGACAGAGCTCCAGCGCGCGGGCCAGGGCGGCTTCCACCTCGACGTCCGTACCTGTCGGCAGCTCGGTGGCGTAGGCCAGCTCCGCGGCGTTGGGCTTGACCACGTCAGCCGCGCCGTAGCGGGCGAACGAGCGGGCCTTGGAGTCGACAATCAGCTTGGCGCCGTGGCGGGCGGCGGCCCCATGCGCCGCTTCGATCACCGCGGGCGTAACGACGCCCTTGCCGTAGTCGGAGAGTAGAATTGCGGTGGCGCCGCGCGCCGCATCGGCCAGGGTGCGGATCAGCTGTCGCTCGATGTCGCCCTCGATCGCCCGCGCCAGCTCCTCGTCGACGCGCAGCAACTGCTGGCCGCCGCACACGAAACGGGTCTTCACCGTGGTTGGGCGGTTCGCGTCTGTGATCAGATAGCCTTCGATGCCGCGCTCGGCCCCGGTGAGGTCCTTCGCCTGGCGGCCGGCGTCGTCGCGGCCGATCACCCCCACCAGCGCCGCCTCGCCGCCCAACGCAGCGACGTTGCGGGCGACGTTGCCGGCGCCGCCCAGCATCACGTTCTCTCGGGCGCGGGCCATCACCGGGATCGGCGCCTCGGCGGAGATGCGCGTCACCTCGCCGTAGACGAAGCGATCGACCATCAGGTCGCCAACGATCAGGACCCGGGCGCCGGCGATCTGGCGCAGGAGCTGCTGCAGGCCGGAAAGATCCATCGCGACTCTCCCACGGGGCGCCACATCAAAGCTTCAAACGGAGGCGCGCGGGATTGTCCAGCGTTCGGGGTCAGGCGTCCAGGCGGCGCTTGGCCAGCGCATCGAAGGCCATCAGCTCGGCCACCAGCGGTTCGAAGTCCTCCAGCCGCAGCATGTTGGGACCGTCGGACGGCGCATTGTCGGGATCCTCGTGCGTCTCGATGAAGACGGCGGCGACGCCGACTGCCACAGCGGCGCGGGCGAGCACCGGCACGAAACGCCGCTCTCCGCCGGAAGAGTCGCCCTGCCCGCCCGGCTGCTGCACCGAGTGGGTGGCGTCGAACACCACCGGACAACCAATCTCCTGCAGGATGGGCAGCGCCCGCATGTCGGAGACGAGGTTGTTGTAGCCGAAGGTGGCCCCGCGCTCGGTGGCGAGCACGTTGGGATTGCCAGCCGCCAGCGCCTTCTCGACGACGTTCTTCATGTCCCAGGGGGCGAGGAACTGGCCCTTCTTGATGTTCACGGTCTTTCCGGTGCGGGCGGCGGCCACGATCAGGTCGGTCTGGCGCGACAGGAAGGCTGGGATCTGCAGCACATCGATGACTTCGGCGGCGGGCGCGCACTGGTCGATCTCGTGCACATCGGTGAGCACCGGCAGGCCCGTAACCTCGCGGACCTCGGCGAATATCGGCAGCGCCTGGCCCATGCCGATGCCGCGGGGCTTTTCACCGGAGCTGCGGTTCGCCTTGTCGAAGCTTGTTTTGTAGATCAAGCCGACGCCCAGTCGCTCAGCGGCTTCCTTCAGCGCGTGCGCCGTCTCCAGCGCATGGTTGCGGCTTTCCATGGCGCAGGGGCCCGCAATGATGGCCAGCGGCTCGCGATTGCCGATCCGCACTGTGGCGCCGCCCGCAACCTTCACCTCGACAACCGCGTTCGGCGCTATGGGCAAAGCTGGCTCCAATCCAATTCCGCGAGGCGTGCGTAGACATGGCGCGGCCCTGGAGGCCACGCAAGCTGCGCCTCCGGCGTCGGCAAATTCGCCTTCCGGTACGGTGGTGGTATGGTGTTGCAAAGAGAGCACGGTGGAGGCGACGTTGGACGGTGAGACAACCGCGGTCGTCGGTCCGGACGACCTTGAACTGAAGCGGGCGCCCGCGGCGTTCCGCGCCGTACTCAAGATCGCCGGCGAGAACTGGTGCTACGGCAGCCTCACCTTCGTGCTTCCCTCCGGTCGCGAAGTGCTGGTGCAGGGCAATGAGCCGGGGCCCCATGCCCGGCTGATCGTGCACGACTACCGCTTCCTTTCGCGGGTGCTGGGCGCCGGCGACATCGGCTTCGGCGAAGGCTTCATGGCCGGCGAGTGGGATACACCCGACCTCTCGGAGCTCCTGGAAGCGTTCACGGCCAATCTCGACCGTATCAACCGGCTGCACGTCGGCGGCTTCTTCTCGCAGTTCTTCAACTTTCTGATGCACGGCCTGCACCGCAACAGCCGCGCCGGGTCGCGCAAGAACATCCTGGCGCACTACGACCTCGGCAACGCCTTCTATTCGCGCTGGCTCGACCCCTCGATGACCTACTCGGCCGCGCGCTTCGAGCGGCCCGGGCAGGAACTGAGGGAGGCCCAGCGCAACAAGTACGCGTCGCTGGCGCGGCAGATCGGGCTCGGCCCCGGCAATCACGTACTGGAGATCGGCTGCGGCTGGGGCGGCTTTGCCGAGTTCGCGGCCGGCGAGGTCGGCGCCAGGGTCACCGGCATCACCATCTCGCCGGCGCAGTACGAGTTCGCTCGCAAGCGCCTGTTCGAGAAGGGCCTGGCCGAGCGTGCCGACATCAGGCTGCTCGATTACCGGGACGTCGAAGGCCAGTTCGACCGCGTCGCCTCCATCGAGATGTTCGAAGCGGTGGGCGAGGCCTACTGGCCGACCTACTTCTCCAAGATAAGCGATGTGCTGGCGCCCGGCGGCCGCGCCGGCCTGCAGATCATCACTATCCGCGACGAACTCTTCGGCGCCTATCGACAGCGCGCGGACTTCATCCAGAAGTACATCTTCCCGGGTGGCATGCTGCCCTCGGAGACGCGGTTGAAGGAAGAGACCGACCGGGCCGGCCTGGAGTGGCGCGACGTCGTGCGCTTCGGCCAGAACTATGCTGAGACGTTGGCGGAATGGGCCCGGCGCTTCGAGGCAGCCTGGGACGAGATCAAGAGCCTGGGGTTCGACGAACGCTTCCGCCGCCTCTGGCGTTTCTACCTCGGCTATTGCGAGGCCGGTTTCCGCACCGAGCGGACCAATGTGCTGCAGCTGAGCCTCAGCAAGAGCTGACTTGCGTTTCGCCGGCTGATGGGGCTCGCTGAGCGCCGGAGGCGCCGATGCAAGGCCTGCATTTCATCTACTTCGCCGACCCGATGTGTTCGTGGTGCTACGGCTTCTCGCCGACCGTGCGGGCGCTGCGGGCGCGCTACCGCGACGTGCTGCCGATCCGGCTGGTGATGGGCGGCCTGCGCCCCGGCACGAAGGAGCCGATGTCCGAAGCGGCGCGCAAGAGCCTCGTCGGCCACTGGGATGAGATCGCGCATCTGGCCGGCGTGCCGTTCAGCGATGCGCTCGCGAGCCGCGACGGCTTTGTTTATGACACCGATCCGGCGGCGCGCGCCGTGGTGCTGGCGCGCCGCACCAGCGTCGAAGACGCACTCGATTTCCTCGAGGCGGCGCACAAAGCGTTCTACGTCGAGGGACGCGACGTCACCGATGCCAACGTACTGGCCGACATCGCAGCGTCGCTCGGCTTTGACCGAGAGTCTTTCAAAGCGGCCCTTGGTGACCAAGGACTGGAGAACGAGACCTGGCGCGACTACGCCATCGCTCAGCGCGCCGGCGCCACCGGCTTTCCGACGCTCGTCGTCGGCCCCAACGGCGACGGAAGCTTCGCCCTCGTCACGCGCGGCTTCCAGCAGTCCGAGCCGGTGCTGCAAGGCGTCGATGGGTGGCTCCGACAAGTTCAGCCGGCGGCGGAGTGACTTTCGCTCTTGCGCCGCCCGGCGCGGCCCGCGATTTAGCCGCCATGACCGCCGCGTCCGCGCTTGACCTGATCGGAAACACGCCGCTGGTGCGCCTGCGCAAGGCCAGCGAGGCCACCGGCTGCGAGATTCTGGGCAAGGCCGAGTTCCTCAACCCAGGCCAGTCGGTGAAGGACCGCGCGGCGCTCTGGATCATCCGTGACGCCGAGGCGCGCGGGGAGCTACGACCTGGCGGCCGCATCGTCGAGGGCACCGCCGGCAATACCGGCATTGGCCTCGCCATGGTCGGCCGCGCGCTCGGTTATCGCACCACCATTGTCATCCCGCGCACCCAAAGCCAGGAGAAGAAGGACGCGATCCGGCTGATGGGCGCCGACCTCGTCGAAGTGGACGCCGTGCCCTATTCGAACCCCGACAACTACGTGAAGTACTCCGGCAGGCTGGCCGAAGAGTTGGCGGCCAAAGAACCGGCCGGCGCCATCTGGGCCAACCAGTTCGACAATGTCGCCAACCGCCAGGCGCACATCGACGCCACCGGCCCGGAGATCTGGGCGCAGACCGGCGGCAAGGTCGACGGCTTCATCTGCGCGGTCGGCACCGGGGGCACGCTGGCCGGCGTCGCGGCGGCGCTGCGCGCCCGCAAGGCCGATATCAAGATCGGTCTCGCAGACCCCGGCGGCGCGGCGCTCTACGAGTACTACGCCCACGGCGAGCTGAAGGCCGAGGGGACCTCGATCAGCGAGGGCATCGGCCAGGGCCGGATTACCGCCAACCTCGAAGGCCTGACCGTCGACTATCCCTATCGCGTCACCGACACCGAGATGATGCACGCGATCATCGACATGGCGGACGAAGGCCTGGTCATGGGCGGCTCGACCGGTATCAATGTCGCCGGCGCTGTGCGGCTGGCTCGCGACCTCGGGCCAGGCCACACCATCGTGACCATCCTCGCCGACTACGGCGCGCGCTATCAGAGCAAGCTCTTCAACGCCGCGTTCCTCACCGAACGCAACCTGCCGGTCCCGCCATGGCTGACCTAGGTCACAATCCCCTGGTGACCGCGGAGTGGCTCGCCGAGCATCTGGCCGATCCCGGCCTGGTGGTGATCGACGCCAGCTGGCACATGCCGGCCGATGGCCGCGACGCTAGGGCCGAGTACGCCGCCGGCCACATCCCAGGCGCGGTGTTCTTCGACATCGACGCGATTGCCGACCACGCCACCGAGCTGCCGCACATGCTGCCGGCGGCGCCGGCGTTCGCCACTGCCGTTCGCCGCATGGGCGTCGAGCCAGGCTCGACGGTCGTTGTCTACGACAGCGTCGGCGTGTTCTCGGCGCCGCGCGTGTGGTGGAGCTTCCGCGCCATGGGACACGACGCGGTCTACGTGCTCGACGGCGGCCTCAGGGCCTGGGCCGACGAGGGCCATCCGGTGGAGGGCGGCTGGCACGACGCGCCGCATGGCGAGTTCAAAGCCCACGCCCGACCAGAGCTGCTGGCCGACCTGGAACAGGTGCGCAGAACGCTGGGCGGCGACGTGCAGCTGGTGGACGCCCGCTCGGCGCTTCGCTTCCGCGGCGAAGCGCCGGAGCCGCGGCCCGGTCTTCGCGAAGGCCACATGCCAGGCGCGCTCAACGTGCCCTGGGCGAGCGTCACCACGCCGGAGGGCCACCTGGCGACGCCGGCCAAGCTCTACGAGGCGTTCGAGGCTGGCGGCGTTGATCTCTCCGGCCCCATCGTCACCACCTGCGGCTCCGGCATCACCGCGTCGCTGCTGGCGCTGTGCCTCGCCCGGCTGGGGCGCTGGGATGTGGCCGTCTACGACGGGTCCTGGAGCGAATGGGGCGCGCGCACCGACACACCGGTGGCGACGGGGCCGTGACCGCGGTCGTCATCCGGCTCGCCCGCGCTGACGACCTGGCGCGGATCGACGCCGTCGAGGCTTCCGCCAACCGGGCGTTCGAGGGCGTGAAGCTCGTCCCGCCCGCGACGCCGTCACCGCCGCCACCGCCGGAAGGTCCCTGGGCGAGGGCGCTGGCGGACGGCACAATCTGGGTTGCCGACGATCCGGACGCCGGGGTGATCGGCTTCATCCAGGCCGAGGTCGAGGGTGATGCGTTGCACATCGCCGAGCTGGACGTAACGTTCGAGCGGCAGCAGCAGGGCCACGGTCGGCGGTTGATGCAGACCGCCATCGCCTGGGCGAAGGCGCGCGGCTTGGCGGCGGCGCTGCTGACCACATATCGTCAGGTCCGCTTCAACGCGCCGTTCTACGCCTCGCTGGGCTTTGTCGAACTGGCGCCAGCCGAGGCGCCAGGCTGGCTCGCCGCCATCCTGGCCACCGACGCCGCACGTGGCCTGCAGGGGCGCTGCGCAATGGCCTTGGACCTGCACCCTCGCGACGCGACCCGCCTGATCCGGGCGGGCAAGACGCCATCCGACCTGCTCCGCACGGTCGGGCCGCCGATCCAGAAGGGCTCCACCGTGCTCGTGGGCAGCGCCGCGGCGCTCTACGACGAGCGCCGGCCCACCTACGGTCGCGGCGGCCTGGCGGCGCAGGAAGCGCTCAAGTCGGCGCTGGCGGAGCTGGAAGGCGCCCGCGCGGTGCGGCTCTTCCCATCCGGGCTGGCGGCGATGGCTGGCGCGATCATGGCGGTGCTGAAGGCCGGCGACGACGTGCTGATCACCGACAGCGTGTACAAGCCGACGCGGCGCTTCTGCGATCGCGTGCTGGCGCGGTTCGGCGTCACCAGCCGCTACTTCGCCCCCGACGCCCCCCCGGAGGCTGTGCTGGCGATGGCGACACCCGCCACGCGCTTGATCGTGCTGGAGACGCCCGGCTCGCTCACCTTCGAGATGCAGGATGTGCCGGCCATCGCCGCGGCGGCGCGTGAGCGCGGGATTCTCACGGTCATCGACAACACCTGGGCGGCCGGACTGCTGTTCAAGCCGCTGGCGCATGGCGTCGACATCAGCGTGCAGGCGCTGACCAAGTATGTCGGCGGCCACTCCGATCTGTTCATGGGCTCCGCCGCTTGCGCCACGCGCGAACTTGAGGTGGCGCTGGACCGCGCGATCGTCGATTTCGGCCACTCGGTCGCGTCCGAGGACGCCTACCAGATGCTGCGCGGCCTGCGGACGCTGCCAACCCGCATGGCGCGGCACGGTGCGTCCAGCCTGGAGGTCGCCGGCTGGCTGGGGACCCGGACGGAGGTGGCTGAGGTGCTGCACCCTGCCCTGCCCGGCGCGCCGGGACACGCGCTCTGGCGACGCCATTTCTCCGGCGCCGCCGGCCTGTTCGCCATCGTGCTGAAAGACGCCAGCGAGGCGCAGGTTGCCGCATTCCTCGATCACCTGGCACTGTTCGGCCTCGGCTTTTCCTGGGGTGGTTTCGAAAGCCTGGCGCTGAACGCGGACCCTCAGTTCGAGGTGCGCGAGACGCCGCCGCGGTTCGATGGTCCGGTCGTGCGGCTCAACATCGGTCTCGAAGACCCAGCCGACCTGATCGCCGATCTGGGCGCCGCCCTCGACTCCATGGCCAAGGTCGGTTGATGGCGCACCCGCCCGCGTCGTAAGCTCCTCTGGGATTAGCGGAGCTGACAATGGCGCTGAAAGTGGTTGGGTCGGGACTTGGTCGCACAAGCACCAAGTCGATGCAGACGGCGCTGAACATGCTGGGCTTCGGCCCGTGCCACCACATGGTGGAAGTGTTCGCGCACCCGGAGTCGATGAAACTCTGGATCGAGGCCAGCCAAGGCAAGGACGTCTGGGACCAGATTTTCGAGGGCTACGTCTCGATGGTCGACTACCCGGGCGCGGCCTACTGGCGAAAGCTCGCCGACCACTACCCGGACGCCAAGGTGCTGCACACCACGCGCGACCCGGACAAATGGTTCGACTCCACCCAGGCCACCATCTTCTCGCCACGCAACACCGGGCGCGGGGCCAGGCCGGAGATGGACGCGTTCTTCGATTCGTGGATGGGACCGCTGCGAGAGCGCCTCGCCGATCGCGCCTACATGACCGACTATTTCCGCAAGCACGACGCGGAGGTGATCGCCGCCATCCCGGCCGAGCGCCTACTGGTCTATCAGGTCGGAGAGGGCTGGGACCGGCTGTGCGCCTTCCTCGGCGTGCCCGTGCCCGACGCCCCCTACCCCTCCGAGAACTCCACCGCGGAGTTCCAGGCGCGGGCGAACGCGGGCCGGCCGCCAGTGGCGCAAACCCCGGCCTGACGCCGCGCTGGCGACCCCGGCAGGACTCGAACCTGCAACCGTCCGCTTAGAAGGCGGATGCTCTATCCGGTTGAGCTACGGGGTCCCGCGCACGCTCAGTGCGTCCAGGGTTCTTTGCGGGAGAAGGCGAAGTTGTCGGCGTAGGCCTTCGGTTTGCGCGGCGTGGTCTTGGGCGCCAGCACCTCGAACGGGATGCCATAGCGCTGGGCGTAAGCCACCGCCTCTTCGCGTGTGTCGAACGCCAGCCGCACCTGGCCACGCATGTCGCCGGTAACCGTCCAGCCCATCAGAGGATCGGAGACCCGCGCGCTGGCCGGCTCAAAGTCCAGCACCCATTCCTTGGAATTGGCCTTGCCGGACTGCATGGCGTTCTTGGCCGGAATGTAGATGCGCGCCAGCATTAAGGTCCCCTTGGCGGTCGATGGTCGGGGCGAGAGGATTCGAACCTCCGACCCTCTGCTCCCAAAGCAGATGCGCTACCAGGCTGCGCTACACCCCGAGGTCATCGCCTAGTCGGTAGGTGGCCGCTTCGCGACATCGCGTCAAGCAGCGGCTACTCGGCCCGTCGCCGCATGAGCTTGAAGACGCCGGTGGCGCGGGCCAGCGCCCGGCCATTCACGTGAGCGCGCCCCTCGACGAAGGCCATGTCCGTGGTCTTGCGGGTGAGGCTGGCCTCGCCCAGCACCCACTCGCCGGCGCGGCCCATGTCGAGGAAGTCGATGGAGAGGTGCACGGTGATCGGCGTCGCGCCCGAGCCCCGCGCCGCGGCGCCGGCGAGCACGCCGTCGAGGAAGGCCGAGAGCATGCCGCCGTGGATCAAACCGACCCCGTTGCAATGCCGCTTCAGCGCGAAGAAGGCCTGGGTTCCGTCGGCGCGGTGATAGTAGGGCCCGTTGTGGTTGGAGAAGTTGCCCCGGCCCTGCGACAGCACGAAGCCCTCGGGCGGCGCCGGCCGCTCCTCGCCGCCGGCGTCATCCATTGCGGTAGAACGCCGTCTTCACGACATCGCCAGGCCCAGCGCCGATCTCGGCCGCGCGGCCGCCGCGTAGTTCCAGCACGCTTGTGATGTCGCCGTTGGAATCCACGGGATCCAACGAGAACGGCTTGGTGTTGCGGGCGATCGAGTGGATGTGCCCCGCCTGGTCGATGAACACCATGTCGAGCGGATGAGCGCAGTGCTCCATCCAGAAGTGCGCTTCCTGCGGTGTCGAGAATTCGAACAGCATGCCGGCGTCGTTGGCGAGTGTCGGCCGGTACATCAGCCCCACTTGCTGGGTCGCGTCCGTATCGGCGATCTCGACGCGGAACTTGAAGGCGCCTTTGTGGGTGTCGATCTCCAGCGGCTGGGTCGGCAGCATGGGCTGAGCGTGGCTGATGCCGTCGTCGGCGTGCGAAGGCGCGGCGGCCAGCGCGGCGCAACTGAGAACGGCGGCCAGCAGCGGCCGGCTGAGGACGGTAAGCTTCACGACGGGACGCTCCGGAAACGGGTTGTCCGGCCTATAGCCGATCGACCTCGATCTCGGCCACCACCAAGCCCTTCGGGCCCTCGGCGAAGCGCACCATCACATCGGCGCCAGGCTGCAAGTCTTCCAGGCCACTACGGCGCAGCGTCTCGATGTGCACGAAGATGTCGCCCGGCTCGCCGTCGCGCACCACGAAGCCGTAGCCCTTGGTGCGGTTGAACCATTTGACCTTGGCGTGCTCCAGCGGACCGCGCGGCGCCGGCGGCCGGCGCTGGGTGCGAACGGTTTCGAACCGGCCGGGCCCGCCGCGATGACCGCGGTCGTCGCCGCGATCGCGTCCGAAACCGCCACCGCCACCGCCGCCGCCGCCGCCGTCGCGCCGAAAGCCGCCGCCACCGCCGTCCTGGCGGCCATGGCCGCCGCCGTCATGGTCGAAGCGCGGCCTTGGCGGCCGATCCTGCATCGGCGCGGCCGAGGTTTCATCCAACTCATGAATGTCCGAGACCTGCCAGCCCTTGGGCCGCTTGACCACGTCGCAAACGATGATCGAACCTTCGAGGGCGTTTTCGCGCCCCATGTTGCGCAACGACGTCACATGCAACAGCACATCGCGCGATCCGGTCTGGCCCGGATCGTCCGGCACCACGAACCCATAACCCTTGCCGGCGTCGAACCACTTGACGCGCCCGCTGATACGCACCGGGTCGTCGTAAGGCTGCGCCTCTAAAATCGAATCTGACATCCGCCCCTCAAATCCGCCCCGAACAGCGCCTCTCATCATGCCCGGGAGGGACACTATAACATTGTTCTCGCTGAAGGAGAGCCGTCAATATTTCGCCGTCGACATTCCGTGCGTCACGAAATGTCGTCGCGAGGACCTGACGTCCTGCGGATGCTGAATTTGGTAGGCCCTAGGGGAGTCGAACCCCTCTTCCCAGATTGAAAATCTGATGTCCTAACCGATAGACGAAGGGCCCGCGGCAGGGCGGCGGATATATCCGCCGAGGCGCCAGGGCGCAAGCGGCCCCGATGCGTCCTGTCAGCCCATGCGTGGATCGGCCAGGTCTTCGATCTCCAGCTCGGCTGCGCCGCGCCCGTTCCAGTCATCCGGCTTGAGCTTTCCGGCCGCGTGCAGCACGCCGCCGCCGGCCATCAGACGCCGGCCAATAGCAGTGTCAGCCGCGCGCCACGCCACCGCCCGCATGCTGCGTCCGCCACTGTCGACGAGCGTGCAGCGCACGTGCCCGCCGCGCATCGGCGTCGCCCGCTCGACCCGCACGTCGGCGAGCGCGAACATTGGCTCGGGATTGCCAGGGCCGAACGGCTCCAGCGCCTGGAAGGCGTCCAGCAGGGGCCGCGCCCCTGGGCCGGGGCTGACCAGGGCGTCGATGTCGAGGGCGTCGTCCGCTTCTGGCGCGCCCATTTCAGCGTCCAGGCGCTCGCAGAGGAAGGCGCGGAATTCGGGGATGGCGTCGGGCCGCAGTGTCAAGCCTGCCGCCATCGCATGGCCGCCGCCCGCCAGCAGCAAGCCTTCGTCGTAGGCCGCCTGGATGGCACGGCCAAGATTCACGCCCGGCTGCGAACGACCCGAGCCCTTGCCGACGTCCGCCGCGCGGTCGAGGCCGATCACCACGACCGGACGGCGATAGCGTTCGCGCAGGCGCGACGCCACGATGCCGATGACGCCCGGATGCCAACCCTCGCCGGCGACAACGATGGCGGGCGCGGCCGGATCGAAATTCCCGCCGCTTTCCACCGCAGCGACCGCCGCTTCCAGAATCTCGGTCTCCACGCCTTTGCGCTGAGCGTTGAGCGCGTCGAGCTCCTCGGCCAGGTCTCGCGCTTCGCCCGCATCGTCGGTGGACAGCAACCGCGCGCCGAGGTCGGAGCGGCCGATCCGACCGCCGGCGTTGATGCGGGGACCAAGGATGAAACCGGCATGGAAGACGCTGGACGGGCCTTGCGAGCCGGCTACCGCCATCAGCGCCCTCAGCCCGGGATTGTCCCAGCCCGACATCACCCTCAGCCCTTGCGTGGCCAGCGCGCGGTTGAAACCGGTGAGCGCGGTGACGTCGCAGACGGCGCCCAGCGCCGCCAGGTCGAGCCACTGACGCAAGTCCGGCTCCGAGCGGGTCTCGAACCAGCCGCGCCGCCGCGCTTCGCGGTTCAGCGCCGCCAGCAGCACGAAGGTGACGCCAGCAGCGGCCAGCACGCCCTGCCCCGACCCGCAACCCGGTTGGTTCGGGTTGACCAACGCTGCGGCCGGCGGCGGCGCGCCGCGCATGAGGTGGTGGTCGATCACCACCACCTCGAGGCCGATGTCGGCGGCCACCTTCAGAGCATCATCGGCCGCCGCGCCGCAATCCACCGTCACCACCAGCTCGAAGCCGTCGGCGCGCAGGCGCCGGAACGCCGCTGGGCTGGGTCCATAGCCCTCGGTCATGCGATCGGGCACATAGATCGGCAGCTCGCGTCCCATCGCGCGCCACCAGCGCACCAGCAACGCGGCGCTGGAGGCGCCATCGACGTCGTAGTCGGCAAAGACCACCGTGGGGCGGCCGCGCTCCAGGGCATCGGCGAGCAGCCGCGCGGCGTCGTCCATGCCGAGAAAACTGGAGGGATCCGGGAACAGCGCCTTCAACGTCGGGCGCAGATAGCTGTCAGCGGTCTCCGGCGTGACGCCGCGCGCGACCATGGCCCGCGCCACCGGCTCGATCAGGTCCGCCTGCAGGCCCACCTGGCGCACGACGGCCTCATCGGCGGCCCGCGCCCGCCAGCGGCGTCCGCTCACCGAGCGCGCCACGCCCAGGAAGTCCGGACTGTCGTGGAGGCGCTCGGCGAAGGCCATCGGCTACACCGCTCTGCGCATGCGCACTTCGCGCACCGTCCGCGTCGAGGAGTTCATCACCAGGCTATGGGTCGACACATAGCCACCGGTCACCTTCACCCCGTCCAGTAGCGCGCCCTTGGTGACGCCCGTGGCCGCGAAGATGGCGTCGGCGCGCACCATCTCGTGAAGATCATATTTCTTGTCCAAGTCCTTGATACCAAGACGGTCTGCCCGCGCCCGCTCATCGGCGTTGCGGAACACGAGCCGGCCCTGGAACTGGCCGCCGACGCATTTCAGCGCCGCGCAGGCCAGCACGCCCTCCGGCGCGCCGCCCTGGCCGATATAGAGGTCGACGCCGGTCTCGGGATCGGCGGTGTTGATCACACCAGCCACGTCGCCGTCAGTGATCAGATGTATGCGGGCGCCAACGCTCCGCAGGGAAGCGATGATCTCGGCGTGGCGCGACCGGTCGAGCACGCAGACGGTGATGTGATGCGCATCGACGCCCTTCGACTTCGCCAGCGCCTGCACGTTAGCCGCCGGCGTAGCGTCGAGATCGATGATGCCAGGTGGAAAGCCCGGCCCGCAGGCGATCTTGTCCATGTAGGTGTCGGGCGCGTTGAGCATCGAGCCGGCCGGCGCCCAGGCCATTACCGCCAGGGCGTTGGCCATGGCCTTGGCGGTGAGCGTGGTGCCCTCCAGCGGGTCCAGCGCGATGTCGATGCGCGGTCCCGTCCCGTTGCCCACCTTTTCGCCGATGTAGAGCATCGGCGCCTCGTCACGTTCGCCCTCGCCGATGACGATCAGGCCATCGATGGCAAGTTCGTTCAGCGCCGTGCGCATGGCGTCCACCGCCGCCTGGTCCGCGGCTTTCTCATCGCCCCGTCCCACCTCGCGCCACGCCGCAAGGGCCGCGGCCTCGGTGACGCGCACGGCTTCCATGACCAGAGCGCGATCCAGCGTTCCTGCACTCATCTGCTGGCCTCCAGCCATTTCCACATTTTCGATAGATTCTCAGATGCGCGCGATGCGGATCATGCGCGGCGGCTGGATGAGCGCTGGCAGCAGCGCCATCCGGCGCACCGCCTCGGCGATCACCTTCTCGGGCGCCTCGTGGGTGGTGAGCACGATCGGCACCCCGCCGGCGTCGGCCACCGGCTTCTGCAGGAAGCTGTCGATGGAGACGCCAGCCTCGGCCAAGGTCTCGGTCACCGCCGCGATCACGCCCGGCTCGTCGCGCACCAAGAGGCGGACGTAAGCGCGGCCGATCGTATGGGCCGCATCCACCGGCTCGAACGGCTTGAGGCTCGCGGCCGGCGACTGAAAGACGGGCCTGCGCGCGCCGGTCAGCAGGTCGGCGAGATCGGCGGCGACGGCGGCGGCGGTTGGCCCCTCACCCGCGCCGGCGCCCTGAATGAAGATGCGGCCGATCTTCTTGCCCTCGATGAAGAGCGCATTGAGCGCGCCGGTGGTCTCGGCCAGCGGATGGCCGATGGGGGCCAGCGCCGGGTGCACGCGCACCGAAACGCCGCCGTCCACGCGCGCCGCCTGCGCCACCAGCCGGATGCGGTAGCCAAGATCGCGCGCCAGCTTGATGTCCAGCAGCTCGACCTGCTCGATGCCCTCGATCTCAGCGGCGGCGAAGTTGGGCGCGCAGTCGAACGCCAGCGCCGCCAGCAGCGTGATCTTGTGAGCGGCGTCGAAGCCGCCGATGTCGGTGGTCGGGTTGGCCTCCGCGTAGCCAATGCGCTGCGCTTCGGTGAGCACGGCGTGGAAAGCGTCGGCCGGCGCCTGGCCGCCACGGTCGAGCAACCCCTCCATCTCGGTGAGGATGTAGTTGCAGGTGCCGTTGAGGATGCCGGCGACGGTCGTGATCTCGTCAGCCACCATCGCCTCGCGCACCAGTTTCACCGCGGGCGTGCCGCCCATCACCGCCGCTTCGTAGAGCAAGCTTGCGTCATTGGCCTCGGCCAGGACCGCGAGCGGCGCGCCGTGCTGAGCCAGCAGCGCCTTGTTGGCGGTGACGACGGATTTGCCGTGACTCAGCGCGGCCTCGACCGCGGCCTTGGTGATGCCGCCGGCGCCGCCCATCAGTTCGACGAAGACGTCGATGTCCGGATCGCTGGCCAGGTCGATGGGATTGTCGAACCAGCGGTAGCTGGTGATGTCGAAACCGGTGTGGGCCGTCGGCGAGAGGGCGCAGACGCCGGCGATGACGATCTTGCCGCCGGCGGGCGCAAAGTCGTCACGGCGCTGGATCAGCTTGACCAGTCCCCCGCCCACAGTGCCGAGGCCGGCGATGCCGACGCGAAGGTTCCTTGTCACCTGGCCGCTCCCGAGGCGCGCGTTCGCGCCGTCCCGCTCCCCGATAGTCGGCCCGAACGCCGCACGCCACCCCTAGCGCCAGTCGTCGGGCCCGGGCGGCGGCGTCACCGGATGCCGGCTGGCGATATCGGGCTCCGGCGACACGGTCCAGAAGAAGCCGGAGTGGCCGTTGTCCACGTGCACGATCTTTACCTTGCCCGGGTCGAGGCCGACCATGAGCCGCGCGTTGACGCCGTAGACACGCGGCGGATCGGCTTTCGCCGCCTCCATGTGGGTGATGCAGCCGCAGACCTTGCAGCGGTGGAACGCCAGGTCGCCATCCAGCCACCGGTAGGTGTCGGTGGCGCCCGTCGGCGGCATGGTCAGCTCGATGGGCTGCTCGCCGTGCAGGTAGGTCCACATCGCGCCGTAGCGGCGGCAGACGGTGCAGTTGCAGTCGAGCGCCCAGGCCGGCGGCCTGGCGATCTCGAAGCGCACCGCGCCACAGTGGCAGGCCCCCTTCACGGCGTGGCGCTTTCACGCGCCGCGGACAGATGCTGGCCAGCCTGGTCCAGGAACCGCTTCACATTGCGCGCCGCCTGGCGGATGCGATGCTCGTTCTCCACTAGGCCGATGCGCACGTAGCCCTCGCCGTGCTCGCCGAACGCAACGCCGGGCGACACCGCCACGCCCGCCTTCTCGATCAGCAGCTTGGAGAACAGCATCGAGCCGGCGTCACGGAATTGCTCAGGCACCGGCGCCCAGGCGAACATCGAGGCCGGCGGCGCCGGGATGTCCCAGCCGGCGCGCGCCATCGCGGTGACCAGGCAGTCGCGCCGCCCTTTGTAGATAGCGCGGATCTCGTCGATGCAGTCCTGCGGGCCGTTGAGCGCCGCCACCGCCGCCACCTGGATCGGGGTGAAGGCGCCGTAGTCGAGGTAGGACTTCACCCGCGCCAATGCCGCGCACATGCGCTCGTTGCCCACCACCATGCCGACGCGCCAACCCGCCATCGCATAGGTCTTGGAGAGCGTGTTGACCTCGACGGCGATGTCCTTGGCGCCGTCCACCTGCAAGATCGAGGGCGGCGGATTGTCGTCGAAGTAGATCTCCGAATAGGCGATGTCGCTGAGGATCAGCATGTCGTGCTTCTTCGCCAGCGCCACGGCGTCCTTGTAGAATTCCAGGTCGACCCACTGAGCGGTGGGGTTCGACGGGTAGCTCAGGATCAGCACCTTGGGCCTTGGGGCCGACTCGTGAGCGGCGCGGCTGGCGCCGGCCAGATACTCCTCGGGCGACAGCGCCGGGATCTGCCGGATGACGCCGCCGGCGATGATGAAGCCGTAAGCGTGGATCGGGTACGCGGGGTCCGGGCAGATGACGACGTCGCCGGGGCCGGTCACCGCCTGAGCAAGGTTGGCGAAGCCTTCCTTGGAGCCAAGCGTGGCGATCACTTCGCGGTCGGGATCGAGCTTCACGCCGAACCGGCGGCCATAGTAGGCGGCCATCGCACGGCGCAGGCCGACGATGCCTCTGGAGACGGAATAGCGGCCGGACTTCGGGTCGCGGGCGGTCTCGATCAGCTTGTCGACGATGTGTTTAGGCGTCGGCATGTCGGGATTGCCCATGCCGAAGTCGATGATGTCGACGCCGTCGGCGCGCAAACGCGCCTTCAGGCGGTTCACTTCCTCGAAGACGTACGGCGGAAGGCGTTGGATGCGGGGAAAGTCAGGGATCATGGTTGCGAGCAGCGCAGCCGGGCGCGGAAGAAGGGCATGGATAGACCCCGCCCGTGGGGTCCGCCAAGCGTCGATGAGCTGTAGGTGGGTCGGCCCGCGCGCCTAGCGGCTGCGCGCGGGCGCCATAGCTCGGGCGCGGATCTGCGCCACCTCTGCGTCGGTTGCTGGATCGTAGGGCGTGCTGGCAAGCGGCGGCGGCGTGGCGATCTGGCGGTCGCGTTCGGCCCAGGCGCCGTGGTCATCGGGCGTCCACGGCTGATTGGCGGCGCGGATCGCCAGCGCGTCGCCAACACCGCGCAGCGCCAGCACCGCGGCCTTCCACTCCGCCGGCGAAGGCTCGTTCTTCGGCGCGGGCGGCAGCGTCTTGAAGCTGGGATACTGGGTCGGCTGCTCGGCGGCGCTCATCGCCTGATCGACCTGCGGCTTGCCGGGCGGGGCGCTTTGAGCCAGCGCGCAAGCCGGCCCCAGCGCCGCCAACGTCGCGACCGCCCCTAAGGGAAGTGAAATTTTCCGGGCCCGCGCGTTCATTTGGCTGGGTCTTATGACATCATGCCTTGGTACGGAAGGGTGACGCGCCCGGCCGCCTGGGCCGGACCTGGGAGAGCTTGATGACCGAGACGCCCGTGAACGGCGCCGCTCGCGGCCGCGCCAAGGCCACCGCCAAGCCGAAGCCGCGCGCCAGAGCCGCGACGCCGAAGCCGCGCCCCGAAGCCGCCCAAACCGCAGCGCCGAGGCCAGACGCCCCGCGGGCCGATACGCCAGGGACCGGCCCCGCCGCTTCCGCGGAGGCGCAGCTGTTCGCCGCTCTGGCCCCCGATCAACGCGAAGCCCTGGAGAAGCTCTCGCTCAACCTCGCCCGCGCCGCGATGACCGCTCAAGGCGCCATCGCCGAGGCTGCGCTGCGCCAGGCCGATCGCCCGTCCGGGCTCACCCCCGACCCATTCCACCTCGCGCCGTCGCTCACCGAAGTGATGGCGCGGCTGGCCGCGCAGCCCGACCGGCTGATGCGGGCCCAGGCCGACCTGTTCAATCGTTACATGGACCTGTGGAAGGCGGCCGCGGCGCGCGCCAACGGCGCTGCCGCAGAGCAGGTGGTGCAGCCATCGCGCGGCGACAAACGCTTCGCCGACCCTGACTGGACCGACAACCCGGTCTTCGACACCATCAAGCAGTCCTACCTGATCACCGCCGACTGGCTGAACGAGCTGATCGGCGGCGTCGAAGGCGTCGAGCCGATGACCAAGCGGCGGGTGGAGTTCTTCACCCGCATGCTCACCGACGCGATTTCGCCCTCGAACTTCCTGCTCTCCAATCCCGCAGCCCTGCGCGAGGCCATGCAGACCCACGGCGCCAGCCTGGTGAAGGGCATGGAGAACTTTGCCGGCGATCTGGCCCGTGGCGGTGGCCAGCTCTCCATCAGCCAGACCGACTTCTCCCAGTTCAAGGTGGGCGAGAACGTCGCCACCGCGCCGGGCAAGGTGGTGTTCCGCAACGAGCTGATCGAGATCCTGCAGTTCGAGCCGGCCACCGAGACCGTGTTCGAAATCCCGCTGCTGATCTTCCCGCCCTGGATCAACAAGTTCTACATCCTGGATCTGCGGGCCGAGAACTCGATGATCCGCTGGCTGACTCAGCAGGGCATCACCGTCTTCGTCACCTCGTGGGTGAATCCGGACGCGACGCTCGCCACGCGCACCTTCGAGGACTACCTGCACGAGGGCATCTATGCGGCCACCGACGCGGTGATGCGCCAGACCGGCGCCGGCCACGTCAACACTGTCGGCTACTGCATCGGCGGGACGCTGCTCTCCTGCGCGCTGGCTCACATGGCGGCCAAGAACGACGCGCGCATCGCCTCGGCCACGTTCTTCGCCGCTCAGCAGGACTTCAGCGAGGCCGGCGACCTGTTGCTCTTCACCAACGAGGACTGGCTGCGCGACCTGGAGCAGAAGATGGACGCCGGCGGCGGCGTGCTCTCAGGCCAGACGATGGCCGACACCTTCAACGCCCTGCGCTCCAACGACCTGATCTGGAGTTTCTTCGTCAACAACTACCTGATGGGCAAGGAGCCCAGGCCATTCGACCTGCTGTTCTGGAACGCCGACCAGACCCGCATGCCCAAGGCGTTGCACCTTTTTTATCTGCGCAAGTTCTACGGGGAGAATGCGCTGGCGAAGGGCGACCTGGTGCTCGACAACGTCCGCCTCGACCTGAAGTCGGTGCACACGCCGATCTACGTCCAGTCCTCGAAAGAGGACCACATCGCGCCCTACCGCTCGGTCTACAAAGGCGCGCGGCTGTTCGGCGGTCCGGTGAACTTCATGATGTCCGGTTCCGGCCACATCGCCGGGGTGATCAACCACCCGGACGCCAAGAAGTATCAGCACTGGACCAATGCGGAGCTGCCACCCACCGCCGAGGAATGGATGGCCGGCGCCACCGAGTATCCTGGCTCGTGGTGGCCCAACTGGATGACCTGGCTGAAGCCGCGCTCCGGCAAGCAAGTGCCCGCCCGCGATCCGGCGCAGGGCCCGCTGAAGCCGCTCGGCGACGCGCCAGGAACGTACGTGAAGGTGAAGAGCTGAGCCGGGCTTCGACACGATTTCCACCGTAAATCGCCGATAGTAACGGCGCCCTCCGCAGTCGCGGCTGTCGCCGCGGCGATCCATTGATTCACGATGTCAAAGACCGGTGGTATAGTTACTATCAGTACCCTTTCTTGTCAAGGGCGGCCGACGCGACATGAGTGACGCGTTCGAGGAGGCGCTGGCGCTGCACCGCGCCGGACGGCTGAACGAGGCGTCCGCGCGCTACGCCGCCGCGCTGCAAGAACGGCCGCAGCATTTCGACGCGATGCACATGCTGGGCGTGGTCCGCCTGCAGCAGGGCGACGCCGCCGGCGCCGTCGAAGCCATCGACCAGGCCCTCGCCCTGAACGGCCACATGGCCGCCGCGCATAGCAACAAGGCCATAGCGCTGCTCTTGCTCGGCCGCCCCGACGACGCCTTCGTCGCGGCGGATCGCGCCGTGTCGCTGGAAGCGGCCAACCTCGACGCGCACCGCAGCCGCGCGGCGGCGCTGCTGGCGATGGGGCGACCGGCCGAGGCGCTGTCGGGGCTCGACGCCGCAGCCGCGCTCAGGCCCGACAACGCCATCCTGCAGTTCGATCGCGGCAACGCGCTCGCGGCGCTGAGGCGCGACGGCGAAGCCCTGGCGGCGTTCGAGGCGGCCGTGGCGCTGGCGCCAGGCTATTTCGAGGCGCAGGTCAACCGCACCGCGGCCTTGCATCGCCTGGGCCGGTCCGAGGACGCGCTGGCGGCGATCGACCAGGCCTTGGCGATGGCGCCGGCGAGCCCGGAAGCGCACATCACCCGCAGCGCGCTTTTGCTGGCGCTGAACCGCGCCGAGGAGGCGCTGAGCGCGAGCGACCAGGCGCTGGCGCTGCGGCCCGGCATCCCCGAGGCGCACTTCAATCGCGGGAATGCCCTGCTGGCGCTGGACCGCGCCGCCGAAGCGCTCACCGAGCTGGACGCCGCGCTGGCGCCGCGGCCGGACATGGCCAACGTCCTGAACAGCCGCGGCGCCGCGTTGCAGGCGTTGCGCCGCTATGCGGAGGCTGTCGCCACCTACGAGCGGGCGATTGAACTCGCGCCTGACCATGCCGAAGCCCGGTTCAACCGCGCTGTCGCGCTGCTGGCGCAGGGCGACTTCGCCGGCGGCTTCGACGCCTACCGCTGGCGTTGGCGGGCCCCGCACACCCGTATGACATTGCCCGAGCTACCTTGCCCGCTGTGGGCCGGCGAGAGCCTGGCGGGCAAGTCCATCGTGATCCACGCCGAACAGGGGTTCGGCGACGCGATCCAGTTCATCCGTCTGGTGCGTCCCCTCGCCGAGCGCGCGACGCGTGTCACCGTCCGGTGCGACGAGGCGCTGGTCGGGCTCTTCCGGTCTGTGCCCGGCATCGAGCCAGCAAGCAGGTTCGACCCGAGCGCCTACGACTATCACTTGCCGATGCTCGACCTGCCGCACGTGCTTGGCCTGACGCTGGAGACGATCCTGGCGGATACGCCCTATCTTGCGCCCTCACCGGCCAAGCTCACCGCCTGGGCGGGGCGCCTGCCGCTGCGCGATGGACGGCGGCGCGTCGGCCTGGTTTGGGCGGGCAACGCGCGACGGCACAATCCCGCCGCCCACGCCATCGACCGCCGCCGCAGCCTTTCTTTAGCTCAGCTGGCGCCATTCAAGGCGCTGACTGACGTTCAGTTTATCAGTCTGCAGAAGGGCGAGCCCGCGGTGGAACTCCAGCGCTCGCCGTTCCCGGCGCTCAACCTCGCCGATGACCTTGCAGACTTCGAGGACACCGCGGCGCTGATCGCCAATCTCGACCTTGTGGTCAGCGTCGACACCGCCGTGGCTCATCTCGCCGGCGCGCTCGGCAAGCCAGTCTGGATTCTGTCGCGTTTCGACGGCTGCTGGCGCTGGCTGGACGGCCGCGAGGACAGCCCCTGGTATCCGACGGCGCGGCTGTTCCACCAACGTAGAGCGGGCGACTGGGACGAAGTGATCGGCCGGGTTGTCGCCGCGCTCGCCTGACCGCCGCCTGCGAGGTCGAGCGCCGCACACGGCTTGATTTGCGCCGAGGCGCGTGCGCCTCTTGTGGTTGTACGGGGCGTGGAGTCGGGGGGCCGATGCGCAAGTTGGTAGTGGCGACGGGTCTGGCGCTCACCTTGGCGTGCGTGGCGGCAGGCGCCGCCGACGCCGACTGCCAGATTGCGCAAGTCGCGGAATTTCACCCTGATTTCACCGACGGCAGCCCAGTCATCGATGGCGAGATCAATGGCCAGCCAGCGCGCATGGTCATCGACAGTGGCTCTGACCTCAGCATCGTCACCATGTCTGCGGTCGGCCGCCTGGGGTTGGTCGCGACAGGCCTGATTGGCGGCCAGGTCTATGGGGTTGGCGGTGGGACGCAGCTGGGTGTCACCACGCTGAAGGAATTGAAGGTCGGCGGCCAAACCGAACACAACCTCACTGTGGCGGTCGGCGCCGATCCGGGCGGCCGCCTGCCCTACGACATGCTGCTGGGCGAGGACATGCTCAGCCAGTTCGACGTCGAGTTCGACTTCCCCGACGGGGCCATCCGGTTGATGCGCACCAAGGACTGCCAGCCGGCGCAGCTGGTCTACTGGAACAAACCCTATGCGATGGCCCCTCTGCGCGAGGAAATGCACACCGACGTCATGCTGAACGGCCATCGCGTCACCGCCCAGATCGATTCCGGGGCCAGCGAAACCACCGTTGGCGGGGTGGCGGCCGAAGCGGTGGGCGCGCTACCGGCGACGACTGGAGAGACCGCCGTCGGCGTCGGACCCAAGGAGGTCACGACCAAGTCGGCGACTTTCGCCACTTTCGCCCTCGGCCAGGAGCAGATCCAGCGCGCACGTCTCACGATCCAAGGCTTCCGGCATGGCATGACCTACACTGAGACCGGCACGAACCTGCCAAAGCAGATCGAAGGCACGCCCTCGATGCTGCTCGGAGACGACTTCTTGCGAGCGCACCGCGTGTTCGTGTCCAACGCCGCCCACACGATCGTGTTCAGCTATGTCGGCGGGCCAGTGTTCGCGCCTCTGCCCGACGACGCGCCGACCGCGGCAGACGCAAAGCCCCCACCGCAGTGACAGGCTAGGCCGGCACGAACTTCAGCGCCACGCCGTCGTTGCAGTAGCGCAGGCCGGTGGGCTGGGGGCCGTCGTTGAAGACGTGGCCCTGGTGACCCAGGCACTGGGCGCAGTGGTACTCGGTGCGCGGCACGCCGATGGCGAAGTCGGACTGCTTGATCAAAGTCCCCGGGGTCTCGGTCCAGAAGCTCGGCCAGCCGGTGCCGGAGTTGTATTTCCAGTCGGATTTGAACAGCGGCAGGCCGCAGCCCAGGCACACGAACATGCCCTTGCGGTGTTCATCGAGCAGCGGGCTGGTGAAGGGCTGTTCGGTGCCTTGCTGGCGCAGCACGTCGTAGGACGCCGGCGTCAGGCGCGTCTTCCACTGCGCGTCGGTGAGCTTGCGCCAGGGCGAGTTGGCGTAGACGTCGGGCCCCGCCAGCGCGGCCTTCGGGGCGCAGGCGGCCAGCGCGGCGCCGGTCAGGAGAAACAGTCTGCGGTCGAGGATCATGGCGGCCTTCGTCTAGCGTCGTTGACGCCTATACGCGCGAAGTCGGTGTTTGGGTTACAGCACGTGCTCCCGGCGACGCCAGCGGTAGAGCACGTCGGGCAGCTTTTCCTCGTTGTCGGCGCCGTCGGTCTCCTTGACCACCGTGAAGCCGTGCTTCTCGTAGAAACGCCGGGCCCGCGCATTCTGCTGAAAGGTCCACAGGCTGAGCTCGGCGGCGTCTTCACGCGCCTTGTCGAGCAGCAGCAGGCCGGCCCCCTGCCCTTGCCGCTCCGGCCGGATGAACAGGTGCTCGATGAAGTCGGCGCGAAAGCCGATATAGCCGGCGTAGCCCTCGTCGTCCTCGGCGACCCACACCTCGTTGAGTGCGTGCAGGCGCTCGGCGAACCACCAGGCGTCCTCTTGCGGCGTATGCAGTTCAGGTACGAACGGCAGCGAGGCGCGCACCGTGGCGCGGTAGAGCCGAGCGATCGCCGGCATCTCCTCCACGCCGGCGCGCCGCAGCCTCACAGGCCCGCGGTCTCGTCGAGACCCAGCGCCAGGTTGAGGTTCTGCACCGCCGCGCCGGACGCGCCCTTGCCCAGATTGTCCAGCAGCGCCACCAGCCGCACCTGGCCCCCGCCGCCAAAGACGTAGAGGCGCATGCAATTGGTGTCGTTGAGGCCCTCCGGATCGAGCGTGCCGATGGCCGCGGCCTCTTCCAGGGCCGCAACCTGAACGAACGGTTCGTCGGCGTAAGCGGCCTCCAACGCGTCCTGCAGGTCGGCGATCGTCGGCGCGCCCGGCAACGCTTCCAGCGCGAGCGGTACTTCCACCAGCATGCCTTTGCGGTAGCGACCGACAGCCGGCGTGAACACCGGCCGGTGCGCCAGCCCCGTGAACCTGGTCATCTCCGGCACGTGCTTGTGGGCCAGGCTCATGCCGTAGAGCCGGAACGGTACGTCGGTGTGGTTCGGCGCCGCGGCGTCCTCGAACTCGGCGATCATGCTCTTGCCGCCGCCGGAATAGCCGGAGACGCCATGGACGGTGACCGACCAGTCGACGGGAATGAGCTCGGCTTCCACCAGCGGCCGCACCAGCGCGATGAAGCCGGTGGGCCAGCAGCCCGGGTTGGAGATGCGGTGCGACGCGGCGACCGCCTCGCGCTGGCCGCCGGACATTTCCGGCAGGCCATAGGTCCAGCCAGGCGCGACGCGGTGGGCGGTGGAGGCGTCGATCACCTTGACCGCATTGCTCTCGACCAAGCCGACGGCTTCGCGCGCCGCGTCGTCCGGCAGGCACAGGATCACGGCGTCGCTCTCGTTCAGCAGCGCGCGGCGGGCCTCCACATCCTTGCGCTTGTCCGGTTCGATCGAGACGACTTCCAGGTCGCGGCGCCCTTCGAGCCGCTGCCGGATCTCCAGGCCGGTGATCCCGGCCTCGCCGTCGATGAACACCTTGGGCGTCATGGTCGCCTCTCCATAGTCCTCCCTCCCCTTCATGGGGAGGGTGGTCCGCGCAAGCGGACCGGGTGGGATTTCTGGAACAGCGAAGACGGTGGAGGCTCGCGACACCCCCACCCGGTTGGCGCCGCCTTCGCTGCGCCAACCACCCTCCCCATAAAGGGGAGGGATTTAGCGCTTCGAGAACTGGAAGCTGCGTCGGGCCTTGGCGCGGCCGTACTTCTTGCGCTCGACCACGCGGCTGTCGCGGGTGAGGAAGCCGTGCGGCTTCAGCGCCGCGCGCAGTCCCGGCTCATAGTTGGTCAGCGCCTTGGCGATGCCGTGGCGCACCGCGCCGGCCTGGCCGGAGAGGCCCGAACCGACCACGGTGACATCGACGTCGAATTCGCCGAGGCGGCCAGCCACCTGCAGCGGCTGGGCGATCATCATGCGCAGCACCGGCCGGGCGAAATAGACTTCCTGATCGCGGCCGTTGACCGTGATCTTGCCCTTGCCCGGTTTGATCCAGACGCGGGCGACGGCGTTCTTGCGCTTGCCGGTGGCATAGGAGCGGCCTTGCGCGTCGCGTTGCGGTTCGCGGGCGGCGGCGATGTCGGCGAGCGGGCTCGCCAGGGCTTGCAGAGCCTCCAGGCCGTGGGTCTCGGACATCAGGCGCTCCGCACGTTCTTGGAATTGGCCGACTTGAAGTCGATGGTCTCGGGGTTCTGGGCTTCGTGCGGGTGCTCGGCGCTGTTGTAGATGCGCAGATGCGTCAGCTGCTGGCGCGCCAGCGGGCTCTCCTTCGGCAGCATGCGCTCGACGGCCTTCTCCAGCACCCGCTCAGGGAACTTGCCGTCCAGAATCTTGCCGGCGGTGCGGCTCTTGATCCCGCCCGGATAGCCGGTGTGCCAATAGTAGGTCTTCTGGTCGAGCTTGCGGCCAGTGAACTTCACCTTGTCGGCATTGATCACCACCACGTGGTCGCCGCAGTCCATGTGCGGCGTGTAGTCCGGCCGATGCTTGCCGCGCAGGCGCATGGCGATGAACGAGGCGAGGCGGCCGACGACGACGTTCTCTGCGTCGACGAGGATCCACTTCTTCTCGATCTGGGAGGGTTTCAGCGAAGCCGTCGTCTTGGTGTTCATGGTCGGGCCCAAAAGCGAAGGGCGGGCAGGTAGCCGGGCCCTGGCGCCCTGTCAATGGGCCAAAGCGCGCAATTCGTGAATTCTCTTATGAATCAAGGCGCTTGACGATACGGTATTCTGGTACCGCGTCACGGTCGCCGGACCCGCCAGGCCAGCATGGTCGCGCCGCCGAGCAGGATCGCAGCGCCCGCCTGGTGGAGCAAAGCGAGCGGCAGCGGCACGTGCAGCACCAGCGTCGCCACGCCCAGGCAAGCCTGCAGCACGGCGATCAAGCCCACAGCCAGCGCCAATCCCCGGCTCTGCCCCATCAGAATGCGCGAGTTCAGCCCGGACCCGGCGATGCCGACGCCGACGATCACCACCGCGTAGGCCCACATGCGGTGGTGGAACTGCACCGCTGGCTGGCTGTGCGCCAACGTGTCCCATAGCGTCGGTCCGGCGTAGCCGGCGGGGAAGAGATCGCCGTTCATCAGCGGCCAGTCGTTGTCGATCAGCCCAGCCTTGCCGCCCGCCATCAGAGCGCCGAGCAGGCACTGCACGTAGACCATGGCGAGGAACGCCAGGGAGGCGGCCGGCCAGCCGCCGCCTTCGCGCACGTCACGCGGCCGCCCTTGCCCGCTCCAGGCCTCCATCGCGGTCCAGATCAGCGAGCAATAGAGGATCAGCGCCAAGCCGAGGTGGGTCGCCAGCCGCTCTGGCGCGACCGCGACGCGGTTCTCCAGCCCGCTCTGCACCATCCACCAGCCGACCAGGCCCTGCAGCCCGCCGAGACCCAACAGGATGGCGCAGCGCCAGATCAGCCGCGCCGGCATGGTGCGGGTGAACAGGAAGATGAAGAACGGGACGGCGAAGACGGCGCCGACGATCCGGCCCAGCAGCCGGTGGCTCCACTCCCACCAGAAGATGGATTTGAACTCGGCCAGCGTCATGCCGAGGTTCACGTCCCGGTACTGCGGCGTCGCCTGGTAGAGCGCGAAATCGTGCGCCCACTCCTTGGCCGACAGCGGCGGAATCGTGCCCGAGAGCGGCTTCCATTCGGTGATCGACAGGCCCGACCCGGTCAGCCGCGTCGCGCCGCCCACCACCACCATGGCGAACACCAGCAGCGTCACGGCGATCAGCCACCACGCCACGGGCCGCGAGCGGCCGTCTTTGAGGAAAGAGGTCATGCGCGATCGACAACGCCCAGGAAAAGCGGGCTATACGCCGCCCCGCGCCGGCGCGAAATGCCCGCCTGCCCTGGTGGCCGCGCCAGCGCCATCCGAGGCCCCCGGGGGCGTCGTCCAACCAAGCTGGTCCCGCCGAAAACCGCGACACCCACCCTTCGCTCCGGCTCGAAGCATCGGTCTTGCCCTACAGGCAACATCGGTGCGTTCGCTAAAACAACGGAGCAGAACATGACCACGTCCGAAGCCAACCGCGAGCTGGTGCTCGCCTCCTATCGCGCCTTCGCAGAGCAGGACAAAGACGCGATGACCGCATTCTTCGCCCCGGACGCCGAATGGGTGGTGCCCCAGGACAACGCAACCGTCGTCGCACTTGGCCAGCGATCCGGCTTCTACGGCCGCGACGCCATCCTCCACTACCTCACCGACTCGGTGAACGGCCGCCTGTTCTCCGAGGGCACGGTCGACATCCAGACGGTGCTGGCCGACGGCGATAGCGTGATGATCGAGCAGCTCTACAAGGCTCGCCTCTGCAACGGCCGGCCCTACGAGATGGTGCAGGTGTTCATCTACAAGCTGAGGAACGGTCAGATCGCCCAGGTCCGCGCCTTCTTCGACACCAAGAGCGGCCAGCAGCAGATCTTCGGCGACGAGGCGCCGCGCAAACTGGTCTGACGATCAGGCGCGCCGCAGCGGGACCACGTTCTTGAACATTGGGGCATTTTTCCAGGCCGGCTCCAGCGGCGGCGCGTCCGGCCGCGGCGCGTAGGCCGACGGCTCGATCACTTCCAGACGCGGGATGTAGCGCGGGCAGTTGGGGAAGATGTCGGTGGGCGTCACCCGGACCAGCGCCTGGGCGCCGGCGAAGCCGGCCATGCGCGGATCGTCGAACGCGACCGACGCCTTGCCGTTGATCCGCAGGCGCCCGGGCCGCTCGCCGACGCGCAGGAACAGCAGCCCCACCTGCGGGTTGGTCAGGATGTTGCCAAGGCTGCGGAACATGCCGTTGCCGTCGTAGTCGGGGAACACCAGCTCATCCGGCCCCGTGATGCGCACGAACCCCGGCAAGCCGCCTTTGAACGAACAATCCGGCCGCCCCTCGGCGTCGGCGGTTGCCAGGAAGAAGAACGGGCTTTCGCCGACGAACGCCGCGTCGGCATCGTTGAAGCGTTCGCGCCGTAGCGTCTCGTCCAGCCGATCCGCGAGCGCGCGGCTCTCGAACCGATCCTGCAGCGCCCGGCTGCCTTCGTTGTACATGGCGACACCCGCCGACCCTTGATCGGCCGAGTATGTCGGTGGCTATCCGGGCTGCCAAGCCGTGCGAGGAATTGGTCGGAGCGACAGGATTCGAACCTGCGACCCCTTGACCCCCAGTCAAGTGCGCTACCAGGCTGCGCTACGCTCCGATCCCTCGCGGGAGGCGCCCTTATAGGGATGGGGGCAAAGCGCGGCAATCGGCAATGCGGCGCAGCGCGAAGCGTCCTATGACGGCCGGCGATGAACTACCGCCACGCCTTCCACGCCGGCAATCATGCGGACGTGTTCAAACATGCTGCGCTGACGCTGGTGCTGACGCAGCTGCTCAGCAAACCCGCCCCTTTCGCGGTGCTGGACACCCACGCCGGCGCCGGCGTCTACGACCTGACGTCGGATGACGCGCGGCGCACCGGCGAGGCGGCGGAGGGCGTGGGCCGGGTGTTCGGCCACCCCCTGCCCGCGGCCCCGGCCTACACAGCGGCGCTGGCGGCGGCCAATCCGGACGGGCTGGCGGCGTATCCTGGTTCGCCGGAGATCGTGCGCGGGCTGCTGCGCGAGCAAGACCGGTTGATCTGCTGCGAGCTGCATCCGGCAGAAGCGGCGGCGCTGAAGGCGCGCTACCGGAGCGATGCACGCGTCGCTGTGCATCACCGCGACGGCTATGAGGCGGTGGGCGCGTTGCTGCCGCCGGCCGAGCGGCGCGGCCTGGTGCTGATCGACCCGCCCTTCGAGGCGGCAGACGAAACGCAGCGCCTGATCGCGGCCCTGGCGACCGGTCTGCGCCGCTGGCCGACCGGGATCTTCATGGCCTGGTATCCGGTGAAGGACGGCCGGATCGGCGCGGCGCTGGCGAACGCGGCGACGGCGTGGCCGAAAGCGCTGCAGGCGGAGTTCCTGCCGTATCGCCAGGACGGTGTGCGCATGGCCGGCGGCGGTCTGCTGGTGGTGAACGCGCCGTGGAAACTGGATGAGCAGCTGGCCGAACTGGCGCGTGAACTGGTCCGGCTGATGAGCGACGGGCAAGGGACCTGGCGGGTGGAGCTGCTCACCCCGCCCTAAAAGCTCAGCTCGGCTTGAGCAGCCCGTCGAGCCGCGCCTTGGCCGCTTCCAGCGCCGCCAGCGCATCGGCGAGTTGGCGGCGGGACGTTTCCGCCAGTTCGCCAGGTCCGACCGAAAGCGCCTCAACCGGCGCATCCGGCGCCGGCCGCTCGCCGCCCGCGCCCAGGAAGTGCTTCGCCCCCAGCTCGCGGTGCAGCTTCTGCACGCCTTTGATGGTGTAGCCTTCCTCGTGCAGCAGGCGGCGCACCTCGGCCAGCACGGCGATGTCGTAGGGGCGGTAAAAGCGCCGCCCTCCGGCGCGTTTCATCGGTCGCACGAACGCGAACTTGGTTTCCCAGAAGCGCAGCACATGCTGCGGCACGCCCAGTTCGGCGGCGGCCTCGGAGATGCTCCGGAAGGCCTCCGGGCCCTTGGCCAACGCGATCGCTACTTGGCCAGGGCGCGGTCGATCCGCGCCTTCATCACCTGCGAGGCGCGGAACGCGATCACCCGGCGCGGGTCGATCGCCGCCGGCTCGCCGGTCTTCGGGTTGCGGCCCATGCGCTCGCGCTTGGCGCGCACCTGGAAAACGCCGAACCCGCTGAGCTTCACCGTGGCGCCGCGCTCCAGCGCCTCGGCCACCAGGTCCAGCGTGCGTTCGACCAGGCCGGCGCAATCCTGCCGTGTGAGGCCCACTTCCTCGTGCACGGCCTCGCACAGGTCCGCGCGGGTCAGGGTTCGGCCCTTCATGAGTGTAGTCACCCCCGTGAGCGGCCTAGGGTCCATGCCGTGATTGTTTCGTCAAGACAAAGACTTCGTCGTAGCGCAAAAATCGCCGTCTAAAGACGGATCACCGCCGCGCCCCAGGTGAGACCGCCGCCCATGGCCTCCATCAGGATGAGGTGGCCGGGCTTGATGCGGCCATCCGCGACGCCCTGCGCCCACGCCAGCGGGATGGAGGCGGCCGAGGTGTTGGCGTGCTGCGCAACCGTGGATATCACCCGGTCCGCGGAGATGCCCAGCCGCTTGGCCACACCGTCCAGGATGCGCTGGTTGGCCTGGTGCGGGATAAACCAGTCGACCTCGTCCATGGCGACGCCAGCCACCTTGGCGGCGGCGATCACCGCCTCGGAAATGTTTATCACCGCGTGCCGGAACACCTGGTTGCCCTGCATGCGCAGAAAGCCGGTCTTGCCGGTGGTCGAAGGTCCGCCATCGACGAAGAGCAGATCCTCCTTCGTGCCGTCCGCACGCAGCGCGACGCCGAGGATGCCGGTGTCGCTCACCGCGCCAGTCCCCTCGCCCGGCTCCAGCACGATCGCGCCGGCGCCGTCGCCGAACAGCACGCAGGTGCCGCGATCGCTCCAGTCCATGAGCCGGGTCATGGTCTCGGCGCCGATGACGAGCGCACACTTAGCCTGGCCGCGGGCCACGAAGTTGTCGACCACCGCCAGCGCGTAGACGAAGCCGGAGCACACCGCCTGCACGTCGAAGGCGATACCCACCGGCGCGCCCAGCTTGCGCTGCACCTGCGTGGCGACGGCCGGGAAGGTCAGGTCCGGCGTGGTGGTGGCCACCACGATCAGGTCGACGTCAGCGGGCGTGCGCCCCGCCGCCGCGAGGGCCTTCTCGGCAGCACGGGTGGCGAGGTCGGAGGTGGTCTCGCCCTCGACCGCTCTGCGGCGCTCGCGGATTCCGGTGCGCTCGCGAATCCACTCGTCGCTGGTGTCGACGAACTTGGCCAGATCGTCGTTGGTGACGATCTTCGCAGGCAGGCAATCGCCGATGCCGGTGACGAAGCTACGGATCACGCCGCTCACGCCTGGGTTCTCTCTCCCGCCGGGTCGGCGGCGCTCGGCATGGCGGCGGTCATGGACTTAAGGTTCCGGTCGATCTGAGCCACGAAATCGCTGCGCGCGAGATCGGCCGCCAGTCGAATGGCGGTGGCGAATCCGCGTGCGTCAGCGCCCCCATGGCTTTTGACTACAATTCCATTCAGCCCCAGGAAAGGCCCGCCGTTGATCGAACTGGGGTCGAGCCGCTCAGCCATGCGTCGCAAGGCCGTCGTCGCCACCAGCGCGCCGAGCCTCGCCAGAGGCCCCGACGTGAAAGTCTGGCGCAGCTGACCGCGGAAATAGCGGGCCAGTCCCTCCGCGGTTTTCAGCGCCACATTGCCGGTGAAACCGTCCGTGACCACCACGTCGACCGTACCCTTGGGAATGTCGTCGCCTTCGACGAAGCCGCGGTAGTCGAAGTTGAGGCTCATCTCACGCAGGATGCGGTTGGCTTCGCGCACCTCGTCGTGGCCCTTCTCGTCTTCCGAGCCGACGTTGAGCAGTCCGACGGTCGGCCGGGCCGTGCCATGCACCGCGTGGTAGAAAGCCGCCCCCATGATGGCGAACTCGACCAGCCGCGCCGCGTCGCAGGAAATGTTGGCGCCGACGTCGAGCACCGCGGTGTGGCCCCGCGTGGTGGGCCAGCTGATCGACAAGGCCGGCCGTTCCATCCCCCCGACCATGCGCAGCGCCAGCTTACCGATCGCCATCAGCGCGCCGGTATTGCCGGCTGACACGCAGGCGCCCGCCTCGCCGGAGCGCACACAGTCCACAGCATTCCACATGCTGGTGCCCCTGCCGCGCCGCATGGCCTGCGCGGGCTTCTCATCACCGCCAATCACGCGGTCGGCATGGCGAATATCAACCAGGTCTTGCAGGGCCGGCAGACGGGCCAGCGCGGCCTTCAGCTGCGCCTCATCGCCGTGCAGCAGGAACCGCGCATCCACACCGTCTTTCACGGCGCGCGCCAGCGCCGGGGCAACCACGGACGGACCGTAGTCGCCCCCCATCGCGTCGACGGAGATCGTCAGTGGGTTGGGCACGGCCGCGTCTCGATGCTCCCACACCTACGCCGCAACCGGCGGGCGGACGATATAGAGCCGCCGCGCGTCGAAGCAAGGCGAACGGGTGGAATCAAGCTGCGGCGCGCCAAGCGATCTCGCCGGCCGTGAGCGCTTCCACAGGCGTCTCGGCCAACGCCGCGTGGGCCGCCAGGAAATAATCGGTCAGCGGGGCCGGATCGGCCGCGTCGTCGCCGCCGAAGATCGTGCGGGCGATCAGCGCTTCCAGCGCGGTGCGGTCCGGCAGCTCAGCCAGCGCGGCGTCCAGGGCCTTGCCGCGGCCGTAGAAGGCCTCGCCCAGCTTGCGCATGGTCTTGCCGACCGAGAGATCGCCAACCGCCATCTCGCGCAAACCATGGTCCAGGCCGCCGAGATAAGCGTCGAACAGCGCCTGGGCCACCGCCGACGCCGCCGGGCTCTGGCCGCGCAACCGCTCCAGCGCCAGCAACACATGCAGCGTGTAGACCTCGAAGCGCCCGTCCGGCGTGTCCGGCGCGCCCATGTCGGCGTAGATCGCCGGCGAGCGCGCCTGCGCCACGATCGCGGCGTATAGCCGCTCGCCGACGGCGCGGGCCGGGCCGAATTTCAGAAAACGCTGGAGAAACATCCGACTCCGCCAAGAATTGGCCGCGCGCCGCCGCTAGCGGGCGCCATTGCACTAGGCGCGCCCCGGCGATAGGTCAAAGGCGCTATCCCGCGTTGGGGGAGACCGATGTTCCGCAAAGTTGCTTTTCTTGCTCTGGCCACCGGCCTGGCCGCCATCGGCCTCGCCGGGTGCTCGGCGACCACGTCGTATCAGGGCTTTCAGTCGATCGACACCAAACCGACGGATGTGAAAGTGGGCCAGGACACCCGCTCCACCGTGCTCGCCAAGCTGGGGACGCCTTCGGCGACGTCGACCTTCGACAAGGACGTGTGGTTCTACATTTCGCAGCTGCAGAACTCGACCTCGTTCTACCACCCCAAGACCATGGCGCGCAGCGTGGTGGCGATCGCGTTCGACCACGACACCGAGCAGGTGAAAGCGGTGCACAACTACACCCTCGCCGATGGCCGGGTGATTGACTACGACTGGCGCGAGACCCCCACGCGCGGCCGCGAAATGACCATCCTGGAGCAGGCCATCGGCACGCTGGGCGCCGGCGCCGTGCTGCCCAACGACCAGGACGTCACCCCCGGCAGCCACCCGGACGACCAGCACTAATCTCTTGCGCGCCGCATAGGCGCGGTCGCGGAACGAAGAAGCGCGGCGCCCTTGCGAGCGCCGCGCCCTTCGGACTCTCGCTGAGCCAGTTCCTACTTGATCAGACCATGCGCCAGGACCGCCAGCAGCAGCAGGGCGACGATGTTGGTGATCTTGATCATCGGGTTCACCGCCGGGCCGGCGGTGTCCTTGTAAGGGTCGCCGACAGTGTCGCCGGTGACGGCGGCCTTGTGGGCGTCGGAGCCCTTGCCACCGTAGTGACCCTCTTCGATCAGCTTCTTGGCGTTGTCCCATGCGCCGCCGCCCGAGGTCATCGAGATGGCGACGAAGAGACCCGTCACGATCACCCCCACCAGCATCGCGCCCAGCGCCGAGAAGGCGTTGGAGGCGCCGGCGATGGCGCGGATGACGAAGAACAGCACGATGGGCGAGGCCACCGGCAGCAGCGACGGCACGATCATCTCGCGGATGGCCGCCTTGGTCAGGATGTCCACGGCCTTGCCGTATTCCGGCTTGGCTTTGAACTCCATGATCCCAGGGATGTCGCGGAACTGCCGGCGAACTTCCTCGACCACCGCTTCAGCGGCGCGGCCCACGGCGGTCATGGAGAGACCGCCGAACAGGAACGGCAGCAGACCACCGAAAAGCAGGCCGACCACCACGTAAGGGTTGGACAGGTCGAAAGCGATCGCGCCCAGGCCATCAAACACCGAGCCCGGCGTCGCGTTGGCCGAGAAGTACTTCAAGTCCTGCGTGTAGGCCGCGAAAAGCACGAGCGCGCCCAGGCCGGCGGAACCGATGGCGTAGCCTTTGGTCACCGCCTTGGTGGTGTTGCCGACCGCGTCGAGCGCGTCGGTGGAGACCCGCACTTCGCTCGGCAAACCGGCCATCTCGGCGATGCCGCCGGCGTTGTCGGTGACCGGACCGAAGGCGTCGAGCGCCACGATGAAGCCGGCCAGCGACAGCATGGTCGTCGTCGCCATGGCGATGCCGAAGAGGCCCGCGAGGTTATAGGACACGATGATGCCGACGATGATGCTCAGGGCGGGCAGAGCCGTCGACTCCAGGCTCATGGCGAGACCCTGGATGACGTTGGTGCCGTGACCGGCGACCGACGCCTTGGCCACCGACTTCACCGGCCGGAAGTTGGTGCCGGTGTAGTACTCGGTGACCACCACGATCGCCGCGGTGACCGCCAGGCCGACGATGCCGCACCAGAACAGGTCCATCGCGTGCACCAGCTTGGTGGTGTCGGCGTAGGGCACGGTGATCCCGTCCGCCGGAGTCAGCTTGTTGAAGACGAACCAGACCGCGCCGATCGAGAGCACGCCGGTGACGATGAGGCCCTGATAGAGGGCGCCCATGATGTTGTTGTTCTTGCCGAGGCGCACGAAGAACGCGCCGATGATCGAGGTGATGATGCAGACGCCGCAGATCGCCAGCGGCAACAGCATCATCGCCGAGGCGGTGGCCGCGTCGTCGCGGAAGAAGATCGAGGCCAGCACCATCGTGGCGACGGTGGTCACCGCGTAGGTTTCGAACAGGTCGGCGGCCATGCCGGCGCAGTCGCCGACGTTGTCGCCCACATTGTCGGCGATGGTGGCGGCGTTGCGGGGGTCATCCTCCGGAATGCCGGCTTCCACCTTGCCCACCATGTCGCCGCCCACGTCGGCGCCCTTGGTGAAGATGCCGCCGCCGAGGCGGGCGAAGATCGAGATCAACGAGGCGCCGAAGCCCAGCGCCACCAGGCTGTCGACCACGTCGCGGCTGGTGGGATCCTTGCCGAGCGGGCCGGTGAGGATGGCGTAGTAGACCGAGACGCCCAGCAGCGCGAAGCCCGCCACCAGCATGCCGGTGACCGCGCCGGAGCGGAACGCCATCGAAAGCCCTTTGGCGAGGCCCTCGGACGCCGCCTGCGCGGTGCGAACGTTGGCGCGCACCGAGATCAGCATCCCGGCGAAGCCAGCCGCCCCTGAGAGCACAGCGCCGATCAGGAAGCCGACGGCTTCCAGCGGCCCGATCAGCAGCCAAAGCACCACCAGCACCACGACGCCGACCATGGCGATGGTGGTGTACTGGCGGCGAAGGTAGGCCTGCGCCCCCTCCTGGATCGCCGCGGCGATCTCGCGCATGCGCTCGTTGCCGGCGCTGGCGCGCAGCAGCGAGGCTGATTGCACCGCCCCATAAATGACGGCCAATAAGCCGGCGAGAATCACCAGCATCAAAACAGGACTCATAGGTTCGCGCCCCTTCTCGTCTTTCTTTGCGCAAATCGCCGCGCTCGCCTGGATGGGGCGGTGCGGTAAATCGGGCCAATTGCGTGGGCGAGGCGCCCAGCAGGCCCCTCAAAAGTCGGCGGAAACTGCCAAAAGCGACCGCCGGACGCAACAGCCCTGCGCCGAACGGCGCCGTTTCTAGTGTGCGGCGAGTTTCGGCTTCGGCAGGCCGGCGCGCCGCATCGGCCCGCCGCCGGGCAGGATTTCAATAGCGGCGACGGCGCCCGGCCCGGTGATCTGCTGCGCCAACTGGAACAGCGTCGCTTTCAGTTTGGCCTCGTCGATCTGGGTGTAATCGTCGAAGCGCGTGAACGGCGTACGATAGCCGGCGCGCACCAGCGCGTCGCGAAAGTAGGGTTCCTTGTCGCGCCATTTCGGCATGTCGGCGCCGGACGTCAGGTCGATGCGCACGTAGACGAAAACGTAGTTGATCAGCTTGCCGTCCACGATCACTGGCATCGAGACCGGCGCCAGGTCGACGAACTGGCCAGCCTCCTTGGTGTCGGCGCGCGCGCCGTTCGGCGCGGCGAGAATCGCGGCGATGGCCACAGCGGTGATTCGGGCGCGAGCGTTCATGGCGCCGCCAAAGTCTGCCCGCCGCCGCGATCGCGCAAGCCTCGCCCCTATTTGTGCCGGTACCCGAAACTGGCCGGCGACAGCGGCCCGCCGCGGTAACGCACCGTGATACCCGATCCCGCCGCGAACGACCCCGCCACCGCGCCGCCGACGTCGTACGCTTCGGCCATCTCCAGCAATTCCCGCGGATGGGCGGTCGCGCAGACGATGGCGTAGTCGTCGCCGCCGGTCGCCAGCGCCAGCATGGCGGCCGTCTTGTCCGGCTGCGCGCCGAGCCAGTTGTCCGCTTGCAACGACATCGGCATGCGCTCGAGTTCGAGCGACAGCGCCAGGCCGCTGGCCTCGGCGATGTGGCCAGCGTCGGCGATCAGTCCATCGGAAACGTCGGCGGCGGCGGAAGCGTGCGCTCTCAGCGCCGCCCTCGCCTCCAGCATCGGCTCGGGCAACCGATAGGCCCTGGCGAGCTCGCCGCGGCGGTCCTCGATCTCGCCGCGCGCGGCTTTCAGGCCCAGATAGCCGTCGCCGATGACGCCCAACACCACCAGCGCGTCACCGGCCCTGGCGCCGCCCCGCCGAACCGCGCGACCCGCCGGAACCCAGCCGAACATCGTCGCCGACACGGTCAGCGGCCCGGGCGTCGAAACCGTATCGCCCCCCAGCAAATTCACCCCGAAGCGCTCGCCATCCTCCGCCAGCCCGGCGATGAACGCCTGCTGGTCGGTCCAGGCCCGTCCGCTCGGCCAGGCCGTCATCAGCGTGTAGCCGAAGGGCTCGGCGGCCTTCGCCGCGAGGTCTGAGAGATTGGTGCGCAGCAGGCGCCGGGCGACCACGCCGGCGTCCTCGTCGGCCAGGAAGTGCACGCCCGCGACCATGGCGTCTTCGCTGATCACCAGGTCGAAGCCGGGGCGCGACGGGACCACCGCCGCATCGTCCATCAGCCCCAGCGCCGCGTCGCTGGTCGCCAGCGGCCGCAGCGCCGCGATCCAGTCCAGTTCGTCAGGCGGATCGCTCATCGCGGGCCACGGCGTCGAGAGCGGCGTTGACGAAGCCGGGCTCCGGCCCGTCGAAGAACGACTTGGCGATCTCGACGTACTCGTCGATGGCGATCTCGGTTGGAACGTCGGCGCGGCGCATCAGCTCGAACGCGCCGGCCCGCAGGATCGCCCGCGCCGTGGCGTCGATGCGCTCCAGGCGCCAGCCTTGCGCCAGGCGGCGGCTCACAGCCCGGTCGATCGCCGACTGCTCGTCGACCACGCCCCTCACTAGGTCGGCGAAAAAGGTCTCATCCGCCCGCGCCAGGGGCTCGCCGTCGAGGTCGCGGTCGAAGCGGTGGTCGCTGAACTCGCGGATCACCGCCTCGGCGCCGGCGCCGCCGGTTTCCATCTGATACAGCGCCTGCACCGCCGCCAGCCGGGCGACGCTGCGCGCCTGACGCGCCGAACCGGTCACCGCATCTGGCCCAGCAGCCGGCGCTTCAGCTCGATCACCGCAAGACAGGCCTTGGCCGCATCGGCGCCGACGCCAGCTTCTCCAACCTTGGCCAGCGTCGCAGCGTCGGCCTCGCTGTTCGCCGCCAGGATGCCGTTGCCGATGGCGAGCCGCTTTCCAATCGCGAGGTCGGTCAGGGCGCGGGCGCTCTCGCCGGCGGCGATGCCGAAGTTGGCGCTCTCGCCGCGGATCACGCAGCCCAGCGCCACGTAGCCGTCGTAGCGGACGCCAGCCGCGCGATGACCGCCCTCCTCCGCCACCGCCACGATCGCCGGAATCTCCAGGGCGCCCGGCACGCTCACCACGTCGAATTCGGCGCCAGCCGCGCGCAGCGCCGCCTTGGCGCCCTCCAGGAGCTGGTTCGCCAGCGCGCTCTTGGTGCGCGCCTCGACGATCAGGATGCGGAGCGGCTCGGTGGGCATAGGCGCGCTTGTAGGACCCGGCTGAACCGGCGCCTAGGCTTCCTCGGACTCCTCAGCCAGGCCCTCAGCGCTGAGGAAGTTGGCGAAGTCGTCGGTGTGGCGGAAGTCGCGGTAGACCGAGGCGTAGCGGACGAAGGCCACCTCATCGAGGCCCTTGAGCATCTTCAGCACCAGCTCGCCAATGACGCTGGAGGCGATCTCGGTCTCGCCCAACTGCTCCAGCTGCCGCACGATGGCGCTCACCATCCGCTCCATCCGCTCCGGATCGACCGCCCGCTTGCGGACCGCCACCGAGATGGAGCGCACCAGCTTCTCGCGGTCGAACGGCGCCCGGCGACCAGAGCGCTTCACCACCGTCAGTTCGCGCAACTGCACCCGCTCGAAGGTGGTGAACCGGCCCTGGCAGGACGGGCAGAAGCGCCGACGGCGGATCGAAGCGCCGTCCTCGGACGGCCGGCTGTCCTTCACCTGGCTCTCGGCGTGGCCGCAGAACGGGCACCGCATGATCTGGCCCCTCCCGACGGCCTCATCCACAATCCATAGATAATGCGGCTTTCAGCGGACAAAAGCCAACCATCGCGCGGGCCGCCCCGCCCCGGAACTGACACGAAAACGGCGCGTTCTGCGCCGAGTCGGCGCCGTGGCGCGCCCGTCAGAGAGGGCTGCAATGCCGCAAAGCGACGAGACATCCCTGTCCAAAGGCGAACTGCTGCGGCTGTGCGCGGACATCGTCGGCGCCTACCTGGGCCGCAATGCGACGGCGCCCAACGCCGTCACCAGCGTGATCGGCGAGGTCTACCACGCCCTTGAGCGCCTTGGGTCGGCTGCGGTGACCCCCGCGGAGCCGCCAGTTCGCCAGAAGCCTGCCGTCCCCGTCGCTCGCTCCGTGCAGCACGACTACATCGTCTGCCTGGAGGACGGGAAGAAGCTGAAGATGCTGAAGCGCTATCTCAAGTCGCGCTTCGACCTGACGCCCGAGGAATACCGCCGCAAATGGGGCTTGCCGCCAGAGTATCCGATGGTGGCGCCGGCCTACGCTGAGCGACGCTCCGCCTTCGCCAAGCAGATCGGCCTTGGCCGCGGAGTCAGGCGCAGAGGAACCTAGGCCGCGACGCCGCCCAGGCGGGCGATGTTGCACTTGGCCCAGAGCGACTGCAGCGCCTCGACCAGATCGGCCATCATCGCGTCCGTGTGGAAGGGGCTGGGTGTGAAGCGCAGGCGCTCCGTGCCCCGCGGCACCGTCGGATAGTTGATCGGCTGCACATAGATGCCGTGATCGCTGAGCAGCAGGTCGGAGACCATCTTGCAGTGCATGGCTTCGCCGACCAGCACCGGCACGATGTGGCTCACCGACGGCATCACCGGCAGGCCGGCGGCCAGCATGCGCGCCTTCAGCGCCGCCGCCCGCTCCTGGTGCGTCACGCGCACCTCGTTGTGGGCCTTCAGCCAGCGGATCGAGGCCAGCGCGCCGGCGCTCAGCGCCGGCGGCAGCGAGGTGGTGAAGATGAAGCCGTGGGCGAAGGTGCGGATGGCGTCCACCAGCTCGGCGTCGCCGGCGATGTAGCCGCCCATCACGCCAAAAGCCTTGGCCAGCGTGCCTTCGATGATGTCGACGCTCGCCGCCGCGCCCTGCAGCTCCGAAACGCCGCCGCCGCGGGCGCCGTACATGCCGACCGCGTGCACTTCGTCGAGATAGGTCAGCGCGCCGTATTTCTTGGCCAGCGCGCAGGTCGCGGCGATGTCGGCGATGTCGCCGTCCATCGAATAGACGCTCTCGAACGCCACCAGCTTCGGCGCGTCCGCCGGGGCCTCGGTCAGCAGCTGTTCGAGGTGCGCGAGGTCATTGTGGCGGAAGATCTTGCGCGGGCCGCCGCCGTTGCGGATGCCCGTGATCATCGAGTTGTGGTTCAACTCGTCGGAAAAGGTGATCAGGCCGGGGAAGATTTTCTGCAGCGTCGACAGCGACGCGTCGTTGGAGACGTAGCCCGAGGTGAAGAGCAGCGCGCCGGTTTTGCCGTGCAGGTCCGCGAGCTCGGCTTCCAGCTCGACGTGATAGCGCGTGGTGCCGGAGATGTTGCGCGTGCCACCCGAGCCGGCGCCGGCCTCGTCGATGGCACGGTGCATGGCCTCAAGCACCACGGGATTCTGGCCCTGGCCGAGGTAGTCGTTGGAGCACCAGACCACGACATCGCGGGTCTCGCCCGAGGGCATGGTCCAGGTGGCCAGCGGGAAGTCGCCGCGGTGGCGCTTCAGGTCGGCGAACACCCGATAGCGGCCTTCGTCCTGTACGCTCTTCAGCGCCGCGCTGATCGCCGCCTTGTAGTCCACAGACTGCACTCCGTCCGTCCGCCGGCGCGTCGCCGACCCGATCACGGCAGGTGTTTCGCATGAACAGCGATCACCTGTCATCCCGGCGCCAACGCATAGCCCGGAAACTTGGCCGCTCCGGGGCGATACGCGCTGGCGGCGCGATTTGGATCACATAGGACTGCGAGCCGGCTTGCGGAAGCCGGCTTAGGCCAGCGCGTCCAGCTCTCCGCGCAGCATCTGCAGCACGGCCGAAAAGTCTTTGCCGCCGAAACCTTGCCGCTCGAAGAGCGCGTAGAGCGCCTCGGCCTGAGCCCCCAGGGGCGTCGCCGCCCCCGCGCTCGCCGCCGCTTCCTGGGCCAGTTTCAGGTCCTTCAGCATCAGCGAGGTGAGAAAGCCGCCCTCGTACCCGCGGTTGGACGGCGCGGCGGGCACCGGGCCGGGCCAAGGGCAGTAGCTGGTGAGCGACCAGCACTGGCCGGACGATTGCGAGGCGATCTCGAAGAAACGCTCAGGCGCCAGCCCCAGCTTCTCGGCCAGCGCGAAAGCCTCGCAGACGCCCAGCATAGAGACGCCCAGCACCATGTTGTTGCAGATCTTCGCCGCCTGCCCCGCCCCAGCGCCGCCCGCGTGAACCACCGTCTTCGCCATCGGCGACAGTCGCTGCTGCAGCACCGCGAACAGCGTCTCGTCGCAACCGACCATGAAGGTCAGCGTGCCCCCTTCCGCTCCGCCAACGCCGCCAGAGACAGGCGCGTCAGCCGCCCGCAGTCCGGCGGCCACGGCGTCGGCCGCCACCGCGCGCGCGGTCTCCACATCGATGGTCGAACAGTCGACGACCAGCGCACCGCTCGCCGCGTTCGGGATCACGGTCTGGGCGTACACCTGCCGCACCTGGGCGGCCGTCTGCAGCATGGTGACGACCACGTCGGCGCCCACGACGGCCTCGGCCGCCGAATTGGCCGCCTCGCAGCCCCGCGCCTGCGCTCTGGCCAGCGCTTCGCCCGAGAGGTCGAACGCCACCACCCGTTGCCCGGCCTTGACCAGGTTGGCGGCCATGCCGAGCCCCATGGCGCCGACACCGAGGAACGCCACGTGGCTCATGGCCAGACTCCCTTACTTGGGCTTGCGGAACTTCAGCAGGAACTGGTCGGTGTGGCCGCGAATGGCGGGATCGAACACGCGCAGCGAGTGATCGTCGGCGGGGTTGCGCAGGATGTCGCTCTCACCGTCCAGCACGAAGCCGACGCTCTCGACTTCCTTCTTCACGAAGTCCTCGTCGATACGGTGCTCGGCGTCGGTGGTGGTCGTGCCGGTGTCGGGCTTGGCGGCGTGGTCCTCAATGAAGAACACCCCGCCGGGCTTCAGCGCCGCGTAAATCTCACGGTCGAGACCGACCACGTCGAGATTGAGCCGGGTCAGGTGCAGGTCGTGGTAGTTCTGCGAGGTCCAGACCAGGTCCACGCCGGAGACGCCCTTCAGCGCGTCCGGAGTCATGCTGATTTCGCTGACATTGCCCGAAAAATTCGGGTCGGCCGCAACGCCGTTGGAGGTGGCGCGCACGTCGGCGGCGCCCGCGGCGGCCGGTGGCGGCGCCGGCACGGCCTCGGTGACGTGGCCCTTGGGACCGACCGCACCGCTGAGCAGTCGGGTGAAGTAGCCGCCGCCAGGGATCAGCTCCAGCACCTGCATGCCGGGCTTCACGCCAGCGAACGCCAGCACTTCGCCTGGTTTGCGCGCCGCATCGCGCGCGGTGTCCGCGGCAGGCCGGTTCGGATTGGCGACCGACCTGGCGATATAGTCCGGGACGTCAGCGGCAAGTGCGCCAACAGCGAGCGCCGCAAGGGCGGCGGCGGCGAAATACGTCCGCATCCTCATCTGAAAATCCTCCGAAGAAATGACTGTGATCTTGTGGCGACCCTTGCCGACGCTTCTAGCGCGCGTCCGCCTCGCCGTCATCGACCTTGGCCGGCTTGCAGACCAGGGCCTATACCGCCCCCACGATGACCCCGCTCGCCCCCTACCCTGCCCTGAGGCTGCGCCGGCTGCGCCAGGCCGACTGGATCCGCCGCCTGGTGCGCGAAACCGTGCTGACGCCCGCCGATTTCATCTGGTCGGCCGTGGTCCACGACGGCGAAGGCCGCGTGCCGGTGGCCTCGATGCCGGGCGTGGAGCGCTGGAGCGTGGCTGAGGCGGCCAAGGCCGCGCGCGAGGCCAAGGCGCTCGGCATCCCGGCCATCGCCATCTTCCCGCACATCGACGCCGAGAAGAAAGACGCCGCCGGCTCCATCGCCGCCGATCCCGACGGCCTCGTCTGCCGTGCGGTGCGGGCGATGAAAGACGCCGCGCCCGAGGTCGGGATCATGTGCGATGTGGCGCTCGATCCCTTCACCCAACACGGCCACGACGGCATTGTTGAAAACGGCCGTATCGTCAACGACGCCACCATCGAGCGGCTGGTGGAGCAAGGCCTCATCCAGGCCCGCGCCGGCTGCGACATCCTCGCGCCCTCGGACATGATGGACGGCCGCGTGGGCGCGCTCAGGAGCGCGCTGGAGGCCGAAGGTCTGCAGGACACGATGATCATGTCCTACGCCGCCAAGTACGCCTCGGCGTTCTACGGCCCGTACCGGGAAGCCATCGGCTCCGGAAAGCTGGGCTCTGGCCCGGTGGACAACCCTGCCGACAAGAAGACCTACCAGATGGACTCCGCCAACTCCGATGAGGCGCTGCGCGAAGTGGCGCTCGACATCGCCGAGGGCGCCGACATGGTGATGGTCAAACCCGGGCTGCCTTACCTCGACATCGTCCGCCGCGTGGTCGAGGCCTTCGCCCTGCCCACCTTCGCATTCCAGGTTTCAGGCGAGTACGCGATGATCAAGGCTGCCGGCCAGAACGGCTGGCTGGACGAAGACCGCGCGATCCTGGAGAGCCTGGGCGCCTTCAAGCGGGCCGGCTGCGCGGGCGTGATCACCTACTTCGCGCCAGTGGCGGCGAGGCTGCTGGGCGCTTAGCGGTCCAGCCGCGCCGCCAGGCTGGAGGTGTCCCAGCGGCGGCCGCCCATCGCCTGGACCTCGGCATAGAACTGGTCGACCAGGGCGGCGACTTCCAGCCGCGCGCCATTGCTTCGGGCCTCGTCCAGCACCAGCCCCAGGTCCTTGCGCATCCAGTCGACAGCGAAGCCAAAGTCGAACTTGCCCTCAGCCATCGTCTTCCAGCGGTTGTCCATTTGCCAGGATTGGGCGGCGCCCTTGGAGATCGCCTCATAGACCTGTGCGGGATCAAGGCCGGCTCTCTTTGAGAAGCTCAGCGCCTCAGCCAGGCCCTGCACCACGCCGGCGATGCAGATCTGATTGGCCATCTTGGTCAGCTGGCCGGCGCCGGGCGGGCCCATGTGTTGCACCGCCTTGGCGTAGGCGCCGATCACTGGCCGGGCGCGCTCCACGGCCGCCGCGTCGCCGCCGACCATAATCGCCAGCTGCCCGTTCTCCGCTCCCGCCTGACCGCCAGAGACCGGCGCGTCCAGAAAGGCGACCCCTTTGCCGGCGCACTGTTCGGCCATGTCCCGCGCCACTTTGGCCGACGCCGTCGTGTGATCGACGACGATCGCGCCGGCGCTCAGCGCCGGCAGCGCCTCGGCGATCACCTGCCGCACATCCGCATCGTTGCCCACGCACAGCGCCACAAGTTCCCGACCCGCGACCGCGTCAGCCACCGAATCGGCCGCGTCTCCGCCAAACTCGGCGGCCCAACGCCGCGCCTTCTGCGGCGAGCGGTTGAACACCGCCATCTCGTGGCCCACCCTGGCCAAGTGGCCCGCCATGGGGAACCCCATCACGCCCAGCCCGATAAACGCCGCCTTCATGCCCGCTCCCGCAACCGCATCTTAACGCTGTGCCCCCAGCCTAGCGGTTCGGTAACCATAGCTCCAAAGGTTGCAAGTGGCCGTCGGCGGCGATCAGCCCATCATCATCAAGAAGATCAAGAAGGGTGGCCATGCCGGCCACCACGGCGGCGCCTGGAAGGTCGCCTACGCCGACTTCGTGACCGCGATGATGGCGTTCTTCCTGCTGATGTGGCTGATCAACACCACCAGCCCCGAGCAGAAGCGCGGCATCGCCGACTATTTCGCGCCGGCGTCGGTGTCGCAGACCACCAGCGGCTCGGGCGGCATCCTCGGCGGCTCGTCGCTGGCCGATTCGGGGTCGAAGGGCTCCGGCTCGAAGGACGTCATCCAGGCGCTGGCGCCCGACGCGCCGCAGACCGTCACCGATACTGGCCAGAGCCAGACCCAGGCCAGCGCCAACAGCCAGTCGACGCCCGACAAGGAGAACGACGCCGCGCTTGCCAGCGCCGCGCAATCGCTACGCCAGGCGATGCAGGACATGCCGGAGCTGGCGGAGCTCTCCAAGCAGATCATCGTCGACCAGACGCCCGAGGGCCTGCGCATCCAGCTGGTCGACCAGGACGGCCGCTCCATGTTCCAAGAAGGCTCGGCGACGCCCAACGACCGCGCCAGGGTGCTGCTGAACGCCGTGGCCAAGGTGATCAACCAGCTGCCTAATCGTATCACCATTGCCGGCCACACCAGCGCCAGCGCCGACGGCGCCAAGCCGGCGTCGGACTGGAACCTGTCGGCCGCTCGCGCCGACGCCGCCCGCCAGATCCTGCAAGGCGCCGGCGTCGATCCCGACCGGGTCTATCAGATCGCCGGCAAAGCCGGGTCCGATCCTCTGTATCCGGACGATCCCGCACTGCCCGGAAACCGCCGCATCACCATTACGTTGCTGCGTGAAGCGCCGGTGCTGCCACCCGACTCCGGCCTCTGACTCGCCTGAGACACGCCGCCGCTTGCGCTAGGGCAACGATTGGCCCCTAATCGGCGCGTCCGTCGCCTGATTTGACCCGTGCCCTTCGCGTGACTCAGCACTTTCCCACTCGGCAGTTGCGGTTCTTTCTCACGGCCCCGTCGCCGTGCCCTTACCTGCCTGGGCGCGAGGAGCGAAAGGTGTTCGCGCACCTGCCGCTGCTGGACGGCGCCACCGTCAACGACAGCCTCACCCAGGGCGGTTTCCGACGCTCGCAGAACATCGCCTATCGGCCCGCCTGCGAGCAGTGCCAGGCCTGCGTCTCGGCGCGCATTCCCGCCCGCGACTACGTGCTGTCGCGCTCGGAGCGGAAGGTGCTGACGCGCAACGCCGGCCTGCGCCGCCATGTGGTCGAAGCCGAGGCCACGCTGGAGCAGTTCGAGCTGCTGCGCCGCTATCTCACGGCGCGCCATCCTGGCGGCGGCATGGCGGACATGGCCTGGCCCGACTATGTCGCCATGGTCGAGGACACCGCGGTGCGTACCCACATCGTGGAGTACCGTCTCGTCTCTCGCGACAAGGGACCGGGCGACCTCGTGGCCTGCGCCCTGGTCGATCAGCTCGTCGACGGTCTGTCGCTGGTCTATTCGTTCTACGATCCGGCCGAGACCCGCCTCAGCCTCGGCTCGTTCATGATCCTCGACCACCTGGCGCAAGCCATCGGGAACGACCTGCCCTTCGTCTATCTGGGCTACTGGGTCGAGGGCAGCGACAAGATGGACTACAAAGCCCGCTTCACCCCGCTTGAGCTGCTGCGCCCGCAAGGCTGGACGCGCGTCGAACGGACGCGAAGCTAGCTCCAAGGCCCTTTTGCAGGCGGCGTTTGCGACTGGTCGGTCGGCGTCGGCGCCTTCCATGGCCCATCGCTCGTCGCTGGCAAGGTCACACGCGTCGGCGGATCAGGCGGCGTCAAGTCGCGGCCACCGCTGTACCTGATCAGCGCGTCGATGCGCTGCTGCACCGGCGGGTGCGTGGCGAAGAGGCCCATGATCCCTTCGTCGTCGTCCTCGAGGAACATCGCTCGCATGGACTCGGGCGCGTCGAGGTGGGCGTGGCCGGACACCTTGCGCAGCGCGCTGATCATGGCGTCGGGGTTCTTGGTCAGTTCGACCGACCCAGCGTCAGCGACGAACTCGCGAGTCCGCGAGATGGCCATCTTGATCACGATCGCCAGCAGATAGCCCACGGCGCCCACCACCGCGGCCACCAGCAGGAAGACGCCGACGCCGCCGCCGCGTCGGTCACTGCCGCCGCGCATGCCGCCGAAGCCACCCCACAGGATCGACCGATAGATGATCTGGCAGAACAGCGAGATCACCCCGGCGAACACCGAGGCCACCACCATGGTGCGGACGTCGCGATTGATGATGTGGCTGAGCTCGTGGCCCAGCACAGCCTCCAGCTCCTGGTCGTCAAGATGCTGCAGCACGCCGTGCGTGACGGTGATGCTGAAGCGGCCCTCATGGATGCCGCTGGCGAAGGCGTTCATTGCAGGGCTCTCGATGATGCGCAGCGTCGGCATCTTCAGGCCCCGCGAGATGCAGAGGTTTTCCAGCAGATTGTACGCGCGCGGCTCGGCCTCGCGGCTTAGCGGCCTGGAGCCCGTGGCGAAGTCGATGATGTGCTGGTTGAACAGGTAGGCGAAAGCAAACCAGACGACCGCCACCATCAGCGCGCCAGGCGCCGCCTGCCACATCAGGCCGAGCGCTTCGCTGAAATCGCTGACGCCGTAGTAGCTGCCGGGCGGCAGCCAATGGGCCCAGATCATCCCCAGCGTCAGGAAATAGACCATGCCCAGCAGCAGGATCGGAAAGCCGACCAGCAGCAGCGCCGACCGGAGGTTGTTGTTCCAGATGTAGGTCTGGAGGCCGAGCGGCTGCACGGCGCTGACGCCCCTAGCTGAACTTCACCTGCGGCGCCGTCTGCAGCGTGGCGCGGTCGGCGCCCACGTCGAAGAAGTCGCGCGCCTGGAACCCCGCCATCCCGGCGATCAGCACTGCGGGGAAGCGCTGGATCGAGGCGTTGTACTCGCCCACCGCATTGTTGAAGAACCGGCGAGCGGCGGCGATCTTGTTCTCGATGTCGGCCAGCTCACCCTGCAGCTGCAGGAAGTTCTGGTTGGCCTTGAGGTCCGGATACGCCTCCGCCACCGCCATCAGCTTGCCCAGCGCGCCCGTGAGCACGTTCTCCGCCTGGGCGCGGGCCTCGACGTTCGGCGCGGCCACCGCCGCGGCTCTGGCCTGGGTCACCTCGTCCAGCGTTCCCCGCTCGTGGGCGGCGTAGCCTTTCACGGTTTCCACCAGATTGGGGATCAGGTCCTGCCGCTGCTTCAGCTGCACGTCGATGTCGGCGAACGCCTCGTTGGCGTTCTGGCGCAAGGCCACCAGCCGGTTGTAGGCCCCGACGAACAGGAACCCGACAACGACGACGACGGCGATCAGGATCAGCAGTCCCGGCATGGCTTTCCCCGGCTAGATGCCGATAAGGTAGTCCTTTGCCTGTCGCACCGCTAGGGATGGTGGAGCGTCGCTCGCTCAGAAGCTGTACCTGAGGCCCAGATTTACCGACTGGTCGTTCCAATCGCCCGCCACCGAGGCGCGATACTTCACGAAGCCGGTCCATCCGCCCTTGTGCGCGGTCAGGCTGACGCCGAGCAGGGCGCTATCGCGATCGAGACCCGCGCCATTGCCGAAGAACGGCGTGCCGTCGGCGGCGATCAGCGTCTGATTCAGCCCGGCGGCGATCGCGTCGTAGCGGAAGCCAGCCTCGGCGTCGGGCGTCAGCTCCCACCCGCTTGAGGTCGTCATGCGTCGCGAGACGCTGAGCGAGGCGAAGGGCGAGACCGCGGTCTGGTTCGCCGCCGCGCCGCTGAGCGCGAACGCGGCGCTGGCAGCGTCCGACTCGGAGAAGGCGCTGGCCCGCAGCGACGAGACCAGCACGCCCGCAACGGGCTTGACCGCGAATCCGCCCACCGCGAGCGGCGCCGTGGCCTCGAACGCGCCATCGATGTCGTCCACGCCGCGACCTGCGGCGGCGGCGCCCAGCCCGGCGGCTCGGTCGAACGTCTGGCTGGCGTGGGCGTAGGCGACGACCGCGCTGAAGCCCACCGGTCCGAACGACTGCGAGGCGTAGAGGCTGACGCGCACCAGCGTCTGACTGGCGCCCCCGCCGTCGCCGTCGGAGAGCGACGCGCTCTCATAGCCGAGCGCCGCGCCGACGCGGCCGCCCGGCCCGACGGCAACGTCCGCCCCGCCCTCAAGGCCGCCGGAGCTGGCGTGGAACGTCGGCCGGTCTGGCGTGGACGGATCGATGTAGGCCCCGATCCCCTCCAGCCAGCCGCGCGCCGGCGGACCGGCGGCGCCGCCAAGGTCGTAGAACGAGTCACCGCCGCCATCAGCCTGGCTGCGGCCAAGCAGCGCCGCCAGGTCGTCCTGGCCCGCTTCGCCGAACGCAAACGTCATGGCGCTGAACAGCGTCGCGTCGCGCGGCGCGATCACGAGCGAGGTCGGCGTCGGAGTGGGCGCGGGCGGCGTGGGGGTCGGCGCCGGAGGGGTCGGAGTGGGCGCGGGCGGCGTCGGAGTCGGCGCCGGGGGCGTTGGCGCGGGTGGCGCCGGCGTTGGCGTCGGTGGCGTTGGCGTCGGGGGCGTTGGCGTCGGAGGCGTCGGCGTCGGAGGCGTTGGCGTCGGAGGCGTTGGCGTCGGGCTGGTGGCGAGCGCCAGGCTAACGGTCGTCGGCGAGTAACTCACCGACTGGTCGAAGCCGCCGGGCAACGAGCTGATCGTTCCGGTCGACGTCGTCTGTTCCTGCGCCGGCCCGGCGAGCACCGTGGCGAACTGGCCGCTGATGCCAGTGGCCTGCAGGAAGACGTAGGTCTTCGGATGGTACGTTCCCTGCGCATAGTCGAACGTCACCGTGCCGTTCAGGCTGGCTGTGCCGTTGACGTTGAGCAGGCTCGCCGACGCGGGCTGGACCGCGACGATCAGATTGCCACCTGCGCCCTGCACGTAGGCCGGCGTTCCCACCGTCTGGCCTGTGATGTTGTGCGTGTCGTAGTCGAGGAACGCCAGTGAGCCGTTGTTGGTGACGGTCTGGTCCACCGTCACGTCCGCGCTCATGTAGACCGGACCCGAGACGATGTTGACGTTGGCGACGCTGATCGGCGCCTGGATGACGAAGCCGCCGCTGGCGGCGACATCGAAGTTGATCGTTCCCGCCTGGACGCCGCCGCCGCCGCTGATCGCGCCGGTGATGGCGCCGCCGCTGATGTTCAGGGTATCACCGTGGCTCGAAAGCAGGACGGCGCCGAAGACGCCACCGTTCTCCTCGTTCAGCGTCGAGGGGCCTGTGGCGGCGCTGTAGTCGATGGCAGTCCCGCCACCGCCGCGCAGCGTTCCGTCGTTCCAGAGCGTCACACCGCCCGCAGTCGCGCCGCCGCCGACCTTGATGGCCGTGCCGGCGTCGACCGTGATGTTGCCATCGTTGACGATGCCGGCGGCCAGGCCCGTCACGGCCACGCCGACGCCGCTGGCGGGCGGCGCCGTCCCCTCGCCTACCTGAATGCCGACGCCGCTTGTGAGATGCAGCACACGGCCGCTGGCCACGGTGACGTTGCCGCCGACGTTGCCGCCGACCACGATCCCGTCGTCGCCGAAGGCGAGCGTCCCTATCGTTGGCAGGACGACATTCCCGCCGACGTCGCCGTTGATGGAGATGTCGTCGAGCGCGGCGGTGATCGCGCCGCCGGCGGTGACGTCGCCAACCACCGAGCCAATCTGCTCGCCGCGCGCGAAACCGCCGAGATCGATGCCATCGCCGCTGCTGGAGGTGATCGTGCCGGTGTTGATCAGGTCGCCGTGGATCACCCCCAGCACCAGGATGCCCTGGTTCCCGGCGCTGATGACACCTTCGTTGCTGACGTTGCCCCGCACATCCGAGGCGCCCAGCCCAGCGATCACCAGGCTGCGCGTGTTGCCGTCACCGTCGGGACCGACAATGCCGTTGACCTCGACGCCGACGTTGCCCGCGCTGGCGGCAAGGTTGCCGCCGAGCGCGTTGTCGATCCCTCCCCCGACCGGACCGTTGATGTAGATGCCGACGTCATCGTTCAGCTGGCCGCTGTTGCTGACGTTGCCTTCCACGCCGACGGCGCTCATCGCCACGCCCCGTCCCGAGATCTGACCGGCGTTGGAGAGATTGCCCAAGACGGATCCCACCGCGAAACCGCCGCCCCCGAAGAGCGGAACCAGCGCGGTGTTACTCACATTGCCCGTCGACGTGTTGATCACGTCGCCGCCGACGTTGCCGGTGGCCACGGCGAAGTTGGTCGCAGCGATGTTCCCGGAGTTGATCAGGTTGCCCCCGACGGGAAGCGCGTTCAGTCCCTCGTCGCTGGCGACGATGTTCCCCGAGTTCACAAGGTTCCCCAGCACAGCGGCGCCGAGACCGATCCCGACCGCCGCGCTGATGGTCCCCGAATTGGTGACATCGCCGCGCACGGTCAGCGCCGATTCGATGCCCGAGCCTTCGGGTTCGGGGCCGGTGACGGTGATGGTCCCGCTGTTGGTGATGCCGCCGATCGAAGCGGGCGCGCTGCCGATAACGCCGCGGTTCACGTAGATGCCGTTGTTCACGGCGTCGATCTTGCCCGCGTTGACAATGTTGCCGGTGAAATTGCCGCCGATGAAGATCGCGTCCTGCGTCGATTGCTCGACGGTCTTGCCGTCGGCCTCGAAGATGAAGGCCCCCTCGCCGAGGTAGATGCCCTCTCCGGGCGCGCTGAGACTGGCGCCGCTGATCAGATCGCCGCCGACGGCGCCGCTGACTTTCACCGCTCTCAGCGGCCCGGTCAGGGTCGGCGCGAAGTTCAACGTGCCGCCGATCGAGCTCACCACCACCGCGGCCGACCCGCTGGCGCCGTCGCCGAGGTTGCCGCCGATGCTGACGTTTCCGGTGACCGCCGTCAGGCGCACCGCGACATTCGAGGTGCTTGCGACGTTGCCGCTCAGGCTGACGTCGCCCGATACCGTGCCGGCGACCTGCACGGCGGCTTGCGTGCCGCCATTGACTTGCCCGGTGCTGAACAAGTCGCCACCGAGGTTGCCGCTGACCAGGATGCCCCAGGTTCCCCCATGGATGGCGCCGTCGTTGTCGAGGCCGCCGGCCAGCGCGCCCTGAACGTCGACGCCGTCGCCCGAGCCGCTGATGACGCCGTTCGCCATGTTGGTGATCGGACCGCCGAGCAGTGAGGGCGCCGTCGCACCGATTGGCGCGCCCAGCACCAGCGCAGGGCCGTTCGTCGCGGTGATATTGCCGCTGTTGACCACGGCGCCAGTGGCGACTTCGACGCCGATATAGGTCGCTGCGACGTTCCCGCTGTTGTTGACCTCGCCCCCGACCGTGTTGGCGAAGATACCGACCTCGCCACTGATATTGCCGCTGTTGACGATGTTGCCGGCGACGCCGCCGTTGTCTGAACCGCCGAAGGCGCCGATGTCCAGGAATGTGCCGCCGCCCGCATTCAGCAGGCTCATCCCCGCCATCACGGCGACGCCGCCGGCCGCCTGGATATTGCCGCCGCTGTTCAGCAGGTCGGCAACGTTGCCGACGATCTGGATAGCGTTGCCGCCGGCGCTGATGAGGCTGCCTTCGTTGCTGATGGCGCCGCTGACATTGCCGGCGATGCTTATGGCGGCGCCCGTCCCGCCCCCGGCGGTGATGGACGCGCCGGCGGCATTGTCGATCGCCCCGGCGGTGGCGTTGGTGTTGCTGACCGCCGCGCCAACGCCTGTGTCGCTGATCTGGCCCTGGTTCTCCAACTGGTCGCTGGCGCCGGTGATGCTGACCGTCGCCGTGCCAGAACTGCTGGTGATGTTGCCGGCGTTCGTCACCGTGTCGTTCGAGCCGGAGACTGTGTAGGCCGTTGAACCGCCGGCGTTCAGCGTCCAGCCCGTCGCCACCGTGCCCGTGGTGTTGGATCCGGCGAGCGCCTGCGGGGTGGTGCAGGTTGCGCCTGGTCCGGTGACCTGGCCGTCGCCATCGGCGCACGCGGCGAGCGCGGGCGATGCCGCAAGGCCCAGCAGCAGCGACGACGCACCCGCCAGCAGCCAGCGCTTACGATCGCGCCCCGTGCGAACATCCCTCAGCCAACGCATGTGCACTCCCCAAGGCCGAACCAGGGGTGAGGTAGGGCGGTGCGCGCGAACGCCGCATCACCCGAATGGGCTATGTCGATAAGGGAGCTGGTGGGCGGCGAGGGGTTCGAACCCCCGACCTCCTGGGTGTAAACCAGGCGCTCTGACCAGCTGAGCTAGCCGCCCCGCGATCGTCTCGCTTCCGGGGCGTTTAGTCCTTCTGCGGCGGCGGGAGAAGCGGCGCTAGTTGAGGGCCGACTTCAGGGCCTCACCGACGCGAAAGCGCGCGGTTTTTGACGCGGGGCGCTTCACCTGCGCCCCGGTGCGCGGATTGCGGGCCAGACCCGCGGCCCGGGCGACCGGTGTGAAGCTGCCGAAGCCGACCAGGCGCACTTCCTCGCCACGCTTGAGGCTGGCGGTCACCGTATCGACGAAAGCTTCCAGGGCGATCTTCGATTGCGAGCGAGAAAGGTTCGTACGCTTCGCGATCTCATCGATCAGCTCCGCTTTGGTCATTCTCGCCTCCCGGTGAGGGGAGCGGCCCAATGCGACCGCCCACGCCGCAACCCTGCCCGGCTCGAACTAAATGCCTGTCGCCCCACGCCGTCAAATGAACGCGGCGCGGGAGGTCCCGCGCCGCGCCACTTTTTTGATCAGATGTCGCCGGGGCGACCGTTCAGGACGCAGGCGTCGTCGGCGCGGGTCGGCCAACGCCGGAGTGGACGCCGCGCCGCCAGGGCGCGTCGTCATCGTCCTCGTCTTCTTCGACCGTCACCGGTTCGGCGTCGTCCTTCCACTCGATGGGGATCAGCGGCGCGGTGAGTGCTCTGGCCAGCACCTCGTCGACGGTGGCGACCGGGATAATCTCCAGACCCGCCTTCACGTTGTCCGGCACTTCAGCCAGGTCCTTCTCGTTCTCCAGCGGGATCAGCACCGTCTTCACGCCGGAACGCAGCGCCGCCAGCAGCTTCTCCTTCAAGCCGCCGATGGCCAGCACCCGGCCCCGCAAGGTGATCTCGCCGGTCATGGCCAGGTCCTTGCGGATCGGCACGCCGGTCAGCACCGAGGTGATCGCCACCGCCATGGCGACGCCGGCCGACGGGCCGTCCTTCGGCGTCGCGCCTTCCGGCACGTGCACGTGCACGTCGGTGCGCTCGAAATCCGTGGGCTTGATGCCGAAGCGAGGCGAGCGCGCGCGCACGAACGACGCGGCCGCGGCGATCGACTCCTTCATCACCTCTTTGAGGTTGCCGGTGATCGACATGCGGCCCTTGCCCGGCATCTTCACCGCCTCGATGGTGAGGATGTCGCCGCCGAACTCGGTGTAGGCGAGCCCGGTGACGATGCCGACCTGGTCTTCCTCGTCGGTCTCGCCGTAGCGGAAGCGGCGCACGCCGGCGTACTTGTTCAGCCGCTCTTCGTCGACTGTGACGCTGACGATCTTCTCCACCGCCATGTCGCGCACCGCCTTGCGGGCGAGGTTGCCGAGTTCGCGCTCCAGTGAGCGCACGCCGGCTTCGCGGGTGTAGTAGCGGATCAGGTCGCGGACGGCGGCCTCTGGCACGATCCACTCGCCTTCCTTGAGGCCGTGGTCCTTGGCCAGCTTCGGCAGCAGGTGGCGCTTGGCGATCTCCACCTTCTCGTCCTCGGTGTAGCCAGGGATACGGATGATCTCCATCCGGTCCATCAGCGGCTGCGGCATGTTGAGGCTGTTGGCGGTGGTGACGAACATCACCTGGCTGAGGTCGTAGTCGACCTCCAGATAGTGGTCGTTGAAAGTGTTGTTCTGCTCAGGGTCCAGCACCTCCAGCAACGCCGACGAAGGGTCGCCGCGCCAGTCCGAGCCCATCTTGTCGATCTCGTCGAGCAAGAAGAACGTGTTGGTGGTCTTGGCCTTCTTCATCGACTGGATGATCTTGCCGGGCATCGAGCCGATGTAGGTGCGCCGGTGGCCACGGATCTCGGCCTCGTCGCGCACGCCGCCCAAAGACAGCCGCACAAACTCACGCCCCGTCGCCTTGGCGATCGAGCGGCCGAGTGAGGTTTTGCCGACGCCCGGCGGTCCGACGAGGCAGAGGATCGGGCCCTTCAGCGAGCCGGTGCGCGCCTGCACCGCCAGGTACTCGAGGATGCGCTCCTTGACCTTCTCCAGGCCGTAGTGGTCCTGCTCGAGCACTTCGTCGGCCTTCACCACGTCGATGGGCTTGGTCTTGGCCTTGCCCCAGGGGATCGACAGCAGCCAGTCGAGATAGTTGCGCACCACCGTGCTCTCGGCGGACATCGGGCTCATGTTGCGCAGCTTCTTCAGCTCGGCTTCGGCCTTGCTGCGCGCTTCTTTGCTGAGCTTGGTTTTCTTGATGCGCTTCTCGAGCTCGATCAGCTCGTCGCGCGCGTCGTCCTGCTCGCCCAGCTCGCGCTGGATCGCCTTCATCTGTTCGTTCAGGTAGTACTCGCGCTGGGTCTTCTCCATCTGGCGCTTGACGCGCGAGCGGATCTTCTTCTCGACCTGCAGGACGCTAATCTCGCCCTCCATCAGGGCGAACACCTTTTCCAGCCGCTTGGAGACGTCGAACAGCTCCAGGAGCTGCTGCTTGTCGCTGATCTTCACCGCCAGATGGGCGGCGACGGAGTCGGCCAGCTTGCCCGGCTCGGTGATCTGGGGGATCGAGGCCAGGGCTTCGGGCGGGATCTTCTTGTTCAGCTTGACGTAGTTTTCGAACTGCTCGGCCACCGCGCGCGAAAGGGCCTCGGCTTCGTGCGGGGCGCCGTCTTCCTCGGCGATGCCGACCACCTCGGCTTCGTAGAATTCGGTCTGGCCGGTGAAGCGGGTCACCGCGGCGCGGGACTTGCCCTCGACCAGCACCTTGACCGTGCCGTCGGGCAGCTTGAGCAGCTGCAGCACCGTGGCGACCACGCCGACGTCATAGATGGCGTCGGGTTCGGGATCGTTGTCGTCGGAATTCTTCTGGGTCGCGAGCAGGATCTGCTTGTCG
>DASXZG010000008.1:0-9869 GCA_036502045.1 Caulobacteraceae bacterium | reverse complement strand
CTGGCCGACCTTGCCGGCCCGGATTAGAGCGAGTTGGGATCAGTCCGAATCCATTTCACGTCATTGCCGGCCGGAGCGCGAAGCGCGGAGTGCCGGCGACCCATGAACACGGTTCGGCAGTCGCGTTCATAGGTAGCCGGGACAAGCCCGGCTATGACGTGAGAGGGTGTTCTAGTGAATGTCGATCTGCTTTAGTCGGACGCGCCGGCGATGACTGAAGCGCGCTTTCTCGCCCTGGTCGGCGCTTACGGCGCCGAGCCCGCCCGCTGGCCGGCCGAGGAACGGGTGGCCGCCCGGGCTTTCGCCGCCGCGAACCCGCGGATCGCCTCGGCCGACCTCGCCGCCGCGCGACGGCTCGACCAGGCGATGGAACGCTACCAGGCGAGCCAGCCCGCGCCGGCGCTCCGCCAGCGGATCCTCGGCGCCGCGCCGCGAGACCGCCGCGTCGGCCGCGTCTGGCGCTGGCTCGCCGGCGCCGGTCTCGGCCTGGGTCTCGCCGCCTCGGCCGCGGCGGGCGTGGCGGCGGGCTTCACGCTCGGCCACCCCGCCGTAACGCGGCTGATGGGTCCCTCGGCGCTCGACCTGGGCGAGGCGCCCGACCCGGCCGGCGGGGCGGCGAGCGGCTGATGCGTCCGCGCTGGCTCATGATCGGCCTCGTGGCCTCGATCGCGCTCAACCTGTTCCTGATCGGCGCGGGCGCCGGCATCGTCGCGCTCGGGCTGCGCATCGCCCGGGAGAACGCCGGCGCCCGGCCGGCGGTGTTGTTCTGGGCCGCTCAGCCGATGTCGCCGCCTGCCCGGCGCGAGACCCGACGCCTGGTGCTGGGCCTGCGCGACCAGGTCCGCCCGGATGTCGAGCGCAGCCGCTCGCTCAAGGTCCAGGCCTGGAGCGCCCTGGGCGAGGCGAAGCCCGACGGGGCGGCGATCAAGCAGACGCTGGCCCGGAGCCGCCAGATCGACGTCGCGATCAGGACCCGGGTCGAGGCCGCGGTGGTCGACCAGGTGCTGGCGCTGCCGCCGCCGGACCGGGCGGCTTATGCGTCCGCCATCAGCCGCGAGCTCGGCGCTCCCCGGCGCTGAAACGATGACATCGGCGCCCGGATGGCCCGCCAAGCCCCCGGCGTGGCCGCTGAAGGCCGTCGCCGCCCACAGCCACTACAACCACTGTCTCTATTTAACCCCACACCACGGCACTGACCCTGTCAGAAACGCGGACGAGCTCTCACGCCGCCGCGAAGCTGCGGTCGCCGTGCATCAGGTGGCTGCGGCTGACCGGGAGCAGGAAGCTGACGGTGGTGCCGGCCCCCGGCTGGCTCTCGATCTCCAGCAGCCCACCGTGCATCTCGATCAGGGACTTGGAGAGCGCCAAGCCCAGCCCGGTGCCCTGCTGGGTCTTCGACTGCTGGCTTTCGATCTGCTCGAACGGCTGGGCCAGGCGGGCGAGGTCGTGCGCGGAGATGCCGATGCCGGTGTCGCGCACGCTGAGCTTGATGCGGTCGCCCATGGCGTCGCGCCGGCCCTCGGCCTTCAGGACGATGCGCCCGCCGCGCGGGGTGAACTTCACCGCGTTGGAGAGCAGGTTCAGCAGCACCTGCTTCAGCGCGCGGTAGTCGCCGTCGACCTCGGGCAGGGCCGGCACGTCGATCATCACCGCCAGGCCCGCGGTCTCGGCCCGGTTCTTGATCAGGCGCATGGCGTCCTCGGCCAGCTCGTCCAGGCGCACCGGCTCGAAGCGCAGGTTCATCTTGCCGGCTTCGATCTTCGACATGTCGAGTACGTCGTTGATCAGCGCCAACAGGTGCTGGCCGGAGTCGAGGATGTCCTGGACGTAGCTCTTGTAGCGGGCATCGCCGAGCGGGCCGAACATCTCGGCCACCATCATCTCGGAAAAGCCGTTGATGGCGTTGAGCGGCGTCCTCAGCTCGTGGCTCATGTTGGCCAGGAACTCGCTCTTGGCGCGGTTGGCGGACTCGGCGCGCACCTTCTCGGCGGCGTACTTCCGGGCCAGCTCGGCGGCTTCCTCGCGGCTGCGCTCCAGACCGATCACCGCCTTCTGCAGCTGCTCCTCGTTGAGCCGCCGCGTCTCCTCCTGCTGCTTCAGCGCGGTGACGTCGACGCAGGTGACCACGAAGCCCCCGTCGGCGGTGCGCCGCTCTGCGATCTGCACCCAGCGGCCGTCGGAGAGCTCGACCTCGCGGCCCTCCTCGCCGGGCAGGGCCGGCGATTCCTGGCGGAACGCCAGGTGCATCAGCCGCTCGACCGATTGGCGCGAGGCGCCCGGCTTCAACATCCGCGGCGGCATTCCGAAGAAGCGGCGGAAGTTCTGGTTGCAGAGCACCAGCCGGCCCTGCCGGTCCCACAGCGCGAACGCCTCGGGCACGCTTTCGATCGCGCCCTGCAGGCGCACTTCGGCGGCCTGGGCGCGCACCTGGGCGATCCGCTCGTCGGTGACGTCGAGCGCGACGCCGACCAGCCGGACGAAGCGCCCGTCGGTGCGCTCGCCGACCGCCTGGCCGCGGGCGTCGATCCAGGTGGCCCCGCCATCGGGGCGGGTGACGCGGAAGGAAACGTCGAAGGCGCCGTGAGTCGCGGCCGCCAGGATCGCCTGGCGCACGCGGTCGCGGTGCTCGGCCGCCACCCGCTCCAGCACCTGATCGGTGGTGGCAATGCCGCCGCCGCCCCAGCCCAGCATGGCGCCGGTGATGTCAGACATGAACAGCTCGCCCGAGGTCAGGCGCCATTCCCAGATGCCGCAGCGCGCGGCCTCCACCGCGACGCGGAACCGCTCCTCGGAATCGGCGAGCGCGCGGGCGTCGCCGTCGGCGCGCAGCCCCTGGATCACCAGCAGCACCGCCAGGATCGCGGCGAACACCATGGGCGTGAAGAGAACGCTGGCCGAGACCCCGGGCGTCTCGCGCATCCGGATCGCGGTGAAGCCGATCTCGATCGCCAGCACGATCAGGGAGGCGAGGATCGCCAGCGTGGTGGCCCGGCCCCAGCGCGGGGCGCGCGAAGCCGGCCCCAGCCCCGCGCGCCGCGCGGGCTGGGGTTTCGACCCACCGGCCCTGGCCTTGCCTACGTCCATCAGCTCCGCCGGCGCCGCGCTGGCAAATCAGCGCGAGTCAGTTTCGAGCGCGAATCCTACCGGGGGGTTGCAGCGCCGTCATCCGTCACGTCTGACTCGGCGCCGGACGGTGGCCCCAACTCGTGCTTGCGTCGCTCCGGCCCCTTGAAGCTCGGGTCCGCGCGCCTGCGCCGGTCGGGTCCGAAGTAGGCTTCGCTGCGGACGAAATGCCGCGGATGATCGATCACCGCCGCCACCTTGCGGATCATCTCGGCGGCGGTCACCGGCTTGGCGCAGAACTCTGTGACGCCGGCATCGCGCGCCGCTTCGACGCGGGCCCGCTCCGAGTGCGCGGTCAGCATGATCACCGGCACGTAGGGCGCGGGGCTGTCGCTCTCGTGCCGCAGCTTGCGCAGGAAGGCGATGCCATCCTCGTCCCCCATCAGATAGTCGAGCACGACGATGTCGATCGCGTCGTTGCGCAGGCGGTAGATCGCCTCCTGCGGCTCCTTGGCCTCGAACACATGGACCGCGCCGAAGCCGCGCAGGATGGTCTTGACGATGTTCAGCATGTGGACGTTGTCGTCCACGATCAGAAATCGGACCTTGTCCAGAGAAACGGCCAGGCGGTCTGCTCCTGCCTTGCCCGACGTCTTGCCGCCCCGTCAGGCCAAGGCTTTCGAGGCTAGCTCAAAGACGTTTTTAGACAACCCCGGCGATCTGGTGATCCGCTCCAGCTCGGCGCGCATCGACTGGCCCAGCTGGGGCGTGTACCTGGCCCACTGTCCCAACGGCTCCAGCAACCGCGCAGCGACGCTCGGGTTGAAAGCGTCCGCCGCGAGGACCTGATCGGCCAGGAACTTGTAGCCGGCGCCGCTCGGGTCGTGAAATCTGGCCGGATTGAAGTTGGCGAAGGTCGAGACGAGCGCGCGCAGCCGATTCGGCGTCGTGGCGTCGAACGCCGGATGGGCGGTGAGGCCGAGCACGCGCCCCAGCGCCCCTTCGGACGGATCGCGCGCCTGCAGAGCGAACCACTTGTCGATCACCGGCGGCTCGTCGCGCCAGCGATCGTAGAAATCGCCGAGCCCCGCCTCGAACGACTCGCCGCCCAACGCCATCAGCGCGCAAAGGCCGCCGATCGCGTCGGTCATGTTGCCGGCGTCCTGGTAGTGCGCCCGCACCCGTTCGCGATTGTACGGCGTCGGGTTCGCCGCCATCAGCTCGATCGCCGCGTTGCGCAGGGCGCGGCGGCCGGCCTGGGCGGCGTCCGGCGAGAACGGAGCGGTGTTCTGCAGCCGCCCGTGCAACTCGCGCAGCGTCAGGTCGAGGTGGGCGGCCATCCGCGCCAGCAGCGCCTCGCGCGCCTGGTGGATCGCGGCCGGATCGGCCGGCGCGGACACGACCGCGAGATCCGGCTCGCTTGGCGGCGACAGCAGCAGCGCCTTGAACGCGTCGTCGGCCGACTGGTCCTTCAGCGCCCGCTCGAGCGCCTCGGCGTAACGCTCCTCGCCGACGTCGTCCGGCCGGCCCGCCACCCGCGCCAGGATCAGATCCCGCGCCAGGCCCTGGCCGGCTTCCCAGCGATTGAACAGGTCCGGGTCGGCGGCCAGCAGCACGTAGGCGTCCTTGGCCGGCGCATCGGTCGAAAGGTTCACCGGCGCGGAGAATCCCCGCAAGGCCGAGACGATCGGCTCGCTGGCCACGTTCTCGATGGTCAGCGAGCGCGAGGGCGAATCCAGCACGACGAGTTCGGTGTCTGTGAGCGGCCGGCCGTCTTCATCGAGAAGCCCGATCCGGATCGGGATCGGCAACGCGCGCTTGTGCGGCTGGCCGGGCGTCGGCGCGGTCGCCTGCTGCACGATGATCTCCAGGGCCTTTCGCTCGGCGTCGTAGCGCGACTCCAGCTTCACCGACGGGGTGCCGGCCTGCTCGTACCAGCCGAAGAAGGCCCCGAGATCGCGCTTGGCGACCTCGGCGAAGCATTCGATGAACGCCTCCATGGTGGTGGCCTGGCCGTCGAAGCGGCCGAAATAGAGGTCCATGCCGGCGCGGAACGCCTCCGCGCCGATCATGATCTTCAGCATACGGATGACCTCCGCACCCTTCTCGTAGATGGTCGCGGTGTAGAAGTTGTCGATCTTTATGTAGCTGCCAGGGCGCACCGGGTGGGCCAGGGGGCCGGCATCCTCGGAGAACTGCCGGGCGCGCAGCTGCTTCACTTCCTTGATCCGCTGCACCGCATGGCCGCGCATGTCGGCCGAAAAGCTCTGGTCACGGAAGACGGTGAGCCCTTCCTTCAGGCAGAGCTGGAACCAGTCCCGGCAGGTGATGCGGTCGCCGGTCCAGTTGTGGAAGTACTCGTGGGCGATAACGCCCTCGATGCGCTCGTAGTCGACGTCGGTGGCGGTGGCGGCGTCGGCCAGCAGCAGCGACGAGTTGAAGATGTTGAGGCCCTTGTTCTCCATGGCCCCGAAGTTGAAGTCGCGCACCGCCACGATCATGAACAGATCGAGGTCGTACTCGCGGCCGAAGGTCTCCTCGTCCCAGCGCATGGCGCGCTTGAGGCTGTCCATCGCGTAGAGCGCGCGCCCGGCCATGCCAGTGTCGACGTAGATGCGAAGGTCGACCTTGCGGCCAGTCATGGTGACGAAGCTGTCCTCCAGCACGTCGAGTTCGCCGGCGACGAGGGCGAACAGGTAGCTGGGCTTGGGGAAGGGGTCGTTCCAGACGGCGTAGTGGCGCCCGCCGGGCAGGTCCCCGCTTTCGATCAGATTGCCGTTCGACAGCAGGCGCTGATAGCTCTTCGGCCCCTCGATCCGCACTGTGAACTTGGCCAGCACGTCGGGACGGTCGGGGAAGTAGGTGATGGTGCGGAAGCCCTCGGGCTCGCACTGGGTGCAGAAGCGCCCGGCGGACATGTAGAGCCCTTCCAGGGCTTTGTTGCCGTCGGGGTCGATCTCGACTTCGGTCTCCAGCGTGAACGCGGCGGGGACCTTGGCGATGGTCAGCAGCTCGTCGTCGACCGCGTATTCCTCCGGCGCCAGCTCGCGCCCGTTCACCGCCACCGAGATCAGCGTCAGCCGCTCGCCGTTGAAGCTGGCCGGCTCGGTGTGGTCGCCGTTGCGGCGGACGCTCAGGCGGGCTTTGACGCGGGTGGCGCTGGGCGCCAGCGCGACGTCGAGGCGAACCTCATCGACGAGGTAGAGCGGCGGCTTGTAGTCGCTCAGATGGATGGCTTGCGGAGTGTCTGTGCGCATTCGCGCCGTTTAGCCGCAGCGGCCTCGCCGCGCCACCCTCGGGACCCGGCGCCAGCGTCGCTTGGCCGCCGAAAGGGCCGCAAGCTCGACGAATTGTGACGGAACCACGGCCGCCCGGCGCAGATTTTGCTGGCGTCTCCGGCGCCACATGATGTTATTGCCGTACTGAAACACGGCAGCACGGGGGGCGTGTTGACGAAGTCGGCTGTCATTCTTGCGGCCTTTGCCGCATTTGCCGTTGCGCCAGCGGCGCTGGCGGCGACGTCCGATGTCGCCAGCCTGGTGGTGACGCAGGTGGCGCCTGGCGCGCCGGCCCCGGTGACCGTCGCCGTCAACCCCGACAACCAGTTCCTCGCCAACGCCTCCGCACTCGACGCCGCCGTGCGCCTGGCGACACCCGGCGCCTGGCATGGCGACGCGGCGACGGGGCTCGCCGGCGGTGCGGCCGCGACCTCGCAGACTGTCACGCTGCGCTATCGGCTCAACCCTCAGGCCGGCGTCACCGCCTACGTCGCCGGCGCGCTGGCGGGCCCACACTCCGGGCCGGACGTCTCGCTCAACTTCCACAACGGCGCGGCGGTCGCGTTCGGACTGACGAGCGATCCTAACAGCCGCAGCAAGATGAGCTTCGACGTCGGCGTGAAGCAGGCGCTGTTCTCGGTGCCGGGCTCCAACCTGATGCCCGGGCGCAAGACGCCCAACCCGCTCACCGTCGGCGCCGGCTTCGGGATGAAGTTCTAGGCTACTCGGCCGCCATCTGGCTGGGATCCGGTTCGGCCGGCACTTCCGACAGAAACTTCTCGATCGCCAGCGCCTTGCGCGCCAGCTCGCCGATCACCGGCGGCGCGTCGTCGGGCGCCTCGGCGAACATTTCCATCAGCTCGCGCGCAATGGCGCGCAGCGCCGGCGTCGAGGCGATCAGCCGCGCCTGCAGTTCGATCTTGCGCGGGTCACGGTCGTATTCGGCGCCCGGCACGCGCCAGCCGCCCCAGTCGGAAGCGTCGGTCACCACCACCGGATAGGTGCCCGGGTAGGGGTGCAGCGCGCACTCCTCAGCGGACTGCCACTTGTTGCGGGCGCGCATCAGCCGCCAGCCCGGCGCGTCGCTCTGCGGGTCGCCGCCCACCGGGTCCTCCGGACGCAGCTCATGGGCCAGGAAGGGCCGGCCAAGGCCGACGTCGTAGGTGACGCGCACTGGCTCTTCGAAGCCCTTGGCCCACACCGGCTCGATGCGCTCGATGATGGCCCAGGCGCCGACGCTTTCGACCCAGACCTTCTGGTTGCGTTGAAATACTGCCTTGGCCATGTTGATGCCGGTCCCCAGTTGGGGCGCATAAAATCCTGAAATCCTTGACGCTCAGTCAATCTTCCGCCGCTCGCGAAACGGTGGCTATGGTGGCGCACGCGCCACGGAGCCGGGCATGAACTTCGACTTTTCCGACGACCAGAAGCTGCTCAAATCCGAGGCGCGCCGTTTCCTGGAAGCGCGCTGTCCGACGGCGAAGGTGCGCGCGGTGCTGGACGACGACGCCAAGTCGTATGACGCCGACCTCTGGAAAGAGGTGGCGGGCCAGGGCTGGCTGGGGACTGCCATTCCGGAAGCCTACGGCGGCCTCGGCCTCGGCCGGCTGGAGCTGTGCGTGATCGCCGAGGAGCTGGGCCGCGCGCTGGCGCCCGTCCCCTACGCCTCGACCGTGTACTTCCTCGCCGAGGCGCTGCTGCTGGCCGGCTCGGAAGCGCAGAAAGCGGCATGGCTGCCGAAGATCGCCGCCGGCGAGGTCATCGGCTGCTTCGCCACGGTGGAGCGGCCTGGCGCGTTGACCGAAGCGCAGGTGACCGCGCAGGTCTCTGGCGGCAAGCTCAGCGGGACCAAGCTGCCGGTCACCGATGGCGACATCGCTGACGTGGCGGTGGTGCTGGCGCGCGAGAACGGCCAGCCGGGCCTCTTCCTGGTCGACCTGAGCGGCGGCGGGGTGGCGCGCGAGACTCTGAAAACCCTCGATCCGACCCGCGGCGCGGCCAAGCTGACCTTCAGCGGCGCCGCCGCCGAGCGGCTGGGCGAGGCCGGCGAAGGCATGGCGCTGGCCGAACAGGTGCTGCAGCGCGCCGCGGTGCTGCTGGCGTTCGAACAGCTGGGCGGCGCCGACCGGGCGCTGGAGATGGCCAAGGGCTATGCGCTGGAGCGCTACGCGTTCGGGCGGCCGATCGGCAGCTACCAGGCGATCAAGCACAAGCTGGCCGACATGTACGTGAAGAACGAGCTGGCGCGCTCCAACGCCTACTTCGGCGCCTGGGCGCTGGACACCGGGGCGGCCGAGCTGCCGGTGGCGGCGGCCGCGGCGCGCATCTCCGGGTGCGAGGCCTTCTGGTACGCCGCCAAGGAGAACCTGCAGACCCACGGCGGCATCGGCTTCACCTGGCAGATGGACTGCCACCTGTTCTACCGCCGCGCGCAGCAGCTGGGGCTGGTGGCCGGAGGCGCCAAGGCCTGGAAAGAGCGGCTGGTCAGCCAGCTTGAACGTCGCAACGCGGCCTGAGGGATCAAGCCATGGACTTCAACGACACCCCCGAGGAGGCCGCTTACCGCGCCGATGCGCGCCGCTGGCTGGAGAAGAATGCGCCCAAGTCGGGCGGCGGCGGCATGCTCGGCGACGAGGACGCGCACGGGCTCGTGGCGGCCAAGGCCTGGCAGGCGAAGAAGGCCGCGGCCGGCTACGCCTGCATCACCTGGCCGAAGGAATGGGGCGGGGTCGGCGGCGCCAACTGGCAGGCGCAGGTGTTCGCGCAGGAAGAGGCGGAGTTTCCGACCCCGGGCAACCCATTCCAGATCGGCCTTGGCATGTGCGTGCCGACGATCATGACCTGCGGCAATGAGAGCGACAAACAGCGCTTCGTTGGGCCGGCGCTGCGCGGCGAGGAGATCTGGTGCCAGCTGTTCTCCGAGCCCTCGGGCGGCTCGGACGTGGCGGCGTCACGGACCCGCGCCGTGCGCGCCGACGACGGCTCCGGCGACTGGATCATCAACGGCCAGAAGGTGTGGACCTCGGGCGCGCAGTATTCTGACTTCGGCATCGTCATCACCCGCACCGACCCCGACGCGCCCAAGCACAAGGGCCTGACCATGTTCTGGGTGAACATGAAGGACCCTGCCATCGACGTGCGCCCGATCCACCAGATGTCCGGCGCCTCCGGCTTCAACGAGGTCTACTTCACCGACCTGCGCATCCCCGACTCGCAGCGGGTCGGGCCGATCAACGACGGCTGGCGGGTCTCGCTGGTGACGCTGATGAACGAGCGCAACGCCATCGGCGGCGGCGCCAGCTACCACCGGCAGGTGATGGACCTGGCCGCCAGCCTCGCCACCCTGGCCGGCTCCGGCATCAAGGATGCGGCGCTGCGCGAGAAGGTGGCCGACTGGTTCGTGCAGGCCGAGGGACTGAAGTACACCCGTATGCGCACCCAGACGGCGCTGTCGCGCGGTCAGGTCCCAGGGCCGGAAGCCTCGATCGGCAAGCTGGTCACCGCGCCTTTGATGCAGGACGTGGCCAA
>DASXZG010000007.1:0-42868 GCA_036502045.1 Caulobacteraceae bacterium | reverse complement strand
TTTCCTCGGCCAAGCGTTCGCCTGAGAGGCGAAAAGACGTTAGAAGCCGCGCGGACAAGGAGCCGCTGTCGATGACCGACATCATGACCCCGACGCTTGGGGAATCCGTTACTGAAGCCACCGTGGCGCGCTGGGCCAAGAAGCCCGGCGACGCCGTGGCCAAGGACGAGGTGCTGGTCGAGCTGGAAACCGACAAGGTCAACCTCGAGGTCGCCGCGCCGGAAGCCGGCGTGCTGACCGAGATCCTGGTGGCGGAAGGCGAGACGATCGGGCCTGGCACGGTGCTGGGCCATATCGGCGCCGCCGGGGCCGCGCCGGCCAAGGCGCCGGTCAAGGAAGTCGCTGTCGCGGTCGCAGCGCCGGCCGCGGCGCCTGCCGCCGAAGCGCCGCCGCCGCCGGCGCCGGAGCCGGAACGCCCCCTTGCCCCGTCGGTCGCGCGCATTGTGGCCGAGAACCGGCTCGATCCGGCGGCGATCGCCGGCACCGGCCGCGACGGTCGGATCACCAAGGGCGATGCGCTCGCCGCCTTGGAAACCGCGCCGCCGCCGCCGAAACCTGCGCCGGTCGCGGCCCCCGCGCCCGCCGACGCCCAGGCGCCGCCGCCGCCGCGTCCGCCGCAGGAGCGCGAAGAGCGGGTGCGGATGAGCCGCCTGCGCCAGACCATCGCCCGGCGCCTGAAAGAGGCGCAGGAGACGGCGGCCATGCTGACGACCTTCAACGAGGTCGACATGGGCGCGGTGATGGCGCTGCGCAGCCAATACAAGGACGCCTTCGAGAAGCGGCACGGCGTGAAGCTCGGTTTCATGAGCTTCTTCGTGAAGGCCTGCGTCGCGGCGCTGAAGGAAGTGCCCAACGTCAACGCCGAGATCGACGGCACGGACTTGATCTACAAGAACCACTACGACATCGGCGTCGCCGTCGGCACCGAGCGTGGCCTCGTCGTACCGGTGGTGCGCGATGCCGACGCCAAGAGCCTGGCCGAGATCGAGAAGGCCATCAACGAACTGGGCGCCAAGGCCCGCGACGGCTCGCTGGCGCTGGACGACCTGCAGGGCGGCACCTTCACCATCTCCAACGGCGGCGTTTACGGCTCGCTGATGTCGACGCCGATCCTCAACCAGCCGCAGTCCGGCATCCTCGGCATGCACAAGATCCAAGACCGGCCGATGGCCGTGAACGGTCAGGTGGTGATCCGCCCGATGATGTACCTGGCGCTCTCCTACGACCACCGCGTGGTCGATGGGCAGGGCGCCGTCACCTTCCTGGTGAAAGTGAAGGAATACATCGAGGACCCGCAGCGGCTGTTGCTCGAGGTCTGACGCCGGGCGCGGCGAGCGCTTAAGTTAGGTCCATGGGCCTTGCCATCGTCACCCGCATCCCCAGCCTCAGCGAGGCGCAGATCGCCGCCGGCGCTTTGCGCTCGGCGGGGATCGCGGCCGAAGTGTTCGACGCCAACTTCGGGCGCATGGAAGCCCCGGTGATCGAGAGCCTCGGCGGCTACCGCATCATGGCGCCAGAGCAAGAGGTCGCCGACGCCCGCAACGTGCTCAGTCTGTTGCGCGCCAATCCCGGCCTCGGCGAGCCCGACGAGGTCGCCCCCTGGACCGCATCCCTCCGCGACGCCCGCCGCGAACGCTCCCGCGGCATGCGCTGGGTCGCGAGCCTGCTCCTCGGCGCCCCGATGCTGATCTGGGTGGTGCGGATGCTGCTCAGCCGCTGACGCGTCGGCGCTGAGTTGCCGACGAGCGCCCGAGTATGTATATACGACCTGTGGATACAACGAAGAAAAAGGCCAAGCTCTTCCGGCACGGCGGCAGCCAGGCTGTCCGGCTACCTAAGGAGTTCCGCTTCGAGGGCAGCGAAGTCGCGATCCGACGCGACGGAGACAGGGTGATCCTGGAGCCCGTGGCGACAGACTGGTCTGCCCTCTTGGCGGAAATCGACCGCCTGCCCGGGGGTATCCGCTTCGAACTACCGGACGACCCGCCACCTGAAGATCCGCCGTCGTTCGATTGATCCTCAGTCTCGACTCCAACGCACTGATCGAAGTGATGAAGCGCCGCCGGCCGCAGGTCCGTCGGGCGTTCGAGGCGGCGATCGCACAGGGCGTTGAGATGTGGGTCTCGGTCATAATCGCCCACGAACTGCGTTTTGGTGCGGCCTTCGGCGGGCGGGCAGAGGAGCAGCAGCTGACGGACCGCGTCCTTGCCAGCCTCAGCATTGCGCCAATCACCGAAGCCGACGCTGACGCCGCTACGACTGTGCGTCTGGCGCTGGAGCGGACGGGCCGCCGGATTGGCGCGATGGACCTGCTGATCGCCGGTCAGGCGCTGGGCCGCGGCTGGACGCTGGTAACCGCCAACACCCACGAATTCTCGCGGGTCCCCGGCCTGCAGCTACTCGACTGGACGACTGAGCCGATCTGAGCCAAGTCCGGCGCTGCGTTCCGCGCCGCCAGGGCCTATATCGCCAAGCTAACCACTGGAGCGAGGCATGGCCGGTTACGACGTCGTCATCATCGGCGGAGGCCCTGGCGGCTACAACGCCGCCATCCGCGCCGGGCAGCTGGGCCTGAAGGTCGCCTGCGTGGAGAAGCGCGCGACGTTGGGCGGGACCTGTCTCAACGTCGGTTGCATCCCCTCCAAGGCGCTGCTGCACGCTTCGGAGATGTTCGAGATCGCCGAGAAGGACTTCGCCGCCCTCGGCATCGAGGTGACGCCTAAGCTGAACCTGCCGGCGATGATGGCCCAGAAGGACGTCTCTGTGCAGCAGCTGACCCGCGGGGTCGAGTTCCTGCTGAAGAAGAACAAGGCCGACTGGATCAAAGGCGCCGCGAAGATCGCCGGCCCTGGCAAGGTCGAAGTCACCGGCGAGGACGGGACGGTCACCACGCTGGAGACCAGGCACATCGTCATCGCCACTGGCTCCGAGCCCGCGCCGCTGCCTGGCGTGCTGGTCGACCAGACCCGAATCGTCGACTCCACCGGCGCGCTGGCTTTGCCGGAAGTGCCCAAGAGCCTCATCGTCATCGGCGCCGGCGTCATCGGCCTGGAACTGGGCTCGGTCTGGCGGCGCCTCGGCGCCCAGGTCACCGTGGTGGAGTTCCTGGACCGCATCACCCCTGGCGTCGACGAAGAGACCGCCAAGACCTTCCAGCGCGCCCTCGCCAAGCAGGGCATCGCGTTCAGGCTGGGCTCAAAAGTCACCGGCGCGAAGGCCAGCGCCAAGGGCGTCGAACTCACTGTCGAGCCCGTCGCTGGCGGCGCCGCCGAGACCCTGGCCGCCGACTACGTGCTTCTCTGCATCGGCCGTCGCCCGGTAACCGAGGGACTCGGCCTGGAGAGCGTCGGCGTCACGCCCGACCGCCGCGGCTTCATCGAGACCGATCACTTCCGCACCAGCGCCGAGGGCGTGTGGGCCATTGGCGACGTCACTCACGGGCCGATGCTGGCGCACAAGGCCGAGGACGAGGCCGTGGCCTGCATCGAGATCATCGCCGGCAAGGCCGGGCACGTGAACTACGACGTCATCCCGGCGGTCATCTACACCTTCCCGGAGGTGGCCACGGTGGGCAAGACCGAGGAAGAGCTGAAGGCCGCGGGCGTCGCCTACAAGGTCGGCAAGTTCCCCTTCACCGCCAACGCCCGGGCCAAGGTCAACCACGAGGCCGAGGGCTTCGTGAAGGTGCTGGCCGACGCCGCCACCGACCGGGTGCTGGGCGTCCACATGGTGGGCCCCGACGTCGGCGAGTTGATCGCCGAATACTGCGTGGCCATGGAGTTCGCCGCCGCCTCCGAAGACGTCGCCCGCACCTGCCACCCCCACCCCACCCGCTCCGAAGCCTCCCGCCAGGCCGCGATGGGCGTCGAAGGCTGGACCATGCAGGCCTGAGTCCCTCCCTCCCCTTTCAGGGCGCCAAATGCTTGGCTCGGCGTCTCGAGACGTTCCGCTTGCCCGCCGCCGACCAGCCTCGCTAGGGTCGCCACAGCGGCCGGAGGCGGGGCCGTCTTCGCATGGCCGATGTCTTCATCTCCTACGCCCACACGACGGCGAAGCATGCGCTGGGCGCCGCCGCGGCGCTGCGGGCGGCCGGCTATAGCGTCTGGCTCGACGAAGACCTGGCGACGCACCGCGCCTTCACCCACGTGATCGAGGAGCAGCTGACCGCCGCGAAGGCGGCGCTGGTGATCTGGTCGCGCGACGCGGCCAAGTCCGAATGGGTGCTCTCGGAAGCCAACCGGGCGCGTGAAGACCACAAGCTGGTCCAACTGGTCATCGACAAGACCCGCCTGCCCATGCCTTTCGACCAGATCCTGTGCGCCGACATCTCCGGCTGGACCGGCGAGGGCGAGCATCCGAACTGGCGCAAGGTGATCGCCAGCGTCGATGAGATCGTCGGAAACGTCCGCGCGCCAGCCATCGCCGCGACGTCGAGGCCCGCCCCCGAGCCTTTGCTGGCGGTGCTGGCGTTCGACAATCTCTCCGGCGATCCGGAGATGGCCTATTTCTCCGACGGCGTGTCGGAAGAGATCCTGCAGACCGTGGGGCGGAGCGCCGAACTCAAGGTGATCGGCCGCAGCTCCAGCTTTCAGTTGCGCGGCGCGGACAAGGCCGCGGCGCACGTCGCCGCCGAACTGAAGGCGACCCACATGCTCGACGGCTCGGTGCGCCGCAGCGGACGCAGAGTGCGCGTCGCCGCGCAGCTGATCGCTTGCGACAGCGGCGTGGGATTGTGGTCGGAGCGGTTCGACCACGACCTCTCCGATGTCTTCGCCTTGCAAGACGAGATCGCCGCCGCCGTCGCCGCGGCGCTTAAGGTGGCGTTCGCGCCGGCCAAGCGCTTGGGCCCGATCGATCCAACCGCCTATGACCTCTATTTGCGCACGCGGGCGTCCACGGCGCCCACCGACGCCATCGAACTGCTGGAGGCCGCCGTGGCGCTGGCGCCGGATTTCGCCGGCGCCTGGGCCGAGTTGGCGATGTGGCGCGTTCGCGCGCGGCGCTATTCGAGCCCAGCCACGGTGAAACTCTCCGACGCCGCGGCGGCCGCGCAGAAAGCCCTGACGCTCGACCCGTCCCTTGGCGTCGTCTATGTCGCGCTCAGCCAACTCGAGCCGCTCGGAAACTATCAGGCGCGCGAGGCGCTGCTGCTCAAAGCCCTGGCCGACGCGCCGACCGACCCGACGGCGCTCGCGTCGATGTCGGTCTTCTGCTCCGACACCGGGCGGATCCGGGCCAGTCTCGACTACGCCAGCCGCAGCCGGGACCTCAATCCCAAGGACCACGCCTCGGCGCTCTGGTACGCCCTCGCGCTCGACGCGATGGGCCGATACGCCGAGACCCGGCCGCTTTGGCAGGCCTACCTCGCGCGCTGGCCTGGGGCCCGCCGGGTCATCACCATGAACGCCCTCGCGGCCGCCGGCGACGGCGCCGACTGGACCTGGTTCGAGACCCTGGTGCGGGAAACGCCGGAGAGCCTGCTCGCCGCCAGCCCGGAATTGAGCGCCCTACCGCCGTTCTACAGAAGCGTCCGTGACCCCGATCCGCAATATCTTGCCGGCCTGCTCGACCTCGCCCGGCGCGCCTTGACGCAAAGTGGCAGCGTCCCGCTCAATATTCTGAGAGCCGCTTGTTCGCTGGGAGCCAACGACGAGGCGTTTCAGCTCATCGACAAGTCGTCCTATGCGTTCATGTTCGACCCGGAAGGCTCGCTCCCCGCCGAAGGCGGCATGCGCGGCGTCCTGTTTCGGCAGTCGAACCGCCCGATGATCAACGACCCGAGATTCCTGACGCTGTGCGTCAAGCTCGGGCTCTGCGACTACTGGATCGCCAGCGGTTGCTGGCCCGACTGCGCGGATGACACGCCCTACGACTTCCGCGCCGAAGTCGCCGCCGCAGCCAAGCGGCCCCGCGCCTGACCGGAAAGGGAGAGCTCGACATTCCCCTCACGGGGTGCGACCGCGAGGGTCCATTCCAACACGAAGGGCACGAAGAAAGCGAAGGCGCGCTTTGCGCGCTGCCAATCGCCAACGGTCTTTGAGACTGGCCGTCGCGCGCAGCGCGACCTTCGTGTGCTTCGCGCCTCCTTAGTCTTCCTTCGTGTGAACGCCTTCTGGCGCCCGTCTCAAGCGCCGGCCTCTCCGCAGATAGACTCAGACTGGACAATCAAAGTTACCTGTGGTAGCTCTGCTTGCGTCGCAATCTCGGCGGCGGTCTTTGACATCGTTCAAACTCAGACAGCTCGCTGAGGGACGAGATGCCTCCGGAGACCGCCACAATTTGGGCGCCGTTGTTATCGGTGATTTACGGTGGATGTTGCAGCTTCGTTACCGAATGTGGCGAAGTTCACGCCTTCGGGTGCGCCTTCGAGTAGGCCGCCAGCAGGCCGGCGGCGTCCACGGCGGTGTAGCGCTGGGTGGTGCTCAGCGAGGCGTGGCCGAGCAGTTCCTGGATCGAGCGCAGGTCGGCGCCGGCGCCCAGCAGGTGGGTGGCGAAGGAGTGGCGCAGGGCGTGGGGCGTCGCCCGCTCGGAGAGGCCGAGGCGGCCGCGCAAGCGCACCATCAGCTCCTGCACCCGGCGTGGCGGCAGCGGCCCGCCACGGGCGGCGCGGAACAGCGGCTCGGCCGGCGCGAGCCCCACCGGCAGCGCTTCGACATAGGCGTCCACCGCCGCGCGCACCTGGTCCAGCACGGGCACCACGCGCGTCTTGCCGCCCTTGCCCTTGATGCGCAGCGAGACGCCCAGCGGCGCGTCGGCCCTCGTCAGCGACAGCGCCTCGGAGATGCGCAGGCCGCAGCCGTAGAGCAGGCTCAGCACCGCGGCGTCGCGGGCCAGCTCCCACTCGGCGCGGTCGGGATCGTCGCCGGCTTCTTCCAAGAGGCCGAGCGCCTGGTCCTCGGTCACCGGCCGCGGCGCGCCCGGAACCACCTTCGGCCCCCGCACCAGCGCCAGCGCCGGGCAGGACACACCGAGCCGGCGGTCGAGGAAGCGGTGGAAGGACCGCACCGCCGACAGGTTCTGCGACAGCGAGCGGGCGCTGAGCGGATGCTCGCCGCTGCGCCGCCAGGCCAGAAAAGCCCGGATGTCGGCGGCCGAGAGTGCGCCCAGGTCGGCGAGGCGCGGTGGGGCATCGAGGTGCCCGTCCAGGAAGCCGAGGTAGCGCCGCACGGCGAGGCCGTACGCCTCCACGGTGCGCGGGCTGGCCCGGCGCTCGTTCGTCAGGTGCGCCAGGAACTGGATCAGCGCCCCGGTGGGGGTCAGATCGGCCATCGCTCCGCCGTACGCTCGATCACCCGGGCGAGGAAGTCGATCAGCTCGTGGCCCATGTCAGGCGAGAAGGTCTCGGACGACTCGGCGCCGAAGGCCAGCAGGCCGGCGCGGGTGGGCTCGTAGAGGCCGAGGCGGATCAGCGCCACGCTGCCCACGCCTTCAGCCTTGGCGCCGAAGAGGCCCAGCGCCGTGGGTGCGACACCGAGCCTTGCCGCCTTGCGCCGGCCCAATGTCAGGTCGCACTGACCTTCGGCCAGCGGCCGCCAGCCGCCAGGAACCAGCTCGGGCCCCTCCAGCGCGATCACCGCCGCCACCAGGCCAAAGCGCGCCTTGGCGAGGTCGTCGAGGCGATGAGCGAGGTCGGCGTGGCTGCGCGCGCCAATCAGCTCGACCACCGCTTCGTGCACCTGGGTCTGAGCGTGGAAGTTGGCCTGAGCCACCGCCTCGATGCGCTTGCGCTCGCCGCTTTCCTTGCGGTGCGCCTGCTCGACGCGGGCCAGCGCCGCGGGGCCGAAGTCGACCACGTTGGCGCTGTCAGGCCGCAGGCCCAGGGCCTGCAGCAGTTCCGGATCCTCACGCAGGAACTCCGGCCGTTCTCGCAGGAAGCCGCGGATGGCTTCGTCTCTGGCCCACTCGTGCGCACCGGCTCGCAGTATGTCGCTCAACGTCCCACCCCTGAACTCCCGGCGGTAGATGAAGCGCTCAGGTGGTTAACGCCCGCTTTGCGTCGGCGAGGTGCGCTAGACTGCCGCCTCGATTCTGGCGGATGGGCGATGCGCCTTCTGATGATCCGGCACGGCCATTCGCGGCACGCCGAGCGCGGTCTGATCGCCGACGTGGCTGCCTGCGAGGGGCTGAGCGACGCGGGGCGGGCGCAGGCCGATGCGCTGGCGGGACGGCTGGGGCACGAGGCGCGCGGCGGCTGGTCGCTGATCTCAAGCCCGGTTCCGCGAGCGCTGCAGACCGCCGAGATCGTGGAGGCCGCGCTGAACCAGGGAGCCCCGGCGCTGGAGCCCGACTTGCGTGAGCAACTGCCAGGCGACGCCGAGGGGCTGGACTGGCCGGCCTTCCAGGCCCGCTTCGGCCCCTTCAATCCCCGCGAAGAGCCCGACCGGCCGTTTTCGCCCGGGGGCGAAAGCTGGCGGCAGTTCGAGGCCCGGGTCGCGGCGCTGCTGACACGCCTCGCCAGCCGCGAGGACGATGTGATCGCGGTGACCCACGCCGGCTTCATCGTGGTGGCGACCTTGCAGCTGATGGGCTCGGGCGAGGAGCACGCCTGGCTCCAGCCCGCCAACACCGGGATCAGCGAGTGGCGCCATGACGGCGCTCGCTGGCGCCTTGAGCGCTACAACGACACCGCCCATCTGGGTCACCCGTGAGAATAGCCTCCGTCCTCATCCCGCTGCCGCTGCCGGAGGCGTTCGACTACGCCGAACCGGACGACATGGCGCTGGCGCTGGGCGACGTTGTGGCGGTGCCGCTGGGGCCGCGGCCCGTGGTGGGCGTGGTGACGGGCCTTCGCGAAGGCGCCGGCGGCAATCGGGCCCTGAAGGCCGTGGCCGGGCGCATGGCCATCCCGCCGCTGCCGCCGCAAAGCCTGGCCTTCGTCGACTGGGCGGCCCGCTACGCCGTCGACGCTCCCGGACAGCCGCTGGCCATCGCGCTGCGCGGCTCGACCTCGCCCAAGGCGCGGCCGGAGCGGTTCCTGGCGCTGACTGGCCAGGCGCCGGCGCGGATGACTCCGGCCAGAGCCAAGGTGCTGGCGGCGGCCGCCGAGACCAAGAACAGCGGCGCGGCGCTGGCGCGCGCGGCGGGGGTGAGCAGCGGCGTGGTCTCGGCGCTGGTGGCCGAAGGGGTGCTGGCCGAGTCGGTCCGGGAGGCGCCAGTCGCTTACCCGCCGCCCGATCCTGAGCATGCGCCCGCGACGCTGAACCCCAGCCAGGCCGCGGCGCTGGAATCCATCGGGGCGATGCAGAGCGCCGGCGGCTACGGCGTCGCCCTGCTCGACGGCGTCACCGGCGCCGGCAAGACCGAGGTCTACCTGGAAGCGGTGGCAAACACGCTGCGCGCCGACCCGACCGCCCAGGCGTTGATCCTGCTGCCGGAGATCGCGCTCACCGAAGCGGTGATCGCCCGCATCGCCCGCCGGTTCGGGGCCGAGCCCGCCGCCTGGCACTCCGGCCTGCCGCCGCCCACCCGGCGGCGGGTCTGGGAAGCCGCGGCCAAAGGCCAGTGCCGCATCGTCGTCGGCGCCCGCTCCGCCCTCTTCCTGCCCTACGCCAACCTGCGCCTCATCGTCGTCGATGAGGAGCACGACGCCTCTTATAAGCAGCAGGACGGCTTCATCTACCAGGCGCGCGACCTTGCGGTCGCCAGGGCCAAGATCGGCGATGCGCCGGCCATCCTGGCCTCGGCGACGCCATCGCTGGAGACACTGTGGAACGCCCAGAGCGGGCGCTACCGCTGGCTGAAGCTCACCGCGCGGCACGGTGCGGCGCAGCTGCCCGACGTGAGCCTGCTGGACCTGCGCGAAAACCCGCCCGAGTCCGGCCGCTGGCTCTCGCCGCCGCTGATCGGCGCCATGCGCGACACCCTGGCGGCGGGCGAGCAGACCCTGCTCTTTCTCAATCGGCGGGGCTATGCGCCGGTGGTGCTGTGCCGGGCCTGCGGCGAGCGGCTGAAGGCGCCGGACACCGAGAGCTGGCTGGTGGAGCACCGCTACACCGGCCGCCTCGTCTGTCACCTCACTGGCTTCTCCATGCCCAAGCCCGAGGCCTGCCCGTTCTGCGGCGCCAAAGGGAGCTTGGTTTCGGTGGGGCCCGGCGTGGAGCGCGTGGAAGAAGAGGTGCGCGAGCGGTTCCCGGCGGCGCGGATCGCCGTCTTCTCCTCCGACACCGTGCCTGGCGCCGAGAGCGCCCGCGAGCTGATCGCGGCGATGACGGCCGGCGACATCGACGTGCTGATCGCCACGCAAGCCGCGGCCAAGGGGCACGATTTCCCGCACCTGACCCTCGTGGGCGTGGTGGACGCCGACCTTTCCTTGCGCGGCGGCGACCTGCGCGCCGCCGAGCGCACCTTCCAGCTGCTCACCCAGGTGGCCGGCCGCGCCGGGCGCCGCGCTAAGCCGGGCCGGGCGCTGTTGCAGACCTACGCGCCCGAGCATCCGGTCATGCAGGCCATCGCCGCCCACGACCGCGACGCCTTCGTGGCCGTGGAGATGGCTGAACGCGAGGCGGCCGGCCTGCCGCCCTTCGGCCGGCTGGCGGCGCTGATTGTCTCAGCGGAGGACGGCGCCGTGCTCGATCGCTTCCTGCGCGAGCTGGCCGCCGCGGTCCCCAACGGGGCCGGCGTTGACGTGTTCGGCCCCGCCGACCCGCCGTTCAGCCTGGTGCGCGGGCGCCGGCGCAAGCGCTTCCTGATTCGCGCCGACCGCGGCGTCGACCTGCAGGCGTTCCTCGCCGCCTGGCGGGCGCGGGTGAAGGTCCCCGGCCAGGTGCGCCTGACCATCGACGTCGACCCGTACAGCTTTCTCTAACGTCCCTGGCCCAAGAGCTGCATCGGCGCTTCGCGCGGGGCCCATCGTCCCGCCGCAGGACAGACGATGACCGAGCCCGTCAACATCAAGCCGCTGACCTCGCTGCGCTTCTTCGCGGCCATGTGGGTGGTGATGTTCCATTATTGGCCAAAGCTGGATGCGAGTGGCATGCCGCCGCTGGTGGCCAAGGGCTACCTGGGCGTGGAGTGCTTCTTCGTGCTTTCCGGCTTCATCCTCTGCCACGTCTACCTGCCGCCTTACGAAGCGGGGCGCTTCAAGTACGCCGACTTCCTGTGGGCGCGGCTGGCGCGCATCTATCCGCTGCACCTGGCGACGATGGCCGGCATGGGGCTGATGGCCGCCGTCGCGCTGGCGCTGGGTTTCCAGGCCGACCCCAACGTGCTGTCGCTGGCGGCGCTGCCCGCCAACCTCACCCTCACCCAGGCCTGGGGCCTGGCGCCTGTGGCCGGCTGGAACCACCCCTCGTGGTCGATCTCGGCCGAGTGGTTCGCATACCTGATGTTCCCGCTGTTCGCGCTGGCGGCGATCGCCCTGCGCGCGCGGCCCTGGCTGGCCGTCGCCGGCGCGGTGGCGCTGATGGCCGGCCTCTACACGGTGTTCCCGCTGATCGCCGGTTTTCCGCTGACCAAGGCCACCATCGCCTGGGGCGCGCTGCGCATCGTGCCGTGCTTCAGCCTCGGCTGCGCCCTCTATCTGGCCTGGCGCGGGTGGGCGGCGGATCGTCGCACGGCGGTCGCCGGCGCCTATGTTTTCGGCGCCGCGGCGCTCGTCTGCGCCCAGTTCGGGGCGCCGGACCTGCTCACGGTCGCGTCATTTGGCGGGCTGATTATTACATTGGCGCAAGGTTCCAAGACCGGCGCCACGTTGGGTTCGAGCCCAATTCTCGTGTATCTGGGTGAAGTCAGCTACTCCGTCTACATGGTCTGCATCCCGTGGATGGTGCTCTGCACCAATGTCGCTACCAAGATCCTGCATCTGGACGGCAAGCAACTGCCGCTGTTTGCTTGGCTCATCCTGCTGGTGACCGTGGTTCCGGTGGCGGCAGCCTCGCATCATTTGATCGAGCGGCCCGCGCGCCGGTGGATGAAGCTTTGGTATGAGTCGCGCCAGAGCGGGAAATTCTCGGCCGTGTCCGTGAGGTAAAGACTCTTTTCATCGACGTGAACGAAGGTTATCCCTGCTTCGTCGGAGGTGGGAGACATCCTCAGCATGTTTGGACGAACGAGAGCTTCTCTCGGCGCCCTCACTTTAGCCGTTGTCGTCGCCCTGGCTCCCGGTGGGGCTTATGCGGACGACTACTGGCAGTGCGTCCCCTTCGCCCGCCTGGTTTCCGGCATCCAGATCTTCGGCGACGCCTGGACCTGGTGGAGCCAGGCCGCTGGCAAGTACCAGACCGGTTTCGTGCCCAAAGCGGGCGCAGTGCTTTGCTTCCGCCCCACGGGCCGCATGCGTCTCGGCCACGTCGCGGTGGTCAGCCAGGTGCTCACGGACCGGGTGATTCAGATCTCCCACGCCAACTGGTCGCTGATCGACGGCGATCGCGGCCACGTCGAGAACAACGTCACCGTGGTCGATGTGTCACCCAACGGCGACTGGAGCCAGGTCAAGGTCTGGAACGACCCGTCGCATAACCTCGGCACCACGGTCTATCCGACCTATGGCTTCATCTATCAGGACCCGACGACGTCGGCGGCGACTCAGATCGCCTCCGCGGGCAGCGCCGCCATCGCCATGGCCCAGTCCGCCGCGACCCAGGTGGCCGCCGCCGTGCAGCCCGGCTCGGCCGCGATGCAGGTGCTGAACCAGGCCGCCGACTCCACCGACCGCATCGCCGCCCTGATCCAGGCCGCGACCGCCGGCGACGACCCCCAGGCGACCCCGGACAAGAAGCCCGCGCACTAAGCGGACCACCTCTCCCGGAGGGGAGAGGGAGGGCCCGCTCGCGTTAGCGAGTGGGAGGGTGAGGGGTGACGGCGCTTGCCGTTACGGTCGCAGGTCCTCGATCTCGAACGCGCCGCGCTGGGCCAGCTCGGTCGCCACGATGCGGCGGTGGCAGTGCGCGGGGTCAGCTTCGTAGCAGAGCAGCGCCGCCGGACGTGCGGCCGCGATCTCGGCGGCCTCTTGCAGCTGCAGTTGCGCCGCGGGTTCGGCGAGGTGCGCGGCGTAGATCGCTTCCATCTCGGCGACACGGCCAGCGCGCACCGCCTGGCGGCCGGCCTTAGGCGTCCCGAGGTCCCGCAGGTGCACGTAGCCGATGCCGGCTTCGGCCAGGCTCGCCGCCAGCAGCGTCTTGGAGAACCCCGCCCGCCGCGACGAGGCCACCGCCCGCACGTCGATGAGCACCTCGACCTTGGCGCGCGTCAGGGTGTCGATCACGGCGGCTTGCGTCGCCGCCTCGTAGCCGATGGTTCGCAGCTTCATCGTGGCCTCCCTGGACTTCTCCGCGCGTCACCTTAGCAAAGTCGGCTGAGCCGGATTGGTCAGGAGCGCGCCTTGGATCCTAACGCCTACGAGCCCCGCATGGCCCGCATCGCACTCTCGACGCCCAACGGCGGCGGCGAGATGGCCTATTTCGACTACGGGCCACAGGACCGGCCTGTCGACCTGGTGTTCCTGCACGCCAACGGCTTTAACGCCCGCGCCTACCGCACCATCCTGGCCCCGCTGGCGGACACGCTGCGCATCCTCACTCCGGACCAGCGCGGCCACGGCGCGACGCGGCTGCCGACGGACCATCCGCGCGATTCATGGCACGACTTGAAGGACGACCTGCTGGCGTTCCTGGCCGCGATGGACCTGGCGCGAGTGGCGCTGGCCGGCCACTCCATGGGCGGCACCGCCTCGCTGCTGGCCTCGGCCGAGGCGCCGGCGAAAGTGCGGGCGCTCGCCCTGTTCGACCCGGTGATCCTGCCGACGCCAGTGGCGCGCCCCGCGACCGGCCCCTCCGCCGTGCTCAACGGAACCTCGCCCATGGTGCAAGGCGCCGTGCGCCGCCGGCGCGAGTTCCCCAGCCACGCCGCCGCGGTGGACGCCTACCGGGGCCGCGGCGCCTTTCGCACCTGGACCGAGGACCAGCTCATCGACTACGTCGCCGCCGGCTTCGACGCCCGTAAGGACGGCAGCGTCGAGATCGCCTGCGCACCTGAGTGGGAGGTGTCCAACTACGTCAACCAGGCGCACGATTCCTGGGACGCCTTCGCCCGCTCGGTCTGCCCGATCCACATCCTGCGCGCCGAGCAGGGCTCGCCCGGACGGCTGGACGAGGGGCTGGAGGCGCTGTCGGCGTCGGGTCGCGTCAAGGTCGAGACCGTCCCCGGCACCACGCACTTCCTGCCGATGGAGCGGCCGGATCTGGTGCGCGCCGCAATCCAGGAAGCGGTGGCGTACGTATAGACGTAACCGTACGCCGGTTTTGCGCGTAAGGATGTGATCGCTCGCCCGAGGGGTTCGCGCGCATGGCGCCGTCCAAGCCGGTTAAGGTCCTCGTCCCACGCCACAGCCTGCTCGTGCGTGTGACTCACTGGATCAACGCCGCCAGCCTGTTCTTCCTGCTGTTCTCCGGCCTGCAAATCTTCAACGCACATCCGCACCTCTACTGGGGCCAGCAAGCGGACTTCGGCCACGGCTGGCTCAACATGGGGGCCTATGCAGGCGGCGGCGCGCTGCATGGCGTCACCACGCTCGGCAACTGGGTCTTCGACACCACCGGCGTCTTTGGCGCCTCCAGGAATGGCGCCGTCTGGGAGAGCCGCGGCTTTCCGGCCTGGCTGACGATCCCGGCCGACCACTACCTGGCGCTGGGCCGGCGCTGGCACTTCTTCTTCGCCTGGCTGTTCGCCATCAACGGCGCGATCTATCTGGCCAGCGGGCTCCTCTCGGGACACCTGCGCCGCGACCTGGCGCCCACCAAGGCGCAGCTCGCCCCGCGCCACGTGCTGCACGAAATCTGGGACCACATGCGCCTGCGCTTCCCCAGGGGCGAGGAAGCCCGCCGTTACAACGTGCTGCAGAAAGGCGCTTACCTCGCCGTGGCGGTGGTGCTGCTGCCAACGATGGTGCTCAGCGGCATGACCATGTCGCCCAGCCTCGACGCCATGTTCCCAGGCCTGGTGACACTGTTCGACGGGCGCCAGTCGGCCCGGTCGGTGCACTTCATCAGCGCCATGCTGATCGTGCTCTTCTTCCTCGTGCACATCGTCATGGTGGTGCTGTCGGGGACCTGGAACAACGTCCGCTCAATGGTCACCGGACGCTACGCCATCGAGGTCGAGCCGCCGCCCGAAGCGGTGGCCGCCACCGTCGGAGACGCGCCATGAACCGTCGTGCATGGCTCACCAGCGCCGGCGCGGCGATGACCAGCCTGATCCTGGCCGGCTGCAACAAGATCACCGAGGCGCCGGGGGTCGTGAAGGTGCTGGCGAGCGCGGAGGTGCTGAACCGGCGGGTGCAGCGCACATTCGGCCGCACCGCGCTGGCCCGCGAGTTCACGCGCGCCGACATCACCTCCAACTTCAAGGCCAACGGCACCATCGATCCGCCGGACGCGGACTACAAAGCGCTGGCGGCCGGAGGCTTCGCCGACTGGCGGCTGGTGGTGGACGGGCTGGTGGAGCGGCCGTTGAGCCTCACCCTGGACCAGGTGCGGGCGCTGCCGTCCCGCACCCAGATCACCCGCCACGACTGTGTGGAAGGCTGGAGCAGTATCGGCGAGTGGAGCGGCGCCAGGCTGGCCCCGTTGATCGCCATGGCCGGGCTGAAGCCCGAGGCCAAGCACCTGGTGCTCCACTGCGCCGACACTCTGGGCGGGGCGAAGTACTATGAGACCCTCGACCTGGTGGACGTGACGCACCCGCAGACCATCCTCGCCTATGCCATGAACGGCGCGCCGCTGACGGTGGCGCACGGGGCGCCGCTGCGCCTGCGGGCCGAGCGCTACCTCGGCTACAAGCAGGCCAAGTACATCATGCGCCTCGAAGCTGTGGACGGCTTCGCGCACATCGGCGGCGGCCAGGGCGGCTACTGGGAAGACCAGGGCTACGACAGGTACGGCGGCATCTGACCCGTAGGCTGCGCCGCTTCAGTCCACCCCGCCCCCTTGCGGGGCGGGGTCGGGGGTGGGGGTGCCAACACGGTGCATGTGACCGGCGGGCGCTAGCCGGAGGCGCGGAGCTCGCACCCCCACCCCTAACCCCTGCCCGCAGGGGGGAGGGGAACGCGCGTTATCACCAGCGCAGGAAGCGCGGCCCCGCCAAGGCTCCCAGCGCGCCCACGAGCCCAATCCCAAGCGTGTACCAGAGCACCACGAACGCGGCGGTGTGCTCCTGGCAATAGAGCCCGTAGACCGTCGCGCCCGCCGCGCCGGCGAACAGGCCCGCCGCGGCCCCCGCCAGCGCCAGCCGCGTCGGCGCGGCGCGGCGCAGGGCCCACAGCGCCAGCGCGAACGCTGGCAGCGACAGCAGCAGGATGCGCACCGGACAGATCGCCCAGGTCTGGCCCAGCCACAGCGCCGGCATGGCGGCGGGCGGCGCGCGCATGGTCTCGTGCATCGCCATCATCGCCAGCGCGGCGATCGGCAACGCCGCCAGCGCCAGCGCCGCGCCGATCCGCGCGCCGGGGTGGCCCAGCCGCGAGGTCGCGACCAGGCCCGCAAGCGCCAGCAGCAGCGTGTAGCCGGCCTTCATCCAGAACGACGGCAGGCGCATCGCCGCGTGCAGCGGCCGGAAGCCCAGCCACATCGCCAGCACTGCCAGCGCGATCGCCGCGCCGGCCAGCCCCGCGCCGGCCAGCCATGGCGCAACTGGCGCGCGCCGCACTGGCGTCGCGTCCGCGCTCAGCGCCTGGATCAGGTCAGCGGTCTTCATCGGCCGCCTTTCCCGCCAGCTTCTTCATGCCGCGGTGGATGCTGACCTTGGCCGCGGTGGTCGACATGCCGGCGCGCTGGGCGGCTTCCTCGATCGAATAGCCGGCGAGTTTCACGTCCTCCATCAGCCGCCGTTGGCGAGCCGGCAGCGTCGCCAGCAGCCGGTCGACGTCGCGGCGCACCGCGCCTTCTTCAGGGTTCTCGCTGGCCGTCAGCACGCCGGCGTCTTCCAGCGGCACGGCGCGGCGCACACCGGCGCGGCGGAAGTGGTCCACCAGCTTGTAGCGGGCGATGGCGTAGGCCCACGGTGTGAACATCGCCTGCGTGTCGTACGTGCTGCGCTTGGTGTGGATCGCCAGCAAGGTCTCCTGCACCAGATCCTCCGCGTCGGCGGACGCCGGGCCGAGACGTCGCAGGAAGTAGGCGCGCAAGTTTCCCGCCAACGCAGCCAGGAGTTCAGCGTGGGCCGCGCCGTCGCCGGCGAGCCCTCGCAACATCAGCCCCTTCAGCCGCGTCTCCGTCTCGGCCAAGCCTTGAACCCTGGTTCGTCCCGCCCCGCGTCAGGGTTACACCCGCCGCGCCTGCCGAGCCTCAGCTAAAGAGCGTCGCCCAGCGGCGCTTCTCGCGGCCCTTCCAGGCGGCGCGGTGATAGGCGTCCGAGGCGATCAGCGGAACGACCGTGGTCGCCTCGGCGAACACCATCTGCTCCTCGGTGACCTGCACCTTGCCCCAGGACGCCGCTTCCTTGAGCGTCGACGACGAACAGGCGCCGTCGCGCACATCGGCGACGGTGATCTGCACCGCGTACTTGTGCATCTCGGCCTCGAACCCGAGGATCTCGGCGCACACCACGGTGTCCTGAGCGAAGTTCTTCGGCACGCCGCCGCCCACCATGAAGAGCCCGGTGGTGCCGGCCTTGATCTTCACCTCGGTCAGCTCGCGGAAGTCGGCCACCGAGTCGATGGTCAGGTACGGCTTGCCCGCCTTCATCCGTTCCACCTGGTGCTTCACCAAGCCGAAGCCGGCGGACGAGTCGGTGAAGGCCGGGCAGAAGATCGGCGCGCCTTCCTCGAACGCGACCTGGATCAGGCTGCCGGCTTTCTTGGCCTTGCCGCCCGCCAGCCAGCGGCCGATCTCGTAGATGAATTCGCGGCTGGAGTAGGGGCGCGGCTCCAGCGCGTCGGCGATCTCCTTGATCGCCATGTCGCAGGCCTGCAGCTCTTCCTCATCGATGTAGGTGTCGTAGATGCGGTCGATGTAGAGGTCGCGCAGCTGGGTGTCGTCGACGCTCGACTGCGCCTGGTAGTGGCGAAAGCCCAGGGCCTCGAAGAAGTCCATGTCGATGATCGAGGCGCCGGTGGCCACCACCACGTCGGCCATGCCGTACTTCAGCATGTCGCGGTAGACGTGCATGCAGCCGCCGGCGCTGGTGGAGCCCGCCAGCGTGATCCACACCGAGCAGGACGCATCCCCCAGCGCCATGGAGAGGATGTCGGCGGCGCGGGCGGTGTCGCGGCTGGTGAAGCTCATCTTGCGCATGGCGTCGATCACCGGCCGCGCGTCGTAGGCGGCGATGTCGACGTGCTCGACGGTCTTGGAGAGCAGTTCGGCTTTGGTGTTGGCGGGTGCGTTCATCGTTCTTGGCATCCACGTTGCAAAATACCGCTCTCCCCCGCGAAAGCGGGGGTCCAGGCTTTTTCTGAAAGCCTGGACGCAAGACGGTAAAACTCCTGGGTCCCCGCTTTCGCGGGAAGAGCGGATTTAGGGGTAGTCCCTAGCGCTTCTTCCGCCTCTTGCCACGGGCGCGCGACAGGCGGACGACATCGGCGCTCTCGGCCCGGGGCTGAGCCACGGTGCGCGGCGCGAGGCCGTACATGGAGAGCATCGGCGCGTCCTCCACCTCGACGGTCTCGACATCGCCGAAGCCGTTGAAGCGTGTGGTCATGGCGACGCCGTAAGCGCCCAGCATGCCGATCTCGATGAAGTCGCCCTCGCGCACGTCCTCCGGCAGCCAGAACGGCCCCGGCATGGCGTCGAGCGAGTCGCAGGTCGGGCCGAAGAAGCGGTACGGCTTTAGCGCCGCGGACGCCTCGCCGTCGGCGCGGTGCAGCTTCACCGGGAACGGCCACTTCATATGCGCGGCGTCGAACATCGCGCCGTAGGAGCCGTCGTTCAGGTAGAGCGCGTCGCCCTTCTTCAGATCCACGCGGGTCAGCAACGACGAGCCTTCCGCCACCATGGCGCGGCCGGGCTCGCACCACAGTTCGGTGGTCTCGTGCACCATCATCTCGGCAAAACCGCGCTCGATGGCGGCGGCGTATTCGCCGAGGTCCGGCGGGATCATGCCCGGATAGACCGACGGGAAGCCGCCGCCCACATCGACCACGTCGGCGAAGACACCGGCGCGGACCAGGGCGCGGGAAGCCTGCGCCATGGCCGCCTGGAAGGCGGACGGGCGCATACACTGGCTGCCGACGTGAAAGGAAACGCCCATCAGCTCGTCGGTGGCGCGGCGGGCGGCCAACAGCAGCGGCCCGGCGTCGCGGGCGTCGACCCCGAACTTGCCGGAGAGCGAGTAAGCCGCACCGGAAGCTTCCACCGCCAGGCGAACGATCAGGTTGAGGTCCTTCGCGCCGCCGGTGACGTCGAGGATCTTGTCCAGCTCATCGACCGCGTCGAAGGCGAAGGTGCGCACGCCGAAGTCGAAGTAGGCCTGCGCGATGGCCGAGCGGCTCTTCACCGGATGCATAAAGGCCATGCGGGCGTCCGGCGCATGCGCCGCCACCAGCTCGATCTCGGGGATCGAGGCCACATCGAACGCAGCGACGCCGTTCCTCGCCAGGGTCTCGATGACCCAGGGAGAGGGATTAGCCTTGACGGCGTAAAGGACGTCGCCCTTGAAGTTGTCCTGGAACCAGCGCGCCGCTAGGGCCACGGCGCCCGGTCGCACGAGTGCGACAGGACGTTCCGGAGACCGCTCACGGACCAGGTCCAGGGGCGTATGGTAGCTTCCCACCTCACGCAACCCCCTGAAGAGTTGTTGAACCCAGACCGGCGTTAGCAGCGATATAGGACTCTCGGGTCCGCCGGAGCCGAGCGACATAGGGTCAATGGGGGACGATGTAAAGCGCAAAGCTCGGCCCTTTTCGCCGCATCCCGGCCCTGTGGACGGATGGTGGAAAAGCGGTGCGCTGTCAGTCGATTGGCCGCGGCTCGGGCGAGCGGACCTAGGCGGCGGCGTCCTCGGGCCGGCGTGGGCCGCGGCGGAGGCGGGCGAGGCGGCGCAGGCGGCGCCAGAAGCGGCTTTTCTCCGGGTCCGGGTAAGGCTCGAGATTGCGGCGAAACTCCTCGGCGCAGGCCGGCCAGGAGAACTGCAGCGCGAAGGCGCGCACGGCCTCGCGGTCGAGGTCCAGGCAGGCGATGGCGGCTTCGCGCAAGCCATCGGTCTGGCCGGGTGCGATCACGCCGGCGCCCGAGCCCGGGATCAGGTCGATGGGCCCTGCCGCCTCGAACGCCGCCACCGGCGCGCCGGCGGCCATGGCCTCCAGCAACACGAGCCCAAAGGTGTCCGTGAGCGAGGGGAACACGAACACGTCGGCGGCGGCAAAGTGCGCCGACAGCTCCGGCCCGAACTTGGCGCCGGTGAAGGTCACTTCCGGATAGGTGGCGGCCAGCTCCTCGCGCTGCGGCCCGTCGCCGACCACGACCTTCGAGCCCGGCAGATCGAGCTTCACGAAGGCCTCGATGTTCTTCTCCACCGCGACCCGGCCGACATTGAGGAAGATCGGCCGCGGCAGATGCGCCAGCACGTCCGGCTCGCCCGGCCGGCGCGGGTGGAACACCTCGGTGTCGACGCCGCGGGACCACTGCGAGAGATTGCGAAAGCCGTACCGCGCCAGCTCGTCGCGCAAGGTGGGTGTCGCCACCATCACCCGCCCCGACGGCTTGTGGAACCACTTCATGTACGCATAGCCGGCCGCCAGCGGCACCGGCAGGCGGGCCGAGACGTACTCCGGAAAGCGGGTGTGGTAGCTGGTGGTGAAGGGCAGCTTCCACTCCAGGCAGATGCGCCGCGCGGCAAGGCCAATGGGGCCTTCGGTGGCGATGTGGATCGCTTCCGGCTCGAAGCTCTTGAACTTCTCCTGCACCTTCTCGTGGGCGCCCACCGCCAGCTTGATCTCCGGGTAGGTCGGCAGCGGGAAGGTGGCGAACTGGTCGGGGCTGATCACTTCGACCTGGTCGCCCATGGCGCGCAGCTCGGCCACGACACGCGTCAGCGTGCGCACGACGCCATTCACCTGGGGTTCCCAGGCGTCGGTGGCCAACAGGATACGCATCAGGCGATCAGGGGCTCCGGCAGCTCGCCCAACGCGTCGCGGCCAGGCCGCTCACGGGCGCGTTCGATCATGGACCATGACCTGAGCTTCGCCCACTCCAGAATCTCCAGCCGCCCGTCGAAGTGCTCGACCAGGGCGGTGCAGCTTTCCACCCAGTCACCGTCGTTGATGTAGAGCACGCCGTCGATGTCCCGCATCTCGGCCTTGTGGATATGGCCGCAGATGACCCCGTCGACGCCGCGGCGCCGCGCCTCGTCGGCCACCGCCAGCTCGTAGTTCTCGATGAACTGCAGGGCGTTCTTCACCTTGATCTTCAGGTAGGCCGAGAAGCTCCAGTAGCCGACACCGAGGCGCCGGCGCATGACGTTGACCAGCGTGTTCAGCACCAGCACCGTCCGGTAGGCCCAGTCGCCCAGCAGGGCGAGCCACTTGGCGTAGAGCACCACGCCGTCGAACTCGTCGCCATGCGTCACCAGAAAGCTGCGCCCGTCGGCGGTGACGTGCACCGCGTCCCTGCATACGAGCACGCCGCCGAAATGGATGCCGAAGAATTGTCGCACCACCTCGTCGTGATTGCCGGGGATGTAGGTCACCCCGACGCCCTTGCGGGCCATGCGCAGCAGCTTCTGCACCACGTCGTTGTGCGCCTGCGGCCACCACCAGCCGCCCTTCAGCTTCCAGCCGTCGAGAATGTCGCCGACAAGGTAGAGCCGCTCGCATCCGACGTGCCGGATAAAGTCGAGCAACAGTTCCGCCTGACAACCACGCGTGCCCAGATGCACGTCTGAGATGAACACCGTGCGAAATCGCAGCGTTGGTTCGTCGTCGTCCATTGGGTCTTTCCCAGGCCGCAACGCCCGGGCGATAAGCTGATTGCTTATACCTTTTGTGACTCAACGCGATTGGCGCCCGTGCGCACTTGGCGGTGCGGCGATTCGCGCATTATGTGCGGCGCCACACATAAGGGCGCAGGGTCCGCGCGAGGGGCGCGTGGGCTTCAGATCGATCGGTTCGAGGTCTTGAGTAAGGACACTCCAAAGTCGCGGCGGACACGCGCGCGAATTCTGGACGCGGCGACGCGGCTGTTCGCGGACGTTGGCTACCACGCCGCCACCAACGCGTTGATCGCCGACGCCGCGCGGCTGACCCGCGGGGCCATGCTCTACCACTTCGCCAGCCGCGAGGCGCTGGTGACGGCGGCCGTGGCGCACATCCACGCCGAACGCCTGGCGCTGCTCGACAAGGCCGCCGTCAGCCCCCCGCCTGGGGTGGACGCCACCGCCCACGCCATCGCCGCTTACTGGAAGCTGCTGGGCGAGCCGGCGTTCGTGGCCTTCGCCGAGCTGGAAGGCGTAGCCCGCACCGATCCGATGGTGCGCGACCTACTGCGGCCGGCGCAGGCGGCGTTCGACAGCGCCGAGGTGGGCGAGCCATTCCTGGCCATCGCCCAGGCCGGCGAGGGTCCGCGCTTCCAGGCCAGCCGCGATCTCGCCCGCTTCCTGCTGGAAGGCCTGTCGCGCGCCAGCCTGGCGCACGACCGCGACGCGCGCATCCGCAGCCTGATCGCGGTCGTCGATCGGGCGGTGCGGATGCTCAACCGCAAGGGCGACGTGCAGGAACTGTGGCCCGAGTAGCCAAGCTCGCGTTGCGCGACGCAGCAAGCCGCGCCTAACCTAGCGTTGGGGTTCGAGTTGGGGCGGCCGTTGGCCGCGTGTTTGCGCCATGGTCACCGCCCGCAAGGTCGCGCTTTGCTTCACCATAGGCTTCGCCATGGGCGGGGCGACGTTCCTCGACGGCTGCGCCAGCGGCGGCGGCGGTGGGTCGACGCCTACGCCGACGCCGGTTCCCACGCCGACGCCAGCCCCAACCCCCGCGCCAACTCCAACTCCGACGCCCACACCAGCGCCGACGCCAACGCCGACACCAATACCAGCTCCCACTCCGACGCCGGCACCCGTGCCGACGCCCACGCCAACACCAGTCCCGACACCGACACCGGTCCCAACGCCGACCCCGACACCAGTGCCGACTCCGACGCCGACACCCCCGACACCCACGCCGCCGACGTTCCCCAATCCGCCGTTGACGCCGGAACCGACCCCGCTGCCGACGATCCCAAACTCAACCGACGCGGAGTTTCTGTCCGGCCGCTATCTCAGCCTTATCGACGTCGCGCCGGCCTATGCGATGGGCGCGACCGGCGCCGGGATCATCGTGGCCGACGTCGACACCGGTGCCGACCCCGCGCGGCCCGACCTGGTGGGGGCCATCTCGGCGGACTCAACCGACATCGTCACGCTCAACAACGGCAAGGCGCGGGGCATTCCAACTGGTCCCAACCCACACGCAGACGAAGTCTCCAGCGTCCTGGGCGCTCGCTATAACGGCTTCGGCACCCTGGGCGTGGCATTCGGAGCGACCATCCTCTCGATTCGAGCCGACGGTACGGGCGTTACACCAACAAGCGGCTCGGGCGTTTTCCTCGACCAGAACACCGCAGCGGGGATCGAGTACGCGGTCGATCACGGCGCGAGCGTTATCAACCTCTCCCTCGGAGGAACTGATCCGGCGCCAAAAGTCTTGACAGATGCCCTCTCGTACGCGGTTGCCAAGGGTGTCGTCATTGTCGCCGCCGCTGGAAACGACAACAAATCCAGCAACCCGCCTGAGGCACAAAACCCTGAGTATCCTGCCGCGCTAGCAACAGACCCACGCTACGTCGGCTTTCTTGTTGCTGCGGGCGCGACTAACTCAGATGGAACCTTGGCGTCGTTCTCAAATCTTCCTGGAACGGCCGCCGCAGGGTATATAGTCGCGCCTGGCGTCACTCTGGTTGTGGACTGTGACGCGACTGGTGCCTGCATCCAGCCACCGCTTGCGTCCGGCACATCATTCGCCGCGCCCCAGGTGGCTGGCGCCATCGCCCTCTTGCTACAAAGCTTTCCGAATCTCACCGGCCCACAAGCCGTGCAGATCATTCTGCAGAGCGCCGACGACGTCGGGCCGTCGAGCGTCTACGGGCGCGGCGCGCTCGACATCGGCAAGGCCTTCGCTCCGATGGGGACGATGAGCATCCCCACTGAGTCGGGCGCCTCGATCGCGGTCAACGACGCCAACCTCGCCGGCGGCGGCCTGCAGACTTCGACCACGGCGCAGGCGTTCGGCGACGCGCTGGCCCGCACCGCCGGCCTGCAGACCATCGCCTACGACAGCTTCCACCGGCTCTACCGGATCGACCTGGCGCAGGGCTTCGCGGCCGAGCCGGCGCGCGGGCTGATCGCCGCCGACCCCGCTCTGCGCCAGACCGACGCCCAGATGACGACGCCGCAGGGCGCGCGTGTGGACTTCGCAACGGGTGGCGTGCTCGCCGTGGCCCCCAGCCTGCCCGCCGACCGACTGTTTCCGGACGCCGGCGATCCTGGCTTCACCCAGGTCGAAGCCGGCATCGGCCGCGTCTCGTTCGCGGCCTGGCATGGCCAGGGCGGCGTGCAGCCGGACTTCGGCGAGCCGCGGGACGCCTTCCAGAGCGTCGCCCAGGCCGACCAGGTCGAGGCGGCGCGGGTGGCGTTCGGGCCGCTGTCGCTGACCGCCGAGGGCGGCACCTCGGCGCGGCTGCCGCCGATGGCCAGCACGCCGGTGAACGGGGCGACTTACGGCCGCTTCGGGCTCGACTACTCGGGACCTGGGTACAGCCTGCGGATCGCCGGCGGCGACCTCGACGAGCCGCTGGGCCCGCTGGGCTCGCAGATGACCGGCGTCTTCGCCGAGCCCTCGAACACCCGCTTCCTGACCCTTGGCGGCGCGCGGGCGGTGGGCGGCGGCGGCCTGCTCTACGGCGAGGCCTCGTTCGGGCGCACTGAGTTCGACGGCGTGCTGCTGCAAGGCGCGGCCGGGATGAGTTCGACCTGGCGCGTCGGCGCCGAGGGCGGCTGTGCGTGGGTGTGCTCGCACCTCGGCGTCGAGCTGGCGCAGCCGCTGCGGTTCGAGAGCGGTTCGTTCTCGGCCACGCTGCCCGATCAGCCGGCGACCTATTTCGCGCCGCTGACCTTCAGCCTGCGCCAGGTCAGCCTCGACCCGTCAGGCCGGGAGCTTGATCTGCGGCTGTTCACCGACCGCGATTTCGGCCGCTTTGGCCTGCTGCGGCTGGAGGCGACGGCGGCGTCCGACGAGGGCAACGTGGCTGGCGCGCCGCTGGGCCTGGGCCTGGTGGGCAGCTGGCGGGTCAGCTTCTAGCGGCGCCAGCACCGTCAGCGGCCGCACCGGCGGCGCCGGCTTGCGCACCAGTCGGATCCCCTTGGCGACCAGCTTGGCCGCCTCCCAGTGGATCGCCGCGATCACCTTCAGCGTCATCAGCGGGTGCGCGACGAAAGCCCGCGCCAGGCTGGCGTCGGTGAGGTCCTGGCGGGCGCCGGCGAAGGCGGCCGAGATCAGCGCCTCGCCACTTGGGCCACGGCCGACGATCGCCGTCGCCACGTCCCCGGCCGGCGCGGCCAGCTTGAAGTCGTAGGCCATGTCCATGCCCATGAACGGCGAGACGAAGAAGGTCTTCGGGCAGACACGCTTGACCCGCCCGTCGGCGTCGGCGGGCACGACGTAGCTGTGCCGCTCGCCGAAGGTGTTGGTCACCTCCAGGATAGTGGCGGCGAGGACGCCGTCCCGGCGGTGGCAATAGTAGATGCTGAGCGGGTTGAAGACGTAGCCCAGCACCCGCGGCATGCACAGGAGCCGGATCGCGCCGCCCTGGATGTCGATGCCGGCACGCGCCAGCACGCTCTCGGCATAGGCCCTGAGCGGCGCGCCGTCGCCGGCGCCGTGGTCGCGGTCGTGGAAGCCGAAGAGGCCGAAGCGGTTGTGACGGAGCAGCCGCAGAGAGAGTTCCGGCAATTCGTCCAGGTCGAGCAGCAGCTGGAAGATGCGGTAGCGCAGGCGATGGCGCTTGGGCGCGAAGCGCTGGTGCACCACCGCCCCGTCGTAGAGCGCGCTCACGCCACCTGCTCCAGCGCCGGCGCCACGCGAACGCTGGGGCCCAGGAAGATGCGGCCGGATTCGTCCGGCACGTCCCACGGCCGGCGCACGCCACCCAGGGCCTCAGCGACCGCCAGGCCCGCTTGCAGCCCATCCTCGTGGAAGCCGGCGCCGAAGTAGGCGCCGCACCACCAGACGCCGCCGTCGCCCTGCACCGACCACATGCGCTTCTGGGCCCTGAGCGCGGCGGAATCGAACAGCGGGTGCTCGTAGCTCTCCTCACGCAGCACCGTCGTCGGATCGGGCTCGCGGAACGGATTGAGGGTGACGAACAGCGGCGTCTCGCGCGGCAGGTCCTGCAGCAGGTTCATCCAATAGGTGACGCAGAGGTCGCGGCGATCGCCGTGGGTCTCGCCGATGTAGTTCCAGCTGGACCAGGCCTTCTTCCGGCGGGGCATCAGGCTGGCGTCGGCATGCAGCACGGCGCGATTGCGGGTGTAGGAGAAGGCGCCGACGATAGCGCGCTCGGCGGGCGTCGGCTGCGCCAGCATCGCGAGGCCCTGGTCGGCGTGACAGGCCATGACCACGTGGTCGTAGCGCTCCACCCTCCCGGTCTCGTCGGCCACCAGCACGCCGCTGGGGATGCGCGCGACGCCGGTGGCGGCGCAGCCAAGGCGGGCGCCGGACGCCAGGCCCGCGGTGAGCCGGCTCACGTAAGCGCGGCTGGCGCCGGTCACGGTGCGCCACAGCGGCTTGTCGAGGATCTTCAGGAGTCCGTGGTTCTCGCAGAAGCGGATGAACGATGCGGCGGGCAGCTCGCGCACCGCCGCCACCGACGCCGACCAGATGGCGGCGGCTTGCGGCAGGATGTGGTCGTCCTGGAAAGCGCGCGAATAGCCGGCCTGGCCGAGATAGTCGCCGAGGCTGGTCATGTCGGCGTCGAGGGCGCAGGCGTGCCCCGGCGCGGTCTTGCAGAAGCGCACCAGCTCGCTGAGCATCGACCAGAACCGGGGCCGCACCAGATTGCGCGGCTGCGCGAAGAGGGTGGTGAGGTCGGTGGAGGCGTACTCAAGGTCGCCCTTGTCGAGCGACACCCCGAACGACATGTCGGTGAAGGCGGTGGGCACGTCCAGATGCCGGAACAGCGCCGACAGGTTCGGGTAGTTGGCCTCGTTGTAGACGATGAAGCCCATGTCCACCGGGATCGAGCCGCCGGCGTGCGGCGCATCGACGGTGTGGCTGTGACCTCCGAAGCGCGGCGCGGCCTCGTAGACGGTGACGCTGTGGCGCTCGTTGAGCAGCCAGGCGGCCGACATGCCGGCGATACCCTGGCCGACAACCGCGATCTTGAGACGTCCTTGGGGCGGCGGCCCCACGTAAGCGTTCACAGTGGCGAAATCCCCGATAGCGCTGGCCGAAAGCGGCGACGCGTGGTTGCGTTGGCTCTACGGCGGGGCGGCTGCGGCGGATCACCCGCGAGGATCTGGCGCGCCGAGTGATCCGATCCGCGTCAATCCCCGTACTGGCGGCATGCATGCCATCGCTTTCGATCAGGCAGGACGGGGAGACTGGGCCAGGCGCCCAGGCGGTCCCATGACCGACGGTGCGAGCTTCGCCGAGATGATCGGCGCCATCGCCGCGCGCTCGGACAAGTCCGCTTTCGCCGCGCTGTTCGGCCACTTCGCCCCGCGGGTGAAGAGCTACATGCTGCGCCTCGGCGCTCCGCCTCAGCTGGCGGAGGACCTGGCGCAGGAGACGCTCCTCACCGTCTGGCGCAAGGCCGGGGCGTTCGATCCCGGCAAGGCCGCGCCGTCCACCTGGATATTCACCATCGCCCGGAACCTGCGCATCGACGTGGCCCGGCGGCAGCAACGGGGCGAGCCTGCTCCCGACGCCTCCGACGAGCCCGAGCCGGACCTGGCGCCCGACGCCGCCCTTTTGGCGACACAGTCGGAAGCGCGCGTGCGCAGCGCCCTTCTCACCCTGCCGCCCGAGCAGGCCGAGGTGGTGCGCTTGTCCTTTTTCTCCGACCGGCCACACTCCGAAATCGCCGAGGCGCTCGGACTGCCGCTCGGCACCGTGAAGTCGCGCCTGCGTCTGGCCATGGGCCGGCTGCGCGACTTGCTGGGAGACCTGCATGAGTAACCCGACCCAACATCCGACCCCGGAGATGATCCTCGACCTGGCTCGCGGCGCGCTCGCCCACGGCCCGCAGCTGGTGCTGCGCACCCACGTGGGCGCCTGCGCCGACTGCGCCGCGGCGCTGCGCCTGGCCGAAGCCGTCGGCGGCGTGCTGATCGACGAACTTGCGCCGACCGACATGGCCGAGGGCGCGCTGGAAAAGGCGCTGGCGGCCATCGACGCACCGCCGCCTTCGCCGCAGCCGCCCAAAGCCAAACAGCCGATCGACTGGATCCACGTGCCCGAAGAGGTGCTCGTCGCCGCTGAGCGCAACCGCCGCTGGGCGGCGCCCGGCGTGTGGGTGGCCCCGATCCGCCGCGACGGGAAGAGCGGCGCGCGCTCCTATCTGCTCGGCATCGGCCCTGGCATCGCGGTGCCGCGCCACACCCACAGAGGCTCGGAGCTGATCTGCGTCCTGAAAGGCGCGTTCGAGGACCGCGGCGAGATCGTTCGCGCCGGCGACCTCACCGATAGCGACGAGCGGGTGGAGCACCGGCCGCGGGTGACCATGGATAGCGAGTGCGTCTGCCTGGTCGCCGTGGACCACGCCCTGGTGCCGCGCGACTTGATCGGGCGGCTGATGCAGCCGTTCGTCGGCATCTGACGCGGCGGCCGGCTCGGGGCATTTAGACCGTTGAGCCTCGCCCTCCTGATCCTGGCGGTAAGCGCCGGCCTCTGCGTCGCCATGGCCGGCGGCTGGGCGCTGCAGCGGCGCATGGCCAACGGCGGCTGGGCCGACGTGGTCTGGACCTTCGCCACCGGCGCCGCGGGCGTCGCCTACGCGCTGACCCCGACCCACGGCTGGGCGCCCGGCCCACGCGCGCTCCTGGTGGCTATGCTGATCGGCGGCTGGTCGCTGCGGCTCGGGCTGCACTTGACGCGGCGCACCGCGCAGGCCGCCCGCGAAGACGCCCGCTACGCCGAGTTCCGCGCCGAGTGGGGCCAGGCGTTCCAGGGCCGCATGTTCGCGTTCCTGCAAGCGCAGGCGCTGGCCTCGGCGCTGCTGACGCTGGCGATGGCCGCGGCGGCGCGCAATCCGGCCCCGTTCCCGGCCTGGAGCGACGCGGCGGGCCTCGCGCTGCTCTTCGCCGCCATCGCCGGCGAGGGTTTGGCCGACGCGCAGCTGGCCCGCTACCGCGCCACCCATGCGCACGGCGTCTGCGACGCGGGCCTGTGGGGCTGGTCGCGGCACCCCAACTACTTCTTCGAGTGGCTGGGCTGGCTCGCTTACGCCGTGATCGCCATCGGCCCGGCAGGCGCCAACGCCTGGGGCTGGATCGCCCTCGCTGGCCCCGCTTTCATGTTCGTGCTGCTGCGCTTCGTCTCCGGCGTGCCGCCCACCGAAGCGGCCATGGCTAAGACCCGTGGCCCTGAGTTCGCGCTCTATCAGCGGCGCGTCAGCGCCTTCGTCCCCCTGCCGCCGCGCGCGGTCACTCTCGGAGCCAGATCATGAGCCTGACCGGCATCGCCTCGCGCGCCGTGGAGCGCACGCCCATCCCCGACGCGCTGACGCGGCTTGGCGTCGGCTTTCTGGTGGGCCGCGCCCGCCGCCAGCTGGACGCCGAGGGCGGCGACGACACCCGCTTCGTGGCCGAGATGGAGCGCCGGCCGATCGCGCTGGCCACCGAGGCTGCCAACGAGCAGCACTACGAGCTGCCGGCCGATTTCTTCGGCCTGATCCTGGGGCCGCGCCGCAAGTACTCCTCGTGCCTCTACCCCACTGGCGGCGAGACGCTGGCCGAAGCGGAAGAGGCGGCGCTGGCTGAGACCTGCGCTCACGCCGACCTCGCTGACGGCCAGGAGATCCTGGAGCTGGGCTGCGGCTGGGGCTCACTCACTCTGTGGATGGCCGAGCACTATCCGGCGGCGCGCATCACCGCCGTCTCCAACTCGGTCTCGCAGCGCGCCTTCATCGAAGCCGAAGCGCAGCGCCGGGGCCTCGGCAACCTGCGCGTCTTCACCACCGACATGAACGACTTCGCCACCGAGGCCCGCTTCGACCGCGTGGTGTCCGTGGAGATGTTCGAACACATGTCCAACTGGCGGGCGCTTCTGGACCGCGTGCGCGGCTGGCTGAAGCCGGACGCGCGGCTCTTTCTGCACGTCTTCAGCCATCGCAGCCGGCCCTACAGCTTCGAGACGGCCGACGACGCCGACTGGATCGCCAAGCACTTCTTCACCGGCGGCATTATGCCCAGCCACGGCCTGGTGCGCCGCTTCCCGGAGCTGTTCCAGGTGGAGGCCGAGTGGCGCTGGAGTGGATCGCACTATCGCCGCACCGCCGACCAGTGGCTGGCCAACTTCGATCGCAACGCCGACCACATCGCCGCCGTCCTGCAGAACGTCTACGGCGACGACTGGCGGGTGTGGCGCCGGCGCTGGCGCCTGTTCTTCCTCGCCACCTCGGGCCTGTTCGGCGAGCAGGACGGCCAGGTCTGGGGCGTCAGCCACTACCGGCTGAAAGCCGCGCCGTGATCCGCTGGCTCGCGGCCTATGTCGGCGCCGCGGTGGTGTTCGCTGGCCTGGACGCGGTCTGGCTGACGCTGACCAATGGGCCGATCTACCGCGCGGTGCTGTTCTACGTGGTCTACCTCGCCGGCGTGGTGCTGTTCGCAGTGCGGCCGGCGCTGGCGACGCGCCGCTGGCGCACAGCGGCCGCGCTGGGCGCCTCGTTCGGCTTCGTCGCGTACGCCACCTACGACCTCACCAATCAGGCGACGCTGGCGCTCTGGGAGACGCAGGTGACTGTGTTTGACCTCGCCTGGGGCACGCTGGTCACAGCCGCCGGCGCCACGGCCGGCTATGCTGCGGTGCGGCTCACCCGCGTTTGAACCCCGCCCCTCAATGGGGCGGGTTGAGCTTCATCCGCCAACTCAGCTGAAGCTTTGACGCAAGATGAGCTCAAGCCCTGCCAGATCCGCCTCGTCGAACGCCGCCAGTTCGGTGGAATCCACGTCCAGCACCGCGATCAGGGCGCCGGCAGTGTCGAACACCGGCACGACGATCTCGCTCTTCGATCGGGCGTCGCAGGCAATGTGGCCCGAGAAGGCCTCGACGTCAGGCACGACCACCGCGCGTCGCTCCGCCGCCGCCGTCCCGCAGACCCCGCGGCCGAAGGCGATGCGCAGGCAGCCCAGCGTACCTTGGTAAGGGCCCACCACCAGCTCGGCGGGCCCGTCGACCACATAGAACCCGGTCCAGAAGAAGCGGGGGCTGAACGCCTGCGCCAGCATCGCCGCGACGCTCGCCATCCGCGCGACCCGGTTCGGCTCGCCCGCCAGCACCGCGGCGATCTCCACCGTCAGCTCGGCGTAGCGCTGGGCCTTGTCGGCGGCGAGCATGGTTGCGTCGAAGGCCTCGGCCATGGTGTTCCTTGCGCTGGCCGGGCCTATCTAGGGCAGGCGAACGCCGCCACCAATCGCCAGGCCGCGGCCTTGCCCGCGCGGACGTTGGCAAGCGGCGCCGTATCAGCCAACCGCGATGGCGCGAAGGAGACTGTCCCGGATCATGCTGCTGGGCGCGCTCATTCTCACCGGCGGCGCGTCGTCCCGGATGGGGCAGGACAAGGCAGCGCTGATGTGGCGCGGCCGGCGCGCGGTCGATCGGGTCGCGGACCTGGCGGCCGCGAGCGGAGCGTCTGCAGTCGTAACAGTGGGCGGCGAGGACTACGGCCTACGCAATATCGTGGAGCCAGAGCCGGGGGCTGGACCGGTCGGCGGCATCCTCGCCGGCGTTGCGGCGTTGCGGGCGGCCGGCTGCACGGACGCCCTGGCGCTGGCGGTTGACGCGCCGACCCTGCGTCCCACCGACCTCGCGCCGCTGCTGGCCGCGCCGGCGCCGGGCGCGGCTTACGCCGACCTTCACCTGCCGCTGCGCATCGCTCTTGACGCGTTTCCAGCCGACGCACTGGCCGGCTGGCCGATACGGCGGCTGATCGAGGCGGCGGGCCTGGCGCGGCTAGCGTGTCCGCCGGACAGCCTGGCGCGGATCCGCGGCGCCAACACTCCCGCCGAGCGCGCCCGGCTGCTTGCCGACCTGGAGACGGCGTGGCCGCGCCAGCAGCCGCCCGCAATTTAGGCAACGACGCCTGGGCCGCGCTCAGACTCGCGCCGTGCATTGCTGCGGCGCAGCAAGTCTGAGCGTGCTTCGCACCGGATGCGCGTTCTGATCATCGACCCGGACGAAGCCCGCGCGGCGCTGGTGGCTGAGGGCCTCTCAAGCATCCAGCCGCTGGAGGTGCGGCGCGCGCCGGGCGTGGAGAACGCCGAGCAGGACCTGGCCGTGTTCCCCGCCGATGTGATCGTGGTCGCTTGCGAAAGCCCCGACCGCGACACGCTGGAGGGCCTGCGCGATGTCACCGAGGCCAATCCTCGGCCGGTGGTGATGTTTGTCGACCGCTCGGCGCCCGGCCTGGCGCAAGCCGCCGTGGAAGCCGGGGTGGCCGCCTACGTGGTCGACGGCCTGGCGCCGGCGCGGGTGCGGCCGGTGCTGGAGGTGGCGATGAGCCGCTTCCAACTGATGCAGCGGCTGCGCGAGGACCTCGACAAAGCCCGCGCCGACCTCGCCTCGCGCAAGGTGATCGAACGGGCCAAGGGCCTGTTGATGAAGGAACGCGGCCTGGACGAGGAAGCGGCCTATGCGGCGCTCCGCAAGCTCGCCATGGACACCGGCCGGCCGCTGGCCGCTGTGGCCGCAGACCTGATCGCCTACGCCAGCATCCTGAAGGGGAGCGGAGGATGACACTGGAGAAGCCGCACCTGAGGCTGGGCTTCATCGCGCTCAGCGATTGTGCACCCCTCGCGGTCGCCAAAGCGCGCGGCCTTTTCGCCAACGAAGGGCTCGACGTGACGCTTTCGCGCGAGGCCTCGTGGGCCAACGTGCGCGACCGGGTAGCGGCCGGGGTGCTGGACGGCGCGCATATGCTGGGCCCGATGGCGGTCGCGCAGAGCCTGGGTTTGGGCGGCGAGGCGACGCCGCTCTGCGTGCCTATGGCGCTGAACCTCAACGGCAGCGCGGTGACCGTGTCGCGTGCTGTCGCCGCGTCGATGCGCGAAGCAGATCCGGAGGCCGCCGCCGACCGACCGCGTTCGGCGCGAGCGCTGAAGAAGGTCGTCGAACAGCGCCGCCGCGCCGGTCTTCCGCCGCTCACCTTCGGCGTCGTGTTCCCCTATGCGATCCACAACTACGAGCTTCGCGACTGGCTGGCGGCGGGCGGCGTCGACCCGGAGCGCGACGTGCGTCTGACCATCGTGCCGCCACAGCGGATGGTGGAGCGACTGGCGGCCGGCGAGATCGACGGGTTCTGCGTCACCGCGCCCTGGAATGCGCTAGCGGTGAGCCGGGGCCTGGGCGAGATCGTCATGTTCGCCTCGGAATGGTGGGGCGCCGGCGCCGACAAGGTGTTCGGCGTCACGCGGCGGTGGGCGCAGATGCATCCGCAGACACTGCAGGCGCTGCTCAGAGCGCTGCTGCGCGCCGCGGCCTGGGCCGACCGCCCTGAGAACCGCCCCGAGCTGGCGAGTCTGCTCAGCCGGCCAGATTACGTCGGCGTCTCCGAGGCGGTGGTGCGCGAGTCGCTCATCGCCATGCCGGCAATCGCGCCGGGACTCGAGCCTGGCGAAGGCGCCGACTACCTGGTGTTCCACCGCTACGCCGCCAGCTTTCCCTGGCGCAGCCACGCTCAGTGGTTCCTCAGCCAGATGATCCGCTGGGGCCAGGCGCCGCGCGACGCCAGCTTTGCGCGGGCCGCCGCCGTCTACGAGCCGGCGCTCTACCGAGAGGCCGCGGTGGCTGTCGGCGCCGCCGCGCCCCTGGCCGACGCCAAGACTGAGGGCGCTCATCGCACGCCGTGGATTCTCAGTGGCTCGACCGGCCCGATCGCCATGACCGCCGACGCCTTCGCCGATGGTCGCGTCTTCGACCCAGCCGATCCACTCGCCTACGCCGACACCGCGCCGCTCAGCCGCTCGCGCCCGACCATCGGCACCTGAGGCGCCCATCTGGCCAGCGCCGGCGCCTGCGCCGTGTGCAATGCAGCGTGAAGTCGGGCCTCGGCGACCCGCGTCGCTGTCGATGCCGTTGACGTCCCGGGACCGCTGACCCGATCAAGACCGCACACCGCGCCAACGACGGCCCGGTCTGGGCGATGCCGCCCGCCGCCGAGCACGTCGCTCGGCCCCCCCGCTGACCGACCGAGGACAATGACGTCCGCGCGGGAACGCTCCCGCAGCGCGCGTCCGCCTGTCCACACCACGCCCGCCTGGGCCCGGAGATCGTCATGACACTCAAAGGTTTCCTCAAGTCGGGCCACACGCCCACGCTCGTCGCCGCGTTCCTCTACTTCGACATGAGTTTCATGGTCTGGGTGCTGCTGGGCGCAATCGGCGTCGCGGTGGCCAAGGACCTGCATTTGAACGCCGCCCAGAAGGGCCTGATGGTGGCGGTGCCGGTGCTGGCCGGGGCCTTGATCCGCGCCGTCAACGGCGTCGCCGTCGACCACCTCGGCCCCAAGCGGGTCGGCGTGGTCTGCCAGCTGATCGTCATCGCCGGGCTGATCGCGGCCTGGGCGCTGGGCGTGCATGACCTGACGCAAGTGTTCGTGCTGGGCGCCGTGCTGGGTGTCGCCGGCTCCTCGTTCGCCGTGGCGCTGCCGCTGGCCTCGCGATGGTACCCGCCGGAGCATCAGGGCCTGGCGCTGGGCATCGCCGGGGCCGGCAATTCGGGCACGGTGCTGGCCTCGCTGTTCGCCCCGGCGCTCGCCGTGGCGATGGGCTGGCGCACCGTCATCGGCCTGGCTGCCATCCCGCTGGCGCTCGTGCTCGTGCTGTTCGTGGCGCTGGCGAAGGACAGTCCCGCGCAGCCGGCGCCCAAGTCGTTGACTGACTACCTCTCGGTGCTGCGCGTCCCCGACGCCTGGTGGCTGATGCTGTTCTACGGCGTGACGTTCGGCGGCTTCGTCGGTCTGTCGTCGTCGCTGACCATCTACTTCAACGGCGAGTACCATCTGCCGGCGGTGACAGCGGGCTTCTTCACCGCCGCCTGCGTGTTCGCCGGCTCGTTCCTGCGGCCGGTGGGCGGGGCGGTGGCCGACCGCATCGGCGGCGTGCGCACGTTGACCTTCGTCTACGTCGTCGCGGCGGCGGCGCTGGCGGTGGTCAGCTTTCCGCTGGGCTCGCCCTGGTGGGCCGAGCTGGTGCTGATTGTCGCCATGGGCGCACTCGGCATGGGCAACGGGGCGATCTTCCAGCTGGCGCCGCAGCGCTTCGGCAAGGAGATCGGGGTGATGACCGGTCTGGTCGGCATGACCGGCGGCATCGGTGGCTTCTACCTCGCCTCCAGCCTCGGCCTCTCCAAGCAGTTCACCGGCAGCTACCAGCTGGGCTTCCTCGGCTTCGCGCTGCTGGCGGTGTTCGCGGTGCTGAGCCTGACCGGGATCAAGCAGCACTGGCGCGCCGGCTGGGGCGCGCTGGCGGCCACGGCGAGGGTCTGACTGTGCGCCGCGCGAGCGCCGGGGCGCCCGCACTGCCCAGGAAGCAGGCGATGCAGCGGTCCTGGCGCCGTCACGCGCGACGCGCCGAGGCGCCAGGCCGGGCGGCGGCTATGCTGCCCGGCAGTTCCCCGAAGCAACGGCGCTTCGGCCCGGCCTCGCGGCCATCGACGGACAAGGGCGTCCATTCCAAGCGCGCGCCGCATCCCGCGGCGACAAGGAGTGGGTGATGCCCAAAGAGCGTCTCGTCGTCGTCGGCAACGGCATGGCCGGCTGCCGCAGCATCGAGGAAATCCTCAAGCGCGACCCCGATCGCTACGACGTGTTCGTCTTCGGCGCCGAGCCGCGGGTCAACTATGACCGCATCATGCTCTCGCCGGTGCTGGCCGGCGAGAAGCGGTTCGAGGACATCGTGATCAACGATGCGGCCTGGTACGACAAGCATATCGCCGCGCTGTTCACCGGCCGGCGCATCGTCGGCATCGACCGCGCGGCCAAGAAGGTGGTGGCCGAGGGCGGCCTGCGGCTCGCCTACGACAAGCTGATCCTGGCCACCGGCTCCGACCCCATCCGCCTGCCGCTCCCGGGCGCCGATCTTGAGGGCGTGGTCACCTTCCGCGATCTTGATGACGTCAACTCCATGATCGCCGCGGCCGACGCCGGCGGCCGCGCGGTGGTGATCGGCGGCGGCTTGCTGGGCCTCGAAGCCGCCTACGGGCTGGTGCGCCGGGGCATGGCCGCCAGCGTCGTCCACCTGATGGACGTGCTGATGGAGCGCCAGCTGGACGAGGCCGCCAGTTACCTGCTGGGCGAGGCGCTGGCCGAGCGCGGCGTCGAGACGGTGCTGGGCGCGCAGTCGCAGGAGATCGAGGGGCGGGACGGCCGGGTCACCGGCCTGCGGCTGGCCGACGGCCGCGTGCTGCCCTGCGACCTGCTGGTCATGGCCGTCGGCATCCGCCCGAATACGGCGCTGGCCAAGGCGGCCGGCCTCGAGGTTGGCCGCGGGGTCGTGGTCGACGACCGCATGACCACCTCCGATCCCGACATCCTGGCCGTCGGCGAATGCGTCGAGCACCGCGGCCTGACCTACGGCCTGGTCGCACCGATCTGGGAGATGTGCCGGGCGCTGGCCGACACGCTTACCGATCGCGGCGGCGGCTACGGCGGCTCGCACGTCTCCACGCGGCTGAAGGTGTCCGGCGTCGACGTGTTCTCGGCCGGGCGCTTCTCCGGCGGCGCCGGTTGCGAGGACATCGTGTTCCGCGACGCCGGGCGGGGTGTGTACAAGCGGCTGGTGCTGGAGGAGGGCCGGGTCGCTGGCGCCGTGCTGTTCGGCGACGCCGCCGACGGCGGCTGGTACTTCGACCTGATGCGCTCGGGCGCCGACGTCAGCGACATCCGCGAGACGCTGGTGTTCGGCCAGGCGGTGACGGAGGGCCTTCGAGGCCTGGACCCTAGTGCCGCCGTTGCCGCCATGGCCGACGAGGCCGAGATCTGCGGCTGCAACGGCGTCTGCAAAGGAACCATCGTCGCGGCGATCGCCGGCCAGGGGCTCGATACCTTGGAGGCCGTCCGCGCTCACACCAAGGCCTCCGCCTCCTGCGGGACCTGCACCCCGCTCGTCGAGAAGCTGCTGGTGGCGACATTGGGCGACAGCTTCAAGGCGCAGGTGGGGCCGAAGTCGGTGTGCGGCTGCACCGGCCTCGGACACGACGAGGTGCGCCAGCGCATCTTGGGGCAAGAGCTGAAGTCGCTGCCGGCGGTGATGCAGGCGCTGGAGTGGACGACGCCCGATGGCTGTTCGTCGTGCCGCCCGGCGCTCAACTACTACCTGGTCTGCGCCTGGCCCGGCGAATACCGCGACGACAAACAGTCGCGCTTCATCAACGAGCGGGTGCACGCCAACATCCAGAAGGACGGCACCTTCTCGGTGGTGCCGCGGATGTGGGGCGGGGTGACGTCCGCCGCCGAGCTGCGCGCCATCGCCGACGTGGTCGACAAGTTCGCCATCCCCACCGTGAAGGTCACCGGCGGCCAGCGCATCGACATGCTGGGCGTGAAGAAGGACGACCTGCCAGCGGTCTGGGCCGACCTCAACCGCGCCGGCCTCGTCTCCGGCGGCGCCTACGCCAAGGGCCTGCGCACCGTGAAGACCTGCGTCGGCTCCGACTGGTGCCGCTTCGGCACGCAGGACTCCACCGGGCTTGGCATCCGCCTGGAGCGCTTCATGTGGGGCTCGTGGACCCCCGCCAAGGTCAAGCTCGGCGTCTCCGGCTGCCCGCGCAACTGCGCTGAAGCCACCTGCAAGGACATCGGCGTCATCTGCGTCGACAGCGGTTTCGAGATCCACGTCGGCGGCGCCGCCGGCCTGCATATCCGTGGCACGGAAGTGCTGACCAAGGTCGCCACCGAGCAGGAGGCGATGTGGACCATCTGCGCCGTCACCCAGCTTTACCGCGAGACCGGCTGGTACCTGGAGCGCATCTACAAGTGGATGGACCGGGTGGGCCTGGCGGCCATCAAGGCCGCGGTCGAGGATCTGGAGCGGCGCCGCGCCCTTTACGACCGCTTCGCCCGCTCGCAGCAGTTCGCTCGCATCGATCCCTGGGCCGAGCGCGTCGCCGGCCGCGACGCCGAGGAGTTCCGGCCACTGACCCGCCGGCTGGAGCGCGAGCCCGCATGAGCATCGTGGCGGAAGCATCGGTTCATTGGATCGACATCGGCCCGCTCACCGACGTGCCGCTCCGCGGCGCGCGCCGGGTGCCGACGCCGCGCGGCGACGTCGCCGTGTTCCGCACCGGCGACGGCCGCGTGTTCGCTCTGCGCGACGCCTGCCCACACAAAGGCGGCCCGCTAAGCCAGGGCATCGTCCACGGCCACGCCGTGGCCTGCCCGCTGCACAACTGGTCCATCGACCTGGCCACCGGCGAAGCGATGGGCGCCGACCGCGGCAAAGGCTGCGCGCCCATCGTGCCGATCGAAGTCCGCGATGGACGCTTGTGGTTGGGGCGATAGGCGCGCCGGTGCGCACCACCTGCCCTTACTGCGGTGTGGGCTGCGGCGTCGCCGCCTCGGCTGACGGCCGCACCCTAAACGTTGCGGGCGACTCGGCGCATCCCGCCAACCACGGCCGGCTTTGCTCCAAGGGCGCGGCGCTAGGCTCGACGGTCAGCCTCGAAGGCCGGCTGCTCGCGCCGACGATCGGCGAGCGCGTGGCGTCCTGGCCCGAAGCCACGGCGGTTGTGGCCCGCCGCTTCAAGGAGACCATCGCCAGGCACGGCCCCGACTCCGTGGCCTTCTACGTCTCCGGCCAACTGCTCACCGAGGACTACTACGCCGCCAACAAGCTGATGAAGGGGTTCATCGGCTCAGGGAACATCGACACCAACTCGCGCCTCTGCATGGCCTCGGCGGTGGTGGCGCACAAGCTGGCCTTCGGCGCCGACCTGGTTCCCGGCTGCTACGAGGATCTGGAGCTGGCCGACCTGGTGGTGTTCAGCGGCCACAACGCCGCCTGGACCCATCCGGTGCTGTTCCGGCGTATGGAGGCGGCGCGGGCGCGCGGCCAGCGCCACGTGGTCATCGACCCACGCCGCACCGACACCGCCGAAGTCGCCGACCTGCACCTGCCGCTGGCCCCGCAGAGCGACGTGCGGCTCTGGAACGGCCTGCTGGCCGACCTGATTCGCCGCGGCGCCATCGACCGCGCCTACATCGCCGCCCACGTCGCCGGCTTCGTCGAGACCGTCGCGGCGCTGGCGGAGGACGACCAGTCCCCCACCGCCGTCGCCGCCGACTGCGGTCTCGCGCTGGCCGATCTGGAGACCTTCTTCGCCTGGTTCTCGGCCACCCCGCGCACCGTCAGCCTGTTCTCCATGGGCGCCAACCAGTCGGCGCAAGGGGTGGCCAAGGGTTCGGCGATCATCAACGCCCACCTCGCCACCGGCCGCATCGGCAAGCCGGGCGCCTGCCCGTTCTCGATCACCGGCCAGCCCAACGCCATGGGCGGCCGCGAGGTCGGCGGCATGGCGACCACGCTGGCGGCGCACACGGACTTTGACGCCGCCTCGCGCGCCAGGCTGGCGCGCTTCTGGGGCGCGCCGCGCGTCGCCGAGCGCCCTGGCCTGACCGCGGTCGACATGTTCGAGGCGGTGCGCGCCGGCCGCATCCAGGCGATCTGGATCATGGCCACCAATCCGGCGGTCAGCCTGCCGGCGGCGGCGCAGGTGCGCCAGGCGCTGGCCGCGTGTCCGTTCGTCGTGGTCTCCGATTGTATGGCGCAAACCGACACCACCCACTTCGCTCACGTGAAGCTGCCGGCGTTGGCCTGGGGCGAGAAGGACGGCACAGTCACCAACTCCGAGCGTCGCATCTCCCGACAGCGAGCGCTGATGGCCCCGCCCGGCGAAGCGCGGGCCGACTGGCGGATCATCGCCGACGTGGCGGGCGCGATGGGCTTCGGCGAGGCCTTCGCCTGGCGCTCGCCGGCGCAGGTGTTCCGCGAGTGGGCGCGGCTGACCGCCTACGAGAACCAGAGCCGCGTCCTCAACCTCGGGCCGCTCGTCACCCTCACGCCCGATGGCTACGAGGCGTTGGCGCCGGTGCAGTGGCCGGTGATGGCCGAAGGAGGGACGCCACGTCTCTTCACCGACGGCTGCTTCCAGACACCGGACGGCAAGGCGCGGATGGTCCCGGTTCGGCCAGAAGGCCCTGCCGAACCCGTCGACGCCGCTTTCCCGCTGGCGCTCAACACCGGCCGCGTCCGCGACCACTGGCACACCATGACCCGCACGGGCCTCGCGCCCGAGCTCTGCCGCCACACGCCGGAACCGTTCGTCGAAATCCACCCGGCCGACGCCGCCCCGCTCGGCCTCGGCGAGGGCCAGCTCGCGCGCATCACCACGCGGCAGGGCGAAGCCGTGGTGATCGCCCGCCTCACCGGGCGTCAACGGCGGGGCGGGGTGTTCATGCCGATGCACTGGACCGACGCCTATGCCCCCGCGGGCCGCGCCAACGGCCTGGTGGCGCCGCACACCGACGCCCGCTCCGGTCAGCCGGAGTTCAAGCACACCCCGGCCCGGGTGCGGGCCTACCGGGAGACCTGGCGCGGCTTCTTCATCGCGAGAGCCGCGCGGCCGCCGCCGCGTGGGCTCGACCTGGTGTGGCGGCGCATCCCGCAGGACGGGTGCCAGCTGCACGAGTTCGCCGGTCGCGGCGACACGGCCGAACGGGAGGCGCTCAAAGCCGCGCTGCTGAAAGCCAGGCCGGCCGACGTGCTGAGCTTCGAGGACCCGCGCACCGACACCGAGCGGCTGGCGTGCGTCGAGGCCGGCCGCCTGGAACGGGTGCTGTTCCTGACCGCCGCCGCCGAGCTACCGCCGCGCGGCTGGCTGGCGGAGCTGTTCGCCGCTGAGACGCTGGCGCCCACCGACCGCGCCGCGCTGCTCTTGGGTCGCCCGCTGGGGCGGACGATCGACGACGGCCCGGTGGTCTGCGCCTGCCGCGGGGTGCGCCAGGCTCGCATCCTGGCGGCCATCGCCGCCGGCGCCGCCGACCTGGAGGCGGTGGGCGAGGCGACCGGGGCCGGCGCCTCGTGCGGATCTTGCCGCCCAGAGATCAGCCGCTTGATGACAAAGGAGACGCTCGATGCCTGATGCTCTGCTCGCCGTCGCTGACGCGCCTGCCGCCGACGGCTTCTTCGCTTTCGAAGCCGACTTCGTGGCCTCGCTGCGCTGCATCCCGATGTCTGTGCGCCTGAAGCTCGACCGCGCCGGCATCAAGCTTTCGCTGCGGCAGTGGAGCTGCTTCACCCGGCTAGATCGCCAGGCGCTGGTCGACGCGCCGTGCCGCAGCGGCCCAGAGATCGACCGCTATGCAGGGCGCCTGGTGGCGCTGGTCCGCGACCGCGCCGGCGAGACCGCCAAGCCCCTCCCCGAACCGGTGGATCCTCAGTGGGAAGGCGCGGATCGGCCGCCCCCGGCGGTGGTGGCTTTCGCCAATGGGCAGGGGCTCGCCGCGCCAACCCCGCGCCAGTGGGCCGCGCTGAGCGAGTTGCAACGTTTCGCGCTGGTGAAGCTCAGCCGCGACAACCACGACAACGTCAACTTCATGCCGGCTATGCGCGAGTTCGGCTTGCTTGCGGACTGAGGCAGCTTTGCGCCAACTCTGTCAGACGACCCCAACCGCGGGGATGGTAGGCCCGGCAGGACTCGAACCTGCAACCAGACCGTTATGAGCGGCCGGCTCTAACCATTGAGCTACGGGCCCAGACGGCAAGCCGGTTAGCATGGGCGATCCGGCCCTTAAAGCCGCCGTTCAGCTTGAGCCTGTCAGCGTCGGGGGCGAACGGGCGAAACGCGCCCCTGGAGACGAGACCCATGAAAGCCCTCACGATCGCCGCCGTGCTCGCGATCGCCCTGCCCGCCACGGGCGCTCTGGCCGCGGACGATCCGCGCTTCGGCGCCACTACCCTCGACCTGTCGGCCCACGGCGAGGCCAAGGCGCAGCCCGACATGGCCACCATCGACCTCGGCGTCACCACCAACGCGCCAGCGGCCGCCGACGCCATGAGCCAGAACGCGGTGGCGATGAACCGCGTCGTCGCAGCGCTGAAGGCCGGCGGGATCGATGCGCACGACATCACCACCTCGGAACTCAACCTCAACCCCAGCTACGTCTACGACCAGGGCCAGCCGCCGAAGCTGACCGGCTACGAGGCTACCAACCGGGTGCTGGTGCGGGTGGAGGACCTGACGCTGCTGGGGGCGGTGGTGGACGCGGTGGTCAAGGCCGGCGCGACCAACGTCGGCCAGATCGCCTTCGGGCTGAAGAACCCGCTCGCGGCCGAGAACGAGGCGCGCTTCGCGGCGGTGAAGGCGCTGCAGGACAAGGCTACAATCTACGCCGACGCGCTGGGCTACCACATCCAGCGGTTGGTCAACGTCAGCGAAGGCGGCGGCGAGGCGGTCAGCCCGCCGCGTCCGATGGCGATGATGTCCATGCGCGTCGGCGCCGCGGCCCCGACCCCGGTTGAAGCTGGCGACATGACGGTGTCCGTGGACATCACCGGCGAGTTCGAACTGACCCACTAGGCACGCTACAGGCCGGCGCTCTGGAAGGCGTCGTAGAGGCGGGCGTTCATTTCGATGCCGGGGAGAGCGTTCTGGCCCTCCATCACGGCGGAGAACACCAGGTCGCGGGTCTTGCTCTGCACC
>DASXZG010000006.1:0-88547 GCA_036502045.1 Caulobacteraceae bacterium | reverse complement strand
ACGAAGTCGCCGTCGAAGATGCCGGCCTGGATCATCGAGTCGCCCTGCACCTCGAGCACGAAGTGCTCGCCGGCGCCGAGGATGGTCTCTGGCACGTGCAGGCGGTCGCGCTCGTGCTGGATGGCTTCGATCGGGGTGCCGGCGGCGATTTTGCCCAGCACCGGCAGCTCGCGCACGTCGTTGGCGGCGAAAGCGGCGGGCGCCGTTCCCGGCGCCGGCTCGACCAGTTGGGGGCGGAAGGCTCCGCGGCCACGCGGTGGCGCGGCGGCGGTGGCCTGCTCGGGCAGCTTCACCACTTCGAGCGCGCGCGCCCGGTGGGGGAGGCGGCGCAAGAAACCGCGTTCTTCCAGCGCGGTGATCAACCGGTGAATCCCAGACTTCGAAGCCAGATTGAGCGCTTCCTTCATCTCGTCGAAGGATGGAGAGACGCCGGTTTCCTTGATCCGCTCATGGATGAACATGAGCAGCTCGTGCTGTTTGCGCGTGAGCATTGCAGCGTCTCCAGTAGGCTGCCCCGAACGACCGGGGAACAAAGCAAAAACGATGATGCGTGTTCTCTAGGTGTTCCCGGTAAATGTCAAGTAAACGAAAAGCGCAGTTTTTTCAGCGGCCTGCGGGCCAGGCACAAACGTAGAACGACCGCCCGACGGGGGTTAGTCGGGCGGTCGGACGAGAATCAGCAGAATCGGCTGTGCGGTTACTTGTGCGCCGGCGCCGGGGCGGGCGCGGGCTTGGCCTGGGCGGCCGGAACGCAGGCCGGCGCGACGTGACGGACGTAGGGGTGAGCCACGTGGCGCCTGACGGGCCGGTAGATCGTGCGCTCGTAGACCACCCTCTCGCGCACCGTAACGGGTACACGATAGGTCACCGGGTGTTCGCGGTAGTAGCTGTAGTAGGCCTCGTAGTGGCGCACCCAGTCGTTGTAGGCCTGATAGTAGGCAGCCCAGGCGCCATCGCCGTACCAGCCGGCGCCGCGCCAATGCTCGTCATGGCCGCGCCAGTGCTGGTCCTGCCCGGGGTGGTCGCGCCGCCAACCGCCGGGATCGCCCTGGTACGCCGGGGGCGGCGGTTGCATCGGTTGGGCGGACGCGGCGACGGGGCCGGCGAGCGCCGCGGCGGCCGCGGCGGCCGCGCCAAGCTTGGCCAAGGTCAGCTGGGTCATCGAACTCTTGCTTTCTGCGCCGGCGAAGCGTGGCCGACAGTGTTAGCGGATGAACGGCGGGCGTTGAACGACCACTGAGGCGATCATTCATGTGTCGTTCATCATTAAGGCGCGGCGGAGAACCCTCAAGCCCCCGCAAGCAGGCCGCGAGTGGCGGCGGCGACGTCGGCCTGACGCATCAAACTCTCGCCCACCAGCATGGCGCGGGCGCCGGCGGCGGCGAGGCGGGCGACGTCGGCGGGCGCGCCGATGCCACTCTCGGTGACCAGCAGGCGGTCCTTGGGGATGCGCGCCGCCAACCGCTCGGTGACGGCGAGGTCGGTGACGAAGGTCCGCAGGTTGCGGTTGTTGACCCCGATCAGGGTCGCGCCCAGGGCGACAGCGCGATCGACCTCGGCCTCGTCGTGCGCCTCCACCAGCGCATCCATGCCGAAGCGGGCAGCCTCGCTCAGCAACTCACCGGCAAGGGCGTCGTCGCAGATGGCGAGGATCACCAGGATGGCGTCGGCGCCCAGGGCGCGCGACTGCGCCACCTGCCAGGGATCGACCAGGAACTCCTTGCGCAAGCAAGGTAGGGCGACGGCGGCGCGGGCCGCGACCAGATAGGCGTCGGCGCCTTGGAAGCTCGGGGCGTCGGTGAGGACGGAGAGGCAGGCCGCGCCGCCCGCCTCATAGGCCTGGGCGAGCGCCGGCGGGTCGAAGGCGGCGCGGATCAGCCCCTTCGAGGGGGAGGCCTTCTTGATCTCCGCGATCATCGCGAGGCGCCCAGGCGCGGCGGCGCGTTCGAGCGCGGCAATGAAGCCGCGGGGCGGCGTGGCGGCCTTGGCGCGCGTCTCGACGGCGTCCTGGCTTTCGGCGCGGCGCAACGCAGCTACGTCCGTGCGCTTGTAAGCGGCTATCTGTTCGAGGATGTCGCTCACGGGGTGTTGGTGGCTTCCACCAGGCGCTCCAGCGCCAGCCGGGCGCGGCCGTCGTCGATGGCGGCGGCGGCCATGAACACGCCTTCGCGCAGCGTCTCCACCTTGTCGGACACTAGCAGCGCGGCGGCGGCGTTCAGCAGCACCACGTCGCGGTAAGGGCCGGTCTGGCCCTCCAGCAGGTCGCGGACCGCCTGCGCGTTAGCATGCGGGTCGCCGCCGGCGAGGTCGGCCATGCTGGCGCGCGGCAGGCCGACGACTTCCGGCGTCACCTGGAAGTGGCGCACGCCGCCATCGCGCCACTCGGCGACCTCGGTCACCCCCGTGGTGGTCATCTCGTCGAGGCCGTCGCCGTGTACGACCCAGGCGCGCTCGATACCCAGCCCGCCCAGCACGCGGGCCAGCGGCTCGACCCATCGGGGGGAGAAGGCGCCCAGCACCTGCCGCTGCGCGCCGGCTGGATTGGAGAGCGCGCCAAGGGTGTTGAAGATGGTGCGGAAGCCGAGTTCGGCGCGGATCGGCGAGACGTGGCGCATGGCCCCGTGGTGGGCCGGCGCGAACAGGAAGCAGACGCTGGCGGTGTCCAGCGCCGCGCGTTGCTGAGCGAGGTTGGCCGAGATGTTGACCCCTAACGCGCTCAGCACGTCGGCGCTGCCGGAGCGGCGGGTCATGGTCCGATTGCCGTGCTTCGCGACTTTCAGCCCGGCGCCGGCGGCCACGAAGGCGACAGCCGTGGAGATGTTGAAGGTGGAGACGCCGGTGCCACCGGTGCCGCAGACGTCGATCACCTGGTGCGGATGCACGAGGGCGAGCGCCGCGCGGCGCATCACCCGGGCGCAGGCTGTGATCTCGCCCACGGTCTCGCCGCGCAAGCGCATCGCGGTGACGGCGGCGGCGACCTGCGCGGCGGTCGGCTCGCCCCGCAGCGCGGCGCCGAAGAAGAACTCAGCGTCCTCCTCGCTCAGCGTCGCGCCGTCGGCGAGCTTGGCCAGCAGCGGTTTGAACGCCTCGGACATGTCAGGCGCTCTCGAGCCGTTTGACGCCGGCCAGCGCCAGGAAGTTCTCCAGCAACTGGTGACCGCCCTCGGTGGCGATGCTTTCCGGGTGGAACTGCACCCCATGCACCGGCCGGGTTTTGTGCTGGAAGCCCATGATCTCGCCGTCGTCGGTCCAGGCGGTGATCTCCAGCACGTCGGGCAGGGTATCGCGGCGCACCGAGAGGCTGTGGTAGCGGGTCGCGGTGAACGGGTTGGGCAGGCCGGCGAAGACGCCCTTGCCGGTGTGGCGGATCGGGCTGGTCTTGCCGTGCATGAGCGACTGGGCGCGGATCACCTCGCCGCCCATGGCCTGGCCAATGGACTGGTGGCCGAGGCAGACGCCCAGGATCGGCAGATCGTCGGGCGCGCCGCTGATGAGCGCCAGGCAGATGCCGGCTTCGTTGGGCGTGCAGGGCCCCGGCGACAGCACCACGGCTTCCGGCCGCAGCGCCAGCGCGTCCTGGGCGGTGAGCGCGTCGTTGCGCCAGACCTCGGTCTCCGCCCCCAGCTCGTTCAGGTAGTGGACGAGGTTGTAGGTGAAGCTGTCGTAGTTATCGATGACCAGGATCATGACGCGCGCCTCTGACGGAGCCGCGTTCTAGGCGCGGCATGCGGCAAGGCCAAGACTTGGCGCGCCGCATCAGGGAGCGCAATCTGCGTGGATGACTGACTCACGCTTCGATCCCACGCCGGTCCGCCGGGCCCGGGCCTTGTTGGCGGCCCCGCCGGCGCCGGCAGAGGGCTTCGTGGCGCTGACCGCCGCCGCGGCGCTGTTCGCGACCGCCGCGATGGCGCTGGCGTTTGCCGTGGTGATGATGCCGACGCCGTGGCCGCGCTGAAGGCGGGCAACCTGTCACGGCGTCCGGCGTTCATGGCGTGGGTTAGTGCGGCGTTTTTGGGCCAGTGCGATGAGCGACAGCGTCGATGACCTCAAGGACCGCCTGAGCGCGCTGATCGACTGCGCCAGCGTCGAGCGCGGTCCGACCCGCTGGCGCTACATCGATGAGGCGCTGAAGCTGCGGGGCCAGATCAGCGCGGCGGAAGCCCACTACACGCCGATTGCCGGTGACATGCGCGGCAGCCTGAAGGCGCGCCGACGTCGCGAGACGGTTGGCGCGGATCGCCAAAACTAGGCGAGAGGGCTCTAGGCGAAGCGCCAGGCCTCGTTGGCGGCGACGCGCAGGGCGCTGGCCTTGGCGACGGTCTCTTCGTACTCGGCCACCGGATCGGAGTCGGCCACGATGCCGCCGCCGGCCTGGACGTACATCATCCCGCCCTTGAAGAGCGCGGTGCGCAGCACGATGCAGGTGTCCACCGAGCCGTCGGCGCCGAAGTAGCCGACCGCGCCGGCGTAGCCGACGCCGCGCTTGTCGGTCTCCAGCTCGTCGATGATCTCCATGGCCCGCACCTTGGGCGCGCCGGAGAGGGTGCCGGCGGGGAGGGCGGCCATCAGCACATCCACCGGGTCCAGGCCCTCTGGGGCGTCGCCCTCGACGTTGGAGACCAGATGCATGACGTGGCTGTAGCGTTCGACGAAGAAGCTGGCGGTGACCCGCACCCGAGGGGCGCGGCGGGCGGCGGGCAGCTCGTTGGCGCCGGCGCTCTTGAGCATGGCGACGCGGCCGACATCGTTGCGACCGAGATCGAGCAGCATCAGGTGCTCGGCGTGTTCCTTGGGGTCAGCGATCAACTCGCCCTCAAGGCGAGCGTCTTCTTCCGGGGTCTTGCCGCGCGGCCGGGTGCCGGCGAGGGGGCGGATGGTGATCTTGCCGTCGCGAAGGCGCACCAGAATCTCCGGCGACGAGCCCACAAGCTGGAAATCCGGGAAGTTGAGGAAGAACAGGAACGGCGAGGGGTTGGTGCGGCGCAGGGCGCGGTAGCAGGAGAACGGATCGAGCGGAAACGAGCGGCGGAAGCGGTGGCTTGGCACCACCTGAAAGACGTCGCCGGCGCGGATGTACTCCTTGGCCTTCTCGACCATGGCGCCGTAGCCCGTGGGGCCGGCGGGCGTGCTCCAGTCATCGACCGGCGGCGCGGGATGCGGTCCGCGCGGCGGCAACGGCTTCCTGAGCGCCGCGGTGACGGTCTCGATGCGGGTCATGGCCGCGGCGTAGGCGTCGTCCGGGGTCTGGCCGGCGCTGGGACGAACGGTGGCCACCAGGATGATCTCGTGGGCGACGCCGTCGAAGATGGCGACGATCGAGGGCCGCATGAGCACGCCGTCGGGCAGGTTCAGCGGGTCGGGATTGATGCCCGGCAGGCGCTCGGCGAGACGCACGGTGTCGTAGCCCATGACGCCGAACACGCCCGCGCCCATCGGCGGCAAGCCAGGCGGCAGGTCGAGGCGCGAGCTGGCGACGAGGTCGCGCAGGGACTCCAGCGCCCCATCGCCGTCGCGGTGGAAACGGCCCGCGGCGATATCATCGCCCTCGGCGATCTCGGCCACGTCGCCGCGGCAGCGCCAGACGAGGTCGGGCGCCATGACCAGCGCCGAATAGCGGCCGCGCCAGGTGCCGCCTTCGACCGACTCGAAAAGGAAGCTGTAGGGCAGGCCGTGCGCCACCTTCAGATAGGCCGAGACTGGCGTCTCCAGGTCATCCACCAGCCGCTGGACCACCACCTGCGCCTGACCCGCCGCATAGCCCCGGGCAAAGGCGTCGAAGGCGGGCGTGGCGTTCATTGCGCGAGTTTCCTGGCGCTGTTGGCCGCCGCCGGCGCCGTCGCCCGCGCCAGCATCGCCGCGTCGACGCCCATAGTGCTGCGGGCGAGGTCGAGGTCGATGGTCGGCTTGATCTCTTTCATCGCCGCCTGGCGCACCGCGTCGGCGAGCCCCTGCACGTAGGCCTGATCGGAGCGCTGGCGCACCACGCCGATCAGCGTGGCGATCTGCTTCGGATCCCCAGGACGGATGGCCTCGACCCGGGCGACGACCATGCCCTTCATCGCATCCGACCCGACCGTGAACACCTGGCCCGGCTTGGTCCCGAAAATGGCGCCCAGCAGCTCCTGGCCCATGGTCTGCTGGAACTGCTGCGCGTTGATGCGTTGCAGGCCGACCTGGTGGACGACGTGCGCGCCGAAGCTGGCGGCGACGGCGTCGAAAGTCTGGCTTTTCAAGGCGTCCTGAGCCGCGGCGGCCTTCTTCTGCAGCGCGGCGATGACGGTCTGCTGCATGTAAGCCTGGGTGAGGAACGGGCGCACGCCCTTCTCGTCCAGGCCCGGCGGCGCCGGCGGGATCACCTTCACCACCTGCACGTCGAAGTATTCGCCTTTGCATGGCGTCTGCGGCGGCGGCGCGGCGCCCGGCTGCGCCGGGGGCTGGTCGCAGCCAGCGTCGAGGGTGACGTCGCTATCGCCGCCTTGCGGCAGCGCGAACGCGGTCTTCAGCAGCTTCTGGCTGAGGATCGGATTGGGCGGCCCGCCGGTGAGGTCCTTGCCGTCCGAACTGACCGGCCCGACGGTCACCGCCTGAAGGCCGACCTTGGCGGCGGCCGCGGCGACGCTGGCGCCGCCTTCGCGGGCGTCGTCGTAGTTCTGGCTCTGCTCGATGGCTTTGTCGGCGGCGGCGCTCTGCTGCAGGTCCGTGGTGATCTGCGCCTTGGCGGCGTTGAGGTCGGCCGCCTGGCCCGGGGTGATCTTGGTCACCTCAAGGATCACGGTCTTGAAATCGCCTTGCACGGGCCCGCTGACCTTGCCGACCGGCATGGCGAAGGCGGCCGCGCCGGCCTTGACGTCGGCGACGCCACTTTGCGGCTGGTCGGTATAGACGATCGCTTCGGAGCCGGCGGTCTTGGCGACGGCGTTGGGATCGTCGCCCTTGGTCAGCGCCGCGGCCACTTCGGCGGCCTTGCTGGGGTCGTTGAGCGGAATCTCGATCAGCGAGCGCGTCTCGGGCCGCGCGTAGCTCGCCGCCTTGGCCTGGAACTGCTGCTGCACCTGCGCCGGATCGACGGTGATGGTCGGCGCGATGGCCTTGGCGCTGAACCTGACCACGGTGAGGATGCGCCGCTCGGGCAGCATCAGCCGGTCGCGATACTGCTGGATCAGCGCCTGCAGCTGCGCGTCGGTTGGCGGCGTCGGCGGCGGCACGCTGGCGGCCGGGATGACGAAGTAGGTGATGTCGCGGCTCTCCAGCAGCAAGGCCGCCTGCAGAGCCGCGTAAGCACGCGGCGCCTCGGCGCCGCCGGAGACCGCGCTGCCGAACTGTTGGCTGGCGATGTCGTCGGCGATCTCGCGCTGGAACTCGTCCATGGTCATGCCGTTGCGGTCGAGCAGCTGCTGCAGCATGGCCGGGTTGAACTTGCCGGTCATCGGGTCGAACAGCTGAGCCAGCGCCGAGTTGGGCGAGGCCTGCGCCTGGTGCTTCAACTCACTGGCGACCACGTCGGCGGTCGGCGCGATGCCGGCGCGGGTCAGCAGCTCCTGGTAGGCCGCCTGCGACGCCAGCTCCTGCAGCATGGTCTTGTCGACGCCTTCGCGCACCGCTTCTTCCAGCGGGAACGGCTGCGAGGTCTGCTTTTCGTAGTCCGTGGCCTTGCCGTCGAACATCTTCTTGAATTCGGGCGCGGTCACCTCGTGCGAGCCGGCGATGACCACGGCGTTCTCGAAGCGGCCGCGCAGAGCGTCGCGCGCGCCGCCGCCGCCCAGCATGCCGAACGCGATCGCCACCACGCCCATGATGATCGGGCCGAAGGGCGACTGCGAGAAGTTGCGGAAGATCCGTAGCATCGGCGCGGTATAGAGGCGCGCGGCGCCTGGCGTCTAGGCAGGGGCGACGTTGCGGCGCGCGCCCGCCGGCCCTATCCGAATGCGAGTAAGGGACAGGGAGGCTCGCGATTGGCCACGGCAAGGCGTCTGATCGCCGGAAACTGGAAGATGCACGGACTGGGCGCCGCGCTGGCCGAAGCGCGCGCCATCGCCGGCGCGCTGGATGAGCGGGCGCCGGCGGCGCAGGTGGCGCTCTTCCCGCCCGCCACGCTGATCCATCGCATGGCTGAGAGGCTGGCAGGCACCGGCGTCGCGGTCGGTGGCCAGGACTGCCGCGCCGAGCCGGTGGGCGCGTACACCGGTTGCCTGTCGGCCGAGATGCTGGCCGACGCGGGCGCCAGCATGGTGATCCTCGGCCACTCCGAGCGGCGGGCCTACTATCGCGAGACCAGCGACGATGTGGCCGCCAAAACGGGCGCCGCGCTGCGGGTGGGCCTGGAGCCGATCGTCTGCGTGGGCGAGAGCCAGGAAGAGCGCGAAGCTGGGCGGGCCCTAGAGGTGGTGCTGGGGCAGCTGGCGCAGTCGCTGCCGCACGCCGTCGCCGACGTTGCGTTCTGCGTCGCTTACGAGCCGGTCTGGGCTATCGGCTCCGGCCGCACGCCGACGCCGGCCGAGATCGAGGCGGTGCACCGCGCCATTCGCCAGGCGCTCGTCGCCCGCTTCGGCGAGGCGGGCCGGGCTGCGCCGCTGCTCTACGGCGGCTCGGTCAAAGCGGCGAACGCCGTCGAGATTCTGGCCATCCCCGATGTCGGCGGGGCGCTGGTCGGCGGGGCGTCGCTGACCGCGGCGGACTTCCTGCCGATCGTTCGCGCCGCCTAGAGCAGCAGGCCGTAGATCTTGCAGTCGCGGCGCTCGCCGGCGCGCTGGACGTGGCCGCGCAGATAGCCTTCGTCCTCGAAGCCCAGCGTGTGCAGCAGCCGCTCGGAGCGGTCGTTGCCGACGTGGGCGCGGGCCCAGAGGCGCTTCAGCCCCAGGCCGGCGGCGTAGTCCACCACCGCCCGCATCGCCTCCAGCCCGTAGCCCTGGCCCCAGGCCGGCTTCGCCAGCAGGAACCCGACCTCGCCGCGATTGTGGCGCCAGTCGACGTCGGAGAGGTCGCAGGCGCCGAGGAAGGCATGGTCGCCACTGCGCTCGATCGACCAGTACCAGGCCGCGCCGTCCGCCATATCTGCCATCTGCGCTGCGATCATGCCCGCGACGACCTCCGGGTCGTCGATCTCGGTGGAGTCCCAATGCGCCATGACGATCGGGTCGGACATGATCGGATAGAGCGCCGCCCAGTCGCCAGCGACGACGGGGCGCAGGACCAGACGTTCGGTTTCGAGAATCACGGGACTTGGACCGGGGAGGGCGGCTTCCTAGCTATGGCGCGGCCAGACAGCGGATGCTAGAGGCCGCGCCGCGCCGTCCGCGCCCCGCTGACATTTTCGATTGGCACGATGCTCTCCGGTCTACTGATCACGCTCGATATCCTGGTCTGCGTGCTGCTGATCTTCGTGGTGCTGATGCAGCGCTCAGAAGGCGGGGCCTTTGGTTCGGGCGGGGGCCCGACCGGACTGATCACCACGCGCGGCGCCGGCGACCTTTTGACGCGCAGCACCTGGATTCTGTTCGGGCTGTTCGCGGTGCTGAGCCTCAGCCTGACCCTCCTGGGCGCGCACGACCGGGCCACCAACGCGGTGATCGACAAGCTGAAGCTGCAGACGATCAACCCGGCGTCGGCGGCGACCAACGCCGCAGCGCCCGCCGCGCCTCTGACCGCGCCCTTGAGCGCGCCGGCGCCTGGTGTGCCGACCGCGCCGCTGGCGCTGCCGCCAGCCGCCGCGCCGACCGCGCAAGCGCCGCCGGCTTCGCCAAGCGCTGCGCCGGCCGCAGTCAAGGCGCCGGTCGCCGGCAAGCCCGCCGCAGTCAAGCCAGCGACCGCGCCTGCCGCCAAAGCGCCAGCCGCGACTCCAGCCCCGGCCGCCGCCGCGCCAGTCCCGACGCTGGAAGCGCCGCCGCCCGAGACGGCGCCGAGCCCGCCGCCAGCTGCCGCTGCCCCTGCGCCGGCCGCGCCGGCGCAGTCGCCCAGCAGCCCTTGAGCGGCCCCCTCAAAGGCCTGATTCGCCCGGCGACTCAGGGCTCGAATCGGGACTAAGCTGAACGCCCATGGCCCGGTACATCTTCATCACCGGCGGCGTGGTCTCCTCGTTGGGAAAAGGCTTGGCGTCCGCCGCGCTGGGCGCGCTCCTGCAAGCGCGCGGCTATGGCGTGCGGCTGCGCAAGCTCGACCCCTATCTCAACGTCGATCCGGGGACGATGAGCCCCTACCAGCACGGCGAAGTGTTCGTCACCGACGACGGCGCCGAGACCGACCTGGATCTTGGCCACTACGAACGCTTCACCGGCGTCTCGGCCGCCAAGGCCGACAACATCACCACCGGCCAGATCTACAAGACCATCCTGGAGAAGGAGCGGCGCGGCGACTATCTGGGCGCCACCGTGCAGGTGATCCCGCACGTCACCGACGAGATAAAACGCTTCGTGCTGGCCGACCCGGGCGAGGGCGTCGACTTCGTGCTGGTGGAGATCGGCGGCACGGTGGGCGATATCGAAGGGCTGCCATTCTTCGAGGCGATCCGCCAGCTCGGCCAGGAGCTGCCGCGCGGCCACGCCTGCTTCGTGCACCTGACCCTGCTGCCGTTTATCAAGACCGCTGGCGAGATGAAGACCAAGCCGACGCAGCACTCGGTGAAGGAGTTGCGCTCCATCGGCATCCAGCCGGACGTGCTGCTCTGTCGCTGCGAGCAGCCGATCCCGCCGGAGGAGAAGCGCAAGATCGGGCTCTTCTGCAATGTGCGCCCCTCGGCCGTCATCCAGGCGATGGACGCGCCCAACATCTATGCGGTGCCGCTCGACTACCACGCGCAGGGCCTCGACGCGGAGGTGCTGGACGTGTTCGGCATTCACGATGCGCCGGCGCCGAACCTCAGCCGCTGGACTGAGATTTCCAACCGGCTGGTCCATCCCGACGGCGAGGTCACCATCGCCGTCGTGGGCAAGTACACGGTGCTGAAGGACGCCTACAAATCGCTGATCGAGGCCCTGACCCACGGCGGCGTCGCCAACCGGGTGAAGGTCAACCTGGACTGGGTCGAGAGCGAGACCTTCGAAGGCGAGGAGAACGCCGCTGCGGCCCGGCTGGAGGGCGTGCACGGCATCCTGGTGCCCGGCGGATTCGGCGAGCGTGGTTCGGAAGGCAAGATTCGCGCGGCCCAGTTCGCCCGCGAACACGGCGTGCCGTACTTCGGCGTCTGCTTCGGCATGCAGATGGCGGTGATCGAGGCCTGCCGGAACGTCGGCGGGGTGCCTTGCGCCTCGTCGACGGAGTTCGGCCCCACCAAGCACGCCGTCGTCGGCCTGATGACCGAGTGGCTGCGCGGCAACGAGCGCGAGACCCGCTCCGGCGATGACGATCTTGGCGGCACCATGCGGCTGGGCGCTTACGAGGCAGTGCTGACGCCGGGCTCGAAGGTGGCGGAGATCTACGGCGCGTCGGCGATCAGCGAGCGCCACCGGCACCGCTACGAGGTCAACATCGGCTATCGCGAGGCCTTCGAGCGAGCCGGCCTGGTGATGAGCGGCGCCTCGCCTGACGGCGTCCTGCCCGAGATCGTCGAGCGGACCGACCATCCGTGGTTCATCGGCGTGCAGTTCCATCCGGAACTGAAGAGCCGCCCCTTCGCTCCGCACCCCCTCTTCGCCAGCTTCATCGCCGCCGCCCTGGAGCAGAGCCGGCTGATGTGATGGCGAGTGTCGCCCTGATCCGCCGCCTGGCGCTGGCGATGCCTGAGGCCGTCGAGGCCGACCATCACGGCATTCCGTCGTTCCGGGTGCGGGGGAAGATCTTCTGCACCATCCACCTCAAAGAGCCGCGGCTGATGGTGAAGCTGGACCCTGAGGACCAGCGCAATCTCGCTGAGGGGCATCCGGGCGTGGTGGAGCCGGTTCCGGGCGGGTGGGGCCGCAAGGGCTCGACGTTCGTGGCTTACGAGGCGGCGGACGAGGCGCTGGTGGCGACGTTGATCGAGATGGCCTGGCGCCGTGTCGCGCCGGCGAAGCTGGTCGCTGGCTTGTAATCTTCAGGCGCTTGCGTCATAGACGCCGGCTCCTTTCCGACCCGGCGAAGTTCCCATGGCTGTTCCGAAGCGAAAAACCTCCCCGTCCCGCCGTGGCATGCGCCGCGCGCACCACGCGCTCTCGCCGAACGCCTATGTCGAAGACAAGGACACGGGCGAGCTGAAGCGCCCGCACCACGTCGACCTCAAGACCGGCATCTACCGCGGCCGCCAGGTGCTGACGCCGAAAGAGGACTAGCATTCTCGCGCCGCAGCGGCGGGCGCTCTTAAGCCGCCGCTTCCACGTTGAGCTTCTTGCGGCGCGCCAGCGCCTCCAGTGGCGTGCGCGCCATTTCGCGCGCGATATGGTGGGCGGTGTGCGCCAGGTCTTCCGGCGCGGTCAGCCGCCCGATCAGGCCCCACTCGTAGGCCATCTCCGCTTCCAGGAAGGCGCCGGTCAGCGATAGCTCGGTGGCGCGCTGGGGACCGACCAGCTGAACCAGGCGCCGGGCGAAGCCGACGTCGGGCTCGACGCCGACATGCAGGTGTGTGTCGGCGAACCGCGCGTTCGTGGAGGCGATCACCAGATCGCAGGACAGGATCAGCTCCAGCCCGCCGGCGATGGCCGCGCCGGTGATCGCGGCGATGACCGGCTTGTGGCAGTGGCGGATGGCGGCGCCGGGGTTGTGGGTGGCCGTGCCATCGACGCCAGCCATGGGCTCCGCGCCCAGCATGCTGACGTCCAGACCCTCGGGGAAACCGGGCTCGATGCCGGTGAGCAGCACCACGCTGACGCTATCGTCGACGGCTACCGCGTTGATCGCGTCGTAGAGCGCCGCGCGCAGCGACTTGTGCGGCGCGTCCATCGCCTCGGCGCGGTTGAGGGTGATGATCGCCAGGCGATCTTCCTTGTCGATCGACAGCATCGGCTTCCTCGAGAGCGCCTTCGGGCCCCGCCGAAAGCGGGCGCAAACTGGCGGAAGTCTGCGACGCTTCCATGACAGGCGCGCGGGTTGCCGGCGCCTCCCGGCGCGGCTAAGCCAGCGCCCCGCGCCGCAACCCACGCCAAGGCCCTCCATGACCGAGATCGTCGACATCCTCGCCCGCGAAATCCTCGACTCGCGCGGCAATCCGACGGTGGAAGTGGACGTGGTGCTGGAGGACGGCTCGATGGGCCGCGCCGCCGTGCCGTCCGGCGCCTCCACCGGCGTGCACGAGGCGGTGGAGAAGCGTGACGGCGATCCGGATCGCTTCGGCGGCAAGGGCGTTCGCGGCGCGGTCGACGCGGTGATGGGCGAGATCTTCGACGCGCTTTCGGGCGCTGAGGCCGAAGATCAGCGGCGGCTCGACCGCATCATGATCGAGCTCGACGGCACCGCGAACAAAGGCCGACTGGGCGCCAACGCCATCCTGGGCGTGTCGCTGGCGGCGGCCAAGGCGGCGGCGAGCGCCCACGATCTGCCGCTCTACAAGTACGTCGGCGGCGTCTCGGCCCGTATCCTGCCGGTGCCGCAGATGAACATCATCAACGGCGGCGCCCATGCCGACAACCCGATCGACTTCCAGGAGTTCATGATCCTGCCCACCGGCGCGCCGACGCTGGCCGAGGCGGTGCGCATGGGCTCGGAGATTTTCCAGGCGCTGAAGAAAGCGCTGCACGACGCCGGCGAGAGCACCAACGTCGGCGACGAGGGCGGCTTCGCCCCTAACTTCAAGGGCGCCGACCAGGCGCTGGGCTTCATCATGAAGGCCGGCGAAGCGGCGGGCTACCGCGCCGGCGAAGACTTCAACCTGGGTTGCGATGCGGCCTCGAGCGAGTTTTTCAAGGGCGGCAAGTACCTGATGACCGGGGAGGGCAAGACGCTCGACTCCGGCGGCATGGTCGACTTCCTGGCCGACCTGGTCGCCCGCTACCCGATCGTCACCATCGAGGACGGTTGCGCCGAGGAAGACTTCGAGGGCTGGAAGCTGCTGACCCGCACGCTGGGCGCCAAGGTGCAGCTCACCGGCGACGATGTCTTTTGCACCAACATCGAGCTTCTGAAGCGCGGCATCGACGAGGGCTTCGCCAACTCGATCCTGATCAAGGTCAACCAGATCGGCACCCTGTCGGAGACGCTGGACGCGGTCGAGATGGCCCACAAGGCGGCCTACACCGCGGTGATGAGCCACCGCTCCGGCGAGACCGAGGACACCACCATCGCCGACCTGGCCGTCGCCACCGGCTGCGGCCAGTTGAAGGCCGGCTCGCTGTCGCGCTCGGACCGGCTGGCGAAGTGGAACCAGCTGCTGCGCATCGAGGAACAACTGGACGACCAGGCGCTCTACGCCGGCGGCTCCGCGCTGAAGCGGCGCTGACAGCGCGCCGCAGGGGCGAGGAAGCTTTCATTAAGCGTGTCACGCCAGACTCACGCTCGTGCTGGCGCGCCTTACCACCTACATCCCGACCGCGATTCTCGCGGCGGCGATCTTCTACTTCGGCTTCAACGCCTTGACGGGCGATCGCGGCATCCTGACCACGCGCCAGCGCGAGGCGACGCTGGCGGAAGACGAAGCCACCTTGAAGCAGCTGCAGGCCCAGCACGCCGAACTGGCGCAGCGCGCTCGCTTGCTCAGCGACGCCTCGCTGTCGCGCGATCTGCTGGAGGAGCGCGCACACGTTCTTCTAGGCTTCGCCGACCCGAGAGATTATGTGATCCGCACGCCCGCCGCTCCCCACTGACGCTCTTCTGGAGCGACGCTGGCCAGAGCGGTCTCGACGGAGAACGCCATGGCTGCGCCGGCAAAGGCGAAACCCGCGGCCAAGCCGAAAGCCGGCGCCGCCAAGGCCTCTGACGCCGCCGGCAAACCGTCCAAAGACCAGCTGCTGGCGTTCTATCGCTCGATGCTGCTCATCCGCCGCTTCGAGGAGCGAGCGGGGCAGCTCTACGGCATGGGGCTGATCGGCGGCTTTTGCCACCTTTACATCGGCCAGGAGGCGGTGGCGGTCGGCGTGCAGTCGGCCAAGCAGGACCACGACCAGGTCATCACCGGCTACCGCGACCACGGCCACATGCTGGCCGCCGGCGTCGACCCGAAAGCGGTGATGGCGGAGCTGACCGGCCGCGCCGCCGGCGTCTCGCACGGCAAGGGCGGGTCGATGCACATGTTCTCGCTCGACCACCAGTTCTACGGGGGCCACGGCATCGTCGGCGCCTGGGTGAGCCTGGGCACCGGCCTGGCGTTCGCCAATCGCTATCGCGACAACAAGGGCGTGGCCTTCGTCTACTTCGGCGACGGCGCGGCCAACCAGGGCCAGGTTTACGAGAGCTTCAACATGGCCGAGCTCTGGCGCCTGCCGGCCGTCTACCTGATCGAGAACAACCAGTACGCCATGGGCACTTCGATCGAGCGCGCCTCGTCGGAGACCCACCTCTATCGCCGCGGGACCAGCTTCAATATTCCGGGCAAGGAAGTGGACGGCATGGACGTGGTCGCGGTGGCCGAAGCCGCCGCCGAAGCCGCCGAGCACGCGCGCTCGGGCAAGGGCCCGTTCATCCTGGAGATGAAGACCTATCGCTACCGCGGCCACTCGATGAGCGACCCGGGCAAATATCGTACGCGCGAGGAAGTGGACGAAGTGCGCAAGCACCGCGACCCCATCGACCATCTGCAGGAGCGCATCGAGGCGGCGGGCTTTGCTGACGACGCGGCGCTGAAAGCTGTGGACGCCGACGTGCGCAGGATCGTCGCCGACGCCGCAGAATACGCCCGCACCGCGCCGGAACCCGACCCCTCCGAGCTTTACACCGACGTCTACGCCGGAGCCGGCCGGTGAGAACGACTATCGCCTTGGCTTTGCCAGCAGCCATATCGGCCATGCTCTTTGCGACCGGATGCGCAGCGCAAGTCGGGCCGCCGCCAAGCAATCCGATCAAGCTCGCAGTCCACCGCGACGCTACCTTGTCGGTGGATGGCAAATTGACGCCGCTCTCCGAGTTGGCGGGAGACCTCGACGCTGCTCAAGCTGCCCATAAAGTCGCGATGTATTGGCGCGATGATCCGAACGCCGACCCACCTCCGGACGTAGCGGCTCTAGCTCATGCGGTGATCGGCCAGATCATCCAACATCGGCTCTCTGTTTGCTTCGCGGCGGACGATGCCTTCAGTGGCTGCCGCCGAATGGGGAACGGGCAGTGACCGACGTGCTGATGCCGGCGCTGTCGCCGACGATGGAAGAGGGCACCCTCGCCAAGTGGCACGTGAAGGTGGGCGACGCGGTGCGTTCGGGCGATGTCATCGCCGAGATCGAGACCGACAAGGCCACCATGGAGGTGGAGGCGGTCGACGAAGGGGTCGTTGAAGAGCTGCTGGTGCCCGAGGGCACGGAAGAGGTGAAGGTCAACACGCCAATCGCGCGGCTGAAGGGGGAAGGGGAAGCTTCGCCGCCGCAGAAAGAGGTGCGTCCTTCTCCCCCTGCGGGAGAAGGTGGCCCGGAGGGCCGGATGAGGGGTCGAGCTGAGCCCGCTGAAAAGCCTCTGGCCGAGGAGGCGCCGAAGCCAAACGCCAGCGCGACCCCTCATCCGGCCCCTTCGGGGCCACCTTCTCCCGTAAGCGGAGAAGGGAGCGATCCGTCGACGACCGCCATCGAGCAGCGCTCCCCGGAAGCGAGCCCCGCGCTTGCCACGCCGACGCCGCAGGCCGACCCCGAGATCCCAGCCGGCGCCAAGCTGGTGAAGATCAGCGTGCGCGATGCGCTGCGCGACGCCATGGCCGAGGAGATGCGGCGCGATCCCGATGTGCTGCTGATCGGCGAGGAAGTGGCGCAGTACCAGGGCGCCTACAAGGTCAGCCGCGACCTGCTGCAGGAGTTCGGCGACAAGCGGGTCGTGGATACGCCGATCACCGAGCACGGATTTGCGGGCCTGGGCGTCGGCGCGGCGATGGCGGGTCTGAAACCCATCGTCGAGTTCATGACCTTCAACTTCGCCATGCAGGCGATCGACCAGATCATCAATTCCGCCGCCAAGACGCTCTACATGTCCGGCGGCCAGGTGCATTGCCCGGTGGTGTTCCGCGGTCCGAACGGCGCGGCGGCCAGAGTGGCCGCCCAGCACAGCCAGGACTATTCCAACTGGTACGCCCATGTGCCCGGGCTGATCGTCATCGCGCCTTACGACGCCGCCGACGCCAAGGGCCTGCTCAAGGCCGCGATCCGCAGTCCGAACCCGGTGATCTTCCTGGAGAACGAGGTGCTTTACGGGCACGAGTTCGAGATTCCCGACGTCGAGGATTGGCTGGCGCCCATCGGCAAGGCCAAGGTCCGCCGCGCCGGCAAGGACGTCACCATCAGCGCGCATTCCCGCATGGTGGGGCTGGCGCTGGAGGCGGCCGAACAGTTGGCCAAGGAAGGCATCGAGGCGGAGGTGATCGACCTGCGCACCCTGCGCCCGCTGGACCACGCCACGGTGGTCGAGAGCGTCAAGAAGACGAACCGGCTGGTCACCGTCGAGGAAGGCTGGGGCCCGATGGGCGTCGGCGCCGAGGTGGCGGCGCGGGTGGTCGAGGAAGCCTTCGACTGGCTGGATGCGCCGCCGGCGCGCGTCCACCAGGAAGATGTGCCGATGCCCTACGCGGCCAACCTGGAAGCCCTGTCGCTGCCCTCGGTCGACAAGATCGTCAAGGCGGCGAAGGCGGTCTGCTACCGGTAGCGCGCATGGCTCAGAGCAACGAACTTCCGCCACCGCCCGGCGCCCGCATCGACCCGAAGCGGTCCAACGAGGTGCTGCGCGCCTGGATCGTCGGCGAAGCGCTGCAGGTGTCGCTGCAGACGGCGTTCGAGGACCCGCAGGTGTGGGGGATCATGCTGGTGGACATCGCCCGGCACGCCGCCCGCGCCTATGCGGACCAGGGCGGCCACACCTTCGAGCAGGCCATGGCGCGCATCCGGTTCATGTGGGACGCCGAAAGCGCCAAGCCCACCGACCTGGGAACCACGTCGAGGCCGCCCTCGTGAGCGGCGGCGAGCCCATCTGGCGCGGCGGCGGCTGTCACTGCGGGGCGGTGCGTTTCGAGGCGCAGATCGCTGACGGCGCCGAGGCGCAGACCTGCACCTGTTCGATGTGCTCGATGACGGGGTTCGTCCACGTGATCGTGCCCGAGAGCCGGTTCCGGCTGCTGCGGGGCGAAGCCGAAATTGCGACGTACACGTTCAATACCGGCGTGGCGAAACACCTGTTTTGCTCCGTGTGCGGCGTGAAGAGCTTCTATCGGCCGAGGTCCAACCCCGACGGCTGGTCGGTGAATGCGCGCTGCCTGGACGAGGCGACTCGGCCGGCGCTGAACCTGAGTGAATTCGACGGCCGCAACTGGGAAGCTCATGCCGCCGAGCTGGCGCACCTCTCCGAGGAGCCAGCCGCGTGACCGAGGTGCTGATGCCGGCGCTGTCGCCGACGATGGAGGAGGGCACCCTCGCCAAGTGGCACGTGAAGGTGGGCGACGCCGTGCGCTCTGGCGACGTGATCGCCGAGATCGAGACCGACAAGGCCACGATGGAAGTGGAAGCGGTCGACGAAGGGGTGGTCGAGGCGCTGCTGGTGCCCGAGGGCACGGAAGAGGTGAAGGTCAACACGCCGATCGCGCGGCTGAAGGGGGACGGGGAAGCTTCGCCGCCGCAGAAAGAGGTGCGTCCTTCTCCCCCTGCGGGAGAAGGTGGCCCGGAGGGCCGGATGAGGGGTCGATCCGATCCCTCCGACACGCTTCCAGCCGAGGAGGCGCAGAAGCCAGACGCCGGCGCGACCCCTCATCCGGCCCCTTCGGGGCCACCTTCTCCCGCAAGGGGAGAAGGGAAACCGAGCAGCGGTCGCATCTTCGCTAGCCCCCTTGCGCGGCGCGTGGCGGCGACGGCCGGGGTGGATCTGGCGCAGGTGAAGGGGTCGGGGCCACACGGCCGCGTCATTCTGCGCGATGTCGAGGGGCTCAAGGGCGCGCCTGCCGCGAGGGCGACGGCCGGCCTGACGCCTGCCCCGAAAGCAGCGCCCAGTGGCGCGCCGGCCGCCGCCGAGCCAGGCAAAGCGGCGGCGACGCTCGAGCAGATGGGCATTGCGCCCGGTTCCTACGATCTGAAGCCGCTGGACGGCATGAAGCGAACCATCGCGCGGCGGATGACGGAGTCGTTCCGCGACGTGCCGCACTTTCCGCTGAGCGTCGACATCGAGCTGGATGCGCTGCTGGACGCCCGCGCCAAGCTGAACGGCATTCTGGAGAAGGATGGGGTGAAGGTCAGCGTCAACGACATGCTGATCAAGGCCGCGGCAGTGGCGCTGAAGCGCAGTCCGGACGCCAACGCTAGCTATTCGCCCGAGGGCATCGCCTATCACCACCACGCCGATATCGCCGTCGCCGTCGCCATCGAGGGGGGGCTGATCACGCCGATCGTTCGCGCCGCCGAGACCAAGGGCGTGGCGCAGATCGCCGTCGAGATGAAGGATCTGGCCGAGCGCGCCCGCGCCCGCAAGCTGAAGCCGGAGGAGTTCCAGGGCGGCACTTTTTCGATCTCCAACCTCGGCATGTTCGGGGTCAAGAGCTTCGCCTCGATCATCAACCAGCCGCAGGGCGCCATTCTGTCGGTGGGCGCGGGCGAGAAGGGTCCGGTGGTGCGCGGCGACCAGCTCGCCGTCGCGACCGTGATGAGCGTGACACTGACCTGCGATCACCGCGTGGTCGACGGCGCCATCGGCGCGCGCTGGCTGCAGGTGTTCAAGGCGCTGGTGGAAGACCCGATCACGATGATCGCGTGAAGGCGTTGGCGCCGCACCCAGGCTTTGCCATGGTCGGCCATAACGATTTTGAGGGAGGCGGACTTTGCGCAACACCATGATCATCGCAGCGGCGGCGCTCACGCTGGCGGCCTGTGGTCAGCGCCATCAGGCGAACGGCGCCGGCAGCGGCGCCTCCGTGGTCGTCCCCGGCGCCAACGGCGCCTCGGTGACGATGGGCACCTCATTGCCCACTAATCTGCCCGACTGGGTGAAAGTCTATCCGGGCGCCACCGTCACCACGACGACCACAGCCCCGGGCGGCGGCCTGATCGGCATGCAGACCAGCGCCGCGCCGGATGCGGTGGCTGCGTTCTACAAGCAGGCGGCGACAGCTTCCGGCTTCACCACCGCGATGGACAGCTCCAGCGCGGCGGCCAGCGGCGCGAACCACGTGTTGGTGTTCACCAAGGACGGGACGCCGAAGGAAAGCCTCGACGCCACCATCACCACCGAGAACGGCTCGACCAAGATCGCCATCCTCTACGGCCAGGGCTAGGGAACCCGCGGCGTGAGCGTCTACGACTTCACAGCCCAGACCCTGGACGGCCAGGCCGCGCCGCTGAACGCGTGGCGCGGCCAGGTGCTGCTCATCGTCAACACGGCCTCGAAGTGCGGGTTCACGCCACAGTACGAAGGGCTGGAGGCGCTGTGGCGCCGCTACAGGGACCGCGGCTTCGCGGTGCTGGGCTTTCCCTGCAACCAGTTTGGCGCGCAGGAGGCGGGTGACGCCGCGGAGATCGCGAACTTCTGCTCGCTGACCTACGACGTGAGCTTCCCGATGATGGCGAAGATCGACGTCAACGGCCCGAAGGCGGATCCGCTCTATGCTTGGCTCAAGCACGAGAAGAAGGGCCTGCTCGCCAGCGAGGGGATCAAGTGGAACTTCACCAAGTTCCTGATCGACCGCGAGGGCAATCCTGCCAAGCGCTTCGCCCCCGCCGACAAGCCTGAGGCGCTGACCGCCGCCATCGAAGCGCTGCTCTGATGGCGGACGAGCCGGACCTGGTGGTGATCGGCGCGGGGCCCGGCGGCTACGTGGCGGCGATCCGCGCGGCGCAACTGGGGCTGAAGACGGCCATCGTCGAGCGCGAGAACCTGGGCGGCATCTGCCTGAACTGGGGGTGCATCCCCACCAAGGCGCTGCTGAAGTCAGGCGAGGTGTTCGACCAGCTGGGCCATCTGAGCGACTACGGCCTGGCCGCCGAAAAGCCGGCCTACGACTTCGCCAAGGTGATCGCCCGCTCGCGGGCGGTGGCCAAGCAGCTGTCAAGCGGCGTGGCTTTCCTGATGCGCAAGCACAAGATCGAGGTGCTGGACGGCGTGGCGCGGCTGGCGAAGGGCGATGGCGCGCCGAAGGTGGTGGTGAAGCTGAAGAGCGGCGAGGAACGCACGCTGGCGCCCAAGTCGGTGATCCTCGCCACTGGCGCGCGGGCCCGCACCTTCCCGGACATCGGTTTGGCCCCCGACGGCGAGAGCGTCTGGACCTACCGCGAGGCGATGGTCCCCAAGGACGCGCCGAGGTCGCTGCTGGTGGTGGGGTCGGGGGCCATCGGCATCGAGTTCGCCAGCTTCTACCGGGCGCTGGGCTGCGAGGTGACCGTGGTGGAGGCGCTGCCGCGCATCCTGCCGGTGGAGGACGAGGAGATTTCGGCGGCGGCGCAGAAAGCGTTCGAGCGGCGAGGGATCAAGTTCCGCGTCGGCGCCAAGGTGACCAAGCTGAGCAAGGCCGGCGCCGGGGTGGCGCTGGAGCTGGAGACGGGCGGCAAGGCCGAGCGGCTGGAGGCCGAGCACGCCATCGTCGCCGTCGGCATCGCCGGTAATGTCGAGGACCTGGGCCTGGAAGACCTCGGCGTGAAGGTCGACCGCGGCCACATCGCCATCGATGCGCGCGGCGCCACCAACGTGAAGGGCCTCTACGCCATCGGCGACGTCGCCGGGCCGCCGTGGCTGGCCCACAAGGCGATGCACGAGGGCGTGCACTGCGTGGAGCACATTGCGGGGCAGGGAGGTCCAGACATCGCCGCGCCGGTTCCCGGCTGCACCTATTCGACCCCGCAGATCGCTTCAGTGGGCCTGACCGAAGCCGCCGCCAAGGCCAAGGGGCTGGCGCTGAAGGTGGGCCGCTTCCCGTTCCGCGCCAACGGCAAGGCCATCGCGTCAGGCGAGACCGAAGGCTTCGTGAAAACGGTGTTCGACGCCGCCACCGGCGCCCTGCTCGGCGCCCACATGCTGGGGGGCGAGGTCACCGAGATGATCCAGGGCTTCGCGCTGGCGATCACCCTGGAAGCCACCGAGGCGGAGCTCTTCGCCACCATCTTCCCGCACCCGACGATGAGCGAAGCGATGCTCGAGGCCTCGCTCGACGCTTACGGACGCGTGCTGCACATTTAGGCGCTAAGTCGCCGCCGTCAGTTGGCCGCAGACGAAGGCGGTTTCGCCGGCGTTGAGCAGGGCGGCCAGCACCGGTTCGGCGTCGCGGGCGTCGACGATCAGCATCAGGCCAATCCCACAGTTGAAAGTACGGCGCATCTCGGGCTCGGCGACGCCGCCGGCCTGGGCCAGCCAGGCGAACACGTCCGGCGCGTCCCAGCTGCCCCAGTCGAACTGCGGTGCGAGGCCTGGGGCGATGGCGCGGGGCGGGTTCTCGATCAGGCCGCCGCCGGTGATGTGGGCGCAGCCTTTGATCGGGCCGGCTTTGGCCAGCGGCAGGACGCTCTCAATGTAGATGCGCGTCGGCGTCATCAGCGCCTGCGCCAGCGTCTGGCCCGCCGCGAAGGGCGCCGGCGCGTCCCAGGCCAGGCCCGTGGTCTCGACGATGCGGCGGATCAGCGAGTAGCCGTTGGAGTGTGGGCCGGAGGAGCCTAGGCCGATCAGCAGGTCGCCGGCGCGCTGCGCCTCCAGCTTCGGCAGCACCGCGTCGCGGTTCACCGCGCCGACGCAGAAGCCGGCGAGGTCGAAATCCGCGCCCGCGTACATGCCCGGCATCTCGGCCGTCTCGCCGCCAACCAGCGCCGCGCCGGCCTGGCGGCAGCCTTCGGCGATGCCGGCGACGACGCGTGTCGCCTGATCGACGTCGAGTTTGCCAGTGGCGAAATAGTCGAGGAACAGCAGCGGCTCGGCGCCCTGGGCGAGCAGGTCGTTGACGCACATGGCCACGAGGTCGATCCCGACCCCGTCCACCAGTCCAGTCTCGATGGCGATCTTCAGCTTGGTGCCGACGCCGTCGGTGGTGGCGACGATCAACGGGTCGTCGTAGCCAGCGGCTTTGAGGTCGAAAAGCGCGCCGAAGCCGCCGAGGCCCGCGTCCGAGCCCGGCCGCCGCGTCGCCCGCGCCAGCGGCTTGATCGCCTCCACCAGCGCGGCGCCGGCATCAATGTCCACGCCGGCCTCGGCATAGGTAAGGCCGTTGCGGCGCTCAGGCATGGTTGCGGCTCCAGCGGAAAAGCGAACCGTCCGCCCAAGTGACGCTTGCAGACTCGGGCGTCGGCGGGGCTATAGCTAGCCGATGACGCCGATCACCTCCACCGCAGAGCTGGCGGACTTTTGCGCGCGGATTGAGGGTCAGGCGTTCGTCGCGGTGGACACCGAGTTCATGCGCGAGACCACCTACTGGCCGAAGCTGTGCCTGATCCAGGCCGCGGCGGCGAACGGCGTCGAAGCGTGCATCGACCCGCTGGCCGAGGGGCTCGACCTGGAGCCGTTCCTGCGCGTCCTGCGCGACGAACGGGTCCTCAAGGTTTTCCACGCCGCGCGGCAGGACGTGGAGATATTCAACATCCTGGGCGCAATGCCCCGGCCGCTGTTCGATACCCAGATCGCCAGCATGGCGGCGGGGTTCGGCGAGCAGATCGCCTACGACGCGCTGGTGCGCCGCCTGATCAAGGGCGTGGAGATCGACAAGAGCCACCGCTTCACCGACTGGGCCCGCCGGCCCCTGAGCGAGGCGCAGCTGACCTACGCGCTGGCGGACGTGACCCACCTGGCCAAGCTCTATCCGATGCTGCGCAGCCAGCTGGAGAAGGCCGGGCGGCTCTCGTGGGTGACCGAAGAGATGGCGGCGATGAGCGACCCGGCGCTGTATGACGTCGATCCGGAGAACGCCTGGCGGCGGTTGAAGCCGCGCAAACATACGGCGAAGTACCTGGCGGTGTTCCGCGCCGTGGCCGCCTGGCGCGAGCGCACCGCTCAGCAGCGCGACCAGCCGCGCGGCCGGATTCTGAAGGACGAGGCCATCGACGAAGTGGCCGCCCAGGCGCCGACCGACGAGGAGGCGATGAACCGCCTGCGCTCGGTGCCCAAGGGCTTCGCCGGCTCGCGCTTTGGGCCGGACTTGATCGACGCGATTCGCACCGCGCTGAAGGACCCGGAGGGCTACGCGCCCAAGATCGAGCGCGACAAGCCGCCGCCGCAGCCGGCGGCCGGCGCCGTGGTCGAGCTGCTGAAGGTGCTGTTGAAGGCGCGGGCGGAAGACGCCGGCGTCGCCTCCAAGCTGATTGCCACGGTGGCCGACCTGGAGAAGATCGCTGGCGACGACCGCGCCGACACGCCCGCGCTGCACGGCTGGCGCCGCGAGGCCTTCGGCGAGGACGCGCTGCGTCTGAAGCGCGGCGAACTGGCCCTGGTGCTGGACGGGGCCCGGGTCCGGGTGGTGCCGGTGCGCCGCGCGGCGCGCGCGACGACCTGAGCGCCAATCCAATAAGTCATTGCTTATTGAAAGGCCGTGCGCGATGACTTGCGCATGACGGTGATGGTGCTCGGCGCGAATGGCTTCATCGGCCCGCACATCGTGGCGGCGCTGGAAGAGAAGACCGAGATCGTAGCGGTGAGCCGGCGCGGGACGGGGCCGCACGGTGTCGCCGCTGACCGAAGCGATGTTCGCGCCATCCGTAAACTGGTCCGAGAACGGCGGGCGACGGAGGTTGTCGACCTTTTGGCGCGTACCGAAGCTGACACGCTGCCGCTGCTGGAAACGTTGGACGGAGAGGTCGGCCGCTACGTGCTGGCCAGCTCCTGCGATGTCTACCGCAACTATGAAGGCCTGCACGGGCACGCCTCAGGTCCGCCGATCGAGGGGCTGCTGGCGGAAGGTTCGCCACTGCGCACGCGGCTCTATCCCTATCGCACCGATCCGCCGCGCGATCCTGCGGCGGCGGACGCGTGGATGGACGCCTACGATAAGCTCCCGCTGGAGCAGGCGCTGCTGGAGCGGCCGGGTCTGGGCGGCACGGTGATGCGGCTGCCGATGGTGTTCGGGCCTGGTGACAAGCAGCGTCGCTTCCGCTGGTGCCTGGCGCCGATGTTCGCAGACGCGGAGCACATTGAGGCCGACGCCGGGTGGCTCGGCTTCCGCTCTACGTTCGGCTACGTGGCCGACATCGGCGACGCGCTGGCGACGGCGGCGCTGCGTCCGGCGGCGTCCGGCCACGTGTTCAACCTCGGCCGCGAGGGGCTGGGCGACAACCGCGCCTGGTTAGCTCGCTTTGCAGCGGCGTTGGGCTGGCGCGGCGAGGTGAGGGCGGCGCCTTCGCCTCCGGACGGGCCGTTGGCGGGCCTGGACCTGAGCTATCCGCTGACCATCGACTGCCGGGCTTTCCGCAACGCTTGTGCGTGGACCGAGCCGATGTCGCTGGATGACGCGCTGGCGGCCACGATCGCCGACGAGCGGGGGCGCGGCTAAGCCGTCTCGCGCTGCTTGGCGCCCTCGCGGGTCGGGCGGAGCTTGAGGTCGCGCTCCAGCAGCTCGGCGAGGGCTCTGGCGCGTTTGTCGCTCTGTTCGCCCAGCAGGATGTCGAACACGGCCTCGTCGGCTTCCAGCACCACGCTTGAGGGCCGGAACGCGAGCGTGGCCTGAGCCAGCAGCTCCGGATTGCGGCCGGAGAGATCGCAGGCGAGGCGGATCGCGGCGCCCACCGCCCGCGCCCGTTGCACCTGCTCGTGGGTCAGCAACCGCGCGATCAGCTCTGGCGCCGGCACCGTGTCGGCGGCGGTGTGGCGGGCGAACATAGCGGTGGCCAGGAAGACCCGCTCGACGTGGTTCATCCCGGCGATGGGTGCGCGCAGCACCTGCTGGAAGATCAGGTCGGCGCGGTGATCTGGGTGCAGGCGGGCCCCAAGGTCGGCCAGTTGGCAGGCGGCGTCGCGCAGCACCCGCTCGCGATGCTCCAGGGCCGGCTCCAGGCTGGCGAACGCCGGCGCGATCCAGTCGCGCACCGCATCGCCGAGGTCCGCGTTGGCGCCTTCGCGGCCACTCCAGGCCGCACAGCCTTCGATCAGAGGATCCTGGGCCTTCTGCGCCGCCGGCATGGCTTCGAACAGCACGCCTTCGCGCAGGCCGAACGCCGACAGCGCCACCCGCTCGATGCCGAGTGTCTCGATCAGGCCCTCCAGCACCGCTGCGGCGTGCGGCAGCGTCTCCAGGCGACGCCTGGAGATGCCCTCGATCTTCTCCAGCGAGCGCGGCGACTGGCGGGCGATCACCCGCGCCGCCTCCAGCGCCTCGCGCCGGGTCATCTCGTACTGGTGCACGATCTCCAGCGGGTAGCCGGACATACGCATCGCCAGCTGCGCCAGATTGCGCCACGCCCCGCCGACAGCGTGGAACGTGCCGGCGTGCAGGCGGTCCGCGTGCGGCTTCAGCTTGCGCTCCACCTGGCTGCGCACCCGATCCGCGTCGAACCGCTCCTTGAACGAGAACGGGCCGAGCGGGAGGGTTACGCCGTCGCCGGGCGCGCCGCGCTCCAGCTTGATCAGCTCCAGGCTGGCGCCGCCGAGGTCGCCGACGAGACCGGACGCGGTGGGCGCGCCGGCCAGCACGCCGAGCGCGGCGAAGCGCGCCTCTTCCTCACCGGTCAGCACCCTTAGCTCCAGCCCGGTCTCGGCGCGCACGCGGCGGCAGAAGGCTGGCCCGTCCTCGGCTTCGCGGGCTGCGGCGGTGGCGACCGCGAACACGGTGTCGGGCTTGGCCGCGCCGATCAGCGCCGCGAACCGGCGCAGCGCCGCGAACGCCGCTTCGACGCCGTCCGGAGAGAGACGTCCGGTCTCCGCCAGGTCCCGGCCCAGACCCGCCAGGATCTTCTCGTTGAACACAGTCCAGACCGCGCGGCCTTCGACGCGATAAAGCACCAGGCGCACGGAATTGGAGCCGACGTCGATGACGGCGACGTCTGAGGCGCGGGGCTTAGCTTCTCGCGCCCACATGGTCGAATGCCCGTGGCAAGTCTTTCACCTTGTGGCCCCGGCCAGAGAGGCTGGGATTGGTCATGAAGTAGTCGTGCGCCGAGAACGCGCGCTTCTTGTCCCAGCCGGCGACGCGGCGATAGCGGCCCTCGCCGTCCAGCGTCCAGCTCTGCGCCTCGTCGTTGAGATTCGCCACCATGATCTGGTTCAGCACCTGCTGGTGCACGGTGGGGTTCTCCACCGGGGTCAGAACCTCAACGCGGCGGTCCAGGTTCCGCGGCATCCAGTCGGCCGACGAGATGAACACCCGCGCCTCGTTGGAAGGCAGCGGATGGCCGTTCGCGAAGGCGACGATGCGCGAATGCTCCAGGAACCGCCCGACGATGCTTTTCACCCGGATGGTCTCGGAGAGGCCCGGCACACCAGGGCGCAGGCAGCAGATGCCGCGCACCACCAGGTCGATCGGCACGCCGGCGCGGCTGGCGCGGTAGAGCCCGTCGATTATCTCCGGATCGACCAGCGCGTTCAGCTTGGCCCAGATGCCGGAGGGCTTGCCGGCCTGGGCGTGTTCGGCCTCGCGGGCGATCATCTGCAGCAGGTCGTGCTTCATGGTGATCGGCGAATAGGAGAGCTTGTCCATCCGCTCGGGCAGCGCGTAGCCGGTGATGTAGTTGAACAGGCGCGCGGAATCCCGCGCCAGCGCCGGGTCGGTCGTGAACAGCGACAGGTCGGTGTAAATCTTGGCGGTGATCGGGTGGTAGTTGCCGGTGCCATAGTGGCAGTAGGTGCGCAGGCCGTCGCCCTCGCGCCGCACCACTACGCTCAGCTTGGCGTGGGTCTTGTACTCGACGAAGCCCAGCACCACGAGCACGCCGGCTCGCTCCAGGTCGCGCGCCCAGCGCAGGTTGGCCTCTTCGTCGAAGCGCGCCTTGATCTCGACCAGGGCGGTGACGTTCTTGCCGTTCTCCGCCGCCTCGATCAGGGCGGCGACGATGGGGCTGTCCTTGCTGGTGCGATAGAGCGTCTGCTTGATGGCGATGACGTTGGGGTCCAGCGCCGCCTGACGCAGGAACTGCACCACCACGTCGAAGCTCTCGAACGGGTGGTGGACCAGGATGTCCTTCTCGCGGATGGCGGCGAAGCAGTCGCCGCCGTGGTCGCGGATACGCTCTGGAAAGCGCGGCTGGAACGGCGGGAACTTCAGCTCCGGCAGGTCCGGCGGGATCAACTCCGAGAGCTGCGCCAGGCCCAGCTTACCGTCGACCAGGAACACCTCCGGCGGCTCGGCCTCGATGCCCTCGACGATGAATTCGCGCAGGTCGTCGGGCATGGTCGCCTGCATCTTCACGCGCACGACGGAGCCCAGACGACGGCGCTTCAGCCGCGCCTCGAACTCGCGCACCAGGTCTTCGGCTTCTTCCTCGATCTCCACGTCGCTATCGCGGATCAGCCGGAACAGGCCCTGACCCTCCACCTCGCAGCCGGGAAACAGCCGGTCGAGGAAGAGCATCAGGAAGCTCTCCAGCGCGAAGAAGCGGCGCGCATGCTTGCGCCGCCCGCCGGGCGGCAGCTCCCAGAACCGGTTCACCTGCGTCGGCACCGGCACCAGCGCGTAGAGCTGCTTGCCATCGCTGAGCCGCCGCAGCTTCAGCGCCAGCGAGAAGCCCAGGTTCGGGATGAAAGGAAACGGGTGCGCCGGGTCGATGGCCAGCGGGGTCAGCACCGGGAAGATTCGGCTGAGGAAGATTTCCTCGATCGCCGGGCGGTCGGCGGCGGTGATGTCCTTGGCGTCGAGCAGCAAGACGCCGGCGGCGCTGAGCTCGCCGCGCATCTCGCGCCAGATGCGCTGTTGATCGGCCATCAGGTCGTTGGCCGACGAGACCACATGCACCAGCTGCTGCGCCGGCGACATGCCGTCCTGGCTCAGCACGCGCACGCCTTCGCGCACCTGCGCCTTCAGGCCGGCGACGCGGACCATGAAGAACTCGTCGAGGTTGTTGGCCGAGATCGAGAGGAAGCGCAGGCGCTCGAGCAGCGGGTGGCGCGGGTTCTCCGCTTCCTCCAGCACTCGCAGATTGAAGCTCAGCCAGGAGAGTTCGCGATTGAAGAACCGCTCCGGGGTGCGAGCCAGGTCCGGCGTCGTGACGGGCGAGGCGTCCGCGACGGGCGTGGACGTTTCAGCGACCTGGGCTTCCAAGCGGGGCGCTCATCATGGCGGACAAGGTATGACGCGACTTCTGGCGCCGTTGTGCGTCAATCACAACCGATCATTCGAACAGATCGGGCGTCTGCGGATCAGATTCGAGAATCTGCCGCGCCAGCACGCGGGTGATGTCGCGTTGTTCGGCGTCCGCGGCCTCGTCTAGACGTGCGACAATCTCGCGCGCAACCTTCACTGAACGCTCGATGCGGCGCACGAGGTAAGGATAGACGTCATCGGTGGGGCGAATATTCCGTTCCCGGAAGAATTTGCGCAGCACGCCTTCCAGCACAACGTCGTCCGGCTCGCCGATCTCGGCGACCGTCAGGGCGTTGAGCCGTGAGCGCAGGTCGGGCAGCTCCGCGGGCCATGTGCGCGGTTGCGTACGGCCGGTCAGCAACAGGCCACCACCGACGCCGCCCGCCATATTGATCAGGTGGAACAGGGTTTCCGGGTCTGCCTTGTCGGCGTCGTCCATCATCACCGGACGGCCGGGCGCTTCGGCAAGGTCGGTGTTGCAGGGCTCGAGGATCAAGGCGCCGACCGACTCCGCCCAGCCACGCGCCAAGTGGCTCTTGCCGGACCCTTCTGGGCCGATCAACGCCAGACAGCCGCCGTGCCAGTTGGGCCAGTCATCGAGGATGGCGATGGCCGGGCGGTTTGTATCCGAGAGGATGAACTCCCCTCGGGCGTAGGACGACGGCCGTCCCAACTTCAACCGCAGCTGCCGCGCCAAATCCCCGCAATCCGATATAGGCCGCCGTTCGCCGGCCCCATCTAGCATATTGGGAGTCGCGGCGAACGCCGCCAGGGCGTCGCTATCGTCCGCTGGCGGAAGAGAGCGTCGGCGCCGCGCGCGCGGCCAGGCTCTCTTCGAGGCTGGCGCGGCGGCGCAAGTCGATCACCGGGCGCGAAAGTTTGTCCAGCACCTCGCGGGTGGCGATGTAACCCGCCTCGACGGCGGGATCGAACGCCTTCCAGTCGCGGATTTCGATGGCGTCGACGTCGGGCTGCACCAGCACGTCGGCCGCCTGGTGCGCCAGCAGCGATTCAGCGCCGGTTCGCACGGTGGCCGAGCGCATCAGCACCGAGACGATCGGCGGCCCGCGGCGCCACTCCCCCGACAGGAACCAGCGCCACAATGACGGCGGGCGCATGATGTCGTCGGCCTCGATCGAGCGCCCGCGGCCGACGTCGATCCCGACGATGGGCCCCAGCTGGATCGAGCGCATGATGTCGGCCGGGAAGTTCTTCACCACGGCGCCGTCCACCAGGACGTTGTTGTTGTCCAAGGTCACCGGCGGAAGTACGCCCGGGAGCGAGATGGTAGCCCGAAGCGCCTCGCGCACCAGACCCGAGCGGTGCAGCTCGTAGGCGCCGGTGGTGAGATTGCCGGACACACAGAAGAACGGCAGCCACAGGTCGGAGATGCAACGATCGCCGAAATGCTCCGCGAGACGCTCGCGCACTGTTTCGCCATGAGTCATCGCGATCATCGGGAAGGCGACGTCGGACAGTGGATTGGTCGTGACGAAAGCTTTGCGGATGCGCGCCGTCATTTCCGGATCATCCCAGCCCATGGCCAGGCCGGCGGCGATGATCGCGCCCATGGAGACGCCGCCCAAGAAGTCGATGGGCACGCCATCCTCGTGCAAGGCCCTGATCGCGCCGATGTGGGCGTAGGCGCGGGCGCCGCCGCCCGAAAGCACCAGACCGACGGACTGGCCGGTCAGCAGCCGCGCCATGCGGTCGCCGTCGGAGCCGTTTCCAAGGCGCATGTGGAAGAGCCGCGCCGGGTTCAGCGCTGACAGCCAGGCCTCCGAGCCGCTAGGCGCGCCGCAATCGGGCGCCTGAAGCAGGATCAGGTCCACCAGTTGTTGGGCCTGCAACGTCTCGGCGGACGGCGCGGCGCCCGCAGGGGGCGGACGGCCGCCATCGGCCACCTGGAAGATACGGTCGCCCTGCCGCCCAACCAGCGTCTTCCAGGAGCCTTCCGGCGCCTCGGCGACATAGAGAACGAAGTCGTGGTCGCGCTCGACGTTGGAGAACCACTCGGTGGGGGCCTGCAGCGCTTCCGAGCCGACGATGGTGACGCGGTAGCCCAGCGTGCCGATGCGCGTGGCGATCTGCGCCGCCAGCGCCCGCACGCTAACCGCCTCCGTGAGGCCGATGAACCCGAACACCGACGGCTCGCCCATCACCGAGCCGGATGAGCTCTGGCGATTGCGCAGGATCATCAGCCGCGCCAGGTCGGTCATCACGGCCGGGTCCGCCTGCACGGCGCGGAAGAAGGCCTCGCGGTCGAGCGACAGCACCTCGGAATCGCGCAGCGCGGCGACGGTGGCCGAGTGCGGCGATCCGGCGATCAGCGCCATCTCGCCCGCCGGCTCGCCCGGGCGGATCACACCTAGGAACTGAGGCTCGCGTCCGGACTCGCGGCGAAACGCGCCCAGCCGCCCAGCCCGCAACAGGTAGAAGTTGTCGGCGTCTTCGCCCGCTTCGTAGAGCGGTGCGCCACCGGGCAGCGAGAACCACACCGCATGCCCAGCGGCCACCTCCCGCGCGAACAGCCGGGTGAGCGACGTCTCGGGCAGCGAGTCGGTGAGGGCGGCCACGACGGAAGACTAACGCGAATTCGTCGACCACGGCCACGCTGCGGCCGAATTCGAGCTAAATACCGCAGGTTTCACGCGAGTCTTCGGCCGTGCCGCATCGCCAGCTGTCCCACCCCGCCTTCGCGACCGCATGACGCTTTCGATCCGGCCCGCGACGCTGGACGACGCGGCCGAAGTCGCCCGCGTCCACGTGCAGGCTGACCGCGAGACGTATCAGGCGATCTTCGGGCGCAAGTTCCGCGAGGTGGAGCTGAGCCAGTCGCAGGCCCGCTGGACCGCCGCGCTGGTCGCCGATGCGGTGTTCCTGGTGGCCGAGGACGACGGCGCCATCGTCGGCTTCGCTCAGGCGCACGAGAACTGGCTGAGCGCGCTCTACCTGCTGGCCAGCCATCGGCGGCAAGGTATGGGCGCACGGCTGTTGGCTGAGGTGCGCCAGCAGCTTGCGGCGCGAGGCGTGGCCGAGATCGGCTTCCAGTGCGTGGCCGACAACGCCGCCGCCATCGCCTTCTACGAAGCCCAGGGCGCGCGCCAAACCGGCCGCAAGCTGGAGGGTGAGGGCGACGACGCGTGGTGGGACGTGGTGTTCGTGCTGGCGACGTCGGCGGCTGGCTAGGCGATCAGCGTCGCCACCCGCGCCAGGACCTCAGTGACGAGCGCAGGTGGCGCTCGCTCGATGAACCGGCCGTTTCGCGCTGCAATGTCGAGTGTGCGTAGTTGGTTGCACAGCACCATGCCGCGAACCTTTTCGGTCTGCCCAGCCAAGTCGACGGCAAATCCACGGTGTCGAGCGAAGCTGCCGCCGGTGGTGACTGGCGCGACCAGCGGGGGCGAGATTCGATTAAATGATTCCTCAGTCAGGACGAGGACGGGCCGATCGCCGCGTTGCTCCCGGCCCTCGGTCGGGTTCAGGTCAACGAAGTAGATGTCGCCGCGACGCATCAGAGCAGTTCGTCGCCAACGGGACCATCGCGCTCCCAAACCCGATCTTCCTCAGTCAGCGGGGCCTCCGGGTCGCACTGCGCAAGCAGGTCCTCCAGGCGGTAGCCAGGTCGGCTGGGCGTGGGTGTGGCTACCAGCCTGGCCCCTTCGACGGCGACGCCCATCTGTGCGCCTTCGCTAAGTCCAAGTGTTCGGACCAACGATGCGGGAATCGTCAGCGTCAGAGAGCCGCCGGCGCGGCGCAGGGTGACAATGTCCATTTTCGCCTCTTGGTCCATTTTCGCCTCTTGTGCTACAAAAATAGCATTTCCAGACATCGCGTTCCACCCCCCCTTGGCGCGCTCCGCTTTCTGAGCCGTCATGTTCAGGCTAATGCTCGGCCGTGCCCAAGCTGCCCACCGCGGTCGATCCCAAGAGCGAGACGTTCGCCCGCAACGCGGCGGTGAACCGCGCGCTGGCGGCGGAGCTGCGGGGCCGCGTCGCCGAAGCCGCGCTGGGCGGGCCGGACGCGTCGCGCAAGCGCCATGTCGAGCGCGGCAAGCTGCTGCCGCGCCACCGGGTTGAGCGACTGCTGGATGTCGGCGCGCCGTTCCTCGAAGTCGGCCAGCTGGCGGGCTACGGCCTCTATGACGGCGAGGCGCCGGCGGCAGGGCTGATCGCCGGCGTGGGCCGCGTCGCCGGTCGCGAGGCGATGATCCTCGCCAACGACGCCACGGTGAAGGGCGGCGCCTACTTCCCGATGACGGTGAAGAAGCACCTGCGGGCGCAGGAGATCGCGCTGCAGAACCGGCTGCCGTGCATCTACCTGGTGGATAGTGGCGGGGCGAACCTGCCGCACCAGGCCGAAGTGTTCCCCGACCGCGACCACTTCGGCCGCATCTTCTTCAACCAGGCGCGGATGAGCGGTGAGGGCATCGCGCAGGTGGCCTGCGTCATGGGCAGCTGCACGGCGGGCGGCGCCTACGTGCCGGCGATGAGCGACGAGACGGTGATCGTGCGCGGACAGGGCACCATCTTCCTGGGCGGGCCGCCACTGGTGAAGGCGGCCACCGGCGAGATCATCAGCGCCGAGGAACTGGGCGGCGCCGACACCCACGCCCGCCGCTCCGGCGTCGTGGACCACGTGGCCTCTGACGACACCGACGCGCTGGATATCGTCCGCCGCATCGTCGCCAACCTGGGCGCCAAGCCCACGCCGGCGCTGATCCCGGCCGCGCCGCAGCCGCCCGCCTACGATCCCGAGGAACTCTACGGCATCGTCCCGCCAGATGTGCGGGCGCCGTATGAGGTGCGGGAGGTAATCGCCCGGCTGGTCGATGGTTCGGAGTTCGATGAGTTCAAGGCGCTCTACGGCACGACGCTGGTCACCGGCTTTGCCCGCATCTGGGGCTATCCGGTGGCGATCCTGGCCAACAACGGGGTGCTGTTCTCCGAGAGCGCGCTAAAAGGCGCGCACTTCATCGAGCTGGCCTGCCAGCGCGGCATCCCGCTGGTCTTCCTGCAGAACATCTCCGGCTTCATGGTCGGCGGGCGCTACGAGGCCGGCGGCATCGCCAAGGACGGCGCCAAGATGGTCACCGCCGTGGCCAGCGCGGAAGTTCCAAAGTTCACCGTGCTGATCGGCGGCTCCTTCGGGGCCGGCAACTACGGCATGTGCGGCCGGGCCTACTCGCCACGCTTCCTGTTTTCCTGGCCCAACAGCCGCATCAGCGTCATGGGCGGCGAGCAGGCCGCCAGTGTGCTGGCTACCATCCGCCGCGATGGCCTGGAGGCGCGTGGCGAGAGCTGGAGCCCGGCGGACGAAGACGCGTTCAAGGCCCCGATCCGGGCCAACTACGAGACCGAGGGCGATCCCTACTTCGCCACCGCGCGGCTGTGGGACGACGGCATCATCGACCCGGTGCAGACCCGCGACGCTCTCGGCCTCGCCATCGCCGCCAGCCTGAACGCGCCGATCCCGGCCACCCGCTTCGGCGTTTTTCGGATGTAAGGAGCCGCCATGCCCAACCTTCCCGCCGACCCCTTCGTCGAGAACCCGGACACCGACGCGCAGTCACAGCTGGTGACCCTCGAGGCCACCGTCGAAGGCGCGGTAACCGTCACCATGATGCGCGCGGCCAAGAAGAACGCTTTCGACGCCGAGCTTATCGGCGCGCTTCGCGAAACTTTCGAGACCCTGCGCGACCAGGAAGCGATCCGGGTGGTGTTCCTGCGCGGCGCTGGCGGCACGTTCTCGGCCGGCGCTGACCTGGAGTGGATGCGCGATGCGGTCGAACAGCTGGAAGACGACAATCGGGTCGACGCCATGCAGATGGCGCTGATGCTGAAGCACCTCTACGACATCCCGTGCCTGACGGTGGCGCTGGTTGAGGGCGGCGCCTATGGCGGCGGCGCGGGTCTGATCGCCGCCTGCGACATGGCCATCGCGGTGGACGGCGCCAAGTTCGCTTTTTCCGAAGTACGTCTGGGTCTGATCGCCGCCACCATCAGCCCCTACGTGGTCGCGGCCCTCGGTCCGCGCCGGGCGCGACGCTTCTTTGCCACCGGACAGGTGTTTGACGCAGCGACGGCCAGGGATATCGGCCTGGTCGACGACGTTGTGGCGGACGTGGCGGCGCTGGAGGCGGCGCAGGCCAAGATCGCCCGCGATGTGCTCGCTTGTGCGCCAGGCGCCGTGGCCGAGTCGAAGCGGCTGGTGGGCGAGGTGGCCCACAAGAACATCGACCACGGTCTGATGACCCACACCGCCCATCGCATCGCAGCTCAGCGGGTCAGCGACGAGGGCCAGGCGGGGGTGCGCGCCTTCCTGGCGGGGGAGAAGCCGCCGTGGGCGCAGCCCTGATCGGCGTGACGCTTTGATCGGCTCGCTGCTCATCGCCAACCGCGGCGAGATCGCCCGACGCATCATCCGCACCGCCCGGCGGCTCGGTGTGCGCACGGTGGCGGTCTACTCCGAGGCCGATGTCGGCGCGCTGCATGTGCGCGAGGCCAACGCTGCCGTCGCCATCGGCCCGGCGCCGGCGCGTGGGAGCTATCTCGATGGCGCGGCGATCCTGGCGGCGGCGAAGGTGTCAGGCGCCGAGGCGATCCATCCTGGCTACGGATTCCTGTCGGAAAATGCCGAGTTCGCCGAGGCGGTGATTGCGGCGGGACTGGTCTGGGTCGGGCCGCCGCCCGCCGCGATCCGCGCCATGGGCTTGAAGGATGCGGCCAAGCGGCTGATGGCGGACGCGGGCGTACCGGTGACGCCGGGATACCTGGGTGACGACCAGTCACCAGCCGTTCTGGCTCGCGAGGCGGCGGCGATTGGCTGGCCGGTGCTGATCAAGGCGGTCGCTGGCGGCGGCGGCAAGGGCATGCGGCGGGTCGACCGCGCGGACGATTTCCAGGCGGCGCTGGACGCCGCGCGGCGCGAAGCGGCGTCGGCGTTCGGCGACGACCGGGTGCTGCTGGAGAGATACGTCGGCCGCCCGCGCCATATCGAGGTGCAGGTGTTCGGCGACGCGCACGGCAACGTCGTCCACCTGTTCGAGCGCGACTGCTCGCTGCAGCGGCGTCACCAGAAGGTGGTCGAAGAGGCGCCGGCGCCGGGCATGGACGCCGCGACCCGCGCGGCGCTGACGGCCGCCGCCGTTCAGGCCGCCAAGGCGGTGAACTATGTGGGCGCGGGCACGATCGAGTTCATCGCCGACGCCTCGGAGGGGCTGCGCGCCGACCGTATCTGGTTCATGGAGATGAACACCCGGCTACAGGTGGAGCACCCGGTCACAGAAGCGATCACCGGCCTCGACTTGGTGGAGTGGCAACTCCAGGTGGCCTCGGGCGAGCCGTTGCCGCTGACGCAGGACGCGATCGTGATGCGGGGCCACGCTATCGAGGCGCGCCTCTACGCCGAGGACCCGGCCAAGGGGTTCCTGCCGTCGACGGGGCCGCTGACACATCTCCGCCTGCCGGACACGGTGCGGGTCGACAGTGGCGTGGCCGAGGGCGGCGAAATCAGTCCGTTCTACGATCCGATGATCGCTAAGCTGATCGCCCACGCGCCGAGCCGGTCAGCGGCGGTGTCGAGACTGGCGGCGGCGTGCGGCGCGGTCGAAGTCTGGCCAGTGAAGACCAACGCCGGCTTTCTGGCGCGGCTGGTCGCCGAACCGGACTTCGTCGCCGGCCACGTCGACACAGGCTTCATCGAGGCCCGGCTGGAGAGGCTAGCGACGCCGCTCGCGCCCTCGGCCGACGCGCTCGCCGCGGCGGCGCTGGCGCTCGCAGATCCTGCCGACGGCACGCCGTGGGCTGCGTTGCCTGGCTTCCGGCTTGGCAGGTCGCCCGCCACATCGACACTGCAGCTCGGGGAGGAACTGGTGGACGCCGCGCCAGCCGCCACGGGCCATCGTACAACCATCCGATCGGGCGACGAGGCCATCGTGTTCGAGGCTGGGGAAGCGTTCGTGGTCTCGCGACCCCGCGGCGCCAGCGCCGAAGGCGCCGCGGTCGGCGACGGGCAGGTACGCGCGCCGATGCCTGGGCGGATCGCGCTGGTGGCGGTGAAGGCAGGCGACACCGTGGCGCGCGGCCAGACCGTGGTGACGCTGGAGGCGATGAAGATGGAGCACGCACTGGCGGCGCCGTTCGACGCCACGGTGGAGGCGGTGAGCTGCGCGGTGGGCGACCAGGTCAGCGAAGGGACGCTGCTGGCGACGCTGGCGCCGCGCGGCTAGAACCGGTCGATGCCGCTTCACCTGATCAAGCTCTGCGTCGGCGCCGATACGCCGGAAGACTTGCGCGTCTGGCAGGACAGCCGCATGGCTGCTGGCCATCGGCCCATCGTCCACACGCGACAGACGCCCAAGCGCGCCGCCGAGATTCTCGATGGCGGCTCGATCTATCGTGTGTTCAAGGGCGTGATCCTGATCCGCCAGCGCATCCTCGCCATCGAGACGCTGGGCGAAGGCGTGCAGCGGCGCTGCGAGATCCTGCTCGACGAGACCCTGATCCCCACCGCCCCGCAGCCGCGCCGCGCCTTCCAGGGCTGGCGCTATCTCGACCCCGGCGACGCGCCGGTGGACGCTGCGGATGGGGCAAACGAGGACGTGCCGCTGGAGCTGGCCCAGAAGCTGCGGCAGGCCGGGGCGTGGTAGCCGGTCAGACCGGCCAGTTGTCGATCAGCCGGGCTTTGCCCAGGCGCGCGGCGACGAAGACACGCGCCGGGCCGCTGATCGGGCCGGGGCCGAGCCTGCTCAGGTCGTCCGCGTCACGGACCTCGAAGTAGTCGATGGGATCGAAGCCGGCGGCCGTCAGCGCCGCCAAGCCGGTGGCTTCGGCATCGCTCACTGCCGCGCCCGCCTTCAACGAAGTGGCCGCCATCCGCAGCGTCTCGTTGAGCCTGGGCGCGACGCCGCGCTCGTCGTGGGTGAGGTAGACGTTGCGGGAGGACATCGCGAGGCCGTCGGGCTCGCGGACAGTCTCGCCGCCCAGAATCTCCACCGGCAGGTCGAGGTCGCGGGCCATGCGGCGGATCACCTGCAGCTGCTGGAAGTCCTTCTCGCCGAAGATCGCGACGTCGGGCGCGGCCTGGCTGAGCAGCTTGGCGACGATAGTGGCGACACCGGCGAAGTGGATCGGGCGGGCGATGCCGTCCATCGGCGCGGAGACGCCGGCGACGGTCACGGTCGTCGCGAAGCCTGCGGGGTACATCTCTTCGACGGTCGGCGCGTAGAGCAGATCGCAGCCGGCTGAGGCGAGCAGGGCGGCGTCGCGCGCCTCGTCACGGGGATAAGCCGCGAAGTCCTCGCCCGGCGCGAACTGGGTCGGGTTGACGAACAGGCTGGCGACCACGCGGCTGGCCCGCGCCTTGCCCAGCCGCACCAGCGACAGGTGGCCTTCGTGCAGGAACCCCATGGTCGGGACCAGGGCGACGCGCTCGCCGGCGGCGCGCCAGCCGGCGACGATGGCGCGCAGTTCGGCCACCGTCCGCACGGTGGGCAGGGGCGCGCTCACGGCCTTCGCATCCGCAACATCGCCGCGAGCTATGGCCGAGCGGTGACACGCCTGTCCATCCCCAGGTTCGGACACGTCGCCGCGTTGACGCGCTGCGGCGCCGGGTGTCTCGTCAGGCGAGGCGTGCCCGGCGGCGATTCGGGCGCTTTTGTGGGGGCCGGCATGCGGACCATCGTCATCGGCAACGAGAAGGGTGGCGCGGGCAAGTCCACCATCGCGGTGCACCTTGCCGTGGCGCTAGCTCACGACAACGCGCGCGTCGTCGTGCTCGACCTCGACCTGCGACAGCGCAGCTTCGATCACTTTTTCGCCAATCGCGCCCGCTGGATCGAAGCGAACGAGGCCGATCTTCCGCAGCCTCGGGTCCTGGATGGCGTGTCGTCGCCGGAGACCCTGGAGGCGGCGCTACAAAATTGCGGCGACTGCGACTACCTGGTCGTGGACACGCCTGGGGCCGACACCGAGCTGTCGCGCCGCGCGCACCAGCGCGCCGACATGATCATCACCCCGATGAACGACAGCTTCGTCGACTTCGACGTGCTGGGCGTGGTCGATCCAGTGACGCTCAATCTGATCCGCCCCAGCCTCTATTCCGAGACCGTGTGGGAAGCGCGCAAGCTCTGCGCCGCCGAGCGCGGGCGCTCGCTGGACTGGGTGGTGTTGCGCAACCGCCTGGCGTCGTCCGATCCGCGTAACCGTCGCCGCGTCGATGAGCGCCTGAAAGCGCTGTCGCGTCGTGTGGGTTTCCGAATGCTGGCCGGCCTGCGCGACCGGGTGATCTACCGCGAACTCTATCCGTTCGGCCTGACCGTCGCGGACCTAGGGCCCGCGGTGCGACCGGTGCCGGTGTCGATCGGCCACATCGCGGCGCGCCAGGAGATGCGCGTGATGTTGAGCGACTTAGGTCTGGCTCAGCCCGGCGTCGTCATGGCGGCGGAGTAGCGGCGCACCATCGATGGACTTCGCCGCGCTGGCGGCTCTGGCTCTGGCGGCGCTCGTGGCTCTCGGACGTCGGCCGTTGTTCGCTCACGCTTACGCCAGGCTCCTTGGGATCGTCTTCGCAGTCGTCGGCGCCGGCGGCGGTCTGTTCGAGCTGGCGCGGGGCGCTTTGATCGCTGGCGCGCTGCTGGTGCTGTCGGCGGCCTGGCTGGCGAATGAGGTCCGTCGCTCGCAACCTGTCACAGCGACGCGAGAGATGGGCCGGGCGGAAGCCGCGTCCATGCTCGGCGTGCCTGAAACCGCCAGCAAAGAGGAAATCGAGGCGTCGTTCCGCCGGCTGATGGCGCGGGTGCATCCGGACAAAGGCGGCGCGGCCGGTCTCGCGGCGCAGCTTAACGCCGCCCGCGCCGTACTCCTTGCCGGAAAACGGTGACCGCCCCAAGGGCCGGTGCTACGTTTGCGGTATGGTCGATGTCCCGAGCGACCCACGGCCACGGACCAAGCCGGCGGAGACGCGGCGCGACGAGCTGCTGACGGCGGCCGAGGCGCTGTTCCTGAGCCAGGGTGTCGAAGCCACCCGCATCGACCAGATCACCGACGCTGCTGGCGTAGCCAAGGGCACCTTCTATCTGCACTTCACCTCGAAGGAGGCGGTGCGCGCGGCGATGGCCGAGCGGCTGGCCGAACGCCACCGGGCGGCGACCCGGCTGCCGACCATGGCTGAGACTTGGACCGGGCGGCTGCTGGGCTGGACCGAGGCCAGCGTCGGCTTCTGCCTGGACACGGCGCGTCTGCGCGATGTCGTCGGGCCAGGCGGCGAGACGGTGCTAGTCGACGATCTCGGTCACCTGATCGCCAACGGCATGCAGGCCGGGCTCTGGACGGTCGACGACGCCCGAGCCACAGCGGCGTTCATTCTGGGAGGTCTGCGGCTGACAGTCGATCAGGCCCGCGCTGAGGAGAAGCACGTGATCCGCAGCCGGCTGATCCGCCGCGTTCAGCGCCTGGCGCTACGCGCCGTAGGTCTGGACGACTAGTTCGACCCGGAGACGCACGGCAGGTTGTGCGACTGCACTTCCGAGCAGGCGGCCTGCGCTTCGGTCTGGGTGAAGCCGCTAAAGATGGCGCGGTAGCTGCGGCCGACGTGGTCGACGGATCCTTCGCGGTCGTCGAACAGCGCCTTGAAGCGGTCGGCGATGAAGTCGACCTGCCGGGTGGCGAGCTTGCCGGAGTGGAACGCGCCGACCTGAACCGTCCAGTTGCGCGCCGGCCTGGCTTGCCCCGTCTCGCCCACGGCAGGTGGCGGTGCGGCGATGCCGGCGGCGCTGGCCTGGCCGAGCAGCGAGGGGCGCGAAGCGGAGAGCTGGGCCACGTTGGCGGACGGGAACGTGACCGGTTTGCCTTGTGCGGCGGCGGTCAGCACCAGGTCGATAGGATCGGATGCGTCGCCCTGTTCGATCTGCGGCTTCATCGCCGCCTGCGCCGGCGGCGCCTCGAACATGTTCTGCGTCAGGGTGATGGTCTCGCCGCGATCGCGTCGCTCGTCGATGTCGAAGCCGGTGAGCAACAGGTCCTGGACGTTGGCGTTGCGCGAGGCGCTGGTCGAACCGCCCAGCACCACGGCGATCAGCCGGTGGCCGTCTCGTACCGCCGAGGCGGCCAGGTTGAAGCCGGCGGCGTTGGTGAAGCCGGTCTTGAAGCCATCCACGCCAGGCATGCGACCGAGCAAGCCGTTGTGATTGCTCATGGTCTGGCCGCGGTAGGTGAACGATTCCTCGCCGAAATAGCGGTAATACTGCGGGTAGTCGCGCAGCACCGCCTGGCACAGGATCGAGATGTCGCGCGCCGAAGTGACCTGGCGGCTGTCGGGCAGACCGTTCGGATTGACGAAGCGCGTGTGGGTCATGCCCAGCTCTTGCGCCTTCAGCGTCATCATCGCCGCGAAGCGCGACTCCGAGCCGCCGATACGCTCGGCGAGCGCCATGGCCATGTCGTTGGCCGACTTCACCGCGATCGCCGACATGGCGTCGGACACCTGAATGGACTCGCCGGGGCGAAGGCCGAGCTTGGTCGGCGCCTGCGCCGCCGCGAGCGGCGAAACGGTGATGTAGTCGCTTTCCTTCAGCCGCCCGGTCGCGAGCTGCTCGAAGGCCAGATAAAGCGTCATGATCTTGGTGATCGACGCTGGATAGCGCGGCGAGTCGGCCCGCTTTTCGTAGAGCACCTCGCCGCTGGTCGCGTCGACCACGATGGCCGCGTAGCGCGGCTCGGAGGAGGGGACGTGGAAGTCCGGCGTCGCGGTGACCGCGGCGTCCTCGTCGTCCTGCGCCATACTCAAGGTTGGCGCGAGACTGAGACTGAGGGAGCCAAGCAGGGCGGCGCAGGCGAAGAGTATGCGTCTGGCGGGCTCGTGCATCGAGCGGGCTCCGTCGAACTAGCGTTACTGAAGCAGGGCGAGATTCGCCGCTTCCGAAGTTCTTATCATGGCTTAACCCTCCTTTCGGCAAGGTAAACGGCGCCGGGGCACACGGTCGCAGGGGAGGCCCTGGAACGGGGCGCGCGCCACCTGCATTTCCTACTATCCACCGTCATGTTGCAGTGCACAAATTTCGCTTGACTACCGCAGTGCAGCATGAGATTTCACCGTCGTCACGCTCGCCCAGCGCGGCAAGTCCCAAACATTTCCACCGCACCCAGCGTTCCCGCCAAGGAGATCCCGTCATGGCCGCCACAGGCGCCGATACCGTCAAAGCCACCGTCGAGCAGTTCACCACCGCCGGCAATCAAGCGTTCAAGGACACCATCGAGAAGTCGCTGAGCGCGCTCGGCGAAGCCAACGCCCACTCGAAGAAGAACATGGAAGCCGTGGTGGCCTCGGTCACCGCCGCCACCAAGGGCGCCGAAGCGCTCGGCGCTCAGGCGATGGCCTATTCGAAGAAGGCCATGGAAGACCAGGTCGCCGCGGCCAAGAGCCTGACGACCGCCAAGAGCGTGCAGGAAGTGGTCGAGCTGCAGACCGCCTTCGCCAAGAGCGCGCTGGAAGCCTACGTCGCCGAGATGAACAAGGCCTCCGAACTGGTCGCCGCCTCGATGAAGGCAAGCTTCCACCCCATCAACGAACGCGTCACCGCCTTCGTGGAACGCTTCCAGACCGCCCACTAGGCGCGTCTGCCTAACGAACGTTTGGCGCGGCCGGGCAGGCGTCCGGTCGCGCTTTTCGTTTGGGCGCGGCTTTGCGCATCGCGGCGCAACGCGCTAAGCCGCAAGGCGATGTCGACCCCGGAAGAACGGCTGGCCGCGCTCGGCCTCGCGCTACCTGAACCTGTCAGGCCAGTGGCCAACTACGTGCCCTTCGTGGAGGCGCGCGGCTTGATCCACATTGCGGGGCAGGTGTCGACTGACGCCAGCGGCGGGGTGCGCGGCGTGGTGGGCGAAGACGTCGACCTGGAGACCGCGCGGCGCGCGGCGCGCATCTGCGGCCTGAACCTGCTGGCGCAGATGCGCACGGCGCTGGGCCAACTCTCGCGGGTGCGCCGAGTGGTGAAGCTGAACGGCTTCGTGCAGGCCGGCCCGGGCTTCTTCGAGATTCCGCAGGTGCTCAATGGGTGCTCGGATCTGATGGTCGAGGTGTTCGGCGACGCCGGTCGCCACGCCCGCTCGGCGGTGGGGGTCTACCGGCTGCCGTTGAACTTCGCCGTCGAGGTGGACGCGGTGGTGGAGGCCGCATGAGGGACAGGTTCGGCGCCGCCTGGGATCACATTTTCGCGCCCGCAGTCGCGCATCGCGGCCTGTGGTCGCCAGAGGGCGCGCCAGAGAACTCTCTGGCGGCGTTCGAGGCGGCTTGCGAAGCCGGCTACGGCATCGAACTCGACGTGCAACTCACCTCAGACGGCGAGGCCGTGGTCTTCCACGACGCGACGCTGGAGCGGATGACCGGCCAGGTCGGCAAGATCGCCGACCACACCGCAGCGGATTTGTGCGCCATGCGCCTGAAGGACACCGACGAGACCATCCCCACGCTGCTGGAGACGCTGGCCCTGGTCGGCCACCGCGCCATGGTGCAGGTCGAGATCAAGACGCCGTCGGGCGAGGTGGGACCGCTGGAGCAGCGCGTCCACGAGATCCTGATCGACCACAACGGGCCGATCGCGGTGATCGGCTTCAACCCCTATTCCCACGCCTGGTTCGCCGACCGATTTCCCGGTGTGCTGCGCGGGCTGGACAGCCACAGCTATTCGCAAGGGCGCATGGCGCCGGAGCTGCGGCGCAGCTACGCCAACCTCGAGCACGTCGCCATCGCACGGCCGCACTTCCTGGCGCTGGGCATGGACATGCTGCCTAGCAAGGTCGCCGACGAGCACCGCGCCAAGGGTCTGCCGATCGTGGCTTGGACCGTGCGTTCGCCGCAAGAGTGGGCCGGCGTGAAGGACCACTGCGACAACCTGATCTTCGAGGGCTTTGCCGCGTGACGGAGCTCGCAGCGTGACCGGGCTGCGCGCGGAGATGAGCGTGCATCGCCGCATCGCCGAGATCGGCAAAGCCGCCTGGGACGCTTGCGCCGGCAATCCGGACTACGCGGCAAACCCTTTCGTCAGCTACGACTTCCTCGACGTCTGCGAGGAGAGCGGCTGCGCCACCGCCCGCACCGGCTGGGCGGCCCAGCATCTGGCGGTGCGCGACGAGGCGGGCGAGGTGGCGGCGGTGCTGCCGCTGTATCTCAAGTCCCACAGCCAGGGTGAATACGTCTTCGACCACAGCTGGGCCGACGCCTATGAGCGGGCTGGGGGCCGCTATTATCCCAAGCTGATCGCCGCCTCGCCATTCTCGCCGGTCACCGGGGCGCGGCTACTGGTGCGGCCGGACATCGACGCGGACGAGGGCCGGAAGGTGCTGCTCTCTGGCGCGATCACCCTGTGCGAAAAGATGGAGGTCTCGTCGCTGGGCGTGAACTTTCCCAGCGAGGACGAGTGGAAGTTCCTGGGCGCCCAGGGGATGCTGCAAAGGCAGAACCAGCAGTATCACTGGGTCAACGCCGGCTACGCCAATTTCGACGAGTTCCTGGGCGCGCTGTCGTCCGGCCGGCGCAAGACCATCCGGCGTGAGCGGCGCGACGCGGTCAAAGGCCTGGACATCGTCGCGCTCACCGGCGCGGACCTGACCGAAGCGCACTGGGACGCATTCTACCAGTTCTATATGGACACCGGCGCGCGCAAGTGGGGCCGGCCCTACCTCAACCGCCGCTTCTTCTCGCTGCTCAACGAGCGCATGGCCGACCGGGTGCTGCTGGTGTTGGCGGGGCGGGGCGGCCGCTGGATCGCCGGCGCCTTCAACATGATCGGCGGCGACTGCCTCTATGGCCGCAACTGGGGCTGCCTGGAGGACGTGCCGTTCCTGCACTTCGAGCTCTGCTACTATCAGGCCATCGAGTGGGCGATCGACCACGGGCTGGCGCGGGTCGAGGCCGGCGCGCAAGGCCAGCACAAGATCGCCCGGGGCTATCTGCCGAGCGCGGTCTATTCGGCGCACTACATCGCCGATCCCGGCCTCTCGCGGGCGGTCGAGCGCTTCCTCGAAGAAGAGCGGCGGTCGGTGCAGGGCGAGATGGACTGGCTGGCCGAAGAATATTCGCCGTTCAAAGCCGCCTGAACGCTCGCATTACGAAACCCTAACTGGCGCTAACAGCGGCGCCTGACTTATGCGGCCTCCTGGGTGAGTGACGGGAGACTTCGATCCGCATGCGTTCCATTCTGCTTTGGTCAGCCGCCGTGATGGCGCTGAGCGCCGGCGCCGCTTCCGCCGAGCCGGCCAGCCCGGCGGACCAGATTCTGGCCGCCAACCGCTTCGTCACCGGCGGCGACGCCTGGGCCAGACATGGCTCGGTGACCCTGACCTACGACTTCGCCGGCGCCGGCCTCACCGGCGTGGTCGGCACCCACTACGACATCGGCCAGCCGGGCTTTGTCGACAGCCAGGACCTGGGCGGCCAGAAGGGCGCCAACGGCTTCGACGGCCACACCGTGTGGCTACAGGAAGCCTCAGGCATGGTCACGCCGCAGGGCGGGGGCGACACCGCGCAGTTGGCGGTCACCGAGGCCTATCTCGACCAGAACCTCTGGTGGCGGCCCGATCGCGGCGGGGCGCAGATCACGTTGCTGCCGAGCCAGACCGACGGCACTGGAACCTACGACGTGCTGCACGTGGCGCCCGCTGGTGGGAAACCGTTCGACGCCTGGTTCGACGCCAAATCGCACCTCTTGAACCGCACCATCGTGCCGCAAGGCGCTCAGACCATCACGACGTTCTTCAGCGACTACCAACCCACCGACGGCGCCCAGATCGCCCACAAGCAGATCGTCGATCCGGGCCAGGGCGAGCAGTACCGGCAGAACCAGACGCTGAAGAGCGCCGTCTTCGCCGGCGCGCAGCCAGCTTCGGTGTTCGGGCCGCCGCCCTGGCAGCCGAACGACCAGAGCTTTGCCGACGGCTCGGGCAGCACCACGGTGCCGTTCCAACTGCTCAACAACCACATCTACACGCAGGTGAAGGTCAACGGGAAAGGCCCGTTCCTGTTCATCTTCGACACAGGCGGCGACGACATCCTGACCCCCGACACCGCCAAGGCGCTGGGCGTGGCGAGCCAGGGCGCGCTGCCAGGCGCAGGCGCTGGCGACAATGTCGTCGACACGGGCCTCGCCAACGGCGTCGAATTTCAGGTCGGCGGCCTGACGATCAAGAACCAGGGCATCGCGGTGCTGCCGTTCGAGTCCGCGGCGGCCGAAGGCTTCGCCGAGCAGGGCATGATCGGCTTCAACGTGTTCCGCCGCTTCGTCACCGTGATCGACTACGGCAAGCACACGCTCACCTTCATGGAGCCGTCGAAGTTCGACCCGAAGGATGCCGGCGTCGCCATCCCGTTCAAGTTCTACCAGCACCTGGCCCAGGTCGAAGGGACCTTCGAGGGCATTCCCGGCAAGTTCGACATCGACACCGGCTCGCGCGTCGAGCTGACGCTGACCAAGCCGTTCGTGGACGCACAGGGGCTCATGGCGACGCATCCCAAAGGCGTGGCGACGGTGGACGGCTGGGGCGTCGGCGGCCCTTCTCGCTCGTACGTGACCCGAGGCAAGAGCCTCACGCTGGGCGCCGTGCGGGTGGACGACGTGGTGACTGGTTTCGGCACCGACAGCCGCGGCGCTTTCGTCGATCCGTCCTACCAGGGCAACGTCGGCACCAAGCTGCTGAAGCGCTTCGTCGTCACCATCGATGCCGCGCGCCAGGTCATGTACCTCAAGCCGCTCCCGGCTCCGATCGACGACGCCAGCACCTTCGATCGCTCCGGCTTCTGGATCAATGCCGCGCCGGACGGGTTCAAGGTGGTGGATGTCACCGCCAGCGGGGCGGCCGCCAGCGCCGGCGTGAAGGTGGGCGATGAGATCACCGCCATCGACGGCGTCGACGCCAAGACCATCACCGTCTCGGACATCCGCCGCCGCTTTCGCGTCACGCCCGTCGGGACCGTGGTGAAGCTGACGGTGCTAAGCGCCGGCCAGTCGCGCGAAGTGGACCTGACGCTGAAGGACCAGATCTAGCCGTAGCTCTCCTCACCCGCCCGAAGAGGCGGGGGAGGGGACCACGAAGTGGTGGAGGGGGCGTCTGACGCAGGCGGGCGGCGCTAAGCGCCCCCTCCGTCTTCGACCCCCCGGCCTTCGCCTCCCCCGCCTCTGCGGGCGGGGCAGGAGAGGCGGCTAGGACCGCTCCCACGACGCCTTCAGCAGCGCGGCGATCTCGGCGTCGACGTTGGCCGGGGCGGCGAGCGTAAGCTTGGACTTCAGCCGCTCTGACCAGCCTTCGTTGCGCGGCGGCGCGAGGCGGGCGCTGGCGTCCGGCTCGACCGCGAGGCCCAGGATGGCCGAACCCCCGCGCATCGGCTTCAGCGCCGCGAACTGAAACTCACGTGACCAGGCGGTGAAGCCCTTGCGCTGACCGCTGATCAGGTCGGGCAGACCGGCCACCGCCGCCTCGACAGCCACCAGAACCGCGGCAGCCGCCGGATTGGCCCACAGCGCGGCCCGCAGCGCGTCGCTGTCCTCGTTGGCGGTCTCGGGGAAAGCGATAGTGAGCACGTGCATAGCGCGGTTCTGGCCGAGACCGTGGTGGTCGCGCATCCACTCGACCCGCTTGCGCGGCCGGGTCTCGGGGCAGGTGCGGGCGATGGCGACCCATTCGTCCAGGGTCTTGCCGCTGTCGCGCTCGAGGCTGGCCCGCACCGCGGCCATCCACTGCTGCTGGCGCGGCGTCAGTTCCTCAGCCTTGGGCATTCTGGCGCTCCGGGGCGTGTCGTGCTTAGACCATGGCGGCTGGCGGCGGAGGGCGCAACAATGAGCCTCGACGGCGACTACGACCCCGACAACATCTTCGCCAAGATCGTGCGCGGCGACGCGCCTTGCGCCAAGGTTTTCGAGGACCACGACACCTTCGCCTTCATGGACGTGTTCCCGCAAAGTCCCGGTCACACGCTGGTGGTGCACAAGCGCGCTCATGCCCGCAACCTCCTCGAGGTCGAGCCGGAGCCGTTGCAGGCGGTGATCCTCACCGTGCAACGGGTGACCAGGGCCGTGCGCGCGGCCTTGAACCCGGATGCTGTCGCGGTGAACCAGTTCAATGGCGCCGCGGCTGGCCAGAGCGTCTGGCACCTGCACTTCCACGTCATTCCACGCTGGGAAGGCGTGCCGCTCGGCCGCCACGGCGGCGGGGCCATGGCCGACATGGCCGAGCTCGCCCAACTCGCCCAGAAGATCGCCGCGGAGATCGCGTGACTCTGACCTTGCGCTTCACGCGGCTGTCGCCGACGCACCATCGCTTCGAATACCGTCGGGCCGACGGCACCGGCGAGGCCGTCGACACCGAGACGGAGGGGCAGCTGCGCCACGACCTGATGCACTACGTCGTCGAGCGCGAAGCGAGACTGCGTGGCTCATTCTACGGCATCCTCGACAAGATCGGCGGCTACGAGGAGCTGAGCGTCGCTGGCGGCGCGGCTCTGGGCGGCGAGGTAGCGCTGACCGAGCGCGTGGTCGCGGCGCTCACCGATGCCCTGGCTGACGAGACCTTCGACGACACGGCGCTGGTGGCGCAGGTCGCCGAGTTCCTGGAAATCTACGACGAGCCGCCGCCGCGCTGGTTCAACCGGGCGCTGGTGCTGGCGGCGATCGCCGCCGTGCGCGACCTGGAAGCGCGCTGGGAAGCGACCGGCGTGGGCGAAGAACTGGAGCTGACGCTGGAGCTATGACCCTCCCGCCCCGAGCAGGGCGAGAGGGTCGTTAGGTCAGTCCGCCAGCGCGGGTTCCTGCGGTTCGTCCTCGACCTCGGGCGGCGCGCTCTTGGCGGCCGCGGGCGGGCGGGGCTCGACGTCGAACTCGAACGCCAGCTTGCCGTCCTTGAGGATGACTTTGACGTGGCCGCCCTTGGACAGCCGGCCGAACAGGATGTCGTCCGCCAACGGCTTCTTGATCTGGTCCTGGATGACCCGGGCCAGCGGACGGGCGCCGTAGAGCTCGTCGAAGCCGTTCTTGGCCAGCCAGTCCAGCGCGTCCTCGGCGGCCTCGATGGTGACGTGGCGGTCGGCGAGCTGAGCTTCCAGCTGCAGGATGAACTTCTGCACCACCATCCGGATCACCTCCGGCGTCAGCGCCTTGAAGGCCACCGTCGCGTCGAGGCGATTGCGGAACTCTGGCGTGAACAGCTTCTTGATCGCCTCGTCGTCGGCGCCTTCAACCTTGCCGCGGCCGAAGCCGATGGAGTTGCGCTGCGCATCCGAGGCGCCGGCGTTGGTGGTCATGATCAGGATGACGTTCCTGAAGTCGACCTTCTTGCCGTTGGCGTCGGTGAGCGCGCCGTGGTCCATGACCTGCAGCAGGATGTTGTAGACGTCCTGGTGGGCCTTCTCGATTTCGTCGAGCAGCACGACCGCGTGCGGGTGCTGATCGACGGCGTCGGTGAGCAGGCCGCCCTGGTCGAAGCCGACGTAGCCGGGAGGGGCGCCGATCAGGCGGCTCACGGTGTGGCGCTCCATGTATTCCGACATGTCGAAGCGAAGCAGCTCGATGCCGAGCGTTGACGCCAGCTGGCGCGCGGTCTCGGTCTTGCCGGTGCCCGTCGGTCCGGAGAACAGGTAGCAGCCGATCGGCTTGTCGCCGTCACGCAGGCCCGCTCGCGCCATCTTCATGGCCGCGGAGAGTTGCCCGATGGCTTCTTCCTGGCCGAACACCGCCCGGCGCAGATCGGTCTCCAGCTGACGCAGCGCTTCAGTGTCGGACTTGGAGACCGACTTCGGCGGGATGCGGGCGATCTTGGCGACGACCGTCTCGATCTCCTTGATGCCGAGCACCTTCTTCCGCTTGCCTTCCGGCAACAGCATCTGGCTCGCGCCGGCTTCGTCGATGATGTCGATCGCCTTGTCCGGCAGCTTGCGGTCGGTGATGTACTTGGCCGACAGCTCCACCGCAGCCTTCAACGCCTCGGCGGTGTACTTCAGCTTGTGGAATTCCTCGTAATTGGTCTTCAGACCCTTGAGGATCTTGATCGAGTCCTCGATCGTCGGCTCGTTGACGTCGATCTTCTGGAACCGGCGCACCAGCGCGCGATCCTTCTCGAAGTGCTGGCGGAACTCCTTGTAAGTCGTCGAGCCCATGCAACGCAGGTTGCCTGAGGCCAGCGCCGGCTTCAGCAGGTTGGAGGCGTCCATGGCCCCGCCGCTGGTCGCCCCGGCGCCGATCACCGTGTGGATCTCGTCGATGAACAGGATGGCGTTGGAGTGGTTCTCCAGTTCCTTGATCACCTGCTTCACGCGCTCTTCGAAGTCGCCGCGGTAGCGGGTGCCGGCGAGCAGCGCGCCCATGTCGAGGCTGAAGATGGTGGACTTGGCCAGCACCTCGGGCACTTGCTTGGAGATGATCTTGCGGGCCAGGCCCTCGGCGATGGCGGTCTTGCCGACACCGGGGTCACCCACCAGCAGCGGGTTGTTCTTGGTGCGCCGGCAGAGGATCTGGATGCAGCGCTCGACCTCGTTCAGCCGCCCGATCAGCGGGTCGACCTTGCCCTGCCGGGCCTTGTCGTTGAGGTTGATGCAGTAGGCTTCCAGCGCTTCGCCGCCGGTCTTCACCTGCGGCTTGTCCTCGTCGCCACCGCCCGCGTCCGCGCCCTTGGCGGGCCTGGGTTCGGAGGCGCCCGGCTTCTTGGCAATGCCGTGAGCGATGAAGTTGACCGCGTCGTAGCGGGTCATTTCCTGCTGCTGCAGGAAGTAGGCGGCGTGGCTCTCACGCTCTGAGAAGATCGCCACCAGCACGTTGGCGCCGGTCACATCCTCGCGGCCCGACGACTGCACGTGGATCACGGCGCGTTGGATCACCCGGTGGAAGCCGGCGGTGGGCTTGGCGTCCTCGCCGTCATCGACCACCAGGCTCTTCAGCTCGTTGTCGACGAAGTTGGTGAGGTTCTTCTTCAGATCGGCGAGATCGACCTCGCAGGCCTTCATCACATTGGCCGCGTCCGAATCGTCGAGCAGCGCGAGCAGCAGGTGCTCGAGCGTCGTATATTCGTGCTTGCGCTGGTTAGCGTAGGCGACGGCCCGGTGAAGGGTCTCTTCAAGGTTACGCGAGAAAGACGGCAAGCTCGACCTCTCAATCCTTTTCCATGGTGCATTGCAGCGGGTGCTGATGCCGCCGCGCCGTTTCGATCACCTGAGCGACTTTCGTTTCGGCCACCTCGTACGTAAACACCCCGCACACGCCCACACCGTTTTGGTGCACATGCAGCATGATACGAGTCGCAGCTTCCGGCGATTTGTTGAAGAAGCGTTCAAGGACGTAAACCACGAACTCCATGGGCGTGTAGTCGTCGTTGAGGATCAACACACGGTACATGGCGGGCTTCTGGGTCTTCGGCTTCGTCTGGGTGACGACCGCCGTTCCCGTACCGATCAGTTCGTCTCCCTGATTCTCGTTCGCCAAGACGGTTCTCCACCGGACTGGTGGCGTTTGAAGCGCCACCACAGGGATTAGATATGAAAACCGGGGCCCTTTGGAAGGGTCGATTTGCGACCTGCGTTCATTCAACGCGATCCGCCGCCTTTGGTGGCGTCATGGCGCAGCGAGCGGGCCGCGACCACGGCGCCATCGCCGAAGCGCCTACGTAGGGTGTCGATCGCCCGTTCGCCACTGAGCGTCCGCGACTCATTGGCGCCGAAGAGATCGGTCGCCGCTTGCGCTTCCGGAACGAGATCGCCGATGCCGACGCCGATCAGCCGCCAGGGCTGGCCGCGGGCTTCGATCGCCAGCATCTCCCGCGCCGCAGCGAACAGCGTGCGGGCGGTCTGAGTGGGGTAGGGCAGGGTGCGGCGGCGGGTGCGGATGCGAAAATCGGACGCACGCAGCTTCAGCGTCACCACCTTGCCGGCGATGGCTTCGGCGCGGGCGCCGCGGGCCACGCGCTCGCACAACGGCCAGAGCACGTCCTCCAGCTCCTCCAGGCGAGCGAGATCGACGGTGAAGGTGGTCTCCGACGACAGGCTCTTGCGCGCCTCGTGCGGATTGACGGCGCGGGCGTCGAGTCCCTGCGCCAACCGCCAGAGACGTAGCCCATGGACGCCGTAGCGGTCAGCAAGGCGCTTGGGCTCATCCGCCGCGAGGTCGCCCACGACAGTGTAGCCATCGCTGTTCAAGGTGCGCACGAACGCGGCGCCGACGCCTGGCAGCACGCCCACTGGCCGTGGCGCGAGAAAGCTCTTGGCCTCGGCTTCGCCGATCACCGCGAAGCCGCGCGGCTTGTCGAGATCCGAGGCGATCTTGGCCAGGAACTTGTTGGGCGCGAGGCCCACGGAGACGGTGATGCCGATGTCGCGCTCGATCTCGGCCTGCAGGCGCGCCAGGGTCTCGGCCGGCGTCGCCCGGTGCAGCCGGGTGGTGCCGGCGAGGTCGATCCAGGCCTCGTCCAGCGACAGCGTCTGCACCAGGGGCGTCATCCGCCGCACCTTCTCCATGATGCGCCGGCTCTCGGCCCGGTACTTGGCGAAGTCCGGCGGCAACACGGTCGCCTCGGGGCAGAGCTTGCGGGCCTGGAACATCGGCATGGCCGAGCGCACCCCCGACATGCGCGCGATGTAGCAGCAGGTAGTGACGACGCCGCGCACGCCGCCGCCGACGATCAGCGGCACGTCGCGCAGCTCCGGGCGATCGCGCTTCTCCACCGAGGCGTAGAAGGCGTCGCAATCCAGGTGGGCCACGCTGAGCTGGTCCAGCTCGTGGTGCGCGATGACGCGCATCGAGCCGCAGGCAGGGCAGCGGCGGGGCGCTCCCGCGTCGGTCGTGAAGCAGTCGCGGCAGAGCGCCGTCATGTCTCCAGCGGCCAGAGCCAGGCCGCGCCGCGGACGCCGGACGAGTCGCCGTACTGCGCCTGGCGGATGGCGGTGACGAAGACGTCGGAGAAGGCGTAGCGGGCGGTGACCGGCGGCACCCGCTCGTAGAGTTCGGTCACGTTCGACATGCCGCCACCGAACACGATCACGTTCGGATCGACGATGTTGCAGATCATCGCCAGCGCCCGGCCGAGGCGGTCAACGTAGCGGGTCAGCGCCGCTTGCGCCGCCGTCTCGCCGCCGCGAGCCCGGCCCATGATGGCGTCGCCGGTCAGCCGCACGCCGGCGGTGCGCTGATAGTCGTCGCAGAAGGCGGTGCCGGAGATCCAGGTCTCCAGGCAGTTGACCCGGCCGCACCAGCAGGTGTGCGCCGCGAACTCTTCGCGCGTCGGCCAGGGCAGCGGCGTGTGGCCCCACTCGCCGCCGATCTTGTTGGCGCCTTCGACCGTCGCGCGCCGCACCACCACGCCGCCGCCGCAGCCAGTACCGAGAATGGCGCCGAACACCACCTCGCCGCCGGCGCCCGCGCCGCTCAGCGCTTCCGAGAGGGCAAAGCAGTTGGCGTCGTTCTCCAGCCGCAGTGGCCGGCCCAGCGCGGCTTCCAGGTCCTGCTGGAACGGCTTGTCGTTCAGCCAGACGCTGTTGGCGTTGCGCATCAGGCCGGTCTTCGGCGACAGCGAGCCCGGTACGCCGACGCCGACGGTGACGTCCTTGACGCCGGCCTCGCGCTCGGCCTCCGCCACCAGCTCGCGCACCGCCTCGATCGCCGCGTGATAGTCGCCAGGATTGGGCCGTCGCACCCGCGCCACGAACGCGCCGGCGCCGTCCAGCGCGGCCGCCTCGATCTTGGTGCCCCCGAAGTCGACGCCGATGCGGATCATGCGCCTTTGTGGTCCGACGCCCGGCGCGCTGTCCAGCGGGGCTGCAGCGCGGCCCACGTCAAAGAACGAGCGCCCGCCGTCGCCGGCGAGCGCTCCTTCAACTGAAGCCGCGGTCGGACGCTTACGCGTCGACCTTGATGACCTGGCCCGCTTCGCGGCGGCCGATGGCGGTGAAGTCCTTCTCCACGCGAGGGAAGAAGTCGCTGACGATGTGATCGGCGTCCCAACCGCCTTCGCGCTGGTAGGTCGCGATGGGGCGGGGCTGCGAGTAGATCGACAGGTTGTAGCCGCCGGCGCCGAAGATCTGGCCGCTGATGTGCTTGGCCGCGTCCGAAACCAGCGCGACCGAGAGCTGTGCCGGACGGCTCGGGCTCTGGATCTCGCGGTTCACTTCGCGGGCCTTGGCGGCTTCCTCGCTGCGCGGCACCGAGTCGGTCATGCGGGTGGCAGCGCCGGGGGCCACAGTGTTGGAGCGCACGTTGTTGCGCGCGCCTTCCAAGGCCACGATCCGCGACAAACCGGCGATGCCCATCTTGGCCGCGCCATAGTTGGTCTGGCCGACGTTGCCGATCAGGCCCGAGGTCGACGAGTACATGACGTAGGCGCCGTCGTTCTGGCTGCGGAAGTGGTTGATCGTCGCCCGCACCACGTTGAAGTGGCCGCGCAAGTGGACGTTGATGACCGCGTCCCACTCTTCCTCAGTCATGTTGTGCATCATGCGGTCGCGCAGGATGCCGGCCGGGTTGATGACGCCGTGCAGGGCGCCGAAGGTGTCCATCGCCTGCTGCACCATGCGGCCGACCGCCTTCAGGTCGGTGACGCTCTCGGTGTTGGCCACGGCTTCGCCGCCGGCCGCCTTGATCTCGTTGGCGACTTCCTGGGCCGGACCCACGTCCTGCCCGTCGCCGTTCAGCGCCGCGCCGAGGTCGTTGACCACCACCTTCGCGCCTTGCTTTGCCGCAATGAGGGCGCACTCGCGCCCGATGCCCCGGCCGCCGCCGGTGACCATGATTACGCGTCCATCAAGCAATCCCATGTTCCATCCCTTTCAATCCGCTTCTTCAAATGAGCCAGAACGTTAAAGGGCGCGCGCGGCCCTGTTGCAAGCCGTCGCGCGCCCTTGATCCGATCAAATCGACCGGCCGGTCTTACGGGTCGAGGCGCGCCTCGGCGTAACCGCTGACCACTTCGACGCCATCCTGGTTCTTGGTGGAGACGTCGAAGACACCGATCTTGGCGCCGCCTTCGTCCTTGATCTCCTTCAAGGTGGCGGTGGAATCCAGCGTGTCGCCCGGCCAGACCTGGCTGGTGAAGCGCACGCCGTACTTGGTCAGCCGCGCGTCGCCGACGTAGTCGGTGAGCATCTTGCCGGTCATGCCCATAGTCAGCATGCCGTGCGCGAACACGGACGGATAACCGGCCACCTTGGTGGTGAAGATCTCGTCGGTGTGCAGCGGGTTGTAGTCGCCGGACGCCCCCGCGTACTGGACGATCTGGGTGCGCTTCAGGTCTTCGACGAGGCGGGCGCTGTGGGCGTCGCCCACCTTCAGTTTGCTGGCGCTGAGAGCCACTTTGTTCTCTCCTCTTACTGCGCTGGGGCGTCGACGGGGCGTTCGGTGCGCACGCCCACCGAACGAGCGGTAATCACCAGCTCGCCCTTCTGGTCGCGGTACTCCGTGACGCTCTCGGAGAACACCAGCTTGCCCGAACGTCGGCCTTCGCGCTCCCAGGTCTTGCCGGGCTGCGTGGTGGCCGTCAGCACGTCGCCGGGGCGCAGGTGTCGGTGATATTCGAAGTGCTGCTCGGCGTGCAGGCCGCCACCGCCACCGCCGCCGCCGCCCCCACCACCTCCGCCGCCCCCACGGGGCGCCGCGCCGGTCGGCTCTTTGCCAGAGCCGAACCAGGCCTGGCCGATCTTGGGCCTCAGGCCATAGTCGGGATCGAACTGGGCGCTGGCCTGGGCGAACGTCGGCGGGGCGATGATGCCGCCGGCTTCGCTCGCCTTCGCCGCATCGGCGTCGGCGTAGACCGGGTTGGCGTCGCCCACCGAGCGGGCGAACATCAGGATGTGACTGGCTTCGACGGGAAAGCTTTTGACTGCCATGACGTTTCCTCTGGCCTTTGGCTCTTGTCTCACCAAGCGGAGTTGACGCGGGGACGTCAACCGCCAATCGCGGCCGCGATCGCCTTGCCGAGTTCGTCCCAGGTGTCGATGCGCGCATGCCGGTCCGGCGCGGCATATGCGAGGGGGCGCAGGCGCTCGTCGGCCACCATCTGGAAGGTGGCGACGGCGGGGGCTTCCTTGGCGACGGAGTCGAGGTTGGGCAACAGGTCGTCGACGAACGCGGCGCGACCGCGGGTCCTGGCCGTCATCGCCGCCACCGCGGGGCCCTTGGGCCCGACGCCGATCACCAATGGGTAGCCGAGGCCGTTCTTGGCCAGCCAGCGGGCGCGAGGGACGCGGCTGTGTTGAGGCGCGTTGGTGAGGATGACGATGCTGGCGCGCTCAGCCAGCGCCGCCAGCGCTTCCGGAGCGCCCGGCGCCACGTCGATATCCTCGACGTCAGTCTCGAAGAACTGTTCGAAGAGCGCGCGCCCGGCGGCGACGTCCAGATGTGCTTCCTCGCCAGGCCGGAAGATGTTCTGGAACAGCGCGAAGTGGTTGAGCCGCACTTCCAGGCCCTGGCCAACGAGGAAGTGCTCGAAGCCGCGCATGAACATCGCCAGCACTTCGTCGACATCCACCACCACCAGCGGCCGCTCGGGGTCGAGCTGCAGGTCGGCGATTTCGGCGGGAAGCGCGAAGTCGGTCAAAGTCAGGCCCTCGCACAATTAGTTCCCATTTAAGGATATTGGTGTCTGTCTGACGAGGCGAGCGGCGTCGGCGAATCGCCTTCGCAGCCGGCTGGGATCACGAGCAAAAGGTCAGTCGCGAGGCCATGCCCAAGAAGGTCCTCATCGTCGAGGATAACGAGCTGAACATGAAGCTATTTCGTGATCTGCTCGAAGCCCAGGGATACGAGACGTTCGAGACCCGTGAGGGCCTCTCGGCGCTCAGCATGGCGCGTGAACACCGTCCTGACCTGATCCTCATGGATATCCAGCTGCCGGAGATTTCGGGCCTTGAGGTCACCAAGTGGCTGAAAGACGACGATACGCTCAGCCACATCCCCGTGATCGCCGTCACCGCCTTCGCCATGAAGGGCGACGAAGAGCGCATTCGCGCCGGCGGCTGCGCCGCCTACATCGCCAAGCCCATCGCCGTGACCCACTTCCTGGAGACAGTGAAGAAGTACCTGGAGCCGGCAGAGGCATGACCGGGCGGATCCTCGTCGTCGACGACATCGAGGCCAATGTCCGGCTGCTGCAAGCCAAGCTGCAGGCCGAGTACTACGACGTGCTCACCGCTTCGAATGGCGCGGCTGCTTTGGAAATTGCCGCCGCCGAAAAGCCGGACCTGGTTTTGCTCGACGTGATGATGCCGGGCATGGACGGCTTCGAAGTTTGCCGGCGGATGAAGAACGACCCGGCGACGCGCCACATCCCCATCGTGCTGGTCACTGCCCTGGACGGCCGTCTTGATCGCGTCACCGGCCTCGAATCAGGCGCCGACGAGTTCCTGACCAAGCCCATTGACGACGTGCTGCTGTTCGCCCGGGTGAAGAGCCTGACCCGGCTGAAGCTGGTGATCGACGAACTGCGCCAGCGCGAAGCCTCCGGCCGGCGCATCGGCGTGATCGCTGGGGCGGCCGCCAGACTTGGCGGCGCGGGCGGACGGGTGCTGATCGTCGACGACCAGGAGCGGCAATCCCAGCGGATCAGCGACGAACTGGCGGTGGAGCACCGCCCCGTGGTCGAGAGCGACCCCGAAAAGGCGCACCTGACCGCGCGCGGCCCTGTCGACCTGATCATCGTCAACACCACGGCCAAGGCTTTCGACGGCCTGCGCTTTGCCGCCCAGCTGCGCTCCGACGAATCGACGCGCCACCTGCCCATCCTCGGCATCGTCGACCCCGACGACCGGCCCCGCATGGTCAAGGCGCTGGAGATCGGCTTCAACGATGTGCTGACCCGGCCCATCGACCCGCAGGAGCTGTCCGCGCGGGTGAAGAGCCAGGTGCGCGGCAAGCGCTACCACGACTTCCTGCGCAACAATCTGGACCACTCGCTGGAGCTGGCGGTCACCGACCAGCTCACCGGCCTGCACAATCGCCGCTACATGACCGGGCAGCTGGGCGCGCTGGTCAACCGCGCGGTGCGCGGCGGCGATCCGGTGTCGGCGCTGATGGTCGATCTCGACCACTTCAAGAAGGTCAACGACAGCTTCGGCCACGACGTCGGCGACGAAGTCCTGCGCGAGTTCGCGGTGCGGCTGGCCTCCAACGTGCGCGCCATCGACCTGCCATGCCGCTATGGCGGCGAGGAGTTCGTGGTGATCATGCCGGACACCAAGCTGGCCGACGCCCAGAACATCGCCGAACGCATCCGCCGCCATGTGGCCGGCTCGCCGGTGCGCACCTCGACCGGCGAGGCGCTGCAGGTGACGATTTCGGTGGGCGTGGCTGCCACCACCGGGCCCGGCGACAGCGCCGAGGGCCTGCTCAAGCGCGCCGACGAAGCCCTCTACGCGGCCAAAGCCGCGGGGCGGAATATGGTGATCGCCAAAGCCGCCTGAGTTCGACCGAGCCGGGTCCGCCACATTGACACCTTGAGCGGCCGCGCTCAGATTTGTCGGCAAGGTTGATACGACCGGCTGGTTGCGCCCGCTGAGGGTACAGTGAACGTATCGCTGCCTGCGCAGACTCCTTTGCCCGAGCGAACGGGCCAGAAATGCAACCGCCTGGCGCCCCTCGTTCGCTCATGCAAAGGATGACGACATGCGCGATTTCCGCGACGCCAAAGCCATGGCGCAAAGCCTGCGCGAGGCGCTAAGCGCCAAGCAGATAAGCATCTCCCACGGCGAAAGCCTCGAGTTCGTGTCGAGGATGCTCGGGATCGGGGACTGGAACACTTTGTCGGCGCTGATCAAGAACGACCGGCCCGAACCCGTCGTCGCGTCGCTGACCGAGACGGGAGAGAGTTCCGCGCCCGGTGATCGGGCGCAGCGCCTGGCCGAACAGGCGGCGCCTCGAAGCACGGTCCCGTTCGATCCCACGCACTTCGACAAGTACGTCGGGTACTATCAGTTACGGCCAACCATGGTGGCAATCGTCACGCGAGAGGGCAACGCATTCTACAGTCAGCTGTCTTCGCAACAGCCGGTGCAGTTTTACCCTGAGAGCGAGACCAAGTTCTTCGCGACGACGATCCCGGCTCAGATCACCTTCGTCACCGATGCGCAAGGCAACGCAACCGAGCTTGTCCTGCACCAGGGCGGCGGTGAGCGGCGCGCCATCCGGATTGACGAGGCCACCGCCAAACGCCTCACTGACGCGATGGCCCAACGCATCGCCGCCAACACTCCGAGCCCTGGAACCGAAGAGGCGGTCCGCAGGCACCTGGCGCCGCTGCCGCACGGTGAGCCGAACTACGACATGATGGAGCCGGCCCTCGCCGAGATGGCGCGACGGCAATGGCCAACGTTGAAACCGGTCCAGGTAGCCCTGGGGGCCCTCAAGTCCGTCAGCTTCGTCGAGGTCGGCCCTGGCGGATGGGACGAATACGAGGCGACGTTCGAGCACGGCGCCTGGTACTGGACGGTCTATCCGCCCGGGCCTGACGGCAAAGTGTACGGCATGGGCGGCCGGCCAGCTCAGGCGCCGGCCTGAGGCGTCGACGCCCTATTTGATCTTGGCTTCGCGGAACTCGACGTGCTTGCGCGCGACCGGGTCGTACTTCTTCAGCACCAGCTTCTCGGTCATGGTGCGGGCGTTCTTCTTGGTCACGTAGAAGTAGCCGGTGTCCGCTGTCGAATTGAGGCGGATCTTGATGGATGCTGGTTTGGCCATGGCGCTCTAGCTCCTAGCCGGCGCGTCGGGCCGGGAAATTTGGAGCCGCGGAAAATACGAATCGGCGGCGCAAAGTCAATGTCAGCTGGCGATGACGGGTTCGGGCGTCGACTCCAGCGCCACCGCGCCGGCGCGGCCGTCGCCGCCGAGGCGGGCGCCGCCCAGCAGCTTTTTGTAGGCCTGGCCGTCGTTCTCCGGGGAGCGAATGTAGGCGTAGATGCGCTCGAAGGCCGGGTGCTCGGTCTTCATCAGCTTGTCCCAGAAGCGGAAGTAGAGACCGTAATTGGTCGTCCCGATGGCGTGGTGCATGTCGTGATGCACGGCGCCGCAGAGCCAGCCGAAACGCTTGCCGGTGACGAGGGCGGTTGGGAACATCTCGATGCCGGAATGGATCGCCACGTCGTGGAAGATCATCACGATGTAGAAGAAGATCAGCGTCGGCCAGGTGCAAGGAAACACCAGCACGTAGAAGATTGGAAAGAAGCCGTGGCCCACCGACTCGGCAATGGAGAAGCTGTGCGCGGCGAAAACGGTTGGCACGCGCGACCGGTGATGCTCCCAGTGCGTCAGCCGGAACAAAGCCGGCGAGTGCATGGACCAGTGCAGCCAATAGAAGTAAGCGTCGTGGACGACGATGACCATCGGAAAGCTGAGCACAACCAGCCACAGCGGGATCGCCGGCCGGTCAAGCACCAGCACTAGTCCGATGGTGAAGAACGCGGCGCGCATGGCGATCTGCGCGACGTTGTAGATCACGAAGGCGCGGATCGAATTGAAGGCCTCGCGCCGCATCTGCGGCGCTTTCGGCGTCACGGCGCGGATACGGAAGCGCAGGCCGGCCTTCGCCTCGAGCAGCCATGACAACGCGAGAAAGAAGACGCAGCTGCCGAGGAAGATAGCCAGCTCTTCAAACCAGAGGTCGCGCACGTGCAGCAGGTTGTGCTGCAGCATGTCGGACATGGAGATCGACTGGTGCTGAAGCAGGCCGAACACTGCTGACCTCCTCGAGCGGCGCCGCTCGCCGCGAACCGTCGCCCCCGGAGGCTTCTTTGCCGGGGGCGCCCAGCCCGGTCAAGGAGCCGCGGGTCGCAGCCGACAGGATGGTCGCTAGACGGACACCATGCCGCGCACGCCGCGCTTGGCGCGCCAGTAGGGCGGTTTGCGCTCGGGGTCTGCGAAGCGGTGGGGGATTTCCTTGAGCACCATCGCGGTGACCGCCGGCAGGTCGAGCCCAAGGGCTTCGGAGAGTTCCACCCAGGCGATTTCGGTCAGTTCGCCGCAGTCGGCCTGGCGCTCCAGGCTGATCAGCCGCTCCGCGTCGGCCATGAAGAAGCGCGCGTCGTAGCGCTTGGGCACCATCGGCGGGGTGACGGCTCTAGCGATGTAGTCCATGGCCGCGAGGTCGGCGAGGGCGCCCTGCTCGACGAAGGTCCGCCAGGGCCCGGCGATCGGCCGGTGCTCGGCCTTCGTGGCAAGCAGCAGGCCGGTCTCCTCGAAAGTTTCGCGGATGGCGGACAGCGCCAGCGCGCGAGCGCGACGCGCTGGCGCGGTGCGGTAGAGATGCTCGGCCACCTCGGGGCGCAGCTCGGTGGCCACCGGGGCGCGGAAGTCGCTGGGGTCGATGCGGCCGCCGGGGAAGACCCACTTGTCGGGCATGAAGTCGTGGCCGCCATGGCGACGGCCCATCAGCACGCGCGGCTTGGGACCGTCGCGGCGGATAACGATCAGTGTGGCTGCGTCGCGGGGCCGCACGGCCTTGCCGGTGCGCGGCGGCATGCGGGGCGTGTCGGGATGCGGATTCGACGTGGGGGTTTTAAACGCTTGTTCGGTCATGCGCCGACATTGGCCCGCGCCGCCGGCGCCCGCAAGGCTTCAGCGGCGGCGGCCGGGGCGAAATCCCCGGCGCCGCGGCGGTGGGCGCGGGTGGCGCTGCCCGGTCTCGCCGCTCTCCGGGTCGCTCAGCATCTCGAACACCAAGCCGCCGGTGATCGGCGTCGCCTCCTTCAGCCGCACCTCTACCGTACGCCCCAGCCGCCAGGTCGCGCCGGTGCGGTCGCCCACCAACGCATGAGCCGCCTCGTCGTGGATGAAGTACTCGCCGCCAAGGCTGGAGATGGGGATCAACCCATCGGCGCCGGTCTCCTCCAGCCGCACGAAGAGCCCGAAGCGGGTGACGCCCGTGATCCGCCCCTGGAACTCGGCCCCGACGCGCTCGGAGAGGAACGAGGCCACATAGCGGTCGGTGGCGTCGCGCTCGGCGGCCATGGCGCGCCGCTCGGTCATGGTGATGTTCTCGGCTGTCGCCTTCATCTCGGCGATGTCGCGATCGGTGAGGCCGTCGTCGCCGAATCCCAGCGCCCGGATCAGCGCCCGGTGCACGATCAGGTCGGCGTACCGACGGATCGGCGAGGTGAAGTGGGCGTAGCGGTCGAGGTTGAGACCGAAGTGGCCGATGTTGTCGGTGTCGTAGATGGCCTGCATCTGCGTGCGCAGCACCACTTCGTTGACGATCTCGGCGTGGGGGCCGCCGCGGGTCTGGTCTAGCAGCTGATTGAAACGGGCGGTCGTCGGCGCCTGGCCCTTGGTCCACGGGATCGAGAGCGTCCCCAGGAAGTCGACCAGCGACTTCACCTTGTCGTCGCTGGGGGTGTCGTGGACCCGGTAGATCAACGGCGTCTTGCGCTGCTCCAGCGTCTCGGCGGCGCAGACGTTGGCCTGGATCATGAACTCTTCGATCAGCTTGTGCGCCGGCAGCGAGGCGCGGGGCGTGATCGCGGCGATCTGGCCGTCGGCGCCGAACGAGATCCGCCGCTCCGACGACTCGATCTCCAGCGGCGAGCGGAGGTCGCGGCCTTTGCTGAGCACCGCATAGGCTTCGTAGAGGGGCGTCAGCACACGCCCCATCAGCGTCGCGGCGCGGTCGTCCGGACGCCCGTCGATGGCGGCCTGAGCCTCCTCGTAGGACAGCTTGGCGGCCGAGCGCATCAGGCCGCGATGAAACTGGTGGGTGCGCTTCTTGCCGTCGGCGCCGAACACCATGCGCACGGCGAGGCAGGCCCGCGGCTCGCCTTCGCGCAGGGAGCACAGCCCGGCCGACAGCCGCTCCGGCAGCATCGGCTCGACCCGGTCAGGGAAGTAGACGCTGTTGCCCTTGTCGCGGGCGGTGCGGTCCAGCGCCGAGCCCGGGCGGACGTAAGCGGCGACGTCGGCGATGGCCACCCAGACGATCCAGCCGCCGGGATTGCCCGGGCTCTCGTCCGGCTCGGCATAGACTGCGTCATCGTGATCGCGAGCGTCCGGCGGGTCGATGGTGACCAGAGGCATGTCGCGCAGGTCAGTGCGGCCGGCGAGGGTGGGGGGCTCGGCGGCCTCCGCTTCGGCTTCGGCGGCGGCTGGGAAGCCCGTCGGGATGCCGTGGGCGTGGATGGCCAGCAGCGAGGCGGCGCGCGGATCGTCCTCGCGGCCGACCACCTCCAGCACCTTGCCGCGCTTGGGGCCGTAGCGCCGGTCGCTGGCGCCGCCGACCTGGGCCAGCACCAGGTCGCCGTCCGACAGCTCCAGCGCGTCGCCAGGCGCCAGCAGCAGGCTCTCCTTAGAGCGCCGATCCACCGGCTCGACCCGCACCTCGTGGCGGCTCTTGCGCACCACGCCCATGATCCGGTGCGCGCTCTGGCCGAGGCGCTTGATCAGCCGCGCCTCGCTCTCGCCGCCCTCGGTCGCCTCGAAGCGTACCAGCAGCCGGTCGCCGAGACCGGGGGCGCCGGCGGCGGCCTCCTTGCGGTCAGGCGCCAAGCGAACCAGGGCGGCGCCTTCCTCGGCCTTCACCAGGCGCACGAAGAGGTCGCCGTCCGCGTCCCGTTCCACCACGTCGGCGACGCCCACTGGCGGCAGCTCGCCGCTTCGGCGAGGGGGCTTGCGACCTTCGCCGCGGTTGTTGGGATTTCGAGAGAACGTACCGTGGCGCGCCATATCCCTCAGATAGACCGCCGGGCCGCGCCGCCCAACGACTTCAGGCGCGTTCCATCAGTCGCGCCGCCAGCAGCAGGGGCGGAATCAGCAGCCAGCAGAGGCTGGCGAGGCCATAGAGGCCCGCGAAGCTGAGCCCCAAGCCGATGGCAAAGGCGACGCCCGGCGTGCCGGCGCGGGCGATCCGATGCATCAGCCGGCCGTGGTGCGCTTCGTGAATCAGCCGGCGCTCGTCGCGGTGGCTGACCGCGATCAGCACGATCTGCGTCACCGAGATGGCGACGATGTTGAGGCTGTAGAGACGCCACGCCTCGCCCAGCATGCCGTCCTGACCAACCAGCAGCGATGTGAACGGGGTCACCGAGATGGTGAAGAGCAGCACCAGGTTCAGGGCCGCGACCGTCCAGTCGAACTTCGCCAGCGCCCGGAAGGTGGTCATGTGCGCCAGCCAGAAGACGCCGACCAGCGCGAAGCTGAGCCCGAACGAGATGAACTCGCTCTTCATGCCGGCCAGGGCTTGCAACAGGTGCGCGTCGCTGGCGCCCGGCGGCAGGCGCAGGTCGAGGGCCAGCAGCGTAAGCACGATGGCGAAGACGCCGTCGGAGAAGGCCAGCAGCCTGGCCAGCAGCAACTCCGACCCGCCGTCTCCGCGCCCGGCCATGGCTCAGCCCTTCAGGAACTCCGCGATCGCCGGCGTCGCGCTGCGATCCTGCACCATGAACAGGTGCCCGCCGTCGAAGAACTGCAGCTTCGAGCCCTTGATGCGGCTGTGCAGCCGCTCTTGCGTCGCGGGCAGGGCGACGCCGTCGAACTTGCCGGCGGCGATCATCACCGGGCAGGCGATCTCGTGCAGGCGGTCCCAGGTGTCGTGGCCGGCGCGGGCTTCCAGCTGGCGGCGGGCGCCCATCTCGCGGCCCGGCTCGCCGGCGTGCGGGTCGCTGGCGCTCATGGCGATGAGCTGGTTGTAAGTTTCGGCGTTGGCCGCGGCCCAGGCGGCGTCGCGGCGGGTGTCGCTGATCGGCATCAGGTGCTTGGCGCGGTCCGCGCCCTTCAGGTGGCCGATCTCATGAAACGGGAACGAAGCGCCGCCGGCGCCGCCCGGCGAGGTGCAGGCCAGCACCAGGCGCTCGACCTTCGCCGGATGCCGCAGCACCAACTCCTGAGCCACCATGCCGCCGAACGAGACACCGATCACCCGGGCGCTGGCCCAGCCGACGTGGTCCATCAGCGCCGCGGCGTCGTCAGCGTAGTCCGCCATGGTGTAATCGACATCCGGCTTGTCCGAGCGGCCGAGCCCACGCTGGTCGTAGGCCAGCACGTCGAAGGTTTTGGCCAGCGGTCCGTCGAACACGTTGGGCTTGTTGCGCAGATCGCCGCCGGTGCCGGAGATGAACAGCAGCGGCCGGCCTTCGCCGGCGCGCTCGTAATAAAGCTCGATGGCGCCTAGATGGGCGGTGGGCATGGCGGACGGTCCTGCACGCTGGGGACGAAGCTTCGCCCATACACCACATCTGGGGCCCGGGCCCCAAGGAGTTCGGATGCCAGACGCCACCCTCGATCGCGACATCCAGCTGAACGACGGCCGCGCCATGCCGCGCCTCGGTCTCGGCGTCTGGCAGGCGCCGCCGGACCAGACCGCCGGCGCGGTGCAGGCTGCCCTGGACGCCGGCTACCGGGCGGTCGACACCGCGGCGGCGTATCGCAACGAGCGCGGTGTCGGGGACGGCGTGCGTTCGTCGGGCCTCGCCCGCAAGGACGTTTTCATCACCACCAAGCTCTGGAACGACAGCCACGGTTTCGAGGCCACGCTGCGCGCCTTCGAGGCCAGCCTGGCGCGCCTGGGCGGCGACTACATCGACCTCTATCTGATCCATTGGCCAGCGCCGCGGCAGAACCAGTTCGTGGAGAGCTGGCGGGCGATGATCCGGCTGCGCGAGGAAGGCCGCGCCAGGTCCATCGGCGTCTCCAACTTCAATGCCGCGCAGATCGATCGCCTGATCGCCGAGACCGGCGTCGCGCCGGCGCTCAACCAGGTGGAGCTGCACCCGGCGTTCCAGCAGGGAGCTCTGCGCGCCGCAACCGCGAAGAGCGTGGTCACTGAGTCCTGGAGCCCGCTGGGCCGAGGCAACCTGCTCAGCGACGCGACGCTGGTGAAGATCGGCGCCAAGCATGGCAAGACCGCCGCGCAGGTGATCATCCGCTGGCATCTGCAGCAGGGGCTGATTGTGATCCCGAAGTCGGTGACGCCGGCGCGCATCCGCGAGAATTTCGATGTGTGGGATTTCGCGCTGGACGAGGCTGACCTCGCCGCCATCGCCGCGCTCGACAGCCCCAGCGGCCGCATGGGCCCCGACCCGGCGTCGTTCGGCTGACGCGCAAGGGGAGCATCCCCGCCACGGCGGGTCAACCGAACTTGTTTTGAGCGGCTGGCGCCTTGGCGCGCGACCCTGCGTCCCCCCACCTTGGGAGGGAAACAGGGGGACTGCATGGCGGCATGGACGACGGCGCTCACGGCGGCTGAGCTCAACAAGGTGATGACGGACACGTTCCCGGGCGCGGCGGGCCTGGACATGGTGCGAGCCGTGTCGCCAGGGCGGGTGACCGTGGTGTTTCCGTTCGCCCCCGGCATGTTGCGGCCCGGCGGCGTGATTTCTGGGCCCCAACTGATGAGCATCGCTGACACCGCCGCCTACGTGCTGCTGATCGCGCACGTCGGGCCCGAGATGATGGCGGTGACCAGCACCCTGACGATGAACTTCCTGCGCGGCGCCAAGCCCGGCGACATGGTGGCGGAGGCGGAGCTGCTGTCGCTGGGCCGGCGGCTGGCGGTGTGCGACGTGCGAGTCTGGACCGAGGCGCCCGACCGGCCGGCGGCGCAGGCGAGCGTCACCTACGCCCGCGCTCAGGCCGCTTGAGGCGCTTGCGCGGGCCGCTGCGCCGGAGGCATGACTGCGTTCAAAGGAGCTCCGCATGAAGATCGAGTTCGTCGCCGCCGACGCCAAGCCGGCCGAAGCCACAGCGTTGGCCGTGCTGGCGTTCGAGGGTGACGAGGTCTCGCCGGCGGCCGAGGCGCTGAACACCCAGCTGGACGGGGCGATCAAGAAGGCCATCGCCGCCAGCCGCTTCAAGGGCCAGATGGGCCAGACCCTGAGCCTGTTGGCGCCGGTTGGCACGCCGGCGGCGCGGGTGCTGGTGATCGGCGCTGGCAAGCAGCCGGCCTTTGACGAGAAACAGGCCGAGAGCGCCGGCGCCCACGCCTGGAACGCCGCCAAGGACACCGGCAGCACGTCGCTGATGCTGCTCATGCCGGCCGCTGGCCCAACGCGGCCGGCGCACGCTGCGTTCGGCGTCGAGCTCGCCGCCTATCGGTTCGACAAGTACCGCACCACCGAGACCCCGGAGAAGAAGCCCAGCGTCACCACGGTGCGCATCGCCGTCTCCGACGTGAAAGCATCGCAGAAGGCGTTCGGACCGCTGGAGAGCCTGGCGGCATCGATCTGCTACGCCCGCGACCTGGTCACCGAGCCGGCCAACATCCTCTACCCGGCCGAATACGCGCGGCGGGTGAAAGAGCTGAGCAAGCTTGGCCTCGAGGTTGAGGTGCTGGGCGTCAAGGAGATGACGGCGCTGGGCATGGGCTCGCTGCTGGGCGTGGGGCAGGGCAGCGCTCGCGAGAGCCAGCTGGTGGTGCTGCAGTGGAAAGGCGCCAAGGACAAGAAGGCCGCACCGATCGCCTTCGTCGGCAAGGGCGTCTGCTTCGACACCGGCGGCATCAGCCTGAAGCAAGCCGACGGCATGGAGGAGATGGTCACCGACATGGCCGGCTCCGCCGCCGTCGTCGGGGCGATGCGGGCGCTGGCGGCGCGCAAGGCCAAGGTCAACGCCGTCGGCATCCTTGGGTTGGTCGAGAACATGCCTGATGGCAACGCCCAGCGGCCCGGCGACGTCGTGACCACCATGTCCGGCCAGACCGTCGAGGTGATCAACACCGACGCCGAGGGCCGGCTCGTGCTGGCTGACGCCGTCTGGTACTGCCAGGACCGCTTCAAGCCGAAGTTCGTCATCGACCTGGCGACGTTGACGGGCGCTATCGTGGTCGCGCTCGGCAAGGACCTGGCCGGGGTCTACTGCACCGACGAGACGCTGGCGGACAACCTGATGGCGGCCTCCAAAGCCACCGACGAGGTGCTGTGGCGCATGCCGCTGCCGGCGCAGTACGACAAGCTGCTGGATAGCCACGTCGCCGACATGAAGAACATCGGCCCCCGGCAAGGCGGCTCGATCACCGCGGCGATGTTCATCAAGCGCTTCACCAACAAGGTCGCCTGGGCGCACATCGACATGGCGTCGACCGCCTGGCGGACGACCGCGGCGCCGACCATTCCACTGGGCGCGTCGGGCTTCGGCGTGCGACTGCTGGATCGCCTCGCCGCCGACTTCTACGAGGACTGAGGTCCTGGCCGCGCCCTGCGAGGTCTGGTTCTACCACCTGGAGCGCACGAGCCTGGAGCAGGCCCTGCCGGAGCTCCTGGAGAAGACGCTGGCGCGCGACTGGAAGGCGCTGGTGCGATCCGCCTCGCCCGACCGCGTCGAGCACCTGGATGGATGGCTGTGGAGCTGGCGCGACGATGCTTTCCTGCCGCACGGCGTCGCCGGCGAGCCGATGGCCGAGCGTCAGCCGGTGCTGATCACCACGGGCGAGGCCAACGACAACGCCGCCGACGTGCTTTTCCTCATCGACGGGGCGGCGCCGGGCGACATCTCGGGCTATGTGCGCTGCGTGCTGCTGTTCGACGGTCGCGACGAGGCGGCCGTGGCGGCGGCGAGGGCCCGCTGGCCGCAGTTCAAGGCGGCGGGCTGCGAGGTGTCGTACTGGCGGCAAGCGGAGAGCGGCGCATGGCGCAAGGAAGGCTGAGGGTCTGGGCTCTGGCGGCGTTGCTGGCCCTGGCCGCCTGCTCGACCCCGGCGCCAAAGCCGGCTCCGCCCACGCCGGCGCCCTCGCCGACGCCCGCACCGCCACCGCCGCAGGTGTCTGAAGCGCCACCGCTGCCGCCGGCCGACAGCTGCGGGGCGTCGAAGCTGCAGTCCCTGGTCGGCAAGCCGCACACCGACATCCCGATCCCGGTCGATCCTTCGAACCGGCGGGTGCTGTGCTCCACCTGCGTGCACACGGACGACTTCATCTCAAGCCGCCAGACCATCGTCTACGACACCACCACCGGCCTGGTGACGTCCGTCACCTGCGGCTAGGCGCATCCAAAATCGCCGCCGCTCGTTTCGCGTCGCGGCCATGCGCCGCGTGGACGGGATGTGGACATGACGAGGTGGACGTCGCTGAGTGCGATCGCTGTCTTCTTGACCCTCGGCGCGTGTGAGTCGCCGACCTCAGCCTCCAACGCGGCGGACACGCCCGCGCCTGCCGCGCCGGTTGACGCGGGTGCGCCGGCGTCAACCGGGACCGAAGGCGCGACACCCGCAGCGCCGGCGGCCGGTCCGTTACGTTAGTCTGGGACCGCCGCCAGCAGCCGCTCAGGCTTTGCGGCGGAACAGCATGTTGTAGAGCAGGATGACCAGCGCCGCGCCGGCGATGGCGACCACGCATTCGACCACCAGCCCCATCATCCCGCCACGGCCGCCGAGAGCGCTCAGCGCCGGCACGTGATTGACGATGAGGCCACCGACGAAGCCGCCGATGATGCCCAGGACGATGTCCATGAGCAGGCCCGACCCGCTCTTGTTGATCAGTTTGCTGGCAACAAAACCGGCGATGCCGGAGACAACGATCCAGATCAGAAAATGTATCATTGTTGTTCCACCCCGATGTCCCGTGACGGCGGTTCTCGCCAAATCTTGGACGGTTAACGTTACGCCGTCCGGAGTGCCTGACAAGCTGACGCTTGTTTGACGCCGCGTCGCGTGGCTACCCGGCCGCGACTTCGTAGGCTTCCGCCGCTTCCATCCAGGCGTGTTCCGCCTTGGCCACGCGTTCAACGAGGCGTGTGCGCCGCTCGGTGAGCCTGGCCAGTTCCGCCGGCGGCCTGGCGTAGAGGCGCGGATCGGCGAGGGCGGCGTCGGCCTCGGCGAGGGCGGCGGTTTCCCGGGCCAGGACCGCTTCGGCGGCTTCCAGCTTGCGCTTCAGCGGCTCTGCGGCGCCCGGTGGCGGTTTGCGCGGCGGTGGGGGCGCCGCGGCGGTTTTTGGCATAGCGGCCGGCGCTCGGGTCGCCTGGCGGGCGCGGTCCAGCACGAAGCGGGCGTAGTCCTCCATATCGCCGTCGAAGGGTTTCACCGTTTGGTCGGCGGTGAGCCACAACCGGTCGGCTACCATCTCCATCAGCGAGCGGTCGTGGGTGATCAGCACCACGGCGCCTTCGTAGTCGTTGAGCGCGTCGAGCAGCGCCTTGCGGCTGTCGATGTCGAGGTGGTTGGTCGGCTCGTCGAGGATGATCAGGTGCGGCGCGTTCATGGCGATCAGGTTGATCAAGAGCCGCGCCCGCTCGCCGCCCGACAGCGAGTCGATGCGGGTTCCGACCCTGTCGGCGCCGAAGCCGAACTGCGCCAGCCGCGAGCGCCGCTGCGCCTCGCCGAACTGCGGCAGCGCGCGGCCGATGATCTGCAGCGGCGTGTCGTCCGCCGCCATCACCTCGACCTGGTGCTGGTGGAACCAGCCCACGGCCATGCGCCGGTCGCGGGCGAGCTTGCCGTCGATCAGCGGCAGGTCGCCGGCCAGCAGCCGCGCGAAGGTGGTCTTGCCGGCGCCGTTGACCCCCAGGAGGCCGATGCGGTCCTGCGGATCGAGGCGCAGGTCGAGGTGCTCCAAGACCGGGACGCCGCCGTAGCCGACCGAAGCTTTCTCCAGCCGCAGCAGCGGCGGCGGCAGCGGCTTCTCCGGCGAGGGCAGCAGGAACGGCGCGACGTTTTCCTCGACCACGGGCGGGATGGCGCCCAGCCGGGCGATCATCTTCATCCGCGACTGCGCCTGGCGCGCCTTGGTGCCGGCGCTGAAGCGGTCGACGAACGACTGCAGGTGCGCCCGCCGCGCCTCGATCTTCGCCCGCATCGAACCCTGCAGCGCCAGCCGCTCGGCCCGTTGCCGTTCGAAGGCGTCAAAGCCGCCCGGGTAGAGAGTCAGCTTGCCGTCGGCGAGGTGCAGGATGAAGTCCATCGCCCGGTCGAGCAGCTCGCGGTCGTGACTGATGACGAGCGCCGTCGACGGGTGGCGTTTCAGCCGCGACTCCAGCCAGAGCGCGCCTTCCAGGTCGAGGAAGTTGGTCGGCTCGTCGAGCAGCAGCAGTTCCGGTTCGGAGAACAGCGCCGCCGCCAGCGCCGCGCGCATCCGCCAGCCGCCAGAGAACTCCGCCATCGGCCGGCTGAGATCGCTCTGCGAGAAGCCGAGGCCGACAAGGATTTCCGCCGCCTTCGCCGGCGCGGCGTCCGCGCCGATCTGCGCCAGCCGCGCATAGATCTCCGCCAGGTGTTCGGGATCGACAGTCTCGAGGTCGGCGGTCAGCTTGGCGCGCTCGACGTCCGCCGCCAGCACGGTCTCAATCAGCGGGACGGCCGTCGCCGCCTGCTCCTGGTCGGCTGAGCCGATGCGGGCGTTGCGGGGCAGGAGGATGTCGCCGGAGCCGGCGGTGAGCTCGCCCTGGATGAGGCGGAAGAGCGTGGTCTTGCCGGCGCCGTTGCGGCCGACGAGGCCGACCTTGGCCCCCTCGGGCAGGGCGGCGCTGGCCTGATCGAAGAAACGGCGCCCGTAGGCGTCGAAAACGAGGTCCTGAATACGAAGCATGACGAAGAAGCCTTGAAGGAGAGGTTGGCGCGTGCGGGATCATCGCCGCCGGCAATCCCGGCGGCTGGGGCCTTCTCGGCCCCGCGGCGTCAGCCCCGCGTTCGCGTCCCTGCTTGCGTCATGTCCTTCAATCCCAGCCCGCCTTGGCGGCGGGGGTGGCCGTCGTTATAAGCCCGGACCCCGCCGCTTCGCCAGACCTGGAACGCATGACCGAACGCACCTTTTCGATCATCAAGCCCGACGCCACGCGCCGGAACCTCACCGGTAAGATCAACGCCGTGATCGAGGAGAACGGCCTGCGGATCGTGGCGCAGCGGCGCGTGCGGCTGAGCCGCGACAAAGCCGAGGCGTTCTACGACGTGCACAAGGGCAAGCCGTTCTTCGACGACCTGGTGGAATTCATGACCTCCGGGCCGGTCGTCGTGCAGGTGCTGGAAGGCGAGGGCGCTGTCGCCCGCTACCGCGAAGTGATGGGCGCCACCAATCCGGCCAACGCCGCCCCTGGCACCATCCGCCAGCTTTTCGCCGAGAGCTTCACCGGCAACTCGGTGCACGGCTCAGACAGCCCGGAAAACGCCAGCATCGAGATCGCCCAGTTCTTCGAAGACGCGGAGATCGTCGGCTAAGCCGCCCTGGCTTCTGTTTCCACCATGCGCTGGATGGCGACGTAGTCGGTCTTGCCGGTGCCGAGCACCGGGATTTCCGCCACCCGGACGATCTTGCGGGGCGCGGCGAGGTCTGAGGCGCCGACGGCCTGAGCGTGCGCGACCAGCTGGCTGGCGTCGGCGTCGCGGCGATCGGTGACCAGCACCAGCCGCTCGCCCTTGCGATTGTCCGGCTCGGCGATCACCGCGTGCCGCGAATCGGGCCAGAGCGACGACGCCAGCGTCTCGGCCGCGGTCAGCGAGACCATCTCGCCGCCGATCTTGGCGAAGCGCTTCACCCGCCCCAGGATGGTGATCCACTTGTCGTCGCTGATCTCCACCACGTCGCCGGTGTCGTGCCAGCCATCGGTGGGCGGCTCCAGTACGCCGCCTTCGTTGAGGTAGCCGGTCATGATGTTGGGGCCGCGCACGTACAGCCGGCCGCCGCGGCGAATGCCTTCCACCGGCTCAAGCCGGGTTTCGACGCCCGGCAACAGGCCGCCAACGGTGCCCCTACGGTTGTCCGGCGGTGTGTTCACCGCGATCACCGGCGAAGCTTCGGTGGCGCCGTAGCCCTCCAGCACCGGAATCGGGCCGAACCGGTCGATGATCAGGTCGTGGGTTTCGTCGCGAACCTTCTCGGCGCCGCAGACGATGAACTTGAGGCCCGACAGCTCGTGGTCGTCGGCGGAGCGCGCGTACTGATTGACGAAGGTGTCGGTGGCGAAAAGGACGCTGGCCCCGGTGTCTCGCACCAGCGTGGGGATGATCTTCACATGCAGCGGTGAGGGGTACTCGAAGGCCTTCAGGCCGCAGAGCAGCGGCAACAGCGCGCCGCCAGTCAGCCCGAAGCAGTGGAAAATGGGCAGCGGATTGAACATCACCCACGACGGGTCGAGGTCGATGTGAGCGGCCACCTGGTCGACGTTGGCGAGCACGTTGGCCTGAGACAGGATCACCCCGCGTGGGGCGCCGAAGCTTCCCGACGTGAACAGAATCACCGCCGGATCGTCCGGCGACCCGCCGGCCCGAAACCGACGGGGCGCCAGCGAGGCGGCCAGCGCATAGAGCCGGTCGGCCAGGCCGATGCTGGCTCGCACGTCCTCCAGGTAGGTGATCTCGCAAGTCTCTTCGAGCGCGTCGACCACGTCGTGCAGCTTGCCTTGCTCGACGAAGCGGTGAGAGCTCAGCACGCGCTTCAGGCCGGCGATCTTGGCGGCGGCGCGCAGGTTGCGAAGGCCGGCGGTGAAGTTGAGCATCACCGGCACGCGGCCGATGGCGTGCAGAGCGAAGAAGGTCACCACGCCGCCGGAGCTGGTGGGCAGCAGCACGCCGACGTTCTCGCGCGGCGCGGTCACCTTGGCGAGCTTGTGACCCAGTGCGAAGCAGGCGCGGATCATGTCGGTGTAGGTGAGCGGGTTGCGCTCCTGGTCTTCCAGGATGGGCTTCTTGGGCCCGTACGTGTGGGCGGCGTCGACCAAAGCGTCGAACAGCAGCCGGCGGTGTTTGGCAGGATCGAATTCGCGCGGCATGAGGCCTGAACGGCGGCCCTTCCTCGTTGTTTCTTCCCGACGCAATGGAGGCTATCGTTCCGCTTCCGGCTTGAAAAGCTTTGTTACGGAGCGTGAGCCGCGGCGGATTTCTGCGCCTGCGACGCCTGATGCGCGGCGACCTCGATCGGCCTGAGCCACGATGCCCGATGCGCATCGTCTTCCAGCTCGAGCGCGGGGCCTGCGCCCGGGATCACGATCCGCGTGCTGGCGAGTGGCTCGAGACAGGCGCCGTTGAGGCTGACGGTGGGCACGGGCAGCGGCGTATGGCCCGCAGTGTGGCTATGCAGTTGATCCAGAGCGGCGTTCCAGGCGACGCTGGGGCCGCCCATGCGCAGGTCCGGGTTCGCCAGCTGCCAGTGGTGGGTGACGGCGCCGCGCCAGGCGTCGTGGGTGCGATGAGCGGCGGAGTCGTCCGGACTGTCGCGGGACCAGGCTTTGCCGGATCCGGCGCGGGTCTCGCCGAGACCGACGAAGCGCAGCGCGTCGTAGCTCGGCGGCGTGGCGCAGTCCGGGGCGCTGAGAATCACCACGGCGGGTCGTAGCCCCGCCTCGACCGCCCGCGCCGCCACCAGCGCGCCGACGCCTTCGCCCAGCAGCACCAGCGGCCGGCGGGGCCCGGGGCGGATCACGGTCTCGGAGAAGGCGCGCACCGCGGCCACATCGCCATCGAAGCCGGTGACGTGGCCCAGGTCGCGGCGGCCAGCGAGACGCGCCGAGCCGCCCTGGCCAGCGCCCTCCAGCACCCAGACGGTGAAGCCGGCGCCGGTGAGGTCGCGGGCGGTCTCGAACCAGGTCTCGGCGGTCTCGCCGTAGTCCGGCAGGATCAGTATCTGCGCCTGGGCCACGGTGGCCGGGGCTCCGACGCCGTAGCGGCGCTCCAGCCCGTCGCCCAGCGCCACCAGGCCCCAGGACCAGCCTTGCGGCGGATAGAAGCGATCCGGCAGGTCGGGCGGCGGGTCGCTGTCGGCGAAGGCGTCGCGGGCCTCGTGCTCATGGGCCGCGAACAGCATGGCGCCGCCGAACGCGGCTGCCAGCAGCACGACCAGCGCCGCCGCCGTCCACCTGGCCCTGGTCGCGGAAAGCCCCAACACGCGAAACCGAGCCTATCGGCGGCGCGGCTTGATCGGAAGCGGCGTTCGGCCGATCTAAAGCGGATCATGACCGTGGTCATCGACCCTCGCACCCCGCGCCAGCTGCGCCATCCGGAAAAGCAGAGCCGGCCGGACACGCCGATCCTGCGCAAGCCGGAGTGGCTGCGGGTGCGCGCGCCGGGCTCCCCCGGCTATGCGGCGACCCGCGCTGTGGTCCGTGAGCACGGCCTGGTCACCGTATGCGAAGAGGCCGGCTGCCCGAACATCGGCGAGTGCTGGGAGAAGTCCCACGCCACCATGATGATCATGGGCGAGGTCTGCACCCGGGCCTGCGGCTTCTGTAACGTCGCCACCGGCAAGCCCACGGCGCTCGATGCGACCGAGCCGGCCCGCGTCGCCGAGGCGGTGGCGAAGATGGGCCTGAAGCACGTGGTCGTCACCTCGGTCGATCGCGACGACCTGGCCGACGGCGGGGCGGCGCATTTCGCCGCCACCGTGCGGGCGATCCGCGCCGCGGCGCCCGGCGTCACCGTCGAGATACTGACGCCGGATTTCTTGCGCAAGGAGGGGGCGCTGGACACGGTGATGACCGCGCCGCCCGACGTCTTCAACCACAACCTCGAGACGGTGCCGCGGCTCTACCATTCAATCCGGCCAGGCGCGCGCTACTACGCCTCGCTGCGCCTGCTGGAACGGGCGAAGGAACTGACTGAGGGTCAGTTCACTAAGTCCGGTCTGATGGTGGGGCTGGGCGAGAGCCGCGACGAGGTGCTGCAGGTGATGGACGACATGCGCTGCGCCGGCGTCGACTTCATCACCATCGGTCAGTACCTGCAGCCCAGCCGCAAGCACGCGCCCATCGACCGCTTCGTGCCGCCGGACGAGTTCGCCGCGCTGGAAACCATCGCCTATTCGAAGGGCTTCCTGATGGTGGCGTCGAGCCCGCTGACGCGCTCATCGCACCACGCCGGCGACGACTTCGAACGGCTGCGCCAGGCGCGCCAGGCCGCTTAAGACCGTTGCGCCACGCTCTCACGCGCCTCCTGCCCTACACACCGGCGCAGCTCTTCGACCTCGTCGGCGACGTCGAGCGCTATCCGCAGTTCGTGCCCTGGGTGACGCGGCTGACGACCCGCAATCGGCGGGCGGACGGAGAGGGGGTCACGTTGCTCGACGCGGAGGCTGACGTCGGCTTCGCCATCGTTCGCGAACGCTTCGCCACCCGGGTGCGGCTGGACGCGACGGCGCTCGTCATCGACGTCGACCTCATCTCGGGCCCGTTCCGGCGCCTGAAGAACCGCTGGCGGTTCAAGGACCACCCGAAAGGCGTCGAACTCAGCTTCGATATCGACTTCGAGTTCAGGTCACGCCTGTTGCAGGCCCTGTTCGCGACCAACTCTCACCGCGCGATGAGCCGGCTGGTGGCTTGCTTCGAAGACCGCGCGAAAGCGCTCTACGGCTAGCGCAGCTATCCACAGTGTGGATAACTCGACAACACCGCGCTGCGGCACGCTTTTCCACGCGCTATCCACAGCTTTATCCCATGATCCACAGCTGAAGGGCGGGCGAGCCGTTGACCCAGAAAGGGTCACATGCGCTCATACATGTAGCGTCGAGCGTCTCTCGCTACGCTAGATGTAGGCCCTGATGTAGTGACGATTCGCGATGACGTCCACAAAAGGTTCGGGGCCGGTCCTGGCAGAACCGGCCCCGAGGGTGAAGCGTGCGTAGCTTAACAGGAAAGAGCAGGGTTCTCGTAAATCCCCCGGTGCCCGTTCGAGTCGGGCCGCACGCGCCACGCCAGACGGTCGTCCGTCTATCGAAATTCCTAGACCAGCATTTTGGCGAGAGCGAGTCGCGTCTGTGACCCCTTCGCTGGCATTGCGTGAACTCTCTGTGGGCTACGGTTCACGGGCAGTTAACAACTGCGGTCGCGCTTAGCGCAGCCGCTCGCGCAGCATTTCCAAGGCGACCAGCACCGAGGCCAGCTGGATCTCCTCGCGGGTGTCCAGCTCGAAGAATTCCTCGCGGTGGTAGACTGACTGGTTGGAGCGGGCGGTGGCGAAGTGGACCGTGCCGACCGGCTTCAGCGGCGTGCCGCCGCCGGGGCCGGCGACACCGGTGATCGCCACCGAGACGTGGGCGTGGCTGTTCTCCAGCGCGCCCTCAGCCATCATCCGAACGATCGGTTGGGAGACGGCGCCCAGGTCGGCGATCATGTCGCCAGCCACCCCCAGCTGCTCCTGCTTGGCGCGGTTGGAATAGCAGACGAAGCCGCGCTCGAAGACGTCCGAGGCGCCGGAAACTGCGCAGAGCGCACCCGCCACCAGCCCGCCGGTGCAGCTCTCGGCGGTGACGATGCGCAGGTTGCGCTCGCGGGCATCGTCGATGACCAGACGGGCCAGGGTCTCGATTTCGAGGGAAAACATGCTGGGCGCGCTCCGGTTACGCGACTTCCTTAGCTTGGCAGCTCAACCATCGCCACCGCCTGCGCCATCAGGCCTTCCTCGCGACCAGTGAAACCCATGCCCTCGGTGGTGGTGGCTTTGACGCTCACGGCCGCCAGATCGAGCCCCAGGATCTCGGCCAGCCGCTCGCGCATGGCCTGGCGGTGCGGCTTGATCCGTGGCCGCTCACACACCAGCGTCACGTCGACGTTGACCACCCGGCCACCTCGCGCCGTCACCAGGCCGACGGCGTGGGCCAGGAACTGGTCGGATGAGGCGCCGCGCCACTTGGGGTCAGTCGGTGGGAAGTGATCGCCGATGTCGCCTTCGCCGATGGCGCCCAGCACGGCGTCAGTGATGGCGTGCAGGCCGGCGTCGGCGTCGGAGTGGCCGACCAGGGTCTGCGAGTGGGGGATCGGCACGCCGCAGAGCCAGACGGTGTCGCCAGGCCCGAAGCGGTGAGCGTCGAGGCCCTGGCCGATGCGCATGGTCCGCGCCGCGCCGGCGAGCTGTTCGGCCATGGCGAAGTCCTCCGGAAAAGTGAGCTTGGTGAGGACGGGGTCGCCAGCGACCAGCGCCACTGCGCCCCCGGTGCGCTCGATGACCATGGCCTCATCGGTGGGTTCCTCGCCAGCCGGCCAAGCGGCGTAGGCGGCCTTGATGGCGCCGAGGCGAAAGCCTTGCGGGGTTTGCGCTCGCCAGAGGCCGGCGCGGGAGGGCGTGGCGCCGATGTGGCCAGCGTCGTCCTCGCGCTTGAGCGTGTCGGCGAGGGGCAGGGCGAGGATCGCCGCCGGTTCGCGCTCCAGCGCCGCCAGCAGGCGCCGGATGTGCGCCACGCTCAGCAGGGGCCGCGCGGCGTCGTGGACCAGCACCAAGGCTTCGCCGCCCGCCGACAACGCATCTAGCCCCGCCTTCACCGAGTCCGAGCGCATGGCGCCGCCTTGCACGAAGCGGACGCCGGGCAGCCCTGCCATCGCGTCGGCGGCGACGTCGGCCTGGCCCTCGCCGATCACGACGACCAGCTCGGCGGCGCCGGCCGCCAGGAACGCCTCGGCCGACCAGCGCGCTACCGGCCTGCCAACAAGGCGACGCCATTGCTTGGCCTCGCCTGAACCGGCCCTTGAGCCCGATCCGGCGGCGACGATGACGGCCGCGAATTCCATCGCCGCTTCATCGAGAAACTGGCGTCGCAAGTCCAGGCTTTACGGCACCGCACAATATGCCTAAAAAGGCGGCGGTGGGGATGTGCATAAAATGAGCACAACAGTCGGGGGCCGCGGGGATAGCCGCGCCCATAGTTTTACAGATCGGCGAGCCTTGGAAAGTCTCAAGGCCGTGGCGTTCGACCTTATTCCCGAGCCGGCCATGGTGGTCGACCGGGAGGGCGCGCTGGTGGCCGTCAACGAAGCCGCCGAGGCGCTGTTCGGCCAGGGGCTGGCGCTGCTGGCGCGCGGCCGCTTCAAGGCGGCGCTGCCGCCGGACTCTGCGCTGGTGTCGCTGATCAACCGGGCGCTGGCCGAGGACACGGCGGTCCGCGAGCGAGGCGTCGAGATCGCACTCTTCGGTCATCCGACCTTTGAGGCCGATGGCGCGGCCGCACCGCTGGGCGATGGTGCGGTGCTGCTGACCCTGCACGTCCGGGGCGGGGCGCTCGGTATCGATCGCGCTGGCGACGGGCTGCGCTCCGTTGTCGGCCTGGGCCGCATGCTCGCCCACGAGATCAAGAACCCGCTGGCCGGCATCCGCGGCGCGGCCCAGCTGCTGAAGAGCGGGGCGAAGCCTGAAGACACGCCGCTGGCGCAGCTGATCGTCGACGAGACGGACCGCATCCGCCGGCTGGTCGACCGCATGGAGGCGTTCTCCGACGACGCCGCGCCTGAGCGCAATCCGGTGAACATCCACCAGGTGCTGGACCGGGTGCGGGCGCTGGCCGCCAACGGCGTCGCCGAGGGGCTGGCGCTGCGCGAAAGCTTCGACCCTTCGCTGCCGCCCGTGATGGGCGAGGAAGACCAGCTGATCCAAATCTTCCTCAACCTGGTGAAGAACGCCGCCGAGGCGGCCCACGCCCGGCGCGATGGCCGCGGCGAAGTGGTGATCACAACGGCATATCGCCACGGGGTGCGGGTGCGCGGCAGCGACGGCAAGTCGAGCCAAGCCGCGCCGCTGGAAGTGCGCATCCAGGACAACGGTCCCGGCGTGCCGCCGCACCTGCGTGACCACCTGTTCGAGCCGTTCGTCTCCTCAAAGGCCAACGGCGTTGGCCTTGGCCTCGCGCTGGTGGCCAAGCTGGTCGCCGGTCACGGCGGCCTTATCGACTTCGAATCCGAGCCGGGACGCACGATGTTCCGCGTCCTCCTGCCCGTCGCGCCCACCGGCGCCTTTGCGGTGAATAGATGAGCGCCCAACCCCAGAAGATCCTGATCGCCGACGACGATTCGTCCATCCGGCTGGTGCTGAGTCAGGCCTTCAGCCGCCTCGGCTACCAGGTCCGCGCCACCGGCAACGCCACCACGCTCTTGAAGTGGGTGTCGGACGGGGAGGGCGATCTCGTCATTACCGACGTGGTGATGCCGGACGAAAACGTGTTCGACGTGCTGCCGCGCATCCGCAAGCAGCGGCCGAAGCTGCCGGTGATCGTGATGAGCGCGCAGAACACCCTGCTTACCGCCGTCAATGCGGCCGAGATCGGCGCCTTCGACTACATCCCAAAGCCCTTCGACCTCGACGACATGACCGCGACCGCCCGGCGGGCATTGGCGCGGCCGGCCGACAGCGAGGCGGCGCGGGCTCAGGCCAGAGCGATCCGCGACGAGCGGCTGCCGCTGATCGGCCGCTCGGCGCCGATGCAGGAGGTCTACCGCACCATCGCCCGACTGGTCGGCGCGGACCTGACCGTGCTGATCCTGGGCGAGAGCGGGTCTGGCAAGGAGCTGGTGGCGCGGGCGCTCCACGACCTCGGCCGCCGCCGCGACGGCAAGTTCGTGGTCATCAACCTGGCGGCGGTGCCGCGCGAGCGGGTCGAGACCGAGCTCTTCGGCAAGGGCGACGGCGATTTCGGCAAACTGGTGGAGGCCGACGGCGGCACCCTCTTCCTCGACGAGATCGGCGACATGCCGCTCGACGCCCAGACCCGGCTGCTGCGAGTGTTCGACGGTGCCGAGCCGGCGATCAATCCGCGCACCGGCCGCCGGCCCAACGCCCGCGTCATCGCCGCCACCAATCGTGATCTGCGGGGTCTGATTCGCGAGGGCCTGTTCCGCGAGGACCTCTACTTCCGCCTCAACGTGGCGCCGGTGCGGTTGCCGCCGCTGCGCGAGCGGACCGAAGACATCCCGGACCTCGCCCGCGCCTTCCTGCTGCGCGCCAACCGCGAGGGGTTGCCCTCCAAGACCATCGACGCCGGCGCGCTGGAGCGGCTCAAAGCCCATGCCTGGCCCGGCAATGTGCGCGAGCTGGAGAACCTGATCCGCCGCGTCTGCGCCCTCTATGCCGAAGAGATGATCTCGGCGCGCATCGTCGAGCGCGAACTCTCCGAGCAGTCGACCACGCCGCCTGGGGAGGAGGGACCGCTGACTCTCTCGACGCTGGTCGAGCGCCACCTGGCCTCCTACTTCGCCGACCAGCCGGACGGCGTGCCGCCGGTGGGGCTCTACGACCGCGTGCTGGAGGACGTGGAGCGGCCGCTGATTCAGCTGACCCTGGCGGCGACGCGTGGCAATCAGGTGCGCGCCGCCGAAGTGCTGGGGCTTAACCGCAACACTTTGCGCAAGAAAATCCAGGAGCTCGGCGTTTCCATGTCGCGCGGACGCCGCTGACGCAAAAGCGCCACATCGTGTGTTGAAATCAGGGCACAGTCCGCCCTAGGTTCCGCGTATGGACTCCGACGAAGCTTTGCCGCTTGCGCCGACGGTGGCCTTCGGTCCCGGGTGGCTGGAGCGGCTGGAGTCGCGCGCCGTTATCGGCAGTGGTTACGCGCTCTCGCTGGCCCTGACGGCGGCGGCCGTCGGCCTCGGCGCCTCGCCCACCCTCACCGGACCGCTCGGCCCCGCCAGCCCGCTGGTGCTGACACTGCTGTGGACCAACTTCGGCCTGCTGGTGGTGCTGGCCGCGCTGATCGCCCAAAGCGTGGTGCGGATGACACGCGAGCAGGGCGGCGACGCCGGCGCGCGCCTGCACTTGCGCTTCGTGGCGCTGTTTGCCGCCGCGGCTGTCGCGCCGGCGCTGATCGTGGCCTTGTTCTTCGGCGTGCTGGTGACCCAGAGTGTGGAGAACTGGTTCTCCGACCGAGTGCAGAATGTGGTCGAGAACTCGGCGCGGGTGGCGCGCTCGTATCTCGAGGAGCAATCCCTCAACATCCGCGACCACGCCACACAGGTGGCGGCCAATCTGAACAGCGCCGGCCCATCGCAGCTGGCGGCCTCGCCGGTGGCGTTCTCGCAGTTCCTGCGCCAGCAGGCCGCTGACAACGGCTTCTCCGCCGCCTACGTCATCGACGGCCGCGGCCGGGTGCTGGCCAGCGCCCTGGCGCCGGACGCGCCACCGTTCCTGGCCCCGCCGCCAGACGCCTTTCACGTCGCCGACCAGGGTGACGTGAAGGAGAAAACCTTCGAGCGGGCCGACCTCTTCCGCGCCCTCTACCGGCTGCGCGCCTTCCCCGACGCCTACCTCTACGCCGTGTGGCCGGTGCCGCAGGGCGTGTTCGCTCACCTGAGCGAGAGCGTCGCCTCGATCACCGCCTACCGAGAGGCCAAGGCCAATCGCACGCGCATCCAGTTCGGCTTCTTCCTCAGCTACCTCGAGACGGTGCTGTGGGTGCTGCTGGCGGCGGTGTCGACGGCGATGTGGGCGGCCGACAGCATCGCCGGGCCCGTCGCGCGGCTGGTGCAGGCGGCGGGCCGCGTCGCCGCCGGCGACCTCACCGTGCGCGTCGACACCCACTCCGACGCCGAGGAGATCGCGGTGCTGACCCGCGCCTTCAACAGCATGACCGGCGACCTTGAGGCACAGCAGCAGGCGCTGGTGAATGCGCACAAGGACGCTGAGTCGCGCCGCCAGTTCGTCGAGACCATGCTGTTCGGGGTCAGCGCCGGCGTGCTGGGACTCGACCTGCTGGGCCGCATCTCGGTGGCCAATCGCCAGGCCGTGGCGTTGCTGGAGCTGCCGGAAGCCTTCCTTGGCGCGCCGCTGGCCGACGTCGCGCCCGAGTTCGAGGAGGTGGTGGCTCGCGCCGGCCGCACCGGGCTCGAGGCCGAAGAGGACGTCGACGTCACCCGCGGCGCTGAGCAACGGCGTCTGCGCCTGCGGGTCGGTCATAGCCCCGACGGGCTTGTGCTGACCTTCGACGACATCACGCGGCTCGTCGCCGCCCAGCGCAACGCGGCCTGGAAGGACGTTGCCCGCCGCATCGCTCACGAGATCAAGAACCCGCTGACGCCGATCCAGCTCTCAGCCGAGCGGTTGCGGCGCAAGTACCGCAAGGAGATCGTCGCCGATCTGGAGACTTTCGACCGCTGCACCGACACCATCATCCGTCAGGTCGGCGACATCGGCCGCATGGTCGACGAGTTCTCTGATTTCGCCCGCATGCCGGCGCCGAAGTTTGCCGCTCAGGACGCCGCCGAGTTGCTCCGCCAGGCGGTGTTCGCCCAGCGCGTCGCCGACGCCGATATCGACGTGGAGATGATCGAGCCCGAGGCGCAGCCGACAGTGCTGTGCGACGGCCGCATGATCGGCCAGGCGCTGACCAACATCCTGAAGAACGCCGGCGAGGCGATAGCCGCCCGGCGCGCTCACGCCGAAGCGCCGCGCGGCCACATCACCGCCCGCCTGGTGGTCGACGGTCCGACGATGGCGTTCGAGGTCGAGGACAATGGCGTCGGGCTGCCCGCGAAAAACCGCGACCGGCTGACCGAGCCCTACGTCACGACCCGCGAGAAAGGCACCGGCCTCGGCCTCGCCATCGTCGAGCGCATCATGGAAGAACACGGCGGCGAGCTGGCGCTCACCGACGCCCGCCACCTGCCTGGCGCCAGGGTCACCCTGCGCTTGCCGCTGGCCCCCGCCTCACCGGCCACTCGCGTGGCCGAACCTCTGTTGAAGGACGCGTAACGCCCATGGCCGCTGACGTACTGGTGGTGGACGACGAGATCGATATCCGCGAGCTGGTCGCGGGGATCCTCAGCGACGAGGGCTACGCGGTGCGCACCGCCGGCGACTCCGAGGAAGCGCTGGCCGCGATCCGTGCTCGCAAACCCTCGCTGGTGGTGCTCGACATCTGGATGCAGGGCGGCGGCATGGACGGGCTGGAGCTGCTCGACCTGGTCAAGGGCCTCGACCGCGACCTGCCGATCATCATGATCTCCGGTCACGGCAACATCGAGACCGCGGTCAGCGCCATCAAGCGTGGCGCCTACGATTTCCTGGAAAAGCCGTTCAAGTCCGACCGCTTGCTGCTGGTGGTGGAGCGGGCGCTGGAAGCCGCCAGCCTCCGCCGCGAGAACCGGCGCCTTCGCACCTTGAGCGCCGCGCCTGACGGTTTCCCCGGCGCTTCGCAACCCGCGCAACACCTTCGCCAGATGATCGCCAAGGTGGCCTCGGCCAACAGCCGGGTGCTGATTACCGGCCCCGCCGGCGCTGGCAAGGAAACCTCGGCGCGGCTGATCCATGCCGCCAGCCCCCGCTTCAAGGGCGAGTTCGTCGCCATCGCCGCCGCCGGCATGACGCCGGAGCGTCTGGACATGGAGCTGTTTGGCGAGGAAGGCGAGGGCGGGCGGCCGCGCACCATCGGCGTTTTCGAACGGGCCCACGGCGGCACGCTCTACCTCGACGAAGTGGCCGACATGCCGCGCGAAAGCCAGAGCCGCATCCTGCGGGTGCTGGTCGAACAACGCTTCCGCCGCGTCGGGGGCGACACCGACGTGCAGGTGGATGTCCGGGTGATCTCGTCGTCCAGCCGGGACTTGCGCGAGGAGATTGCCGCTGGCCGCTTCCGTGACGACCTGTTCCACCGCCTCAACGTGGTGCCGATCCGGGTGCCAGGGCTGGAAGAGCGGCGCGAGGACATCCCGGAGCTGATCCGTGACTGCATCGAGCGGATCGCCGCCGCCCAAGGCCTGCCGCGCCGCACCTTCGCCGACGACGCGGTGGCGACGCTGCAGGTGCAGGCCTGGCCCGGCAACGTGCGCCAGCTGCGCAATGTGCTGGAGCGCATCCTGATCTTGGCGCCGGGAGATCCCGGCGAGCCGATCACGGCCGAAGGACTGCCGTCCGACGGCGCCTCGCAGGCCCCGACCGGGGGCCTGGGCGCCGAGCGGATCATCGCTCTGCCGCTGCGCGAGGCGCGGGAGCTGTTCGAGCGGGAGTATCTCGGGGCGCAGATCATGCGCTTCGGCGGCAACATCTCGCGCACCGCGGCTTTCATCGGCATGGAGCGCTCGGCCCTGCACCGCAAGCTGAAGTCGCTGGGCTTCGGCGGCGCCCGGGCCCTGGAGGAGGCTGACGCATGAGCCGCGTCGCCTACGTCAACGGCCGCTTTGTCCCGCACGGACAGGCGGCGGTGCACATCGAGGACCGCGGCTTCCAGTTCGCCGACGGGGTCTACGAGGTCTGGGCGGTGCTGGGCGGCCTGCTGGGCGACGCGGCCGGGCACTTCGAGCGGCTTGAGCGCAGCCTGGGCGAGCTCTCGATCGCCATGCCGATGGCGCGCGCTGCGCTGATGGTGCTGCTGAAGGAGACCGTGCGCCGCAACAAAGTGCGCGAGGGGCTGGTGTACCTGCAGGTGACCCGCGGCGTCGCCCCCCGTGACCACGCCTTTCCCAACCCCGCCGTGCCGCCCAGCGTGATCCTGACCGCGCACAGCGTCGACCGGGCCGCCGCAGACGCCAGGGCCGAGCGCGGCGCCGCCGTCATCACCCAGACCGAGACCCGCTGGGCCAGATGCGACATCAAGACGGTGGGCCTGTTGCCGAACGTGCTGGCCAAGCAGCAAGCGCGAGCCGCTGGCGCGGTGGAGAGCTGGTTCGTCGACGAGCTCGGGCTCGTCACGGAAGGGGCGTCCAGCAACGCCTGGATCATCGACAAGCACGGGGCGGTGCGCACCAGAGACACCCAGGCCAACATCCTGCGCGGCATCACCCGCAAGACCCTGCTCGGCGTCCTGGCCCGCGAAGGGCTGAAGGTGGAGGAGCGGCCGTTCACGGTGGAAGAGGCCCGAGAGGCCCGGGAAGCCTTCATCACAGGCGCCGGCACCCTGCTTTTGCCCATTGTCAGCATCGATGGACGCCCGGTCGGCGGTGGGACGCCTGGCCCGGTGGCGAAACAGCTACGCCGGCTCTATATCGAGGAGGCTAGGAGGACAGCCCTCTGACGAGGGCTTCCGGGGGAACCGAAACTTGATGTGTGGCCGCCAATTCCGCGGCCTGAATAACGACCAGACAGGGGATTCAACCCGATGAACACGACAACAGCCGTCGACAAGAAGCAAAACCTTCAGGACACCTTCCTCAACAGCGTGCGCCGCTCGAAAACCCCGCTCACCATCTTTCTGGTGAACGGCGTCAAGCTGCAGGGCGTGGTCAGCTGGTTCGACAACTTCTGCGTTCTCCTGCGCCGCGATGGCCAGTCACAGCTGGTCTACAAACACGCCATCTCGACGATCATGCCGGCTCAGCCGGTTCAGCTCTACGAGCCCAGTCTCGACTCCAACGATTGAAGCCGCCGAGCATCGATAGAAGCACGCCGGTCCAGCGCGCGCTCGTTCTGCATCCGGAGCGGCCGCGCGACGCCGCGCTGCGCTCGTCTCAGGCCCGCCTGACCGAAGCGGTCGGCCTTGCCGAAGCGCTCGACCTCGATGTGGTCGAGGCTTTGATCGCGCCGCTGCGCAAGGCGACGCCCGCCACGCTGCTGGGCGCCGGCAAGGTGGCGGAGATTGGCGAGGTGTGCCGCGAGCGCGAGCTCGATGTCGTGGTCATCGACGACGCGCTTTCGCCCGGCCAGCAGCGCAATCTGGAGAAGGCCTGGCAGGCCAAGGTGATCGACCGCACCGGCCTCATCCTGGAGATCTTCGCCCGCCGGGCCCGAACCCGCGAAGGCCGGCTGCAGGTGGAAGTGGCGCGGCTGGAGTACGAGGCCTCGCGACTGGTGCGCACCTGGACCCACCTGGAGCGCCAGCGCGGCGGCTACGGCGTCATGGGCGGCCCCGGCGAAACCCAGATCGAGACCGACCGGCGGCTGCTTAGCGAGAAGCTGGGCAAGCTGAAGCGCGAACTCATTGACGTCCGCCGGACCCGCGGCCTGGCCCGGCAGGCGCGCAAACGCACGCCGTTTCCGGTGGTGGCGCTGGCCGGCTACACCAACGCCGGCAAGTCGACGCTGTTCAACCGCCTGACCGCGTCGGAGGTGGTGGCCGAGGACATGCTGTTCGCCACCCTCGATCCCACCATGCGGCGGCTGAAGCTGCCTGGCGGCCGGCCCGCGATCCTCTCCGACACCGTCGGCTTCATCTCCGACCTGCCGCACGAACTGGTGGAGGCGTTCCGCGCCACGCTGGAGGAGGTGAAGGAGGCCGACGTCATTCTGCATGTCCGCGACATCGCCAGCCTCGAGACCGAGGCCGAGGCGGACGACGTGCGCAAGGTGCTGGCTGAGATCGGCGTCGTCGAAGACAGCAGCCATCGGGTGCTGGAGGTCTGGAACAAGGCCGATCTGCTCAACGGCGAGGCCGGCGAGTTCCTTGCCGCTCGGGCTCGCCGCAGCGAGGCTGTGGCGGTGTCCGCGGTGACGGGGGAGGGGTGCGACGACCTGCTGGCGCGCCTCGCCGAGCTGGTGGACGATGGGCCGCTGCTGACGCTGACGCTGGACGCCGCCGACGGTGAGGGCCTCGCCTGGCTCTACCGCCACGGCCGGGTGCTGGAACGGTGCGAGCGCGACGGCGCCGTGGTCGTCCGCGCTCGCCTCGATGAGGCGGCCCTGGCCCGGTTCGAGCAGCTGCGACCGGCGGCGCTGCTGGCGGCGGCGGCGGAGTAGCTAAGCGAAGACGTCGGCGACGACTGCGGGAGCGCCCGCTGGCCGCAGGGCTGCGTATACTGCGGTTGAGAATGCGGTCATCAACGCAACCACGACGAAGGCGTAGAGCGGGGCGACGACCAGGTTGCTGACCTGGTTCATCGCTGCCTCGCCAGCGGTCGACATCACCGCAAGGTCGGCGATGAGTACGACCACGAAACCCAGCAGAACCGCGACGAACACGAGCAACGAGAGCAACGCAAGGCGCCAGCGTACGCCTTGAGTGCGACGCCAGGCGCGGCCAAGCGCTTCCGTGGAGCCAGTGTTTTCGACCATCACAGTCGCCGACGCTGGAATCCAACCGATCATGGCGATGAGGCCTGGGACGACCAGCAGGATCGTGCCAAGTCCGATAGCGAGGCCACTCAATACGCCGACCGCCCAGAGCGTTCCGAACCGGCCGAGACCGCCGCCGATGGCTTTCCAGGACGTGATGCTTCCGCCCGATAGCTCGGCATAGGCGATCAGGCTGGCGCCCCCGGTAAAAACGACGCCCGGCAACCCGAGCGCCAGCTTCACGGCTTCCAGATTCTGCGGCAGGAAGCCCGCGATCACCTGCGGTAGAATGACGAACGGTGCTCCGACGACGAGCAGGTCGAGTCCCCGCCGCGCCAAGACTCGCCACATGGCGCCGAGGACCGCGCCGACGTCTAGGTCCGGCCGCGAGCCGTCGGTCTGCGCCGCCAGAATTGCTGTCATAGCCGCCCCCCAAGCCCAGCATGACCCAAGTTCCACCTCTCGCCAAGCGTGTACTAGTTCATATTTTGTTCTTGCGATTCAGCTCCGGTTGATGTATGTGCGCCGCATGCTTGAAATGCTTTCACGTGACCGCTGCGAAGCGGCCGAGGCCTTCGTTCGCGACCATGGGCGGCCGCTGGAAGTGGCGCTGCTGGGGCAGGGACTGGGCGAAGCGCCCGCCGAGCCGGCGCTGGTGGCGCTGTCCGAGTTCCAGAACCCCGATGGCGGCTTCGGGCACGGTCTGGAGAGCGACATGCAGGGCCCGGCGTCGACCGCTATCGCCACCAGCGTGGCGCTGCGGCTGTTGCGGCGACTGGGCGCCACGGCGCGCCAGCCGATGGTGGTGGGCGCGCTGGACTGGCTGGGCGAGACGCTGGA
>DASXZG010000005.1:0-1623 GCA_036502045.1 Caulobacteraceae bacterium | reverse complement strand
TCGCGGAAATCGTCGGAGCTGCGCAGCCTGCCGTAGCACTGGCCTTCGAGCTCGATCGCCAGCGACAGGCCGGCATCCTCGATGTCGTTCATGAGCTTTTTCGCGCTGCGCTGCTCCAACGGCGGAAACCCGCGCAGCTCTTCGGCCAACGCATCGCTCGCCGCTTCAAGTTCGCCATCGGCGACGCCTTCGGTCGCAACGCCCCACTCGTAGGCTTGCCGGACATGCTGGATCACCCTCCACTGCCGCGGGATCACCTCCAGCGTCTCGGTGACGTCCTCGCCCAGTTTGGACAAACGCGCGCCGCCGCAGCACTTGCAGGCGGCCGGTCCCGCCACGACCACGCGTTCGCGCGGCAGGTGCTCGGGGAACGGCTTGCGCGCGGGGCGCTTGCGGACGAACGCCGCCACGGTCGTGGTTTTGGCCGCGTCCTTCTCGGCCTGCAGTTCGCCCTCGGTGGCCGTGGCCTCCAGTTCCTCCAGGTGCAATTCCATCTGGTCGAGCAGGCGCTGCGTCCGCTCGGAGCGCGGGCCGTAGATCTCCCGCCGCAGCTTGTCGATCTCCAGTTGCTGGCGAGCGACCATCGCCTCGGCGTCGGATTGCCGCGCCCGCGCCACAGCGGCCTCGGCTTGCGCGATATCGGCCCGGGCACGCTCGACGAGCAGCGCCGCCTTCAGCGCTGAGATGTCGTCCGGCAGGGCGTCGGAAGCTGCGTCCATGACCCGGATCGAATCACGAATCGCCCCGCCGCGGTACTGTTTTCTCTGCTCTGGCTCGCGCTCCTGAACCTACCCGGCGGCCTGCGGACGCCAGGTCTGCTGTGGGTTCCTCCAATCGATCCCTTCAAGCAGGTAGCCCATCTGCGCGGCCGTCAGCGCCACCGCGCCGTCCACGGTCTGCGGCCAAATGAAGCGCCCGCGGTCCAGGCGCTTGGCATACAGCGACAAGCCGATACCGTCGTGCCAGATCGCCTTGATCAGCGTACTGTTGCGACCACGAAAGACGTAAACGTCGCCCGCGAACGGATCGCGCCCGAGGCCCTCCTGGACCTGCAGCGCCAGACCCCGCATGCCCCGGCGCATATCGGTGTGGCCGCTCGCGAGCCACACCCGGATCCCCGACGCGATCGGGATCATTCGCGCAGCGCAGCCAGCACGCGCCGCAAGGCGGCGAGGTTCACGTCGCTGCCGACGCGCACCTGCCGCCCGTTGCCCAGCTCGATCTCGATCAGCCCTGATGGCGCCGGTCGCGCGGGAGCGGATGGACGCGCCGCTTGTGGCGGTGGCGCCGGTGAAGTCGTCGGCGCCGCCTCGATCATCTGCACCGGCATGAACACCGCCGTCTCCGCCGCGGTCAGCACACCCTCGCGTACCTGCCGCCGCCAAGTGAACAGCAGGCTCTCGCAGACGCCGTGCCGTGCCGCGACGGCGCCGATCGTCGTGCTACGCTCGTGCGTCTCCGCCACCAGACGAAGCTTCTCCGCCGTGCTCCACCGCCGGCGGCGCTCCCGACCCGTGATGATCTCCACCACCCCGTCCATCAACACACCTCAAGCGCCGCCTTAACCAGCTACTTAAGGTGGCGCGCGGCGTCGCACCCAGGCGGCTCTCGGCGGAGGGTTAC
>DASXZG010000004.1:0-150014 GCA_036502045.1 Caulobacteraceae bacterium | reverse complement strand
CCTCCGACGGTGGTCCGCCTGGCGGTGGTGCGTCAGGCGGACTGTCCCGGAAGACCGACCAACCCTAGCAGCCACCCAACAAACAAGGGGGACCGTCGGCCGAGCGCAGCGAAGAGCCGATGGTGGAGGGGGCGAGCCGCGAGCACGGACGTTCTGCGGACTTGGCGCTGATCAACGAGGACGGATCGCGGGGGCCCCCTCCACCACCGGCTCTTCGCTCCGCTCGGCCGGCGGTCCCCCTCACCCCGCTTCGCGGGGGGAGGTAGGGAAGGGCAGCGGTCAGGCGGCATAGGCGATCCGACCCGCGATCAGCGTCGCCTGCACCAGCTCGGCGCTTGGCGTTGCCAGGACCTCGGCCAGCGGCATCTTGAGCAGGCAAAGGTCTGCCGGCGCGCCGATCTCGACGCGGCGCGGCGGGCCGCCGGGTGTCGCGCCCAGCGTCATCGCCAGCGCGGTCGCGGCGTCCACCCGCTCGCCAGCGCCCAGCGCCGCGCCGGACGCCGTGCGCCGGTCCATCGCCGTCGCCATCGCCGCCCAGGGGTCGGGCGAGGCGTAGGGGGCGTCGGAGCTGGCCGCGACGGGCACGCCAGCCGCCAGCAGCGACGCGCAGCGATAGAGGTCGCGCTGCTCGGCCGGGTCGACCTCGGCGAGGTAGCGGTCGCCGCGTTCGCGCACGAAGGCCGATTGGGTGACGACGGCAAGGCCCAGCGCCTTCATCTGCGCGATGGCTTCAACCGGGATGACGCCGCCATGCTCGATGCGGTCGCCAGGGCGCGCGCCGGCGCTTTCCAGCGCCGCCAGGGTCAGCGCCAGTTCGCCGGCGGTGACGCAATGCGTGGCGACGGTGCGCTCCCAGCTACGGGCTTTGGCGATGCGGGCCGTAAAGTCGTCGAGATCGATCAGCGCGTGGTCGTCCAGCAGCACTTTCACCGGCCCCACCGAGAACGCCCCATCGGCCGGCGCGGCGAGCGCGCCGCCGCTCATCAGCGTCAGGCGCTGGGACAGCTCGCCGGCGCGATGCGCCGCCGCCAGGCGCGCGGCAGCGTCGGCATCAGTGGTGACGCTGGCGTCGGTGACCGCGGTGATCCCGAGCGCCGCCAGTCGCGCGCCGATGGGCGCCAACGGCGGGGCCTCCGGCGGCAGGCGGGTGCGCAGCCAGTCGTCGCCCCGCCAGATGCGCCCCGTCGGGCGCGCATCGGCGCCGATCTCGACACTGGCCGGCGGCGCGCCGCCCGCCAGCACCGCGTCCAGCGCGGCGCTGTTCAGCACCCAGAGCGCGCCGGTCTGATGCTGCAGACGCAGCGGATGGCGCGGCGCCAGCCGGTCGAGGTCGGCGCGGGTCAGATCGCCCGCGATGCGTTCGTGGTAGCCGACCGCGCGAATCCAGGCGCCGGCCGGTCGGCCCGAGGTGGCCGCCGCGATGCGCGCCGCCAGGTCGTCCGCGCCACGCGCCCCGGCCAAGTTCACCGAATGGGCGTCGGCGGCCAGAGCGAAGAGGTGGATGTGGTGGTCCACCAGTCCAGGGATCAGCGCCCCACCGCCGCCGTCGATGTCGTCCGGATCGGCCGGCAGGCGCGCGCCGATCGCGGCGATGCGCCCGCCCTCAAGCCGCGCGTCGAGGCCAGCACGGCCGCCGACCTCGACATTGCGCAGCGTGGTCACGTCGTGGCTTTCACCAGGTGCGCGGCGGCGGCGCTGGCGCGGGCCATGGCGATGTCGACCACAGCCCCACCACCGGTCTCCAGCGCCTTCAGCGCTGCAACCGCGGCGGCCTGCCCGGTGATCGGGTCCGCAAGCGCATCGCCCAGGAAGCGCGGCTCCTCGCCCTCCCAGCGCACCAGCCCGCCGGCCGCCGCGGCGTCGTCGCCGAACGCCACCCGCTCCGCCGCCGCGCCGGCCGCCCCATGGCCGGTGATCGACACCCAGGTCAGGGCCCGGTTGGCGGCGAAGACAGCCGCGGGCTCCAGGCCGATGCCCGGGAAAGCGCGCGGCCGGGCGCTGGTGATCAGCACATCCGAGCGGCTCACGGCCTCGAACAGGCGCTTCTGATCGCGTTCGTCGGCGAGGTCGAGCTCGACTTCCATCTTCATGCCGTTGAGACGCTTGAAGAACTCGGGCGTCGCCGCACGGCTGGGATCGGGCCGCCGGTGGCTTTCGATCTTCAGCACTTCGGCCCCGGCCGCCGCCAGGATCGCGCCACAAAGCGGGCCAGCCCACAGCGCAGAGACGTCCACCACGCGGCCGAGGCGGCGGGGCGCGCCCCGCGGGGCGTTGCGGAGGACCTGCGCCGCGAAGCTGTGGGTCTGGACCTCGCCGACGCGGGCGACTGGGATGCCAAGAACGCTTGCGTCCGCGACCGCCGCCGCAGCGGTGCGCACCAGCGCGCCCGCCTCTATGGCCGCCCACGGATCGCCCGCGTCCTCCAGCCCCAGCCACGCGGGGATCAGCTCCGCGTCCTCCTCGCGCGCCAGGTTCACCGCGATCCAGCCGTCGGCGCAGCGGACCAGGCGACAGGCGCCGTTGGGCGAGATGCGGCCGGGCTCGGCAAGCGGCAGATGGCCGGCGCGGCTGGTGACGCCCATCGCGGCCACGTCCACGCGCCCGCCGCTGGCCTCGGCGACGTCGGCGGCGAGGCGAGCCATGATGGTGGCGACAGGGTCGTTGTTCATGCGTCCTCGGCGTCCACCAGGCCCCAGGCGAGGGCGGTGGCCAGATCGATGTCGGCGCCCGACAGCGACATGTACGCGGCGCGGTGGCGTCCGATGCGGCGGGGGATCGAGGCCGTGCCGCCAGCGCCCGGGATCAGCCCCATAGCTACTTCCGGCAGTCGGAAGAAGGCGCCGGCCCGCCCTGTCACTCGCGCCGCGGCGGCCGGGACCTCGATGCCGGCCCCGACGCAGGCGCCGTGCAGCCGGGCGCTGGCGCGGGCGCCCAGCGCGTTCACCTGCCGCGCCGGCGAGCGCAGCGTGCGGATCAGGTGAGCGAAGCCGGGATCGGTGGCCTTGCCGAACTCATCCAGGTCGCCGCCGGCGCTGAACGCCGGGCCGTCGCCGCAGAGCAGCACCGGCGGCTGGTCCGGGTGGTCTTGCGCGAAGGCCAAAGCTTCGGACAGTTCGTCCCGCATGCGGGCGTCGAAGGCGTTGCGGCTTGCAGGACGGCTGAGCTTGATGGTGATCTGCGCATCGCCAACCTCCAGCGACACGCGCGGCCCCTCGTCCGGCGGGCGATTGCGGGGCGGATTGGCGCCGCGCCACCGGCCGAAGCCCTCCGAGCCTAGCAACATCGAATAACTCAGCGACTCCAGTGTCAGCGCCTCGGCGAAGCTCAGCTTCAGCGTGGCCCGCATCACCTGCGCGGCGATGGCGGCCGCGGCCGGCTGCTCGTCCGTGCGGCGCACGAGTTCAGCTGCGCCCGCATCGACGTCGTCAACGCCGACCCACGGCGCCGGCGCATCCGCCACAGCGGTCAGCAACACATCGAAGCCGTCGAGGCCGTCGGAGGGCAGGGGCCCCTCCCGATGCACGCCGATCCGCACCACGCCCGCCGCGGCTGGCGCCGGCGCAGTCGCACTGACCTCCAGCACCTCGGCGCCAGCGCCGCCAAGCTCGGTCAGGTCGCGCTGTAGCCGGCGCCAGTCGGGCACGGCCGCGTCCGCCTCACGCCGTCGCCGGCTGGGGGGACATCTCCGCCTTCAACTGCCGGCGCAGCAGCTTGCCGGTGTCGTTGTAAGGCAGCGCCTCGCGAAACGACCACACCTCCGGCGTCTTGGTCGAGCGCAGCACGCCCCGCACAAAGTCGGCCAGCTCGTCGCTGGACGGCGGCGTGCCTTCGACCACGACGGCGCAGGCGATCTTCTCGCCCCACTCGTTGTCCGGCACGCCGAACACGGCGACGTCGCTGACCTTCGGGTGCTTGCGCAGCACGTCCTCGATCTCGCCCGGTGAGATGTTCTCGCCGCCGCGCACGATCACGTCGTCCAGCCGCCCTTCGACGAAGAGGTAGCCGTCCTCGTCCAGCCAGCCGGCGTCGTTGGTGGGAAACCAGCCGTCGCTCAGCAGCGCGCTCTTGTGCAGGTATTCGCCCGCCACCTGCTCGCCGCGCACATAGACCTCGCCGGACTCGCCGGCGGGCAGCAGCTTGCCGTCCGGATCGCGAATCTCCAGTTCCAGCGTCGGCAGCGGCCGGCCCACCGAGCCCAGGCGGCGGCGCACGTTCGGGTCGGTCGAGGCGATGGCCTCGCGGTGATCGTCGGCGGTCAGAATGGAGATGGTGGAACTGGTCTCGGTCAGGCCGTAGGCGTTGACGAAGTCCACGTGGGGCAACACCTGCAGCGCCTTCTCCACCGTGGCCTGCGGCATGCGCCCGCCGCCGTAGGAGACGCCGCGCAGCGCCGGCAGCGTCTCGCCGCGCTGCTCCAGCACCTGCAGGATGCGGCCCAGCATGGTTGGCACCACCATGGCGTGGGTAATCCTCTCCTTCGCCGCCAGGTCCACCCACTCTTCCGGGGTGAAAGCCGGCAGGTAGACCAGGCGCCGGCCGGAGTAGACCGCGGTCAAAATCGCCGAGATTCCGGCGATATGGTACGGCGGCACGCTCACCAGCGCCGCTTCGTCCTCGTCCGAGCCCATGAACTCGACGGTGGAGATCACGTACGAGGTCAGGTGCCGGTGGCGCAGCACCGCCACTTTCGGATCGCCGGTGGTGCCGCTGGTGAACAACAACACCGCGATGTCGTGGTCGACGTCCAGGCCCTCGGCCTCGCGGTTGGCCGGGTCCAGGCAGGCGGCTTCGAACGCGGTGCGAGTGACGATCTCAACGCCGGGCACGCCCGCCACGCGGCTCACCATGTCGTCGTCGACGATGGCCACCGACGGGGCGGTGCGCTCCAGCAGCCGCCGCAGTTCGTCGTCCTTCAGCCGATAGTTCAGCGGCGCGAACGGGCGGGCGATCTCGCCGGCCGCGAACAGCAGCGCCGGCAGCGCCGAGCCGTTCAGCCCGCAGAACACCACCTTGTCGGCGCCCTTGGCCGCCAGCCAGGCGCCGCCGCCGCGGGCGCGGCCCGCCAGTTCCGAAAAGCTCACCCCATCGGCGAGCGGGCCCGTGGCGATGCGCTCCGGAAAGCTCTCGCCCGCCATCTCCAACAGCAACGCTGAGTGCATGGGACGGGGCTCAGTCGGACGCGGGAAGCTTCTTGGCTTCCTTGGCGCCAATGGCGCGTCCGCCGATCGACAGCGAGCCCTTGCCGCCCTTGGTGCAGAGGAATTCCGCGCCGGTGACGTCGTCGGCAAAGCGCTTGCCGGCCTGGGTGCCCTCGCTGAACTCGGCGTTCAGCGCAGCGCCCTCCGGCTTGGCTTCGTTGTGCGCCACCATGGCCACGCCGCCGCATTCCAGCGCCACGTCGTCCTTGGTCGCGCGCACCACCACCACTTCGGTGTCGCAGACAGCGCTCTTCCAGCGCGATCCGGGCTTCAACTCCATTCGTCCACTCCCTGGCGGGCCTGTGCGCCCGCACATTTCACGTTTTCCGGAACACCCTTACGGCCGGTAAGCCTGCGCCACAACCGCTCTGCGCGCCCGGCCGTCGCGATTCCATACCCGCTCGCTCAAACCTGCGCTCTATGTGGTCGTCTGCCCGGCGCTTGAACAGTCCCTGGCGGCGGCCTTAGGGATTGGTGCGACAGGGATGAGGGATGAGGGATGAGACGAGAATGACGATCGAGAAGCTGGCGACCGTGCTGCCTGTGGACGACGTGGCGGCGGCGGTGGCGGCGTGGTCGCAGGCGCTGGGCGCGACCCCGACGTTCGTCGACGGCGAGCGCTGGGCGCAGTTCGATGTGGCGGGCGGGCGGCTTTGCCTGGCGGGCGCCGACCGCGCCAGCGACCGCCCCGGCCTGATGCTGAAGGTGGCCGATCTCGACGCCGCGCGCGCCGCCCTGGCGGCGTTCTCGCCAGGCGCCGTCGCTCAGGGTCCGCACGAGCGCCGCTTCAGCGTTGACCTCCCCGGCGGCGCGGCCACGTTTTACGCTCCGGGCTGACCTGACGCGGCCGGCCAATCTGCAGTCCTGCAAGCCTTGCGCAGCGCTTTTCCGCCTCGCGCGCTTCGTCTAGACATCATTCGAACCAGAGCACGGGGTAACCGGACATGCGTTGGATTGGCGGGACGTTGCTGGCCGGGCTGGCGTTGCTGGCGCTGACAGATTGCAGCCAGGGGACATCGAACACCGCAAATACGGCGGCTGCGGCCGCGCCGCCCGCCCCGGCCGCGCCGCTGCCCGCCTGGGCTACAGCGCTGATCGGCAAGAGCTTGTCGGCGACCTATCCGAGCAAGGATGGGGTCTGCGTGGGCAACGTGGACACTCTCGACACGACGACAGCACCGCCGACCCTGCATGGATGGGCGTGGGACACTGTGGGCAAACGTCCGGTCGCCCAACTGCTGGTGACTGACGGGCAAGGCGACATTGTCGGCGCTGGTGAGAGCGGTGCGGCGCGCCCCGACGTCGTAGCCAACCGCAAGGATGTGACCACGCCAAACGTCGGCTGGGCTGCGTCTGTCGGAACCGCCACCGGCGACGTCCAGGTCTACGGGGTCACGGGAACGAGCGCTGTCTGCCTGCTCGGGCACATGCAGGTCGGCGCCGGCTGATCGTCGGCGACCGTGTCGCGCTAGAACTACCGGCGGCGACGGGTCGATGGCCAGCCGCCGCCCAACAGATCAACCCGCGCGCTGCCCCCAGTTGTTCGTCCCATACGCAAAGGTTATCTTTGTCAACGCGTTGGGGTTCTCATCGACGGCGCAGTGGAACATGCCTCTTGTGTCGTTGAGCCAAGTATTCCTTACTTTGAACCCCACGTCTTCCAACATGTTCTTGCAGCACATCGGGTTGGGCGCCCAGAAATTGGTGATGTCACCATTGCTGCTGTCCGCCGGAAGGTACCTGGCGCAGGGAACGTCTTCGAACTCACGACTGATGAGCGTCTCGAGGATCAGCTGTCCCTTCACGTAGTCGCGGAGAGTCCACAGCGCTCGGACAGGGTCGGGGAGGTGATAGAGAACGCCGAGGCAGAGAACGATGTCGAATGTTCCCAGATCAAGCGTCTTCAGGTCGTATAGATTCGCTTGCCGGAAATCGAACTCGATACCCGCCAGCTCCTCCATCATAGCGAAACCATGGAAATGCTTCGGCATATAATCGACAGCGGTCACCTTGGCGCCCCGCTTGACCAGTTCCCTAGTGAAGAAGCCTTCAGCAGGACCGATCTCCAGGATGGTGGCGCCTGTCAGGTCGTCGGGCAGATCCAGTTTGAAGAGCGTACCGCTCGGATCGTAGACGCCGGGCGTCACCAGACCCGGATAGATTTCAAAGCGGTGGTACCACCAGGGACGGCTGGCCACGAGGTTTCGCGCTGTCTCAAGGTCCACTGTCATCCCCGTTAGCTGGAAGCCGTCCTACGGCGTGGCATACATCTGTCTGGACGGGCTCTGAGCTGGACCGGCGCGCCCCTCCAGGCGGATCAGGCGCCCGAGTGACCGCCACGCACGTGTGATTTCCCGGCGCCGGCGATCCCATGCCGACGCTGGTTTGCGGCCCCGCAGCACGATGGGTAGCATGTTGCCGTGACCGAAGTCAGGGTGGTTGTTGGAGACCAGCCCGCACAGCGCGTCATAGTGAACGCCCAACTCGGCGTCCGTGAAGCCGGCGGCGGTGATGTCGGCCACCAGCGGCCAGGCGAAATGGTGAAAGGTCAGTGCGCCCTGCGGATTGAGCGGGTCGCCATGATACTCGGGCTCGGCGTGGTGCGTGACCGAGCCATCGGCGTTGAGCGTCGCTTTCAGCTGGTTGCCCGGCAGGCGGATGAAGACCGGCGTGGTGAAGATCATCACGCCGCCGGGCGCCAGCAGGCGGAAGCATTCCGACAATGCGGCACGATAGTCGAACACATGCTCCAGCACGTCGTTGTGCACGACCAGGTCGAACGACCCGGTCGCGAACGAAGCGCCAGTGATGGACTCGTGGCGAACGTCGACACCGTAGATGGCTTTCCACGCTCCCGGGGCGGCATCCCCCCCCAGGTATTCCGTCCCAATCAGGCCAGGAAATCGCTGGCTGAGCTGATCGTGGAGCGTCGTCAGGCGCTCGAACGTCAGCATTGGGGCGCCGGCCTCCCATTCACGTTCGGCGAGTATCGTCGCCATCAGCAGGCGATTGCGGTTCGACAGCCCGCAGCCGCGACAAACCAGACCTTCGCGTAGGTTCGGCTGGTCGCCGAAGGAGCCGTAGCCGGAGACCCCGAACGCCCGCATGGCGTCGCAAACGTGGCAATAGCCGGTGATCTCGGGCTGGCGCTCGATGTGGGTTTCGCAGAGCCGCTGCAGCGGAACGATGCCGTCGGCGAAGGACGCCAGTTCGCCTGGATCACGGAACCATCTCAGCATCCGTGACTCGCGACGGCGGTTGGCGACAAACAGCGCGTGCCCAGGCCGCGAACGCTGCCCGACCGCCCCACGTTGTCGCCATGCTCCACGCCCCGGCGCATGGGCTACATGAACGCCGTCTCGCCGGCGACGGCGTACGTGCGCTCGCCGTAGGCGCGGAACCCGTAGCGCGGCGGCGGCGCCGTTGGCCCTTCATGCGAAAAGAAGACGTCGTGCTGGTAGACCTGCAGCGCCTCGGGCGCGCAGTGGAAAACGATGCTGCGGCGGGTGCGGCTCTTGTCGCTCGCCGGCGATCCGCCATGGGGTAGGGTGGCGTGCCAGATCGCTAGGTCGCCTTTCTTCAGCGCCGTGCGCTGGATGGGCGCGATGTCCGCCGAGCGATCGATGATGGCCCCGTTGTAGTGCTCGAGCGCCTCCAGGACGACCTCGTCTTTCGGCGCATCCGGGCGGCGGGCGCGCGCCTCGCGATAGAAGGCATGCTGATCGATGGTGAAGCGGTGGCCCCCAGGGACGTACATCAGCGGCCCGGCTTCGGGCACGATGTCCTCCAGCGCTACCCACGCGCCGACGAAGTAGTTCACCGGGAAGGTGTGGAAGAACGGCGAGTCGCGATGGATCGGCTGTTCGGTGCCGAACTCGAACGTCAGCGACGTGTAAATCCCGGCCTTGCGGCCGAACACGAGGTCGAGGAAGCCCATCAGAAAGGGGCTGGCGCCCAGTTTCAGGGCCGCCGGCGAGGTCATGTGGAAGTTGACCAGCCGGTTGTGGCGGCCCAACCCATCGACCCAGCCGCTGGCGTAGTCGTGGTTCCGGCTCAGGTACGCCTGGTAGTCGGCGTTGACCTGGTCGCACAGCACCGGGTCCATGGCGCCCGGGAACGTGGTGAAGCCGATGCGCGCAAGATCGCGCAGACCGGTGGCATATGGCTGGCCGATCCTGGGCGCCATAGCCTCGATGCGGCTCTCGGCATCTGACTGGTCGAGCCACAGTGGGCCTGGGCTGGTCTCAGTGTGTCCGTCCATGGTTCCTCTCGCGTGGGGGCCGGTCTCGCGCCGCTACCGGGCGCGCGCCGGCTGACGCTCGCAGTCGCTCGCAATGGTCTCCAGGCGCTGTCGATAGCGCAAGCCCACCGCGCGGTAGCTGAAGCCCTGCCGGATGCGTCGGCTCGCGGCCTCGCCGCGCGCGCGCGCCTCGCCGGGGTTGTCCATCACGTGACGCATCAGCCTGGTCGCATGATCGATGTCTGGATCGGCCCACACCTGACCCTCCGCGAACGGATATTGACCCGGTCGAACGGGGATCAGCGTGTGGTCCACAAGATAGCTGGTCTGCGGCGTCATGAACTCCATGTTGCCAGAGTAGCCGGTCGCGATCACTGGCTTGCCGAGATACATCGCCTCGCTCATGCCGCGGCCGTAGCCCTCGGAACGATGCAGCGAGACGAAGCAGTCGCAGCACCTGACGAGGTTCTTGGTCTCGTTGTCGGTCAACAGCGCGTCGATGACGTGCACGCGCTCGCCGGCCGCCGCGACGGCGGCGCGGAATCGCTCAAGCTCGGCCGGCGCCGCCCGGGCGGCGTTGGTTTTCACGACAAGGGCCACGTCCGCGGTCGGGATGTCCGCGACCAGCCGCCGAAAGGCTTCGAGGCAGGCGAAGGGGTTCTTCCGGTCCAGGTACGACGTGAAGTCGAAGAAGAAGCCAAAGATGAACGCGCTCTCCGGCAGCCCGAGCGCGCGCCGGCCGACGAACGACGACAGCCGCACCTCGCACGCCAAAGGCATCGGGATAACCGGCCGGTCGACGGCTCGGCTCACAGCGCCGGCGATGAAGCTCGAAGGCGCCCAGATCTCGTCGAACCGCGACAGGGCCGCCACCCATGGCTGCGGGAACACCGACAGTTCCCAGGCGGGATAGATGATGTTGTAGGCCCCCTTCGGTAGCGCCCCAGCCAGATGGGCGAGCGAAGGATCGACCTCGTCGGCGTTGATGTGAAAGACGTTCACATCGGGGCTGAGGCCGTCGCCACAGGCCGCGGCGAACTCTTGCACGAAGTCCGGGTCGGTTAGCGGCTCGAGGCCGTAGATGTCTTTGAGGCCCGGCTCAATTCCAGCCTCGCGCAAGGCCCGATGCGAGCAGCGGACGTGTTCGCCCATGCCGATGGGCGCGTAGATATGGCCGGCAAGGACGATTTCGGTCATGCGGTCCGCGGCCTCAGCCAGCGGTCCAGGCCGTTCCGCGTGGCTTCCAGGAAGCCGTGACCGAAGGCGCGGTCGGGCTCGAGATACGCACCCTCGGCCCACTCGTTCCACGCATTGACGAACACCAGGCGCTCGTCGCCGAAACAGGTCTCGCGCGCATCCTGCAAAGCGCTCTCGAGCCAGGCTTGGTAGGCGCCCGGGGTGGCGGCGGCGAAGATGTGCGGCCGATCCTGTTGTCGGGGCGTGTTGTCCCACCGCGGCATCACAGTGCGCAAGAACGGGTAGTCCGGAAGCTCACGACCGGCAAACCTCATCGCCACGCGGCGGTAGTCCTGCACAACGCCTTCGAAGCGCGGATTCACCACGGGACCGGGCGGGTCCATCTGCTCGGTGACGTTGTGCGGCGGGAACTCGATCACCGCGTCGAAGCCGATATCACGCGGATGAGCGAACTCGGCGATCTGATTGAAAGAATCGACGACGGCCAGATAGATCTCGCCAACCCCGTTGCGGCGGCACTCGGCGCGCCACAGGTCCGCGGTGGCGCGCGGATCGGGCAGCAGCGTCGGCCGATAGACGATCAGCAACGGTCGGCCGGAGACGCGGATGTAGTTGGGATGGCGCAGGTATCGCGCCATATCGGCGATGATCGCGGTGTCGTCTTCCACCGAATAGTGTTGCCCAAGAAGGATCTCGCGGTCCTTCCCGTCCCAGTGCCGGGTCCAATTCTCGTTGGCCCAGGCGATGCAGAAGGGGAAATCCGGCTTGCCTGACGCCAGCAGCCGCTCGAGCGGCTGCTCCAGGAGCCGGCGGCCGCCGAACCAGTAGTAGTAGAAACAAAAGCCGTGGATGCCGTAGCGGCGCGCCAGCGAAGCCTGCGCCTCAAGCGCCTCGGCGAGGCGCAGGTCGTAGAAGCCGAGGTCGGCCGGTACGTTCGGTTGGCAGTGCCCCAGATAGTTCGGCGTCGCCTTGGCCACATTGGACCATTCGGTAAAGCCCTTGCCCCACCACAGGTCGTTCTCGGGAATGGGATGGAACTGCGGCAGGTAGAGCGCGATCACGCGAACATCGTTGAGCTTGTCGATCTCCTCGCTCCAACGCTCGAACAACTTCTGCTGATTGCGAACCGCCAAGTCTCGCTTGTACGAGCCGGACAGGCGATCGGAACTGACGCTGAGGTGGTGCGCGATAACAGCCCGCGGTTCGTAGATGATGCGCAGGCCGCGAGCGCGAAGGCGGAAGCAGAGGTCGCTGTCCTCGCAGTAGGCGGGTGCGAACGCGGGGTCGAACCCGCCAAGCTCTCGCAGCACGTCGGTGCGAACCGCCAGGCAGGCGCCGGACGAGTAGTCCACCTCGCGGCGACGGTTATACCGAGGTCGCGAAGGGTCGTCGAAGAGACCGACCAAGGTCGCCGTGGCGTCGCGGTTGATCAGTCCGCCGGCTTCCTGGAGACGACCGTTGGGATAGACGAGCTTCGGGCCAACGGCGCCGACGTCACGCTCTTCCTCGAACGGCCTCAGCAGCGCGTCGAGCCAGCCGGCCTGCACCTGCGTGTCGCTGTTGAGGAAGACGGTGTAGCGGCCTTTGGCCTGTTCGAGCGCCCGGTTGCAGGTGCGCAGGAAACCCAGGTTGGTCTCGTTGCGCATCAGCCGGATGTTGGGCGCAAGGCGGGTCAGCGCCTCGGTCTCCGTGTCGGAAGCATCGTCGATCAGGATGACCTCAAACGAAGCCTGCTGTCGGTGCCTGGCGAGCGAGGCCAGACACTCGAGCACGTAGGTCGCACCGTTATAGACGGGCAGAATGATCGAGACGTCCGGAGCGTCGGGTGGTGGGGGCAGCGCCAGCGCGGCGGCGAAAGCCTCGCGGTCCGGCGGGCAGCGGATCATCGCGACGGCGGTGGGTTCGAAAGCCTCGATGCGCCGGCGCCTTGCGTCCGACATTTGCCGCGACAACGACGCGGCATCCAACCAGGCATCGAACACCAGCGGTTCGCCGGCGTTCACGGGCGAGGCGGCGATCATCGGCGACGTTCGTGGGGCCAGCCACCGCTTCACCCGGCGAACCACGCGCCTGGCTTCGCGGTAAGGCGCCGTCAGCTTGCGCCAGATCCACCGCAGACGCACCGCCGTCTGCGGCTCGGCGGTGCGGTCTGGCGCTTCGTACGGGGCCGTCACTTCGCCGCCGCGGGGCGCCGGAGCGGACAGGAACGATCGTTGCGCGGGACGCCGGCATTTCGCACTGTTGACGTCCCCGTGCTGAGCAGCGCGTTCCTATGGGCTGAGCGGTCGCCTCGTCAACTCGCCGCGGACTGAGCCGCGCCCAGGAAGACCTCGACTTCGCGCAGCAGCCTGCCGGGCGCGATCTTGACCGACCGCACGCCGGCCGCGACGCCGGCTTCCACGTCGATGTCCTTGTCGCCCACCATCAGGCTGCGCGCCATGTCGACCGGCCACCGGCTGGCGAGGTCAAGCAGCATCCCCGGCGCGGGCTTGCGCCAGGCGTGCTCGCGCCGATAGGCCGCGACCGCGGCCTGCGGATGGAACGGGCAAAAGCGGAAGTCGTCGACGTGCGCGCCGCGTTCTCGCAGCTGCGCCTGAACCCAGTCGTGCAGCGGCGCGACCTCCGCTTCGTCATAGCGCCCATGCGCCACGCCGGCCTGGTTTGTGACGACGAACACGTAGCAGCCCGCCTCGTTCAGTCGCCGGATCGCTTCCACGGCGTCGGGCAGCCAGCGAAACGCTTCGATCCGGTGCACGTACCCCGTGTCCTCGTTAATGACGCCATCGCGATCGAGGAAAACCGCGGGGCGCCGGCGCCAGAGCGGCACGTCGGTCTGCGCGGCGGCAAGGTCGTCGGGCACGCCGATGTCGATGAACCGGCCGGAGCGGCGGACGCTGGTCATGCGGCCGGCGGCCGCGAGCCGCGGAAAGCCGTCGCGTTCGAGGCTGCAGTCAGGGGTCAGCGCGTCGATGATCGACCGGGAGAGCAGGTAGACGCCTGCGTTGACAGCTGCCGGACCCGGCCGGTCCGGCCGCTCGGCAAAGCGCCGGACCGCGGCGCCATCGGTCTCGACGACGCCATAGCGAGACGGATCGTCGATCTGTCGCAACGCGATCGCCGCCAGCGTGTCGGTGCGCCATGGCGCGGTGACCAGCGACAACCAGTTGAAGTCGAACCAGGAATCGCCGTTCAGCATGAAGAACCGGTCGTCAAGCGCATCGCGGGCCTGCCACAGCGCGCCGCCCGTGCCAGCCGGGACGGGTTCGACTTTGACGTCGATCTCGACGCCCAGCTCTCGTGCGATCTCACTCTCGGTGAGATAGCTCGTCACTTGGTCGCTCTGCCATCCGGCGAGCAGGAGGATGCGGCGAAAGCCGAACCGAGCGGCTTCCCGCAGCAAGACCTCCAGGAACGGACGCCCGCCGACCGGCAGCAGCGGCTTCGGCGTGGACGCGGTCAACGCTCCAAGCCGCGTTCCCAGGCCGCCGACGAGGATAACGCACTGTTCCGGCGCGGAGCTTTCATCGGTCACGGCCGGCATCCATCCTGGCGCGGGGAGGGCTCGCGCCACGCGCCTATAGCCGCAGACAGTTCCCCTGACGACCGCGCCGCAGCCTGCGTCGCCGGCGGCGAGTTGCCGACCCTGACGCTAGCTCCTAGTGAGCCGGCGGGCGCGGCGGTTTCGTCGGCGTCAGGAGGACGTCTGGATGAAGGAATGCAGCAAATCGCTGGTTCGGCGGCTGTCGAATTCGAACTTCCTGCGCCGGTACTTCGTCGGGGACGGCATCGACATCGGCGGCAAGCCGGACCCGCTGGCGCTCTACGCCGAGTTCTTTCCCCTCGTGCGAAGCATCAGGACCTGGGACTGGGAGGACGGCGACGCCCAGCATCTGGCCAGCGTGCCAGACCAAAGCCTGGACTTCGTCCACAGCAGCCATTGTCTGGAGCACCTGGTCGATCCGGCGCAGGGGCTGCGAAACTGGGTGCGGGTGGTCAAGCCGGGCGGCCACGTGGTGGTGACGGTTCCGGACGAGGACCTCTACGAACAGGGCGTGTTTCCGAGCACGTTCAACCGCGACCACAAGTGGACGTTCACCATGCTCAAGCCGGCGTCATGGAGCGACAAGTCGATCAACGTGATCGACCTGTTGCGCGACCTCGGCGGCGAGGTCGCGATCGAGAAGATCGAGTTGCTTGACACCACCTTCCGAGGAAGTCTGCCGCGCTTTGATCAGACGCTGACGCCAGTCGGGGAGTGTGGAATCGAGTTCGTGCTCAGGCGGCGGTTGGAGGGCGAGATCGCCGACCGCGGCAGATTGCCGGGCGCCGGGCAGCCGTCCGCAGAGACGCGCCTGCACCTCAACCAGTATCGGGACGATCTGCAAACGCTGAAGTCGAGCAACGCGACCAGGCCGCCGTTCACCAACGACGAGCCGATCTAGCTTTGCGGCGTTCGGCTGACCCGGCCGACGTTCCAGGCTTCCGCGCCCGTGTCGGTGAAATGGATGGGGTTGGCGTCGACGCCTTGCTCGCGGATGGCGGCGACCAGCCGGTAGCGGTTCTCCGGATCGGTGATGAACATCATGAAGCCGCCGCCGCCCGCGCCCGAGACCTTGCCGGCCCAGGCGCCGCGGGCGAGCGCTGTGGCGTAGACGCGGTCGATCAGCTCGCTGGAGATGCCAGCGGCGGTCTTCTTCTTGGCCTGCCAGGAACGGTCCAGCACCGTGGCGACGCCGGCGAGGTCGCCGGCCAGGATCGCCGCCTTCATCTCGATAGCCTCGGCTTTGAGCTGGTGCAGACCTTCCAGCGTCGCCGAGGAGCTCTGGCGGATGCCTTGCAGCTGCTGGTCGATGATCGATTCCGAGCGCCGCGACTGGCCGGTGAAGCAGATCACGATGGCCGCTTCGAGTTCGTTGAGCGCCGCGCGCGAGACCCGCAGCGGATTGACCACCACCCGGTCGCCCGGGAGGAACTCCATGAAGTTCACGCCTCCGAAGGCGGCCGAGTACTGGTCCTGCTTGCCTCCCGCGAGGGCCAGGTCGCCGCGCTCGATGTCGTAGGCCAGGCGCGCCACATCGTAGGGCCCCAGGGACAGCTCGAAGGCGGCGCGATAGGCCTCGACCAGCGCCACGACGAGGGCCGACGACGACCCCAGTCCCGAGCCCGGCGGCGCGTCCACCGTGGTCGAGACGTCTACCGACGGCGCCTTGTCATCCAGGAAGTCGCGCACAAAGCGGTTGTAGACCGCCCGGTGCAGCGCCAGGCCGCTGTCCAGCGGTAGCTCAGGTCCGGCGCTCACCCGGTCGGACACGCCGATGTCGCTGGCCCTAAAGCACGCCTCGCCGGCGTCGACGAAGGTGACGTGAGCGTAGGCGTAGCGGTCGATGGTGGCGTTCAGCACCACGCCGCCATAGGTCTCGCTGTAGTCGGCGAGATCGGTGCCGCCGCCGGCCAGCCCGAGGCGCAATGGCGCGCGCGCCCGCAGCTGCAGCCGGCGCGGCGCGGCGGCGGCCGTGGTTGTCGCCGGATCGCTCAGACTGTGCATGCCACTCCCGCGCCGACGCGCCCTCAAGGCCGCTTATAGCCGCTGTCCGCGTCGCAAGTCAGGCGCTCGTCGGCAGTCCCTACATCGATTGCAACAGGCGCCCGCCCATCTGCTGGGTGGGATAGCGCGCCATCGCCAGCCGCTCGTCGCGGTGGGGGTCTTCCTCGGCCCTCGACTGCACGTCGAACAGCATCACGGTGCGCCGCTCCAGGTCGTAGGGACGCCAGTCGGGCAGGGCAGGGTGGTTCGGATCGCCGGTGCGGGCGAAAGCCAGCCAGGCCTCGCTCATGGCGTTCGCCATCGCCTCAGTCTCTTCCGTCGGCTCGCCCACCATGCCGCGCGCCTTGGTGACGTTGTCGAACATGAAGGGCAGGTCGGTGGAGTGCGGCGTGATCCGCCGGCCGCCCTCGACCGGCGTGCGCCACATCACCCGGTACGACCACACCGGCGCCGTCCCTTGCTCGGTCTTGCGTTCGGTCTGGATGACGCTGTCGCGCCAGTAGCCGCGTGCGGTGGTGATCTTGAAGAACAGGGCCGACGGGGTCGCGTCGGGCTCGGCGCGGCGGAACACCGAGACCACGTCGTCGATGTCGCCAGCCGGAATGAAGCGCTCCAGCCGCTGCTTCAGGTCGGCTTCGGTGAGGCTGAACAGGCTCTCGTCGGCGTTGCCGAGTTGGTTGGAGAGCTCGGTGCGGCAGGTGCCGACCAGCATCGGCACGTTCGCCGAGATCGCCGGCGCCGCCGGGTCCCACGGGTGAGCGTCGAACACCACGTTGTCGATGGCCGGCGAGAAGCGGCCGTGGCCCTCGCGCTGGATGGCGCGGTTGGCCTTCAGCAGCGCCTCCATCGGCAGGTCCTGCAGCTTGCGGGCGTCGCCGGGCGCGATCTCCAGCAGCGCCAGCAGCTTGTCGGTCAGGTCCTGCGCCTGCTGGGTGGTGAGCAGCCGCAGGTGCGAGCCGCTTTGCACGATGCCGCGCCGGAACAGCCCCGCGGCGTCCTTTGAGGCCATGGCGATGCTGACCTTCCGGCCGCCGCCGGACTGGCCGTAGATCGTCACGTTTTCCGCATCGCCGCCGAAGCGGCCGATGTTCTCCCTCACCCAGCGCAACGCCGCCACGATGTCGAGAAAGCCGACGTTGGCCGAGCCGGCGAAGTCCGCGCCCAGCACCCCATCCAGATAGCAGTGCCCAAAGAGCCCCAGCCGGTGGTTGATGCTCACCGTCACCACGTCGCCGCGCCGGCAGAGGTTGACGCCGTCGTAAAGCATCGACGAGCCACTGCCGGCTTCGAAACCGCCGCCGTGCAGCCACACCATCACCGGCCGTTTGGCCGTGTCCGCCGCCGGCGTCCAGACGTTGAGGCGCAGGCAGTCTTCGCCGATCTCCGGCCGGTTGCCGGGATAGCCGCCTTCGGAGAGCCCGCCTTTCGACTGCGGCGCGGTCTCGCCGTAGAGGATGGCTTCGGCGACGCCGGTCCAGGGCGTCGGCGGCTGCGGCGCCCGGAAGCGATTGGCCCCGCTGGTCGGCGCGCCATAGGGGATGCCGCGATAGACGCTGATCCCCCGGAACACCTCGCCGCGCACCTTGCCGGCGCTCGTCTCCACCACCGCGCTCTCGGTGATCGCCCGCGCGTCGTCCGCCATGGCCGTTCTCCTCGCCTTGCTCGCCCTGTCAGATCTGCCGCGCGCGGCCGGCCCAATAGGGCTCGCGGACCCGGTTGCGCAGCACCTTGCCGGCGGCGCTGCGCGGCAGCTCGTCGACAAAGTCGACGCCGCGCGGAATCTTGAACTTCGCCAGGTTGGCCACCGCGAACCCGAGGATCTCGGTTTTCAGCGCGTCGCTGGCCGCAAAGCCGGGCTTCAGCTGGATCACCGCGCGCACTTCCTCGCCGTATTCGTCATGCGGCACGCCGATGGTGCAGCTGTCCTCCACCGCCGGGTGTTTGATCAGCTCGTTGTCGACTTCCTGCGGATAGATGTTCACCCCGCCGGCGATGATGGTCTCGGCGCTGCGCCCGGTGAGGAAGAGATAGCCGTCCTCGTCGAAATAGCCGATGTCGCCCAGCGTGAAGTAGTCGCCGAGACGCGAGGCCTCGGTCTTCTTCTCGTCCTTGTAGTACTGGAAGCCGACGGCGGGCACCTTCATGTAGATGGTGCCGGCGACCCCGGTCGGGCATTCTTCGCCCGCGTCGCTGATGATCTTGGCCGCGTCGGGATAGGGCGACTTGCCCACCGTGCCCGGCTTCTTCAGCCACTCTTCCGACTGCACCGTGAAGCCCGCGCCGCCCTCGGAGCCGGCGTAGTACTCCGACAGCTTCGGGCCGATCCAGGCGATCATCGCCTTCTTCACCTCCGGCGGGCAGGGCGCCGCGCCATGGTTGATGCGCTTCAGTGACGAGACGTCGTACTTGCCCCGCACCTCCGGCGGCAGCGCCAGCAGGCGCTGGAACATGATCGGCACCAAATGCGAGTGGGTGACGCGGTGGGTCTCGATCAGCCGCAGCACCTCCTCTGAGTCCCACCTGTCCACGAACACCACCGGCAGGCCGTTCATCAGCGGCGCGCGCACGTTCCCCGCCAGCGGCGCGGCGTGATAGGCCGGGCCGGTGCAGAGGTAGACGTCGTGCTCGCGGTCGGCCTCCGCCTGGAAACCGCCGTAGGTGGCCTGCGGCTTGTGCACGCCCTTCGGCCGGCCCGTCGTGCCCGACGTGTAGAGCATGGTGTAGCCGCGCACCGGGTCTTCGATGTCGGCGCCTGAGAGCGGCCCGATCTCGGTGTCGTAGTCGACAAAGCCGGCGATCGGGCCGCCGATGGCCACCTTCAGCACCAGCTTGGGGCATTGCGGCTCAGCGATCTCGGCCGCCTTGGCGATGCGCACGTCGGCGAAGAACGCCTTGGCCTCGCAGTCCTGCACCACGTAGGCGATCTCGTCGCCGGTCAGATGCCAGTTCACCGGCGTGGTGCGCACCCCGACGCGCAGCGCGCCGAACAGCACGTCGCAGAACTCCGCCCGGTTGCTGCAGGCCAGCGCCAGCGAGTCTCCCGGCTTCAGGCCAGCGGCGCGTAGCCGCCGCGCGACGCGATTGGCGTTGGCGTTCAGCTCGCCGAAGGTGCGGTTCTGGCCGGTGTAGTCGTAGATCGCCACGCGGTTCGGCGTCAGGTCCGCCCAGACGGAGGGCTGCATCCCGGTCTCCGCCGCCTTGGCGACCCGCGCCGCCAGATCCTCAACGTCGATCACGCCGTCAGCCATGTGTGGTCTCCTCCAAGCGCCAGGTCGCGGTCTCGCGCCGCGTCCGCAAGCCTTCCCCGGCGGCAAATGACGCGCGGCGCCCTCGCTCGTCCAGCGGAATCCGCGCCGGCGCGCGTCGGGCAGCGCTGACCCAGGGGGTCAGGTAACGTTGATATTTTGCAGAGATGACAACCTTGAAAAAGAGTCGCAACGTCACTGTGGCGGCCCGCTAGTGGTCGCGCTTGGCCGGAGGGACGACGCGCCCGGCGTCCCCTTCGAGAGGGGTCAACCATGAGACATCTGCGAGTTGTTCGCTCAATTGCGGCTGCGGCGCTGGCGGCGATCGCCGCTGCCACGGCGGGCAGCGCTGCGGCCCAGCCGGCGGGAGCGCGGATGCAGGTTCCGGTCACGCGCGCGCCGCCGGGGCTGCTTCACCAGGCCTACCCGGTGGCCACGACGCCGGGGCCGCAGGATGTCGCCACGCCGTTCGAACTGAAGACCATCTCAGGCCCAGCCCTGGCGCAGAACCCCGGCGCGAGCGCGGCGTCCGCCACCCTCCTCACCGTGCAGAGTCCCGCGATCGTCTTCCATTTCCCGATCGTGCCGGACATGGACTACTACAACGGGTCCGGCCTTTACCGCTCGCCTGAGACGGTGGGCGTGACCGGGTCGGTGGCGATGGAAGCCTGCCTCACCCCGCAAGAGGTGTCGGCCTGGTCCGGCGCGCTCCTGATCGGTGCGGATCCCAACACCTGCGGGACCGAAGACGACCTCGTTCACGCCAAGGAGCTGCTGCGGTCCTGGTACCAGGTCGCCACGGTCAACGTGGACGGTTACGCCCTGCAGAACGGCGGTGTCGCGGGCATCTCTACGCCGCTGCCGGTCAACCTGCAGCAGATCGACACCCCGATCCGCTTCCATCTCAAGGGCTTTGTCTACTACTACCCCGGCGCTCACACCGGCCCCAACAACTACGCCGCGGCCTGTCCGCCCGAGCACTGCGGCAACGGCAACTTCGAGCTGCGCTCGAACCCGGTGAAACTGGTGGTGCTGCCGACCTTCATGTTCCAGCTGAAAGTGCTGCCGCAGACGATCGTCTACCTGCCGCCGGGCAACAATAGCTTCGGCTCGTACACCGTCACCTCGACCTTCTCGACCACGCTCTCGGCCGGCGACACCACCGAGATCGACAACAGCAACGCCAACGACCAGTGGAACGAGGACGTCAACGACAGCGGCGCCAGCGTCGACATCGCCAAGATCTTCAGCCTCGGCTTTTCCAGCACCGACGACACGCGCTGGGACACCAAGACCACGGTGAAAGCCGGCCAGTCGCAAGAGCACGACATCTCTGTGCAGACCCAGGTGCAAACCGTGATGACCGCCAAGGTGGTGTCCTCCTCCGCCAACGTGCCCGGCCCCGGCGGGGCCGTGGCCAACGAGCCCTTCTGGGGCGACGAGGTGATCGTGCTGGTGCACCCGCAGTTCGCGGTGTGGAATTTCTACGGCAAACCTACGGTGCAGCTGCTCGCGGCCAGCAACAGCATCCTGCCGGACGACGTGCCCGAGCAGGTCGCCAATCTGGACGCCTGCGCCAATGGCGCCGCCCCGTTCGCGGGCGGCATCGCGATCACCGCCGCCACTGGCGCGCAGGTGGTGCTGACCGCCGCCGACTGCCGCAACCTGGCCGTGCTGGATCCCTTCTACGGGCATGGGCAAGCGGCCAACGTCGCGGCGCGCGGCACCCTGTTTCAGCCTCAGGTGCCTTACGGGGTCTCGCCGACCACCTCGATGAACGGCGCGCCGCTGGATCTGAAAGCGATCAGCAGCCTGCAGACGCAGGTGACCAACCAGAGCGTCCAGACCTACGTGGCGACGGTGGAAGACATCGTGGCGACGACGCAGAGCACGGGGCTGAAGATCGGGGCGAACGCGCCACTGCCCGGCCTGACCCTGGGCCTTACCGGCGGGTTCACCCTCAAGCAGGGCTCGACCACCGACACCAGCCAGACCATGAACCTGACCTTCAAGAACTCCAGCGCCACCGTCTTCAGAACCGATGTCGCGGTGGAGGGTTCGATCAACGACACCGTCAACCGCAAGACCTACCAGCCTCAGGTCGCGGTCTATCTGGACAACCTGTTCGGCGGCCTCATGGCGGTGGACCCAGGCGCGCCGCTCGTGCCCTGCAAACCGCAGCCGGCGTGCGCGGTGGTCGCGCCGGTGGGATCGACGCTCAGAGCGCGATGAGCCACCGCGGCCGGCGCGCGCCGGCCGCGGCTGCTGAGCCGGCTCAGGCCATCGCTGGAACGCGCCCGCTCATCATCGTCTCGAAGTTGGTTTCGTAGAACTGCCGCCGCTCGGTCTCGCCGAGGTCGGTGAAGGTGCGCTCGAAGCGGCCGATCGGGTCGTTGGTGCCCTCCGGGTGCGGGTAGTCGCTGGAGAACATGTAGAGCTCGGCGCCTGAATCGCGGATCAGGTAGCCGGCGTCCTCGCCCGGGAACGGCGTGAACTTCACCTGCCGGCGGATGATCTCCGACGGCTTGGCCGACAGCGCCTGCAGGTAAGGGTCGGTGCGCCCGAAGCTGCGCGCGCCCATGTCCATCTGGCGCAGGAAGCCCGGCACCCAGTAGGCGCCGTATTCGATCACCCCGCCGCGCAGGTCGGGCATGCGGTCGAAGAGCCCATCGTAGACCAGCGCGCCCAGGAACATCTCCGCCGAGTGCGGCAGCACCACGTAGTCCTTGAACCGCAGGTTCTCGCCGCCGCCGTGCAGGTCCGGCGCCCGCGGCTTGCCGAAGTTGGTGTACTCCTGCGGCAGGGTGCGCGAGCCGGCGCCGATGTGCAGCACGAACGGCGTCTTGCTCTCCGCCAGCACCGCCCAGAACGCATCCAGCGCCGGGTGGCCGGGCGACTTGTCGCCGGCCGGGGTCGACGGCACCCAGATGGCGCGGCAGCCCAGCGCGATGGCTTCCTTGGCCTCGATCACCGCCTGCTCGGGGTTGTTCAGTGGCACGTAGGCCACGCCCAGCAGGCGTGTGTCGGCGCAGAAAGCGCCCATGGCGCGGTTGGCGGCGCGGGTGCCGGCGTAGAGCACGGCCGGGTCGCTCGAGGTGCGGAACGGGCGCAGGCCCGAGGTGGGGAACACCAGCTGGCTGGAGAAGCCGAGCTCTTCGATCGCCCGCACGCGTTCGGCGGGATCGTTGGCGCCGTAAGCGTAGCGGCCCTTGGGCCCCGCGATCAGCCCTTCCAGCACCTTCTCCGGCGTCGGCCGGTTCGAGGCCGCCGGCGCATCGCGCCGCATCAGCCGCTCCTTGAACGGCTCGTCGGCGAACGGCACCAGCCAGTCGGCCGGCTCCATCACGTGGCTGTCGGCGTCGTGGAAGACGCGGCCGGCGGCATAGGGCATCTGAGCGTTCCTCGGGTTCTGACGTTTGCACCAATAGAAGCTGACGTTCGCACCGATAACGAGGGCTGTCGAGGGTTTGCGGCGCGGCCGCGATGCGGCAATCTCCGGGCGAGGAGGCGTGTCGATGGCGGCGATCCGACTGACGCGGCAGGAACTGTACGAGCGGGTCTGGGCCCAGCCGATGGCGGGCGCCGCCCGCGCGCTCGGCCTCAGCCCCAATGGCCTCGCCAAGATATGCGACCGGCTGCTGACGCCGTATCCCGGCCGGGGGTACTGGGCGCGGGCGGCGCGCGCCGCCCCGCCACCGCTGCCACCGGCGCCCGAGCTGGACGCAGTTCCCATCGTCATCGGTGATGACCGCGTCGCCTCGCGCCGGCCGCGGACCCGGCTCTCGCCAGCGGCCCGCCGCGAGCAGCTGTTGTCCGTGGCGCGCGAGATCGTCGTTCGCGAAGGCGTCGCCGCTCTGTCCCTGCGTAGGGTAGGCCGAGACGCCGGCGTCAGCGAGGCGCTGGCGTTCGGCTACTTCAGTTCGCGCGCTGAAATCCTCGCCGAACTGGCGCGGCGTGAACTGGCCGCTGTCGCCGAGGATCGCAGCGCCGAGATCGCCCTCGGCCGCTCGCCGCGCGACCGCATCGCCCGCTCCATCGTCGCCTACCTGCGCCAGATCGAGGCGAGGGGCGGGGTGTTGCAGGCGCTGCTGACGGCGCCGGAGGTTCGCACGCTGCTGCGCGGCGAGCGCCAGTCACGCCGGGCGCTGAACACGGCGGCGGTTTCCGCCAGGTTCGCCGAAGGACAGGGCGTCGCGCCCGACTTCGCCCGCGGCGCCACAGCGGCGCTATCGGCCGCTTCGCGCCGCGCTGGCGCGCTCATCGCCAGCGGTCACACCACCCGCGCCGAGGTCGAGCCCCTGGTGCTGGCGATGGTCGAAGGCGCGAACCGCGCGCTGGCGGGGCGGCCGGTCAGCTCACGCCGCTAAGCGCACCGTCGATCAGCGTGGCGCTGAGTTCGCGGGCCCGGTCCGCCGTCAGCTCGCCGCGATGGACGAGGCGGCCCAGCTCCTCGGGAATGGCCAGCGCGATCTGCAGCGCCGCCATCCGCTGTGCGATCGGCCGGCGCCGGTCGGCGCGCAGCAACTGCCGCCACATCGCGTCGCGCAGGGCCAGCGCCGCCGGGTCGCGCTGGCCATCAAGGCAGGGGTCGGTGAGCAGCAGGTGCAGCGCCGAGCCGCGCCGCAGGGTCTCTTCCAGGTAGAGCCCGGCCGCTGCCCGCGCCAGCGCTGGCAGGCGCCGTTGCCGCAGCGCCGCGAATCCCGCCGCCAGCTCGCCCAGCGCCTGCGCCAGCAGCGCGTTGCAGAGCGCGCCTTGCGTCGGGAAGTAGGCATAGACCAGCGCCTTGGAGACGCCGGCGGCGCGAGCGACCAGTTCATATGGGATCGGCAGATAGCCCTGCGCGTCGATCGCCAGCGCCGCCGCGGCCAGAATCTCCGCCCGCCGGGCGCTGGCCGGCAGGCGTCGAGGCGCGGACGGAACGGGCGCGAGCGGTGGCATCGCCGCAGTTAAGCCGCGCGCCGCGGGCCGCCGTCCAGTGCTTTCGCTCGCCACAGGTTCCGTCCGAGAGCCCACTCCGCCCGCTCCAGGCCCCGCGTCGCGGCGAACGCTTCGAGGCGCTGACTCAGTTCCCGGACGCGGCTGCCTGAATTCTGCACCCATCCGCTCATCCCGGCGGAGGCCGGGACCCAGGCAAGACTCAGGGGCGAGAGCGGGCTGCGAGGTTTTTCAAACACGAAGGCACAAAGCTAGCAAAGGTCGCGGCAAGGTCGCGACAGGACGTGCAAATACCGAACCCCTGGGATTGGCGCGCGCGAAGCGCGCCTTCGCTATCTTCGTGCCTTCGTGTTGAGATCGGGTCCCAACCAATCCGCCCAGCCCAATGGCTTGCCTGGGTCCCGGCCTTCGCCGGGAGGAGCGGGCAATTGGGGGTGGGCTACCGCAGCACTGGCAGCACGAAGTCCGGGTCGAGGGTCTTGCCGGGGTGGTAGCCGCCGACCTGCCCCATGATGCTGCCGGGATTGCGCAGCTCGTAGCCCAGCAGGCTCTTCATCTCCGGGCTCATCTGCTGCACCCGCTCGCGCGGCACCCCGAGGTAGAAGTTCTCCTGCGGCCGCGCCCACGGCTCGCAATAGTGATTGGTGTAGGAGAGCCGCCGCGCGTTGGTGTCGTTGGCGCCCGCGCCGTGCACCAGCGTGCCGTGGAAGACGCAGATCGCGCCGGCCGGCATGGTCAGGCGGATCATGCTCTCGGTTTCCGGCGTCGTCTCGCCGCGCCGCGAGGCCTCGACGACCGAGCGCATCTTCGCTGCGTCCCACTTGTGGCTCCCCGGGATCATGCGCGTGCCGCCATTCTCCGGCGTGAAGGCATCGATGGCGCCGATGGTCGAGATGCTGATCGCCGGCCGGGGGCGCGGGAACGGGTAGAAGCCGTCGTCCGTGTGCAGGCCTTGTTCCTTCTCGCCCGGATAGATGCAGATCGCGTGGTTGGCGCTGAGCAGATAGTCGGGCATCAGCAGGCCATCGAGCAGGGCCAGCAGCCGCGGTTCCGAGGCGATGTGCTCATGGATCGCCCCCCTGCCGACCAGCGTGTAGACCCGCTCGGTGGTCAGGCCCTCGAAGGGGTTGCGGCCGCGATAGGTGCCCAGCCATTGGGCGAGGCTGCGCTCGAACTGCGCCACCTGATCGGCGTCCAGGAAGTCCTCGATGATGGTGAGCCCGCGCTCGTCCAGCTTGGCCATGTGGCGCGCGAGGTCGAAGTTGGGCGGCAAACGGCGCTTCTGACGGATCAGGGCTTCGCTCAGCATCACCCACCTCCACAGTCTATTCCGCAGCCGAGGCTAGCGGCGCCGGCGCAGAACGCAATTCTTGAACGCGTCGCGTTCCGCCCCAGATTGCGTCTCCCCGGGGTCAAGCTTCACCGATCAGGTGCAGCGCCACCTCGCGGCGGTGCGGTGCGCGGCGGTGTTCAAAGAGGTAGACGCCCTGCCATGTGCCCAAAGCCAGGCGGCTATCCACGATCGGGATCGTCAGGGAGACGCCGGTCAGCGCGGTGCGGATGTGGCTCGGCATGTCGTCCGGACCCTCGTCGTTGTGGCGATAGCGGGCCGGGTCTTCGGGCGCGAGCTGCTCGACGAACGCTTCCAGGTCGGCCCGCACCTCGGGCGCGGCGTTCTCCTGAATCAGCAGCGAGGCCGAGGTGTGGCGGCAGAACAGCGTCAGCAGGCCCGTCGCCAGGCGCTGATCGCCGGCCCAAGCCGTCACCGGACGGGTGATCTCGACGAGGCCGCGACCGTTGGTCGAAAAGCTGAGGATCGTGGACGCCTGGCGCATGTCGGCAGTCTAACGCGGCGGAGAGGCTTGCGGCTTCGGCCGCGTCAGGGTTTCGGATGCAACACCTCGCCCCGGGCCAGCATGGCGACGAACCTGTCGATCCGGGCGGCGCGGGTCTTGGCGGTCTTGGCCTCGTGGACTCGGTAGAGCACGGCGTAGCGATTGGCGCCGGTCAGCGTGGCGAAGAACGCTTCGGCGGCTGGCTCTGCGGCCAGCGCCGCCGCCAGGTCCGGTGGAACCTCGGCCTTCGACTGGGCGGGATACGCCGCCGCCCAGCGCCCGTCCGCCTTGGCCTTCTCCACCTCTGCCAGGCCTGCGTCCGTGATCCGCCCGGCGGCGATCAGCCGCTCGGCGGTGGCGCGATTGATCTGCGACCACTTGCTCTTCGGCCCGCGCGGCGTGAACCGGGTCAGCCACCAGTCGGCGTCCCACTTGTCCAGCTGGCCGTCGATCCAGCCGCAGCGCAGCGCTTCTTCCACGGCCTGCGCCTTGGTCACGCTGGCCGCGCCGGCGCTTGGCTTGGCGATCTTCAGCCAGACCCCTGCGCAGTCCATCCCCTGCGCCGTCATCCAGGCGCCCCAGGCGCCTTGGTCCGGGAACGAAGCGACCGGCAGACCCTTGTGCAGCGCCTCGGCCACTAGGCCGTCACGCGCGCCGCGGCCTCATATGGGCTCATGTCCATGCCCGGATAGCGCGTGGCCACGTCGCGCAGGGTCTGGGCGTTCCAGTAGTCGCTGCCGGGTGGCGGGAAGCCGAACAGCTCGCGCTGGCGCGGCGTCATCTCCACCATGGCGTGGACCATCCGGCCGCTGCCGGCGCGGTCGGGCCAGCTCATCTTGCCGTTCCACGGCCAGCCGCGCTGCTGGAAGTCGACCAGCATGACGAAGCGCGAGCGGCCGGGGGCCTTGAAGTCGGAGCCGCGGTGCAGCACGTCGGTCTTGTAGATCAACAGCGAGCCGGCCGGCGCGGCGGCGCTCACCTCCTTGTCGAACAGCTCGCCCATCGGCAGTTCGCGCGGGAACAGCGGCAGGTCCCGGGTGTGCTCGAGCGGCACCAGCTTGGTGGGCCCGTCGTCGTCGGTGACGTCGGAAAGCAGGATGAAGGTGGTCATCTGGGCGTGCACGCCGTCGGCGCGCGGCGCCACCAGCGTGTGGTTGCCGAAGTCGCGGTGGTGCGGCTGGTCGTAGTTCACCGCGCCTGAATACTTGGCCCACAGCTCGACCTTGTAGATTTCCAGGTCCTTGCTGGTCAGGAACCGCTCGGCCGCATCCGTCAGGTCCGGGTACGCCGCGACCTTGTTCAGCGCCGAACGCGGGTAGGGGAAGAAGCGCAGGCCCGCGAACTGGCTCTTGGCGAAGTCCGGATGGGCGTCCGGGTCGGCGAAATAGGCCTCCGGCTTCGGATAGAGACCCCAGAGCGCCTCCTGCGCGTCCGCCAGGGTCGCGGCGTCCAGGAACCCTTCCACGATGGTGAAGCCGCGGTCCCACACCTCGGCCAGCTTCTCGTCAGGTACGCGCATGGGGGCTCCGTCAGCAGCGACTGCGCGCCACTCTACCGCCGGAACCTCGTCGCGGTCACGCCGCTCCGGGCGACCAGCCGCACGCCGTCCTCGTGTGACCAAGTGACGCGACGACTGCCACAATGTCCGGCCCGGGGGGAAGCCGGAGTTAATTTCTTCAGGTTAGACAAGGCGCTCGTCCGAGGCCGCTCGGGCAAGGACAGACAGGCAGGAGACCGATCCGATGGGCGAGGCCGCCGTCGACCTGACCGAGCTGATCGCCGGCCTGCACGGCGCCGTCGTCGTGGTCGACCGATCGCTCACCATCCTCGACGCCAACGAGCAGTGGCTGAAAGAGCTGCGCATCCCCAAGGCGGCGGCGGTCGGCCAGAACTTCCTCGAGGTGGTGCCCGCGGCCGCCCAGTGGAGCGCCGGCTTCGAACGCAGCCTCGGTGGCCACGTCTCCAAGGCGGCCAAAGTGCGCCTGATGGGCCGCAACGGCCGTCCGTTCTTCTTCCAGAGCGCCAACATCCCCTGGCGCGACGCCGCCGGCGACATCGCCGGGCTGATTATCGTCACCCAGATCCTCAGCGACGCCGACGTCGGCGAGGACGCCCAGCGCCAGTCGCTGCGCCTGGAGACCGCCGTCGAGCTGGCCGGCATCCACGTCTGGGAGATGGACTACGAAGCTGAGAACATCACCGCCTGGGGCGCCGCCGACACCTTCAACGAAGGCGCGGTCGGCTATGCGGAGTTCGCGGCCGACATCGGCTACACCATCCATCCCGCCGACCGCGAGCGGGTGCTGGCGACCTGGGCCGCGCAGGACGCGCGCGGCGACGACCACCGCGCCGAGTACCGCCTGAAACGCGACGACGACAAGCTGGTCTGGGTGCAGGGCAGCGCCCGCTACACCTACGGCGCCGACGGGCAGCCCACGCGCATGCTGGGCGTCTTGCAGAACATCACCGACCGCAAGGTCGCCGAGCTGGACGCCGAGGCCGCCAACGCCGCCAAGAGCCTCTTCCTGGCGACCATGAGCCACGAGATCCGCACCCCGCTCAACGGCGTGCTCGGCATGGCCCAGGCGATGGCCGCGGGCGAGCTCACGGGCGAACAGCGCGAGCGCCTCGACGTGGTCCGCCAGTCCGGCGAGACTCTGCTCGGCATCCTGGGCGACATCCTCGACTTCTCGAAGATCGAGGCCGGCAAGCTCGACCTTGAGACCATCGATTTCGACCTGGAACCGGTGGTGCGCAGCGCGCTGGCGCCCTTCACCGCCCTGGCTGAGGCCAAGGGCGTCACCCTCGACCTGGACCTCAACGACGCCGCCGGTGTCTATGCGGGCGACCCCACGCGGCTGCGGCAGATCCTCTACAACCTCACCTCCAACGCGCTGAAGTTCACCGCCGCCGGCGAAGTGCGCCTCAGCGCCCGCCGCCAGGGCGACCAGCTGGAGCTCAGCGTCGCCGACACCGGCATCGGCATCCCGGACGACAAGCTGGCCGGCCTGTTCGACAGCTTCTCGCAGGTCGACGCTTCCACCACCCGCCGTTTCGGCGGCACCGGCCTTGGCCTCGCCATCTGCCGGCGCCTCGCCGAGCTGATGGGCGGTCGCATCGCGGTGGCCAGCGAGCCGGGGCAGGGCTCGCTATTTATGGTCACGCTGCCGCTGCCCTGGCGCGGGGCGGCCATGCCCGCCGCGGCGCCGGCAACCGCCGCCGCCGCCGACGTCGGCGCGCTTCGGGTGCTTGCCGCCGAGGACAACGAGGTGAACCGGCTGGTGCTGAAGACGCTGCTGCATCAGGTCGGCGTCGATCCTTGCCTGGTGGAGAACGGCGAGGCGGCGCTTGCCGCCTGGCGCGACGGCGACTGGGACCTGGTGCTGATGGACGTACAGATGCCGGTGATGGACGGCGTCGCCGCCACCCGCGCCATCCGCGCCGAGGAGGCCGCCCGCGGCTACGGCCGCACGCCCATCGTCGGCCTGACGGCCAACGTGATGTCGCACCAGGTCGCCGAATATCTCGCCGCCGGCATGGACGCCCACGTCGGCAAGCCGATCAGCGCCGCCGAACTTTTCGCCACCATCGCCGAGGTGATGGCGCGCGACGACGTCACGTCCGAGGTCGCCGCCTAGCCGTTGGCAGAATATGCCAACGGGCCTATATCCTTGGCGGCCAAGGAGTCGCCTGGACATGCCAACCAGAAACGTCGTGCTGACCGATCGCCAGCAATCGATCATCGAAGCGCTCGTTGAGTCAGGGCGGTATCAGAACGCCAGCGAAGTGCTTCGCGACGGGCTGCGAATGGTCGAACGCCGGGAGGCCGAGGACGCGGCCAAGCTCGCCGCGTTGCGCGCGGCCGCCGACCTCGGGTGGCGCGACGCCGACACCGGCCGATACCGCGACGTGGAGGGCGCGGACGTCGGCGCCTACATCGGCGAACTCGCGGCGCGCGCCGCAGAGAGATCGCGGTCGTCGCGCTGATCGCTGTGCGCTTGCGGCTGACGACATTCGCCGAAGACGACATCGTCGACATTCTCGCCTGGTCTCGAGCGCAATTCGGCGAAGCCGCCGCGCGCCGTTACGAAAGCCTCATCACATCGGCCATGGCCGACCTCATCGCCGATCCTTTTCGTCCTGGCAGCGCCGATCGGCCCGAGCTTGGGCCAGGCGCCCGCAGCTGGCATCTGCGCACCAGCCGGCGGCGTGTGGGCAGGGGCGACCGGGGTGTCGGCCGGCCGCGCCACCTGCTGATCTATCGGATCGAGACCGATGTCGTTGTGGTCGGCCGGGTGCTCCACGACGCGATGGAGCTCACGCGTCATCTCCCGGACGATTGGGATTGAGTCTCCGTGCGTTTAGTCGCCCGGCTTTCAGTTAGCTCGCCAGCGCCTTGTCGATCGTCGCGTTGAGGCCGGCGTCGTCCGGGGTCACGTCCGGCGAGAAACGGCCGATCACCTTGCCGTCGCGCCCGACCACGAACTTCTCGAAGTTCCACAGCACGTCGCCCGGCCCGCCGGTCTGGATGCCGAAGCCTTCCAGCCGCTTGCGCATCGTGTCCGACCGCTCCGCCTCCGGCTGCGCTTTGGTCAGCGCCGCGTACAGCGGGTGCTGCTCGGGACCGACCACGTCGATCTTGGAGAAGAGTGGGAAGTCGACGTCGTAGGTGGTCGAGCAGAAGGTGGCGATCTCTTCGTCGGTGCCCGGCTCCTGACCGCGGAAGTTGTTGGCGGGAAAGCCCAGGATCTCCAGCCCGTCGCCGCGCTTGGCCTGGTAGAGTTCCTCCAGCGCCTTGTACTGCGGCGTCAGCCCGCACTTGGACGCCACGTTCACCACCAGCAGCACCTTGCCGGCATAGTCGCGCAAGGAAGCCGGCGCGCCGTCGATGCGCTTCACCGGAATGTCGTAGATCGCGTCGCTCATGGGGCTCTCCTGCGGCCGGGTCGCAGCTACCTAGCAACGCCAGCGCCGACGCGAAAGCCGGTCAAGGCGCGCCCTGGATCTCGCTCCAGCTCGCGGTCGTCTGGCCGTCGTAGTCCAGTTCCCAGACCCGGCCGCTGCCGGTTTCGACCCGGTAGACCTCCCACTCGCGCGTCGTCGCGCCGCTGTCGAAGGTCGCGTAGTGGGTGAGCTTGTAGGCCCCGGGGGGCGGCGGCGCTGCGTCGGTGACGGGGATGAAGCTGCCGCCGCCATTGCTCAGCGTCGCCTTGCCGGTAGCGGCGTTCATACGCACCATCACCGCCGACCATTGCGTCGAGGCCGGGATCAGTTCGGTCACGTAGGAGGCGCCCGGCGCCGGGCTGGGCGCGGCGACCGTATTCGCCGCGGGGGCGTTGGAGGGCGGCGCAGCGGGCGGCGTGGTGCCGGCGGAGTTGGCCGCGGGCGCCGGAGCCTGTGTGCAGGCCGCCAGTCCTGCGAGCGTCAGCGCGGCGGCGATTGCAACTCTCTTCATGCCCTGGCTCCCTCAAGCCTCAGACCGTCATCGGCAAACGCTGGTTGAAAACAGCCAAGGTGTCAAATGGCGGTGGGCCCCGGATAGCCGGTGTAGAAGTGGCTGTGGTCGCCACCCTGGTTGCCTTCTGGCGAGCCGATCACCCACTCGCCGGGCGGCGAGGGCCGCGCCGACAACGAGGGCTACGATGCCTTCCTGCCCCCGATCGACTCCGGCATCTGCCTCTATGTGTAGACGCAGAGGCGCCTCGTCTCGTCGATCACCTATACGTGCAGGACGTTCGACGAGACGGTCGCGATCTCAGCCTTCCGATGCTTCTTCGACCTGAGCCACGTCGACGTCCGCAGCTTCTGAGCTGAGCGCAGCGCCGGCTTCGAAGAAGCCGACGTGATTGCCGTCCACGTCCTGGATGGCGAAGTCCCAGGCGCCCCACGGTTCACGGCGGAGCGGAATGGAGATGGCGGCGCCGGCAGCGATGTACTCGGTGTAGAGCGCCTTGACGCCACGCACGCCGATGCTCGCCTGCCAGAGTTCAGGCTCGTCCGCCCGCGCCGCCGCGTCGAACACCGGCTTGTGGACCCCCCGCAGCGCCAGCGCTGCGCCGCCGCGGCGCAGCTCGGCATAGAACGGCGGCTCGCCCTCCAGCTGCGGCTCAAAGCCCAGCACCCGCTTGTAGTGCTCGGCCGCGCGCCGCACGTCGGCCACGTAGAGCATCGGCATGGCAAACAGCGGACCTGGCGCCTCCGCGACCGGCGGATAGCGCGCCGGGACGGGCGTCGCGCCGCGCTCGAAAGCCGTTTTCAGCGCCGCCCAGCTGCCGTGGCCATGCTGGCGCGCGATCAGCTCCTGCGCGTCGCTGAGCTTGAACGACGCCGCCAGCACCTCTCGGTCGTTCATCGGCTGGTACTTCGGCAACACCGACCGGGCGACGATCGCCAGGTGATACGACCGCTCGGCGTGCAGGCGCACGAGCGCCTTCGCCTGCTTCTTCAGGTTTTCCAGATTGGACATGCTGCTTCCTGTTCCAAGGCGTAGGCGGGCATGGCCCTTGGCCCCAGCGGCCAGTCGCTTCCTACAGCAGCGCCACGATGTTCCGTTGAGGAGAGCCTCCTGTCAACCGAGGGCAAGCGCCGCGGGCCGCCGCCGTCTCGCGCGAGCCCGCTCCCCAGCCAGTCTTGACTCCCGTCAGCATGCGACGTGTCTGCCGCCGCTAATGCCGTCCGACTCCCCCCATAAGCTCTGCGTCGCCCCGATGATGGACTGGACCGACCGGCATTGCCGGCGGCTGCATCGGGTGCTGAGCCAGCGTGCGCGGCTCTACACCGAGATGCTGACCGCCGAGGCGATCTTGCACGGCGACCGCTCGCGGCTGCTGGCGTTCGATGCGGCCGAGCATCCGGTGGCGCTGCAGCTGGGCGGCTCGGAGCCGGCGAAGCTGGCGGCGGCGGCGCGCATCGGCGCGGCCCTCGGCTACGACGAGATCAACCTCAACGTCGGCTGCCCGTCCGACCGGGTGCAGAGCGGCCGCTTCGGCGCCTGCCTGATGGCCGAGCCGGCGCTGGTGGCCGAGTGCATGGCGGCGATCCGGGCCGCGGTGAGCATTCCGGCGACGGTGAAGTGCCGCATCGGCGTCGATGAGCAGGACCCGGAACAGGCGCTGTTCGGCCTGGTGGACGCCTGCGTCGCGGCCGGTGTCACCACCTTCGTGGTCCACGCCCGCAAAGCCTGGCTGAAGGGCCTGTCGCCGAAGGAAAACCGCGAGATCCCGCCGCTGGACTACCCGCTGGTCTGGCGGCTGAAGCGCGAGCGGCCGGCGCTGAGCATCGTCATCAACGGCGGAATCGGCTCGCTGGATGAGGCGGAGGCGCATCTGGCGCATGTCGACGGCGTGATGCTGGGCCGCGCCGCCTATCATGAGGCCGGCTTGCTCGGCGCCGTCGACCGGCGCTTCTTTGGCGAGGGCGGCGATGTGTCGCCAGAGGTGGCCGTCGCCGCCTACCTGCCGTACGTCCGCTCTGAACTGGCGCGGGGGACGCATCTGGCGGCGATGACGCGGCACATGCTGGGCCTCTTCCACGGCCGCCCCGGGGCGCGGACCTGGCGGCGCATCCTTACGGTCGAAGGCGCGAAGGCCGGCGCTGGCGCCGATGTGATCGAGCGCGGGCTGGACGCACTGTCCGAGGCGGCGGCACGCCGACTGGAGATGGCGTAACCCGCCGGACTTGAAACGGGCACCACTGGTAACTATTTGACGCTCGGTTCGCAAGAACCGAGATCTTTGCCATCGTGAATCTGCCTCTGCCCGACAACCGTTTCGTACCCGGCGACAGGGGTGGGGGACCGTTACTATCGGCGATTTACGGTGGCTGAACCCCGGATTCAGCCGCGTCCGCTGACGAACGTGGTCACCATGTCCGACGCGCCTGGTTGATCCAGCCGCGCCAGCATCTCGCCGATGGCGCCGCGGTGGCTGGCGGAGTGGGTGAGCACGTGGGCCAGCATCTCGCCCTTGGTCATGCGGCCAGGCTCGCGGTCGATGATGAAGGTGAACTCGACCACCTCATCGAGGTCGTCGGGCGAGGCGGCGCCGGCCCAGTCCACGTACCAGGCGTCGGTCGCGGCCATCGTGGCGCGCAGGTCCGCGAGCTTCGGCGGCCGCTCGCCGACCACGGCCTCAAGCGCCGGCGTCTCACCAGCGAGCCGCGCCCTGAACGCCTGATCGACCCGCGCGGTGTGATCCAGCGTCAGCACCATGATCGCCCGTTGCATGCGGTCGATGTCGGCCGGCAGCGCCTCCAGGGCGTCCAGCAGCCCCTGGTTGGCCCAGGCCTTGTGGCGGAAAAGCGAGGTCAGCAGCGTGTTCATCGCGGCGCGGCTTTTACCAGCGCCGGCACGCCCCGGCCATTACCTGCCACCACCACTCTTCAGCCATGCCTCGATGGCGTCGCGCGCGTCCTGGTGGGTGTCGACCCCGCCGGGGATCAGCGCCTGGGCGACGAAGTCGGTGGTGGCGACCGAGTAGGTCTTGGCCGGGTCGATGTCGGCCGCGGCGATGGTGGCGTGCATCAGGCCGACGCCGGGGATGGGCCCCTTGAGCAGCGCCTGCAGCCGCGCCCCGGTGACCTCGCCCTTCCACACCGTGTCGTGGAACGGGATGATCGCGTGCACCTGGAAGCGGGTGACCTGGTGGGTGCGGAACACTTCGAACAGGTCGCCTTCGGGCTGCATGCCGACATCCACGCTGGCCGCCCGCTTGAACGCCTTGGCGGCGTCGGTGGCGGTGAGCGCCAGCCGCTCGGCAGGCGTGGCGCCGATCTGCCCCACCTCGCCAACGACCACGTCCAGCGGCTTGGCGTAGTGCTCGGCGAGCGCGGCCAGCGCCGGGTCGGGCGCGCTGGTCGCATCGACCGCCACCAGCTGGTCGTCCCACTTGGCCAGCTTCCAGCCGCTGGCCGCGTCGCCCTGGAACGTGAGGTTGAACACGCCCATCCGCACCCCGAACTCACCGTCCTGCACGATGGGCGTCACCTGGCCGTCGAGGTTTTTCACCTCCAGCGGCTTGTAGAGGTAGGTGTGGGAGTCGCCGCCGACGATGGCGTCGAGGCCGCGCGTGCCGGCGGCCAGCTTCTGGTCGAGATCGACGCCGATGTGGGTCACCGCGATCACGATGTCGGCCTCGGCGCGCGCCCGGGGAATCCAGGTGTTGGCCGCCGTCACCGGGTCGATGAAGGTCAGGCCCTTGGTCTGTGGATAGCTGGCCGAGCGCGGCGCGGTGATGCCCAGGAACGCCACCCGCACCGGCCCCACCTGCCGCACCACGAAGGGCTGCACGCCAGGCAGCAGCGCGCCGTTGGCGTCGGTCACGTTGGCGGCGATCCAAGGGAAGCGCGCGTAACGAACGAGGCGCATCAGCGCTGCCTGCGCGCCTGCCGCGTCGTTGATGTCCGCCGCGTCCTTGAGCTTGAACTCGTTGTTGCCGATCGCGGCGATGTCGTAGCCGATGGCGTTCATCGCGGCGACTTCGTCCATGCCCTCGTACTGGGTGGCGAGCGGGCCGCGGGTGGTGGTGTCGCCGCTATCGATCAGCAGCACCGGGCCGGCCGCTTTGGCCTTCAGCGCCCGGATCAGCGTCGCCCGCCGCGCCGCGCCGCCGATCTGGCAGTGCTCCGCTGGCCCCTTGGCCACCTCGACGTAGCAGAAGTCGCGCAAGTGCCCGTGGATGTCGTTGTCGTGGAGGATGGTCAGCGTCTGCGTGTCGGCGAGCGCTGCGCTCCACCCCAGCGTCGCCATGGCAGCGGCCGCCAGCATCGTCTTCCAGTGCATCGCTCACCCTCCCGTTCGAGGGTGGTTTAGCGCCGCTTGCCGCGCGCCGCTATTGGCTCGGCTTGGCGCCCGTGCGGTAGTCGCCGAAGGCGGTGTCGCGGCTGGTGAGCGCCTCTTTCACGCCGCCGCGCAGCTGGGCCATGTAGGCGCGCGACGCGGCCGTGTGCCAGCCCAGCGCATGCAGGTCGGTGCCGGCGCGAAGGCCGGCCCGGAGGCCCATCGCCTCCATTTGCCGGTGCACCAGGCGCTTGTTCAGCTGCGCCAGCTCCGGGTCGACCTGAGCGATGCGTTCCGCCATCGTCAGCACTTCGGCCTCCAGCTTGTCGGCGGCGAAGGCGCGGTTGGCGAAGCCCAGGCGCACCGCCTCCAGCCCGCTCATGGCGTCGCCCGTCAGCATCATCTCCATGGCCGGGCGCATCCCCATCAGCCAGGCGTGGTACTGGTTGTCGGGCGGCGACATGGTGCGCACCGCCGGGTAGCCGATCTGGGCGTCCTCGGCGACGTAGACCAGGTCGCAGGCCACCGCGAGCTCGGAGCCGCCGGCCAGGCACCAGCCGTGCACTTGCGCGATCACCGGCTTGGCCAGGTCCCACACCTTGAAGCAGCCCTCGACCACGTGCCGCGCCCATTGCCCCTGGCCGCCGGACGTCGGGTAGGGCAGGGCGCCCGTGCCGGCGAGGTCATAGCCGGACGAGAAACAGACGCCGGCGCCCCGCAGCACCATCACCCGCACCTCCGGGTCAGCGTCGCCGGCCTCCAGCGCCTCGAAGATCGCGCCGCGCAGCGCGTTGGAAAGCGCATTGCGCTTGGCCGGCCGGTTCAGCGTCAGCCGCCGCACATGCGGCGCTGGATCGTCGGTCAGCAACACAGGTTCGTCAGCCATGGCGGGGTCCTCCGGAGCGTTTTGCCGCCATCTAGCCCGAGGCGCCCGTCCAGCGTCACCCCACGTCAGCGGCTTGCCGGCGCCGGCGGCAGCGGCCAAGCTTCGGCCATGGATGTCGAGGCCACGCACCTGGAGATCGTCGACGCGCTGAAGCGGGCGGGGACGCCGTATCCCACCGGGGGCAGCGACAACGACAGCTACTCGGGCAGCAACCACCCGTTCTTCTTCGTCTCGGTTCCGGAGCGGCGGAGCATCATCGGCTGGGTGGTCCGGGCCAACAAGTCGGCGAGCGACGCCGAGCTGCTGGGGCTGGCGGATCGGTTGTTCCGGGGCGTTTCGCATGAGGAAAAGACGCTGGGCGCGATCCTGCTGGAGCGGAGCGCGCCGGCGCGGCGGCTGGCGACGCTGCCGATGCTGGACGCCTGGCTCGGCGAACTGAACGGTTGGGCGGAGATCGACTCGCTGTGCTCGGGCGTCTTCAAGCCGGACGAGATCGCCGCCGCGTGGCCGGCCTGGAAGGCGTTCCTGCAGCGTCTGGCGGGCGACGCCAACATCAACAAGCGCCGCGCCTCGCTGGTGCTGCTGACCGCGGCGGCCCGCAGCACTGACGACCCGCGTTTCCGCGACCTGGCGTTCGAGCTGGTGGAGCGCCTGAAAGGCGAGCGCCACATCATGATCACCAAAGCGGTGTCGTGGCTGCTGCGCTCGATGGCCGGCCAACACGGGCCGGCGGTGGCGGCCTATCTTGAGGCCAATGCGGCGAGCCTGCCGGCGATCGCGGTGCGCGAGACGCGGGTCAAGCTGGCGACAGGGACGAAGTCAGGCCGCTCGCGTCGCGTCGGAGACGGGGGCCGCAACGCTGGGTGACTCAGGCTCGGCAGGGGCCCGCGCTGGCTTGTCGCCGTAGCGCCCGATCAGGCTCTCGCGGCTCATCCAAAGGTCTTCGCGCAGGCGCAGCACCGAGCGACCCTTCAGCGAGCCGGGGTTGAACACCCAGGTCAGGCCGACCAGCCAGAGATCTTCGCCGAAGTCGTGGATCTTGCGCGCCAGCGGCACCTTCCAGGGCACGGGCAGCGTCTCGAAGCCGAACTTCACACCGAAGCGCTGCGTGTCGCCGCGATTGCGCTCGCTGGCGAAGGCCAGACGCGCCAGCACCACCTTGCAGTCGGCCAGGCGCGGATCGACCTGGAGGCCCGTCGCCAGCTCGCGGAACGAGACCAGCAGCTGCCGGCCGAACTTGGCCGCCCAAGCGAGGCCGGCGTTGTCGGAGGTCTGCGGAAGGCGCTCGTTCCAGAAGTGCAGTTCGATGACCGGATCGCCCTTGGCCACGCGCACCCCGCTGGCGAGGCAGAAGTCAGCCTCGGCCGGCACGATGGCCACGCGCAAAATCGAGGCTTTCGTGCCGCGGAATTCGATCACGCCATGGCCGCTACGCAGCTTTGCGTCCAGCCGAACGATCTGCCTGGCGATCCAGCCGTCGCGCGTTGGCGCCGGGTCGGCGGCAACGACTTCATGGTTGGCGTACGTCATCGGTCACACTTACTGGCGAGCCGCTTAACGGGCTTCGCACCCGCATATCAAGCGATGCGCGCAAATCTTTGCTGCGATGTTTCTACGCAACCAGCGCGGCCGGACTAAGACTTGAGCACCAGGGAGTCAGGCGTCGCCTCGAACTTCGCCAGCCGCCCCAGATAGGTCATGCCGAGGAGCGAGGTTTCAAGGCCCTTGTCGATGACGAAGGCGTCGACGTCCTCGACCTCGGCGCGTCCGACGGAGACGATGCCGAGCTTGATCGGGGCGGCGCGAGCAGGGCCGTTGGCGGTCATCACCGTGTAGCTGTAGGTCAGCGTCTCCGGCGCGAAACCGAGGGCGCGGGCGTCGTCGGCGGTCAGCGCCACGTCACTGGCGCCGGTGTCGACCAGGAAGCGCACCGGCCGGCCATCCACCTGCGCATCGGCCCAGAAGTGCCCGTCCGCCGACTTGGCGATCGAGGCTTCGCCGTCGCCCAGGCTCGGCGGCTGGACCGGTTGCGGCGTCGGCGCGAACGTGGCCACGGCCGCCGCGGCCGGCGGCTTTTGCGCCTGGCGGAGACTCATTTGCGTCAGGCTGTCCGCGGCCCCGACCGCCGCGAGCGCGGCGAAGAGGCCGATGACCAGAAACCGCACCATCCACGGGCCTTTCCGAGGCTCGCACCGCGTCTTTTCGCGCGGCCATTCCGGTCAGGTTAGCGTGAGAGCGGTTTGCAACGCGTGAATGGCGCCGCCTCAGCCAAACAAGGCCAGCTTCTCGGGGCGAATCTGGGCGCGGCGGTCAGGCAGTTCGGCCATCACGGCGTCCCGTTCAGCGTCGCTCAGGGCGCCCCACGCGGCGATCTCCGGCAAGCTGCGGTAGCAGCCGAGGCAGAGATGGCTCTCGCCGTCGACGACGCAGATGTTGCGGCAGGGTGTGGCGACGGGCTCGCTCATCCGCCGCCAGATGCCCCGGCGCCCGCCGTTCCGCAAGCGGGGCGGCGCGCCGCAACCACAGGTGACCGCTCGAGTAAGCACGCCTAACAATAGAAGAATTGTTCTAAGATTACAGCATGTTAATGTGGAATTCTGTCGTGAAATTAATTGGCGAACATTGTAAGGCGCGCGCATTCCAGGGTGGTTTTTCCTGGGGAGTTTTCAACATGCGCCTTGTCACAGTAGCCATCGCCGCCACCGTCCTGGCGGGCGGCGCCGTCAGCGCCTTCGCCGCGCCGAACGCCCACATCACCGACGTGCAGTTCATCGCCGCCAACCGCTGTCTCGGTATTCTCAGCTCCAAGCACCTCGGCACACCGGATGCGGCGACGATGAAGGCCTTCATCAAGGCCCAGAGCTACGACCGCGATCCGACCGTGTACGACCGCGCCGACGACGCCCGCTACGACGGCTTGCGCGAGGCCGGACGCGGCGGCGCCGAGGGCGATACGGCCCTGACGCAGGAGCGCGACGGGCTCTGCCACAGCTTCATCGCCAGCAGCAGCACGGCCAACGCCGGCGGCCCCACCGCCACGCCCTGACGCCGCTGCCCCGGCCGCTCGCAGCCCGCGGGCGGCCGCCCAGGCTTTGAGCCGCGCGCGGAACTGCGCTAAGCGGCCCGCATGGGGCTCATACGCGCCGGTGAGACCTGCTGGCGCCAGGCGCGGGCGACGCGCCTGGCGCTGCTGAACGATTGCGAGGACTACTTCGCCGCGCTGCGCCAGGCTCTGCGCGCCGCGCGGCGCTCGATCCACCTGCTGGGCTGGGGCTTCGACCCTCGCATCAAACTGACGCAGGACGACCCCACCGCCGACGCGGTCGGCCGCGAACTGGCGGCGCTGGCGGCGGCGAACCCGGCCCTCGACGTGCGCCTGCTGGTCTGGCGCTCGGCGCTGCCGATCAGCGCCACGCAGGGCTTTTTCCCACACCGCGCGAAGGGCTGGTTCAAGGGAACCGGCGTGCGCTTCGAGCTCGATGCCGCGACCCCGCTGGGCGCCAGCCAGCACCAGAAGGTAGTGGTGATCGACGATGCGCTGGCCTTCGTGGGCGGCGCCGACCTGATGGCCGATCGCTGGGACACCACCCAGCACCTCGACCACGACTCGCGCCGCACTGACTTCCCGGGCCATCGTCACGGCTGCCGCCACGAAGTGATGGCGATGGTCGAGGGGCCGGTGGCGGCGGCGCTGGGCGAGCTGTTCCGCGCGCGTTGGGGAGCCGCCATCGGCGAAGCCGCGCCCGATCCCGGCCCGTCAGAGGTCTCGCCGTGGCCCGACGGCTGGGCGGCCGACCTGGCGGACGTTGACGTCGCCATCGCCCGCACCCAGCCGGCCTGGCGCGGCGCGCCAGCGGTGCGCGAGATCGCCGAGCTGACGCTGGAATCGATCTTCGCCGCCAGGTCGCTGATCTATCTGGAGAACCAATACTTCACCTGGCCGCTGGCGGTGGAGGCGCTGGCGGCGCGGCTGGCCGAGCCGCAGGGGCCGGAGGTGGTGCTGATCTGCAGTCACCAAAGCCCCAGCTACTTCGATCGCATCACCATGGACCGCGCCCGCGCCAACGCCCTGTGGCGGCTGAAGACCAGCGACGTCTTCGGCCGCTTTCACGCGCTGGCGCCGTTCACGGCCGGCGGCGCGCCGATCGTCGCTCATTCGAAAGTGATGATCGTCGACGACGCGTTGCTGCGGGTGAGTTCGGCCAATCTCAACAACCGCTCGCACGGCTTCGACAGCGAGTGCGGCGTCGCGGTCGAGGCGTCGACGCCCGCTGAGCGCGCGGCCATCGCGGGAATGCGTGACCGGCTGGCCGCGCATTGGGTCGGGCGCGGGGCTGACGACCTGGCGGCGGCCCGCACGGGCAGGGCCAGTTACGCGGGGGCTTTGTTCGCGATGGATGAAGGCGCTCACCGCCTGCGCTCGATCCCCCGCACGCGGCTGGGGCCGGTGGGGGAGTTCATCGCCGACTTCCACATCGGCGATCCGGTGGAGGCGGCGGACTCCTGGCGGCCGTGGCGGCGGCGCGCTGATCTGATCGCCGAGGCGCGGGCGCTCAGGATGGAGCGACTCACCTCGCCAAGGTGAGGTCGACAGCCAGCGGCAGGTGGTCGGAGGCGACGCGGGCGCGGGCGTCCAGCGGCGTGAGCACCCGCTCCACTGCCACCCCGGCGCTGACGAACACATGGTCGATCTCCAGCATCGGCAAGCGGGCGGGGAACGTGGGCATGCGGTGGTGGATCAGCCGCCGGCACTCGGTCAGCCGCTGAGCGAAGGTGCGGTAGACCACGGTGCGCGGCGTCGCGTTGAGGTCGCCCAGCAGCACCGTCGGCGTCGGCGCGCCGGCCAGCCAGCCTGGCCCCGCAAGGGCCGCCGCCTGGATCTGCTGCTCGCGCGGCACCAGCCCCAGGTGCGTGCAGATCACCTGCAGCTCGACCCCGCCCACGCTCACCGCCACCCAGATCGCGCCGCGCGGCTCCAGGCGGGGCAGGCGGGCATAGCCAGGGATGGGCCCGGCCTTCACCAGCCGCTCGGGCAGGCTGGTCAGGATGGCGTCGCCGTAGCGCTCTTCCTCCACCTTCAGCGCGGCGTTGAAGTGGAACGCCATGCCCAGCCGTTGCGCCAGTTCGTGCGCCTGGTCGACGCCGCCGGTGCGCCGCCGCCCCACGTCGAGCTCCTGCAGCGCCACGATGTCCGGCTCCAGGGCGGCGATCACCGCCGCGACGCGACCCACGTCCAGCACCCGGTCGGCGCCGACACAGCGATGCACGTTGTAGGTGAGAATCCGGACCACGGAACATTCGTCCTGACGTAGGGGCAGTGTCGTACAAGCGGCGGCGCGCCTCGACCGGCGTTCCGCCATCGCCTATCTAAACGGCCATAAGACTAGAGCCCCCGGGAGGCCAGGATGGATCTCGACTTCTCCGCCGACGACAAGGCATTCCAGGAGGAGGCGCGGCGTTTTCTTGCCGCCGAGTACCCGCAAAGCTTGCGCGACAAGCAGGCCCGCGGCGAGGAGTGGGGCAAGGAAGACTACATCACCTGGCACAAGGTGCTGGCCAAGCGGGGCTGGGTTGCGCCCTCGTGGCCGAAGGATCTGGGCGGGACCGGCTGGTCGCCGACCCAGAAGTACATCTGGTCGGAAGAGCAGGCGCGCGCCGACGTGATCAACATCCCACCGTTCGGCCTGAACATGCTGGCGCCGGTGATTTACACCTTCGGGACCGACGCGCAGAAGCAGCGCTTCCTGCCCGGCATCTACAACGGCGACGTCTGGTGGTGCCAGGGCTACTCCGAGCCGGGCGCCGGATCGGACCTCGCGTCGCTGAAGACCAAGGCCGAGCGGATCACCGCCGACGACGGCAAGGAATACTACATCGTCAACGGCCAGAAGACCTGGACGACGATGGGCCAGTACGCCGACTGGGGCTTCTTCCTGGTCCGCACCGATCAGAATTCCAAGCCGCAGGCCGGCATCAGCTTCCTGCTGATCGACATGAAGACGCCGGGCATCACCGTGCGCCCGATCATCACCCTGGAAGGCGGCCACGAGGTCAACGACGTCTTCCTCGATAACGTCAAGGTGCCGGTCGAGAACCGCATCTACGAGGAAAACCAGGGCTGGACCTGCGCCAAGGCGCTCTTGCAGCACGAACGCAGTGGCATCGCGGGCGTGGCGCGCTCCAAGCGCAGCCTGGAGAAGCTGCGCGGCATGGCCGCGTCCGAGCAGAGCGACGCTGGCGGGCCGCTGATCGAAGACGCTTTCTTCCGCCGCAAGCTCGCCGAGCTGGAGATCGACCTGACCGCGCTGGAGTTCACCGAGGTGCGCACGCTGGCGGGCGAAAGCTCCGGCAAGGGGCCGGGGCCGGAATCCTCGATCCTCAAAATCAAGGGCACAGAAATCCAGCAGCGGCTCACCGAGCTGACGCTGGAAGCGGCCGGCCATTATGGCGCACCGCATCTGCTCGGCATGCCGCACAACCTCGCCGCCATCGGCCCGCAGGAAGCCCGCGGCAGCGCCGGCGCCTACTTCAACACCCGCAAGACCTCGATCTACGGCGGCTCCAACGAGATCCAGCGCAACATCATCGCCAAGACGATCCTGGGTCTCTGAGGCTGCCTTTCATCGCGACTGAGCGAACTCATGCCGAGCAGTGAAAGCCCCCCTCCCCCTCGCGGGGAGGGGTTGGCGGTGGGGGCGCCCGCTCGATCTCCGGGCGCGATCCACAAGAGCGACCGGGCCGACAGCGCTGCCAGGCGAATGCGCCGAGACCTGACCTTCGCCGAGAAGCAGCTTTGGCATGTGCTGCGCCGGATCGACGGCTTCCACTTCCGCCGCCAAGTGCCGTTCGGCGCCTATGTTGTGGACTTTGCCTGCCATCCTGCCCGGCTCATCGTCGAGGTCGACGGCGGCATCCACGACTTTGACGTCGTTGCAGCCCGTGACGCCGAGCGCGCCCGGTGGCTCGAAGGACGCGGCTATCGCGTCGTCCGCCTTCGCAACGCGGACGTCATCGCCGACCCCGGGGCGGCCGTTCAGCGCATCCTCGCGGGCGTCAGCGCTGGCACCCCCACCCCCGACCCCTCCCCGCAGGGGGGAGGGGGGCGCAAACCACGCAGATCGCGTCGTCCCCAGCCCGAAAGGCCCCGATGAACTTCAGCTTCACCGAAGAGCAGGGGCTGCTGCGCGACAGCCTGGGGGCCTATCTGGCCGACCACTATTCGTTCGAGCAGCGGCGCGCGGCGATCAGGAGCGCCGAGGGCTGGCGGCCGGAGGTTTGGCGAGCGTTCGCTGAAGACCTCGGCATCCTGGGCGCGACGTTCCCGGAAGACCTGGGCGGTCTGGGCGGCGGCGCCACCGAGACGCTGGTGATCATGGAAGAGCTGGGCAGGGCGCTGGTGGTGGAGCCTTATCTCGCCACGGTAGTGATCGCCGGCGAATTCCTGAAGCGCAGCGGCCATCCCGGCGCGTCCGACTTGATCGGCAAGATCATCGCCGGGCAGGCGACGTTCGCATTCGCTTACGCCGAGCCGCAGAGCCGCTACGCGCTGAACGACATTGCTGTCTCGGCGCGCAAGGGCGGCGCCGGGTGGACCCTATCGGGCAAGAAGGCCGTGGTGATCGGCGCGCCGTGGGCCAGCCACCTGATCGTCACCGCCCGCACCGGCGGCGCGCAGCGCGACGCCGGCGGGGTCTCGGTGTTCCTGGTCGACCCGAAGGCCGCTGGCGTGGTGATGCAGGCCTATCCGACGGTCGATGGCGCGCGGGCGGCGGAGGTCAGCTTCGAGAACGTCTCTCTGGGGGCCGATGCGCTGATCGGCGTTGAGGGCCAGGGCCTGCCGCTGATCGAAACCGTGATCGACGAAGCGACGGCAGGGGTTTGCGCCGAGGCGTGCGGGGTGCTGCGGCGGCTGCACGAAGGCACGCTGGAATACACCAAGCAGCGCAAGCAGTTCGGCCAGCCGATCGGTCAGTTTCAGGTGCTGCAGCACCGCATGGTCGACATGTTCATCGCCTACGAGCAGTCGGTGTCGATGACCTACCAGGCCAATGTGCGCCTGGGCGGGCCGGACGCGGCGAAGGCGGTGTCGGCGGCCAAGGTGCAGGTGGGCCGCGCCTGCCGCTTCGTCGGACAGAACGCCATCCAGTTGCACGGCGGCATGGGCATGACCGACGAGATGGCCATCGGCCACTACTTCAAGCGCGCGACGATGATCGAGGCCCAGTTCGGCAACACCGACCACCACCTGGCGCGCTACGAGCGCCTGAGCTTCGGCAAGGGGGCGTAAATCTCCTCCTCCGCCTCTGCAGGCGGGGCAGGAGAGCTTGCTCAGGCCTTCGAGCTGGGCCGGGCCCTGACGCGCTCGTGCCAGGCGATCAGGTGGGTGCGCTCAGGATCGAGGTCCAGGCCGATCCAGTGGGCGAAATCGACTGTCGAGAGCGCGCAGATGTCGGCCATCGTGATGGCCTCGCCGGCGATGAAAGGCCGACCATCGCTCATCTCAAGGTTCAGCCAGCGCTGGCCGTTCGAATAGGCCTTGCGGTTGGACTCGCCGAAATCCTTGTACTGGTTCAGCAATCCGGCCGTTCGCGGGTGCGCGTGGCGCCAGAAATTGCCCACCGGCGACATCAGCTGGAACTCGACACGGCGCACCCACATGTCGACCAGCGCCTTCTCCACCGGCGTCTTGCCGAACAGCGCCGGCTCCGGGTGCAGCTCCTCGAAGTAGCGGCAGATGGCGACGGTCTCCGAGATGGTGGTCCCGTCGTCTAGCTCCAGCGTCGGCACCTGGCCCAGTGAGTTCTTGGCCAGGTAGCCGTCAGACTTGTGCTCGCGCTGCCCCAGGTCCACCGGCGTCTCGGGCAGATCGATGCCCTTTTCGGCCAGGAACATGCGCACGCGGCGCGGGTTCGGCGCCGGCTTCGGCGCGCCGTACAGCTTCATGACCATTCTCCCTCACTTGCCGTGCGGTCCATACGGCGAGCGCCGCCGGACCGCTAGATGACGATGCCGCAAGTGCGCGCCAGATGGGTGCGGGTGGCATCCTCCAACGGCTGCGGCCAGGGCGCGCTTCCGTCGGCGAGCGTGGCCTTCGCCAATGGCAGGAAGAGCCGCGCCAAGGCTTCGCTAGCGGCGATCAGGGCCTCGCGGCTCGCCGCGGGCGCCGGGATTGCCTCGACCGCCGCACGCTGCTCGGGAGTCAGATAAGGGTTGAGCCGCTTGACGCCGCCGCGCTGGGCGCGGCCGATGCCGTTGGCTTCGAACATCATCTCGATCAGCAGGTTGCGCATCAGGCCGGCGCCTTCCTGCGCCGACAGCCACTCCTCGCGGCCGAAGGCGGCTGGCGCCAGGCCCAGGATGCGCAGGAATTCCTGCGCCAGGCCGGCGAGGTGGTCGGCGGACGGCTGGTAAGCCGGCGTGGGCGCTGGTGGCATCGGCGGCGCGGCGAGGCTCTCCGGGGTCAGCGGCTTCAGGGCCGCACGGTCGTAGCGGCGGAATTCCTGCTGGGTCAGGAAGAGGATGTCGTAGCGCTCCCAGTCGGGCCGCACACCATGCGCGATGCGATCGAACAGCGCTCGCAGCAGCACTGTTTCGCCGACCGGGTTCCGCGACCCCGTGTACTCGACCAGGCAGGCCGCGCGATCCTCGGCGTCGACAATCGCGATCGCGTCGATGTCGCTCCAGATGTCGCCTTCGCCGCGCCCGAAGCTACCAGCGAGCCAGGTCGCGTCGACCCGGGCGTCGGCGGTCAAAGCCGCCTGCAGGCGCGCGAGCAAAGCCTCCTGGGCGGGGGTCGACGTGCTCATGTCGCGGCCGTAGCCGCTCGCGGCTTGAGCGACAAGGCGGTCGATGGGTCGTCTCAGGGCCGCTGCTCAGGCCCGCTGCAGTTCTCGCGTGCGGTTCTTCTTGTGGCGCTCGGCGTGGCGGCGGAGCACGTCTTTCAGGTAGCGGCCGGTCCAGCTGTCCTCGTTGCGCGCCACGTCTTCCGGCGTGCCGACCGCGATGATCTGGCCGCCGCCGTCGCCGCCCTCGGGCCCGAAGTCGAGGATCCAATCGGCGGTCTTCACCACATCGAGATTGTGCTCGATCACCACCACCGTGTTGCCCTGCTCGACCAGTTCGTGCAGCACTTCCAGCAGCTTGCGGGTGTCTTCGAAGTGCAGGCCGGTGGTCGGCTCGTCGAGGATGTAGAGCGTGCGGCCGGTGGCCCGGCGCGACAGCTCCTTCGACAGCTTCACCCGCTGCGCTTCGCCGCCGGAGAGCGTGGTCGCCTGCTGGCCGACGGCGATATAGCCCAGGCCGACGCGCTTCAGCGTCTCCATCTTGTCGCGGATCGGCGGCACCGCCTTGAACATCTCCGCCGCCTCTTCGACGGTCATATCAAGCACGTCGGCGATGCTCTTGCCTCGGAACAGCACTTCCAGCGTCTCGCGGTTGTAGCGCCGCCCCTGACAGACATCGCAGGTGACGTAGACGTCCGGCAGGAAGTGCATCTCGATCTTGATCAGTCCGTCGCCCTGGCAGGCCTCGCAGCGCCCGCCCTTGACGTTGAACGAGAAACGGCCGGGGCCGTAGCCGCGCACCTTGGACTCCGGCAGGCCGGCGAACCAGTCGCGGATGGCGGTGAAGGCGCCGGTGTAGGTGGCCGGATTCGAGCGCGGCGTGCGGCCGATGGGCGACTGGTCGATGTCGATGACCTTGTCGAACTCGGTCAGTCCTTCGATGCGCTCGTGCGGCGCCGGTGCGTCGGAGGCGCCGTTCAGCCGGCGCGCGGCGGCCTTGTACAGCGTCTCGATGGTGAAGGTGCTCTTGCCGCCACCGGAGACGCCGGTGATGCAGGTGAACGTCCCTACCGGGATCTCGCCGGTGACGTTCTTCAGGTTGTTGCCGCTGGCGCCGATCACCCGCAGCACCCGCTTCTTCGAGATCGGCCGGCGCTGGTCCGGAATCTCGATGGCCCGCGCGCCGGACAGATACTGTCCGGTGAGGCTGTCGGGGTTGGCGATGATGTCGTCGGGCTTGCCCTCGGCGACCACGTGGCCGCCGTGAATGCCGGCCGCCGGACCCATGTCGATAACGTGGTCGGCGGTGAGGATGGCCTCCTCGTCGTGCTCCACCACCAGCACCGAGTTCCCGAGATCGCGCAGGCCCTTGAGCGACGTCAGCAGCCGGGCGTTGTCGCGCTGGTGCAGCCCGATGGACGGCTCGTCGAGCACGTAGAGCACGCCGGTCAGGCCCGAGCCGATCTGGCTGGCGAGGCGGATGCGCTGGCTCTCGCCGCCGCTGAGCGTGCCCGAGCCCCGCGACAGATTGAGGTACTCCAGGCCCACGTCGACCAGGAACCGCAGCCGGTCGTTGATCTCTTTCAAGATGCGCCGGGCGATCTCCATCTGCTTGTCGGTCAGCTGGCCGTCGAGCGAGGCGAACCAGTCGCGCGCCGGCCGGATCGCCAGCGCCGAAACGTAGGCGATGTCCTTGCCGGCGATCTTCACCGCCAGCGCTTCGGGCCGCAGCCGGGCGCCGTGGCAGACCTCGCACGGCGTCTCCGACTGGTAGCGCGCCAGCTCCTCACGCACCCAGCTGCTATCGGTCTCGCGCCAGCGCCGCTCCAGGTTGGGGAGGACGCCCTCGAAGGTCTTGTTCACCTCGTACTTGCGGGCGTTGTCGTCGTAGATGAAGTGGATCTTGTCCGAGCCGGAGCCGTGCAGCACCACCTCGTGCGCCTTTTCCGGCAGCTTCCACCAGGGCTCGTCCATCGAGAACCCGTAGTGCCGCGCCAGCGCCTGCAGGGTCTGGGTGTAGAGCGGCGAGGGACCTTTCGCCCACGGTCCCACGGCGCCCTTGTGCAAGGTCTTGTCCTTGTCGGGGATGACAAGGTCGGCGGCGAACTTCAGCTTCATGCCGAGCCCGTCGCAGGACGGGCAGGCGCCGGCGGGGTTGTTGAACGAGAACAGCCTGGGCTCGATCTCGGCGATGGTGAAGCCGCTGACAGGGCAGGCAAACTTCTCCGAGAACAGCAGCCGCCTGGGCGCGTCCTCACCCTCGGCGGCGTCCGCGTATTCGGCCACGGCGATGCCGTCCGCCAGGCGCAGCGCCTGCTCCAGGCTGTCGGCCAGGCGCTCAGCGATGCCGTCGCGCACCACGATGCGATCCACCACCACGTCGATGTCGTGCTTGAAGGTCTTCTCCAGCGCCGGCGCGTCCTCGATCGGATAGTAGGCGCCGTCGATCTTCAGCCGCTGATAGCCCTGGCGCTGCCAGTCGGCGATCTCCTTGCGGTACTCGCCCTTGCGGTCGCGCACGACCGGCGCCAGCAGGAAGAGCCGCGTGCCCTCGGGCAGCGCCACGATCTTGTCGACCATCTGGCTGACCGTCTGGCTCTCGATCGGCAGACCAGTGGCGGGCGAGTAGGGGATGCCGACCCGCGCCCAGAGCAGGCGCATGTAGTCGTGGATTTCCGTGACCGTGCCAACGGTGGAGCGCGGATTGCGGCTGGTGGTCTTCTGTTCGATCGATATTGCCGGCGACAGGCCCTCGATCAGGTCCACGTCCGGCTTGCCCATCAGCTCCAGGAACTGCCGCGCGTAGGCCGACAGGCTCTCGACGTAGCGGCGCTGGCCTTCAGCATAGATGGTGTCGAACGCCAGGCTCGACTTGCCGGACCCCGAGAGCCCGGTGAGCACGACAAGCTCGCCACGCGGAATGTCGAGGCTGACGTTTTTCAGATTGTGCTCGCGGGCGCCGCGCACCCGCAGAAACTGGTTGGGATCGGACATTCACGCATCGCCTGGCGCTGGGCCGCCGCGCGCGGCCAGCCGCCTAATGTAATACCCGGAGTCGGCGGCGCGACAAGAACAAGTCGCGAACATCGCCGCTGCTGACAGCCGCTGGCGCGGCAAAGGGCGCGGCCTGACGCCGCGCCCTCGCCAAACGCTCGGAAATCGGACGCCTAGCGGTCGCCGCGCGGGCAGGGATCGCAGTTGCGCCAGTCGTAGCCGCGACCGTTCCAGACCCACTGGCCGCAGCTGGACGTGGCCGAGTAGCTGTAGCTGTAACCGCTCTGCGCTGGGGCGGCGTAGCTCTGGTCGTAGCCGGCGTCGTAGCTCTGGTCGTATCCCTGGTCGGCGTAGCCTTGGTCGTAGCTCTGATCGGCGTAGCCCTGATCGCCGTAACCCTGGTCGACGTAGCCTTGGTCCGCGTAGCCGGCGTCGTATCCGCCGCCGCCGGCATCGTAGTAGCCACCGCCGCCCGCGTAGCCGCCACCGAAGCTCAGGTTAACCCCGACGCTGGGGCCGTAGCCGCCGCCGTAGCTGCCGCCATACCCCCCGCGGAAGTCACGATGGAAGTCGCGGTTCTGACCGTAGTTGCGCTGCTGATAGACCCGCGGCTGGTAGTTGTGCGGCTGGTACATCGGGTGCTGGTACATCGGCTGACGGTACATCGGCTGCCGGTACATGGGCTGACGCATCATGGGGTGCTGGTAGACCACCGGATGAGGCGGCATGTGCATTTGCGGCGGCGGCTGCATGTGCATTTGCGGATGGTAGGCCGGCGCCATGTGCATCGGGGCGGGGTGGCCGGACATGCCGGCCTGGGCCGCGAAGGGGATGGCGAGAAGGGCCGCCGCGGAGGCGGCGCCGAGGAACGCTTTCATGTGAGCCTCACTGGTGAGCCCCTCGCTCGGCGAGCGGTGTAGCGCCTTTGGCCGGGGCCGGAAACAAACATGGTTAACGCTGCGCGCCGACGCAAACCAACCGGCTCGCCTGAGAGGCGAGTGGGCGCTGGCGCTGGCGGGCGTTCCGGCCTATGCGGCCCGGCATGAACGAACCGCTGCTGCCTGGGCCCACGTCGCAGTCGTACATCTCCGAGCGGCTGCGGCTGAACTACGTCGACTGGGGCAATCCAGACGCGCCGCCGCTGGTGCTGGTGCACGGTGGCCGCGACCATTGCCGCAACTGGGACTGGGTCGCCGCCGACCTGCGGCGCGACTACCACGTCATCTGCCCCGACCTGCGCGGTCACGGCGACAGCGCCTGGTCGCTCAGCGGCGACTACTCGATGGGCGCGTTCGTCTATGACCTCGCCCAGCTGATCCACCAGCAGAAGCTGGCGCCTTGCCGCATCGTCGCTCATTCGCTCGGCGGCAACATCTCGCTGCGCTACGCCGGCGCGTTCCCGGAGACGGTGTCGAAGCTGGTCTCGATCGAGGGGCTTGGTCCGTCGCCGGCGATGATGGCCAACCGCCAGCAAGCGCGCCCGCCTGAGCGCCTGCGCAGCTGGGTGCTGGAGACGCGCAAGCTCGCTGGCCGCACCGTGCGCCGCTACGACACCATCGAGGACGCGTTTCACCGCATGCAGGCGGAGAACAAGCACCTTACCGAAGCGCAAGCCCGCTATCTCACCGTCCACGGCGCCATGCAGAACGAGGACGGAACCTACAGCTGGAAGTTTGACAACTATGTGCGGGCGTTCTCGCCGGTGGATTTCTCGCCGGAGGACCATGGCGAACTCTGGCGCAACATCGATTGCCCGATCCTGTTCGTGAACGGCAAGGAGAGCTGGGCCTCCAACCCCGAAACCGACGGGCGCATGCAGTACTTCAAGGACGGCCGCGTGGTGGAATTCGAAGGCGCCGGCCACTGGGTGCACCACGACCGCATGGAAGCGTTCCTGGAGACGGTGCGCGCGTTCCTGGCGGAGTAGAACCGCAGGCGCCGTAACCCCTCATCCTCCCAACCGCTTCGCGGTCGGGCCCCTCCTTCTCCCTCTGGGCGAAGTATTTGAAACTGTTCGCTTTTCTACCTCTTCCAAAGGGAGAGGGAGGGGCCCGCTCGCGCCAGCGAGCGGGAGGGTGAGGGGTTACGCGGCCGGCCGTCTAGAGTTGGTCCTTGTAGCGCGTCATCGCTTCGGCGTTGGACTCGGTGCTGGCCATGCCGGTCTGGTCGCGGATCATGTCGCCGAGGCTGGGCAGGGTCTCGCGCGGCAGGTGCGTGGCCGGGCTCCAGATCGCGGCCCGCATCATTGCCTTGGGGCAGTGAAGATAGACCTCGCGCACGTCGATCTGCAGCACCGTGCGCGGCGGCTTGCCGAACTCGATCATGCCGGCCGCCACAGCCGGGTCGCCGTTCAGCGAGGCGCGGCCGTTGAGGCGCAGGCAATCGTCGATGCCCGGGATGAAGAACAGCATCCCAACCTCGCCCGAGCCGGAGAGTATGTTGCGCAAGGAGTCCAGCCGGTTGTTGCCGGGGCGGTCGGGCAGGAAGAGCCGCGTCGGTCCGTCGATGTGCACGAAACCAGGCTCGCCGCCGCGCGGGCTCGCATCCACCGCGCCGTCCTTGCCGACGCTGGCCAGCACGCAGAACGGGGACAGCTGGATGAACCGCGCCGCGTGCTTGTCCACGTGGTCGATGGCCTTGGCGATCGTGCGCGGCTTCGGCGCGGGGTAGAGCCGGTCGAGATCGTCGAGCTTCAGCGTGGTCATGTCGGAGCCGTGGCGGCGAGATTGCGCCGCCCGTAGCACCGTTCTGGCGCTGCGTCAGCGTCCGGCGAAGGTCGGTGCGCGCTTCTCGACGAAGGCCTGGGCGGCGGCGGCGTGATCGGCCGTCATCATGGTGCGCACCATGTTCATCGCTTCGAGGTCCAGCACCTCGCCCAGCGTGGCGTGGGCGGCGACGTTGAGGTTGCGCTTCATGTAGCCCACGGCGACGGTCGGCAGGCCGGCGAGGTAGCGGGCGTATTTGTCGGCGACGTCGGGCAGCTCGTTCGCCGCCACCGCCTTGTTGACGATGCCCAGCGCCAGCGCTTCGGCGCCGGTGATGACGTCGGCGGTGAAGTAGAGTTCGCGCGCCTTGGCCGCGCCCACCAGGTGCGTGAGGAACCAGGAGCCGCCGTAGTCGCCAGCCAGGCCCACTTTGGAGAAGGCGGTGGTGAGCTTGGCGGTGTCGAGCGCGATGCGCAGGTCGCAGGCCAGCGCCAGCGACAGGCCGGCGCCAGCGGCCGGGCCGGGGATCACCGCCAGCGTCGGCTTGGGCATCTCGTGCAGCCACTTCACCACTTCCATGCCGCTGCGCAAGGAAGCGACACGGGCTTCGATGTTGGGGCCGCCGCCGCCACCGCCACCGCCGCCGCCCGAGCCGCGGCTGGTGTCCGCCGCGAAGCCCTTCACGTCGCCGCCGGCGCAGAAGGCGCCGCCCGCGCCGGTCAGCACCACACAGCGCACATTGGCGTCGTAGGTTGCCCGCCGCACCGCGTCGCTCAGCGCCTGACCCATCTCGCCGGTCAGCGCGTTGCGCGCCTCCGGCCGGTTCATGGTCAGAGTGAGGACGCCGTCGGCAAAGGTTTCGATCAACTGCTCGGTCATGGCGCGAGCCTCCCTGAGGGTTTCGGCCATCTAGGCAGAAATCCCGGGCCCGCTCCAGGCCGCCGCGAGGTCAAGCGCGGCGCGTATTGCTCCAGATCACCTGGCCGACGCCGAAGAGCGCGAGAATTGTGCCCCACAGCGCCCACTGCGGATTGCTCACCATGCCGCCGCGCATGATGAACGCCGGCCCGACGTGCAGCGCCTGACCGATCCATACCGATCCCATCAGGATCACGATCAGCCCCAGCAGGGTGCTGAAAATACGCATGACGATGTTGAAAACGCCCCGCATCGGAAATTTCCTTGGTTTTGTTTCCGTCCCCGGCGGGCATCCTGTCGGAAAACCGACCGATAAGCGAGGCGCTTGCGCTTGCCGCGCCGGCAGGCGCTAAAGCGCCGCCATGGCCGACATCATCCTGCACCACTACGACAACTCGCCGTTCTCGGAGAAGCCGCGGCTGCTGTTCGGCCTGCTGGGCCTCAGCTGGCGCTCGGTGATCCAGCCGACCATCATGCCGAAGCCCGACCTGACGCCGCTGACCGGCGGCTATCGCCGCATTCCGGTGATGCAGATCGGCGCCGACATCTTCTGCGACACCCAGGTGATCCTGGCCGAGATCGCCGCGCAGGCGGGGCACAGCTTCGCCGGCGCCGACTGGGCGGTGAACCTCTGGGCCGACCGCCTGTTCTTCAGCGCCACGGTGCCGATCATCTTCGGCGAGGTCGAGCCGCCGCGCGCCTTCATCGAAGACCGCGAGAAGCTCTCCGGCCGACCGTTCGACACCAACGCGATGAAAGCGGCCGCCGCGATGATGAAGCAGACCTGGCGCGCCGAGGCCGCGTGGATCGAAGCCGGTTTGGCGCACTCAGACTTTCTCGGCGGCGCTGAGCCCGGCCTGGCCGACATCGCCGCCTACATGAATGTCTGGTTCCTCGGCGGCGCGGTGCGGGCCACCGCCGATACGCTGCTGGCCGGCATGGACCGCACGCAGGCCTGGCGGGCGCGGATGCGCGCCATCGGCCACGGCCAGCGCCAGGAGATGACGCCCGCCGAGGCGCTCACGGTCGCCCGCACGTCCGAGCCGGCCATCGCTGTGGCGCACGATCCTGCCGACCCGCTGGACCTCGCGCCTGGCGCGCCAGTCCGCGTCGCCGCCGACGACTATGGCCGCGACCCGATCGAAGGCGTGCTGGTGGCGGCCAACGCCGCTCGCGTCGTGCTCGCCCGCGAAGATCCGGCTCTCGGCCGGCTGCATGTGCACTTCCCGCGGGTCGGCTACATCGTCACGGCGATCTAGACGTCAGGCAAAGTCCGTTCCCTTCCCCCTTGCGGGGAGGGGTTAGGGATGGGGGTGTCAGCTCGGTTTTTGCCGGCTGGCCCGCCAATCGCCTAGCGCTGAGCTGACACCCCCACCCCCGACCCCTCCCCGCAGGGGGGAGGGGAGTTTTCAGTGGCGTCAAACCGCCCTATACCCGCCGCTTCCTTCCGGAGGACCGACCCATGCGCCTGCTGACGACGAACCTGCTCGTCCGCAATATCCAGGCGCCTCATGTCCTCTCTGATCACGCTCGACGGCCTCACTCAGCTCACGCCTGACGGCCGCGTTCTCTTCGACAATCTGACCCTCGCCTTCGGGCGGGAGCGCACCGGGCTCGTCGGCCGCAATGGCGTCGGCAAGACCACGCTGCTGCGCCTCATCCTTGGCGAACTGACGCCCGCCGCAGGCGCGGTCCGCGTCGACGCCCGCGTTACGGTCCTGCGCCAGAGCTTCGCGCCGCCGCCCGGGGCGGCTTTGGCCGATCTGCTGGGCGCCGCGGAGCCGCTGGCGCAGCTGGCGCGGATCGAGGTGGGGCAGGGGAGCGACGACGACCTTGCATCGGCCGACTGGGAGCTGCCGCAGCGGCTGGAGGCGACGCAGGCCGAATTCGGCCTCGGCGGCCTGCCGCTGGACCGCCCCGCGGCATCGCTGAGCGGCGGTCAGGCCACCCGCGCGGCGCTGGCGGCGCTGGTGCTGGCGCAGCCGGACTTCATCCTGTTGGACGAGCCCACCAACAACCTCGACGCCGATGGCCGCGCGGCGGTGGCGGGCCTGCTCGAACGCTGGCGTGGCGGCGCCCTGGTGGTCAGCCACGACCGGGCCTTGCTGCGCCGCGTCGACCGCATTCTCGAGCTGACCAGCCTCGGCGCCGAACTTTACGGCGGCGGTTACGATCTCTACGCCGCGCGCAAGGCCGAAGCCGAAGCCGCCGCTGGACGCGAACTGGACCGGGCCGAGCGCGCCGTGGCGCAGGTGGAGCGCGGCGTGCAGGCAGCGGCCGAACGCAAGCAGAAGCGGGACGCGGCCGGCAAGCGGTCTCGCGCCCGCCGCGACGCGCCGAAGATGCTGCTCGACGCCAAGGCCGAGCGCGCGGAGAACTCAGGCGGCGCGCAGAACCGCCTCGCCGAGCGCTTGCGGGCCGAGGCCGCGCAAGACCTCGCCGACGCCGAGGCGCGGGTAGAGCGCGTGCGGCGTCTGGCGTTTGCGTTGCCGCCGTCCGGCCTGCCCGCCGCCAAGACCGTGCTCAGCTTCGATGATGTGGCGTTCGCCTGGCCGGACGGCGTGCCGGTTCTGCGCGGCGTCTCGTTCCGCATGGTCGGACCGGAGCGGGTGGCTGTGGCCGGCGGCAACGGCGCCGGCAAGACCACGCTGATCCGGCTGGCGGTCGGCGATCTCGCGCCCTCTGCCGGCGTGCGCCGCGGTGTGGACGCTGTCCTGCTCGACCAGCGCGCGGCGTTGCTGGACGACGATGAGACGCTGATCGCCAACTTCCAGCGGCTCAATCCGGCCGCCGACGACAACGCTGCTCACGCCGCGCTGGCCCGCTTCCTGTTCCGCAATGTGACCGCGCTGAAGCTCGCGGGCGCCTTGAGTGGCGGCGAGCGGTTGCGGGCCGCGCTGGCCTGCACGCTGATGGCGGCGCATCCCCCGCAGCTGATCGTGCTCGACGAGCCAACCAACCACCTCGATCTGGAGAGCATCGCTGCGGTGGAGGCCGCGCTCGCCGGCTACGATGGCGCGCTTCTGGTCGCCAGCCACGACCCGGAATTCCTGGCGGCGATCGGCGTCGTCCGCCGGATCGAACTCTGACCCCGACTGAAAGCCGCCTTAGGCGTTGACAGCGCCGTTAGTTGCGACTTATTCGCAAACTCATTCGCAACAACAGGGGCCCGTCCAGTGTCCGCTTCCGCTGCTGCTCGCACGCTTGGTCCCGCCGCTCTCTGTCTGATGGCCGGCGCCGGCGGCGACGCCCTGGCGCAGACCACGGCGGCGCCCGAGCCGACGCCGACGCCCGCCAAGCCTGACCCGGCCACTGGCGTGAGCGGTGTGGTGGTCACCGGCATCCGGCCGCTGCTGGGCGACAAGATCCCGCTGAAGCTGCAGGACACGCCGCAGTCGGTGAACGTGGTACCGGCGCAGGTGGTGCAGGACCAGGGCATCACCCGGCTCGAAGACGCGCTGAAGAACGTGCCCGGCGTCACGCTGAACGCCGGCGAAGGCGCGGCGCGCGGCGACACCATCAACATCCGCGGCTTTTCCGCTTTCAACGACTTCTTCCTGGATGGCATTCGCGATGCGGCGATCTACGTGCGCGATCCGTTCAACCTCGATTCCATCGAAGTGCTGAAAGGTCCGTCCGCGACGCTGTTCGGCCGCGGCTCGACCGGTGGCGCGGTCAACCAGGTGAGCAAGGCCCCGCAGCTGCGCCAGTTCGGCGTGCTCAACGCCGACTATGGAACCAATGCCGAGTACCGCGGCACGGTCGACATCAACCAGCCGCTGAGCGAGAGCGCCGCGCTGCGTGTCAACGCCATGGGCGAGGAGTCCGGCGTCTCCGAGCGCGACAACGTGCGCAACCGCCACTGGGGCGTGGCCCCCGAGGTGGCCTTTGGCATCGGCGAGCCCACGACTGTCACCGTCGCCTATCTGCACCTGGACGAGAACGATACGCCCGACGAAGGCATCCCGTTCATTGGGACCGCCCCAGCGAACGTGCCGCGCAACGCCGACTACGGCCTGGTGACCGACCGCACCTCATCCGACGTCGACATCGGCACGTTCCGGATCGCCCACGTGTTCAATCCGGCGGTCTCCGTCGCCAACACGCTGCGCTATGCCAACTACGCCTTCAGCTACGACAGCGATGCGCCCAACTTCGGCAGCAAAGCCAGCGGCGGGCTGGGCGCGCCGACGGCGACCACGCCGCTGACGTCGATCCTGGTCGGTCGCGACTCGCCCGCGAGTTCCGGCGTGCAGACCAACCTGACCGACCAGCTTGATTTCACCTTGCGCGCCGAGACCGGCTTCATTCGCCACACGGTCGTCTTCGGGGTGGAACTGGCGCGCCAGACCAACACCCTCAACAACTTCAACAACCCATTCAATTCCAACAACAACTGGATCCCGGAGACGCCGCTGCTGGCGCCCAATCCGTTCCAGGTCCATCCGGTCGAGCCGACTACCAAGACCCAGGTGACCGACGCCGACTCCGAAGCCGGCTACGTCACCGACACCATGAACGTGGGGCCTTACGTCGACCTGATCGCCGGGGTGCGCGTCGACCGCTTCGCCGCCAGCTACCTGCAGACCACCCTCGCCACCGGCGCGACGCTGGCCCTGGCGCACACGGACGTCGTGCCCAGCCCCCGCATCGCTCTGGTGGGCAAACCCACGCCCTGGGAGAGCCTCTACGTCTCCTACGGCACGTCGTTCGATCCGTCGGCCGAAGCGCTGACGCTGACCAGCAAGACGTCCAACCTGGGGCCGGTGAAAGCGACCACCTACGAGGGCGGCTCGAAGACCAGCCTGATCGGCGGCCGCGTGCTGGTCACGGCCGCGATCTTCCACACCGAGGTGGACAACGCCCAGGTCAACGACCCGGAGAACCCGACCCTGACGGTGCTGCAAGGCAACGAGACGGTGCAGGGCTTCGAGTTCGGCGTCTCCGGCCACATCAACGACCGGCTCGAACTGCTGGCCGGGTATACGTACCTCGACGGCAAAACCAGCGGGACCACCGGCAGTCCGGCGGTGGCTTACACCAACGTCGCCATCCCCAACCTGGCGCGCAACTCGGCCAACATCTGGGCCGAGTACCACATCAGCAAGCCCTGGGGAGTCGGGCTGGGGGCCAACTATCTCGACAGGCGCGCCGGCAATGTCGTCACCCCTGGCGTCGCCGAGGTCGACGTGCCGAGCTACCTCGTCTGGAGCGCGATGACCTCGTACGCGCTCAGCGACCGCGTGAAGCTGCAGGTCAATTTCATCAACTTGTTCAATACGTTCTACTTCGACAATGTCTACTATACGACGGCGTCCGAGAACCACGTGATCCCGGGTGCGGGGCGTACGGTGAAGTTCACCATCCGCGCGAGATACTGATGAACCTGGCGCGGGCGGTCGCGGCCGAGGACGGCTATCGGCGCATGTGCGCGCTGCAGCGGATGAGCGCCGCCGAACTGCGCGGCGTGCTCGGCGGTGAGCCTGGCGTGGCGGCGGCCTGGGTGGAAGCGGCGGCCCGGCTCGGCGTCGCCGACGGCCAGATCCGCTTCGGACAGATGCTGCTTGATGGCGCGGCTGTGGCCTGCGACCCCGCGGCGGCGCTGCGCTGGTTCCTGAAGGCGGCGGTTGCCGGCGCGCCGGCTGGCATGAACATGGCGGGCCGCTGCTACGAGAACGGCTGGGGCGCCGAGATCGACTTTGTCGAAGCGGCGCGCTGGTATCTGCTGGCGGCCGAAGCCGGCCACGACTGGGGCGCCTACAACTGGGCCAACATGCGCTTCGACGGTCGCGGCGTCGCCCAGAGCCACGAGGACGCCGTCGCCTGGTATCGCCGCGCGGCGGACCAGGGCCACGCGCGGGCGATGAACCTGCTGGCGCGCTGCTGCGAAGAGGGCTGGGGCACGGCGCGCGACCCGGCGGCGGCGGTGGGCTGGTATCGCGGCTCGGCGGAGGCTGGCTACTTCCGCGCCCAGTTCAACTACGGCGCCGTACTGGCGGGCGTCGGCCAGGTGGACGAGGCGCTGGACTGGTTCGAGCAGGCCTGCCGCGACGCCCCGCCTGACAGCCGCAACGGCATGGTCGCGCGCCTGGCCGGCCATCCGGAGCCGCGTATCGCCGCGCTGGGCCGGCGGCTGGCGTCGTCGCACCCGATAGCGGTCGCGAGCCGATGATGCTGCACGTCCGCAACGTGCTGACGGCGGCGCAGGTGCGCCACTGCAGCGACGTGCTCGGCAAGGCGTCGTGGGTCGATGGCGCCGTCACCGCCGGCGAGCAGTCGAGCCAGGCCAAGCATAATCTGCAGGTCCCTGAGGACGCGCCAGAAGCCCGGGCGCTGGGCGAGATCGTGCTGTACGGGCTGGCGAGCAGCCAGCAGTTCATGTCCGCCGCTTTGCCGCTGCGGGTCTATCCGCCGCTGTTCAATCGCTACGGCCCGGGCATGGGCTTTGGACCCCACATCGACAACGCCATCCGTGTCTCGCCCGTGACCGGCGGGCGCTACCGCACCGACCTGTCCTGCACGCTCTTCCTGACCGACCCGGACCAGTACGATGGGGGCGAACTGCACATCCAGAACGGCCTCGCGGGCGGCGGCGTGAAGTTACCGGCCGGCGACATGCTGCTCTACCCGGCCACAACCGTGCACAGCGTCGCGCCGGTGACGCGCGGCGAGCGCTGGGCCTCGTTCTTCTGGGTCCAGTCGATGGCGCCCGACCCGACCCAACGCGCCACGCTTTACGAACTGGATCAGGCCATCATCGCGGCGCGCGCCGGCCTTGGCGACGACCATCCAGCCGCCGTGTCACTGGTCGGCGTCTACCACAACCTCATCCGCATGTGGTCGCAGGTCTAGCCCCGCGACGTCAGTTGGCGCGCGGCGCGCCGATGACGCGAAAGGTGCCGTGCGCCTTGGCGCAGGGCGCGCCGTCGGCGGTGACCACCGCCTCCGCGAAGCACAGGGTCGAGCCTAGCCGGTTCAGCTTCGGCGTCACCTGCACCCACTGGCCGATGGCGGCCGAGCCCAGGAAGTCCAGCGACAGGCTGACGGTCACCAGGCTGGGGCCGCCCTCCAGCGCCTTGCCGCAGGAAAGGCCCATGGCGTTGTCGGCCATCGCCGAGAGCATGCCGCCGTGGACGAAGCCGCGGCTGTTGGCGTGCGCCGGCGCGGCGCGGAAGCCGAGGGTGACGGCCCCGTCGTCGGCCTTGCGGCTGTAGAGCGGCTCCCAGGGATTGGTGAGCGGACTCTTGCGGAAGTGCGGCGAGAAACCGGGCGGGATTGGGTCTTGGGTAGGGTCGGTCATGGCAGAGCCCTCAAGCGGGTGAACCACGACTCAGGGAGCGCCGCATCGCAGCCGCCTCGAAAGGCTCCCGCGCGCGGCAGTTCTCATAACCGGACTATGACCGTCGGCGCCGGGTTCACACCGGCTCTGCTGTCCCTCGGCTGGCGGCCGAGGCGCCCGCGGGCTCATGCGCTGTCCAGGAAGCAGGACCTGGATCGGCGCCATCACCGCCGGTGGGGACTTTCACCCCGCCCTGAGAACGCGCGCCGCCGGAACAGCCCGGCGACCTTCCAAGCCTAGCTTCGGCCACATTGTCAAACAAGCGTTTCAAACGCTTGATCGAGATTTCGTGAGGTCAGGCCTGGCGGTTCAGGGTGATGGCCGTCGCCACTTGGCGCGGCTTGGCGCCGGGGCCATAGCCCTGGCCGACGCCACGGCGGGCGGCGATCTCTTCGGCGATGGCTTTCACCAGGCCCTCGGTGATGGTCTTGGACGCCGCCAGCGCGCGGCCCTGGCGCTCCAGCACCGCCTCGAACGCCTCGGTGGCGCGCAGCAGGCGCTGGCGAATCAGCGGCGGCGCATCGGCGACCAGCTTGGGGTTGGCGCGCACGTGCGCCGAGCCGGCGCGGTAGATGTTGGTGAGCCGGGTGACCTCGCTGAGGTCCTTGGCGGCATCCTGCGGGCGGTGCTGCTCGAAGGCGCGCGCCTGGTCGGCGAGCAACCCGGTGAGGCGCTCGGTCAGCTCCAGCATCGCCAGGATGGCGGGATCGGCGGCGGCGGGCTCAGCGGTGTGAGGCGTGTCGCTCATTGCAGCACCGGCTTCTTGGCGGGCGCGTCGCCCGCGCGCGGCAGACTGGCCGCGAAGGTGTTGGCAGGCGGTGAATCGGTGGATGCGGCGCTTGTCGATGGCGGCGTCGCCGGCGCGTCGCTCAGGCCCTGCATCTTCAGCATCTCGCGCTCGACGGCGTGCGAGATCCCGATGCCGCCGCGCTTGGCGACGCTCTTGGCCATCTCTTCGGCCAGGAACCCCTTCCACATGTCCTCGCCTTGACCGCCGCTGAAGGCGGAGTCGGTGTTCACGTCCTGGAACATGGTCTGGAACACGGTGGTGATGAACGAGGCTTCGAACTTCTGCGCCGTGGCGTGGATCTGGCCGCGCTTGGCGAGTTCGGCGGCGCTGGCGGGCAGGGGGGCCTGCGCGCTCAGGCTCATCGCGTCGACGGGATTGGCGAGCAGCGAGGTCATCACATCACCGCGATGTCGGCCTGCAGCGCGCCGGCGGCTTTAATCGTCTGCAGGATCGAGATCATGTCGCGCGGGGTGACGCCCAGGGCGTTGAGGCCGGCGACCAAACTGGCGAGAGAAGCGCCATCGTGCACCACGATCAGCTTCTTGCCCTTCTCCTCATCGACACCGAGCTTTGACTGCGGCGTGGTCGTGGTCTGGCCCTGGCTGAACGGCGCGGGCTGGCTGACCTGCGGGCTCTCCTGCACGCTGATGGTGAGGTTGCCCTGGGCGATGGCGACGGTGGAGATGCGCACGTTGTCGCCCATCACCACCACGCCGGCGACCTCGTCGATCACCACCTTGGCAGGCGCGTCGGGCTCGACGGTGAGGCCTTCGACGTTGGTGACGAAGCTCATCAGGTCCTGACCGGCCGGCGGCTTCAGGGTGACGATGGTGGGGTTGTCGGCCTCGGCGCTGCCGGGAAAGGCGGCGTTGACGGCGGCGGCGATGCGGCTGGCGGTGGTGAAGTCCGGATTGCGCAGCGTCAGCCGCATATGGCTCATGCTGTCGAGGGTGAAGGGGATCTCCTTCTCGACGATGGCCCCGGCGTCGATGCGTCCGGCCGTGGGGACGCCGCGGGTGATCGACGAGCCGGACGCGCCAGAGGCGGAGACGGCGCCGGTCTGGATGGTGCCTTGCGCCGCGGCGTAGGCCTGGCCGTCGGCGCCCAGCAGCGGCGTCACCAGCAGGGTGCCACCCAGCAGGCTCTTGGCGTCGCCCATGGCCGACACGGTGACGTCGATGGTCGAGCCCGAGGCCGCGAAGGCGGGGAGCCGCGCGGTGACGATGACGCCGGCGACGTTCTTGGGGTTCAAGAGGCCGGTGGCCGCCGGGTCATGGGTGTTGACGCCCAGGCGCTCCAGCATCGACTGCAGCGCCTGCTTGGTGAACGGCGCGTTCTGGACGCTGTCGCCGGTGTTGTTGAGGCCGACCACGACGCCGTAGCCGATCAGCATGTTGTCGCGCACGCCTTCGAAATCGACGATATCCTTGATGCGGGACTGAGCGGCCGCGGGGCCGGCCAGAAGCACAAGACCGAGAATCGCCAGGACGAGGGTGGGGAGGTGACGCATGCAAAGGCCTTCTTCTGCGCGCACCCCCACGCCAGAAGCGTGCCAGCGGCGCGCGGCGAAAAAGGCAGCCGATTCAAAGGTGTGCGAGCGACGGGAGCTGAGGCGTCGCCATCCCCGGCAGAATTTGCCCGGCATTAACCATGCCGCAAGCATGCGGGCCTGAGAGTCAGGCGGTGACAAGCTTCCTCAGAGCGGCGCGATGAAGGTGACGGGTCCCACCGGGCCGTCGTCGACCGCTGGCGCGAGCTCCATCGGCGCGTCCAGCCGGCCAGCGGCCGCGCCTGGCTTCTCGCCCGTCTCCGCGCCCGCCGAACCGCAGACAGCGATGAGCGCCGGCGGCGTTGGCCAGATCGGCTCGCTGGAGGCGCTGATTGCTTTGCAGGACGTTGGCGGACCGCTGGAGCGGCGCCGCCGCGCCCTCGGCCGCGCCGGCGCCATCCTCAACGCGCTAGAAGGCCTGAAGCTCGATTTGCTGGAGGGCCGGCTGTCGCCCGGGGCCATTCAGTCGCTGACCAACGCGGTGCGCGATCAGCGCGCCGACACCGATGATCCACGCCTGGAAAGCGTTCTTGACGAGATCGAAACCCGCGCAGCCGTAGAGTTGGCGAAGCTTGAGGCGCCTGCCACTGCGGCGTGATCGCACGCGGCGCCCAAGGTTCATTGCCGTGGCGTCGGCTTTTGCTATAAGCCGCCGCACTCGACGGTGAAGCGAGACGGTGTTGAGGGGCAGTGAGGCGTCAATGGCAATTGCGTCAGTGCTGACGACAGAAGAGTACCGTCCCTCTGAGGACGAGCCGTTCATGAATGACCGGCAACTCGAGTACTTCAGACAGAAGCTGATCAGCTGGAAGGAAGATATCCTTCGGGAATCTCGCGAGACTGTTGGTCATCTGCAGACCGAGACCGAGAACCATCCCGACCTCGCCGACCGTGCGTCGTCCGAAACCGACCGCTCACTTGAGCTCCGCACCCGCGACCGCCAGCGGAAGCTCATTTCCAAGATCGACGACGCGCTGCGGCGCATCGAAGAGGGCGCCTACGGCTTCTGCGAAGAGACTGGCGAGCCGATCGGCATCGCCCGCCTGGAAGCCCGCCCCATCGCCACTCTGAGCGTGGAAGCCCAGGAACGCCACGAGCGCCGCGAACGCGTCCACCGCGACGATTGAGGCGGCGATGCCCCCTGTGCCGGCGCAGGCAGCCCCCTCGGCCGACAAGGCAGGTAGGACTGGGCCTCAGCCTCTAAGAACGCTACCGCGCTGAGTTCACCCAGGCGACCATGTCGCCGACCACCTTGGTGGTGGCCTGGTCGAAGGCGTCCACGATCGGGCCGATGCGGTTGTCTGACGCTGGCGCGTTGGCCTCGAACACCTGGTCGCCGACCACGGCGAGGGTGTCCTGGCGGGTCAGGATGGCGTGCAGACGCACCGTCACCGTCGGCGCGCCCGTGCCCTGGCCTCGGGCTTCGAAGCGGGTCACCGACATGCTGAGCAGCAGGTCCGCCTTGCCCGGATCGGTGTCGCCCAGCATCCGCACCCGGCCGCCAGCCACGTCGAAGCCGTGGTGCACGGCGTTGTCGAACAGGATCGGCGCCGGCGAGGCCCAGCGGCCGCCATCGATGTAGCCCGCCTGATCGCCGTTGATGATCAGGATCTGGTCGGTGCCGGCGGTCTTGTCGAAGTCGAGACCGTCATCTCGCACGGTGAAGGCGGCCGTTTGCCCCCCAGCCGCCGGCGGCACGTCCGCCCCGAAGCGGTAGAGTTGCTGCGGGTTCGGCTTCGGGAACAAGGTGATGCAGCCGGCGAGGCCGATCGCCAGGGTCAGCGCGACGGCGGGGGCCGCGGCGCGCGCGAGGCGCTGAAGCGTCATGGTTTGACCTCAACTGGCTTGGGCGGATCCTTGGTGATGAACCCGCGCGGATTGGCCTCCACCTCGTTGATCAGGCGATCGAGGTCCCTGGTGGTGGACTGCAGGGTGGCAAGGGTGCTGGTCAGCCTGGGCAGGCCGGTCTCGGCGAAGTTGCCGATGGGGCCTTGCAGGCGCGCGACCATGCCCCGCAGGTCGGTGGCCAGGCCCTGGATCTGGTCGGACATGGCGTCGATCTTGGCGAAGGTTTTCTTGCCGTCGTCGTTCAGCATGCCGTTGGCGTTGGCGGCCAGCGCCTTGACCGAGAGGGTCATGGCGTCGGCGTCGTTGATGGCCTTGTCGGCGTCGGCGATGATCCCCTTGCGGGCGCGCAGCTCGGCGGTCACCGCCTGCACGTCGCTGATAATGCCGCTGACCTTCTGGATGTTGTCGTCGCTGAGCACGCGGTTGATGCGATTCAGCGTCTCGACCGCGCGCGCCACCACTTCGCCGCCGCCCGACAAGAGCGATGAGAACGCCCCTGGCGTCGCCTGGATGGTCGGGGTCTGGCCGAACGAGACCGTGCTCTTCAACAGCGGCTTGGACGGCGTGCCTGGCGTGAGCTGAATGTAGTTCACCCCGGTGATGCCCTGCGACTCCATGCTGGCGGTCGAATCCTGCCGCACGGGCGTGTCGGAACGCACCTTGATCCGCGCATGGACGATGTTCGGGTCGGCGGCGTCGAGCTTGATGTCGTCCACCTCGCCCACCTTGATGCCGTTGAACTGAACGTCGCCGCCGCGCGACAGCCCGCTCACCGCGCCGTGGAAGACCACGTCGTAGTTGTCGTAGCGTGCGCTCAGGGCGAAGTTGGTCAGCCACAGCAGGAAGACGATCATGGCGATCAGCAAGATCGTCGAGATCAGTCCCACCAAGGCGTAGTTGGCGTTACGCTCCATCAGCTTGCTCCTCGCGCCGTGGCTTCAGCCTCGCGCGCATCGGCCGACGCACGGCCACGCTTGCCCAGGAAATACTCACGAATCCAGGGATGGTCGAAATGCTCCAGGTCGCGGACCGGCGCCTGAGCCACAACGTGCTTGTCGGCGAGCACCGCGACCTCGTCGGTGATCGCATAAAGACTGTCGAGGTCGTGGGTGATCATGAACACGGTCAAGTCGAGGCTGTCGGCGAGATCGCGGATCAGGTCGTCGAAGGCCGCGGCGCTGATCGGGTCCAGGCCGGCGGTCGGCTCGTCGAGGAACAGCAGCTCCGGATCCATCGCCAGCGCTCGCGCCAGTCCGGCGCGCTTGATCATGCCGCCAGAGAGTTCGGATGGCTTCAGCGCCCCGGCGCCGGTCGGCAGACCCACCAGCGCGATCTTGAGGTCGGCGAGCTCGTCGATCTCACTCCAGTGCATGTCGGTGTGCTCATGCAGCGGTGCGGCGACATTTTCCTTCACCGTGAGGTTGGTCCAGAGCGCGCCAGCCTGGAAGAGCACGCCCCAGCGGCGCTCGATCGCCTGCCACTGCCGGTGACGGGCGTGGCGGATGTCGGCGCCGAAGATCTTGATCGAGCCTTCCTGCGCCGGGCGCAGACCGATGATGGTGTTGAGCAGCACCGACTTGCCGGCGCCCGACCCGCCGACCACGCCAAGCACGTCGCCGCGCTTCACCGTGATGTTGAGATTGTCGTGGATGATATTCTCGCCGAACGCCGTGCGCAGGCCCTTCACCTCGATGGGCGGCGCTGACTCGTCGAGCGGATCGTCGCGCTGCGCCATCAGATGTTCAGCTTCATGTAGATGACGGCGAACACTGCATCGATGAGGATGGTGGCGAAGATCGCGTGCACCACCGCCGCGGTCACCCGCCGGCCCAGGCTCTCGACGTCGCCGGAGACTTCCATGCCCTGACGGCAGCCGATGCCGGCGATGATCACCGCCAGCACGGGGGCCTTCGACATGCCGACCCAGAAGTGCACCGCGCCGACATTGTCGAGCATCTGCTGGAAGAAGAATGTGGGGCCCAGGCCCAGCTGGGTCCAGGCCACGACCAAGCCCCCGGCGAGGCCCGCGATGGTCGCGGCGAACACCAGCAGCGGGATGGTGATGAAAAGGCCGAAGAACCGCGGGAACACCAGCGCGTCGAAGGCGTCGACGCCCAGCACCTGCATGGCGTCGATCTCCTGGTTCATCTTCATCGCGCCGATCTCGGCGGCGAACGAAGAGGCGGAGCGGCCGGCCAGCAGCAAGGCGGTGATCAGCACGTTGAATTCGCGCAGCACGGCGAAGCCGATCAGCTGCACCACGTAGACCTGGGCGCCGAAGGTGGTGAGCATGTTGGCGCCCAGCAGGCCCACCACGGCGCCGATGAAGAAGGTGGTCAGCGTCACGATCGGGATGGCGTCGAGACCGGCGCGCTCCGCTTGCGCGAAGCAGGCGGCCCAGCGCACCCGGCGCGGGTTGCTGATCGCCCGGCCCGTGGCGACCAGCAGGTGTCCGAAGAACACCATGGTGTCGAAGCCTTCGAGCCCGAGGTGGATCACCCCGTGGCCAATGCGGTCGAACAGCTGGTGCGCCGAGTGCCGGCGGATCGTCTTGGTGGGTTCGTATTTCTGCGCGTGGTCGACCAGCTCCAGCAGGCGCGTGATCTCGGGCCGCGCCACGAACTGCGGGGTGTCGGCCGTCAGCTTGGCCGCTTTCAGCAGGCCGTGGGCCCCCGCGGTGTCGCAGCGGCCGACGCTGGTCAGATCGACGGTGACGTGGCTCAGGCCAGACAACGCGCGCTCCAGGCGCTCGTTGGCTTCGCCCATCCGCACAGCGGTCCAGTCGCCAGTGCAGACCGCTGTGCGGCCGCTGGCGGTCTGGCTCAGGCGGAAGTCAGCCGGCTCATCCATGCTTCGAGTCGTCCCCCTGAATAATCCTTAGCAGACCAAACCGCGTTAGGTGAACGCCCTACCTGCGCCGTCGACCCACCACGTCAAAAACTGGTCACACCTTGGCCCAACATCGGGTCGCGACTCAATGCCGCCTCGACTAGGAGGGACGTTGGGGGGGAGGGCTTGATGCGGACCATTGCGGTGGTCGCCCGCAAGGGCGGTTCGGGCAAGACCACGGTGGCGGTGCATCTGGCGCTGGCCGCGCACCTGCGTGGGCGCAAGACCCTGCTGGCCGACTCCGATCCGCAGCGTTCCTCCAGCGTGGTGCTGAAGGCGCGTCGCGGCGACGGACCGACGTCGATGGAAACCACCGGGCCGAAGCTGTTCGCGGTGCAGGTGGCGGCGCAGCGCAGCGGGGTCGAGGCGCTGATCATCGACACCCCCGCAGGCGCCGAAGACGAACTGGCCCACGCCATCGTGCTCTCGGACGTCTCCCTCCTGGTGTTGCGGCCGACGTTTCTCGACTTCGCCGCGGCCGTGCGCACCGCCGAGGTCATGCGCCGGCTGCACAAGCCCGCGCTGATCGTGCTCAACCAGGCGCCGCCCGCCAGGGCCGGGACCGAGCCCCCAGTGGTGAAGAAGGCGCAAGAAGCGTTGCGTTTGATGCGGCTGCCGGTGGCGCCGACCATTCTGCGCGCTCGTTCGGTCTACCAGGCGGCGATGGAGAGCGGCTGCTCGGTGGAGGAGCTGGGCGCCGCGAATCCGGGCGCCGAGGAGATGGCCGAGCTCTGGGGTTTCATCGAGCGCCTGACCTTCGGCGGCGGCGAGGCGGAGCCGGAGGCCAGGCGAGCCTGATTGCTCTCACGCCAACGGCGGCGCTAGCGTCGCCGCATGTCTTCGCCCTTCGACTCGCTCGACAACGCCTCCACGCTCAGCGGCGTGGTCATCGGCGCCGTGGTGGCGACGCTGGGGTCGTTCGCCGCCTCCTGGTACGAGCGCCGCCTGTTCCGCCGCGAGCGCGAGGCCGACTCGGCGCTGGTGTTCGGCGAACTGCTTCGCACGCTCGCCTTGCAGATCGCCGTGCTGCGGGCGGCCCACAGCCGCGGCGATCCGTTCGGGCCGATCACCATCCGCATGGCCCGAAGCGTGCGGCGCGAGCTGGAGATTTACGATCGCAACCGCGAGCGGCTGTTCACCATCCGCGACGAGACCCTGCGGCCGCAGGCGAGCGCTCTGGTGGCGCGGCTTGGCTTCGCCCTCGACCGGGTGCTGGACAACAGCGAGGCGCTTGCCGGCCAGCCGCCCGACGAGGAGCGCGAGATGCTGGCGCGGGGCCGCGAGCAGTCGTTCGAGTTCCTGGTCGAATGCGGCGACGAGCTGCCAGCGATGGTCCAGCGCTTCGCGGCGCTGGCGGGTGTGCGCCTGGCCGATCTCGACCTGGATATGGCCGGCTTCGGCGGCGGCCCGCGCCCAAACGCCTGAAGGGTCAGGTCACAAAGGCCTTCTCGAGCACGTAGTCGCCGGCCTCGTGCACCGAGCCTTCCTCGTAGCCGCGCGCCTCCAGCATCTCTTTCAGGTCGGCGAGCAGGCCGGGACTGCCGCACAGCATCAGCCGGTCGATCTTGGGGTCCAGCGGCGGCACGCCAAGGTCGGCGAACACCTTGCCGTGGGCGATCAGGTCGGTGATGCGGCCTTCGTACTTGAACGCTTCGCGCGTCACCGACGGGTAGTAGCGGAACTTGGCCGCCGCCAGCGCGCCCACCTTCGGGTCCGCCATCAGATCCTTTTCGAAGAGCTCGCGGTAGCTGAGGTCGCGGATTTCCCGCACGCCGTGCGTGACGATCACCTCGTCGAACGCCGCATAGACCTCCGGATCGCGCACCAGCGAGAGCCAGGGAGCGAGGCCGGTGCCGGTGCCGACCAGATAGAGCCGCTTGCCGGGCCTCAAGCCCTCCAACACCAGCGTGCCCGTCGGCTTCTTGCCCACCAGCACCTGGTCGCCGACCTTGATGTGCTGCAGCTTCGAGGTCAGCGGGCCGTCCTGCACTTTGATCGAGTAGAACTCGAGCTCGGGGTCATCGACCGCCGAGGCGATGGAATAGGCGCGCACCAGCGGCCGACCGTTCTCCAGCGCCAGCCCCACCATCACGAACTGGCCACTGGCGAAGGGCAGCTCGGCTGGGCGCGTGGTGCGGAACGAGAACAGGCTGTCGGTCCAGTGGTGGACCCAGGTCACCGTCTCGATGTTGAAGAACGCGTCCAGGCGGCGCGCCGGCTTGGCGACGGGCGTATCGGTCAACAGGGTGTCTCCGGGACGGTTTGAGCCACCCTAAAGCGCCGGCGCCGGCCCGTCACCGGCGATGCGCGCGGCGATCAGCCGATCGGTGACCGCGCGGCGGAGCAGTTTGCCCAATGCGTTGCGCGGCAGCTCGGTGGTGAAGTGCACGCTCACCTCATCCCAGCCGGGCAGGGCGGCGCGCAGGGCGGGGCCGACCCGCTCCAGCGGCAGCGGCGCCGGCGTCTCCAGCACCAGATGCAGCCGCTCCTCGCCCGCGGCGTCCTGAGCCGAGACCAAGCAGGCGCCCGTCACGCTCAGCGCCTCGCGCAGTTGCTCCTCGGCCGGCTCCGGCGACACCTTCCAGCCGCCGACATTGATCACGCTGGTCTCGCGGCCTTGCAGCGCGATGCGCCCGTCCGCCCGCGACCGCGCCAGGTCGCCCGGATAGAAGTAGCCGCCGCGGAAGAACGCGGCGGTGTTCTCCGGCTCGCGCCAATATCGGTCCGGTCCGCCCGCGACGCTCACGCGCATGCGTCCCACCTCGCCCGGCGCGACCGGCAGATCGTGGTTGTCCACCACCTCGACGCCGGGCAGGAGGCGATGCCAGCGGTGGTCGTCGTCCATCTCGATGCGCGTGTGCGCGGTGATCTGGGTCTCGGTGGAGCCCAGCCAGTTGAACAGGTGCGGCGTCACCCGCGCCTTGGTCTCGGCGATCTGCGCCCGGGTGATGGTGCCGGAGGTGACGGACAGGCGCAGGATCTCGCTGCGCGGGAAAGCGTCCGGCGGCGCGGCCAGCACCCGCGCCAGCACCGGCGGCACGATGGTGGCGTGCGTCAGGCCGGGGTGACGCAGGCACTGGTGCGGCCCGCGCCCCTGGTCGAACACCGCGGTCGCTCCGGCGAACCAGGCGCCGGCGGGGTTGCGGTAGCCGGTGCCGGTGGACGGAGCGAGCTCGAACATGGCGACGACGGAGTCGCGGCCGGCCTCAATGATCTCCCAGCGCCGGCGCAGGAACTCGGCCTCCCACGCCGCCTCGTTCAGCACCTTGCGCGCCGCGCCCGTGGTGCCGGAGGTGAGCAGCGAGAAGCCGCCGTCGCGATGCTGGGGGCCGTCGGTGAGACCCAGCGGCGCGGCGCCCCTCAGGTTGGTCACCAGCCGCGGCAGGCCGGCCCCGGCGCAGGCCTGGGTCAGTCCAGGCCAAGTCTCGTTGGGCGTCGTGACCACGGCGCGGATGTCCGGGAGGCCCAGCCCCGGCAGGGCGTCGACATTGGGGATCAGCACGCCGGTCAGGCCGAGGCTGCGCAGCGCCAGGCTCGCCACCCAGAAGTCCACGAGGTTGGAGATCGCCAGCACCACCACGCCGGCGCCCGCGAGGCCCTCGGCGGCAAAAGCTCCGCGCGCCGTGGCGATGGCGTCGGCGAACCAGCGGTAGGAGTGGGCCCCCTCATTGTAGACCAGCGCGGTCTTGTGCGGCTGCTGCGCAGCCCACTCGAACACCGCTTCGGGCAGACTGATCATGGTCTGACCCGGGGCGCGTGGGTGATGCGCAGCAGGTTGGCCGCGCCGGGCGCGCCCAGCGGCGGGCCGGCGATGATCAGCACCCTCTCGCCGGGCTGCGCCAGCCCCAGTTCCGCCGCCAGATGGGCCGCCTCGTCGGTCATCGCGGCGACGCCGCGTGGCTGCGCGGCAACGCGCGGCTCCAGCCCCCAGCCCAGCGCCAGCCGCCGGGCCACCGTCGCGTCCGGGGCCAACGCCAGCACCGGGTGCAGCGGACGTTCGCGAGCGATGCGCCGGGCGGTGACGCCGCTGGTCGTGTAGGCGACGATGCAGGCGGTGGAGCGCGCCTCGGCGGCCTTCATCGCCGCGGCGATCAGCGCATCGACATCCTCGTCGGCGTCGTCCCCATGCTCGGCGCGCATCAGGCTGGGCCACGACGGGTCGGCTTCGACCTTGTGAATGATGGCGTTCATCATCGCCACCGCCTCGCGCGGAAACTGCCCTGCCGCCGACTCCGCCGACAGCATCAGCGCGTCGGCGCCTTCGTAGACCGCGCCGGCGACATCCGAGGCCTCGGCGCGGGTGGGGGTGGGGCTGGAGATCATCGATTCCAGCATCTGCGTGGCCACGATCACCGGCGCGCCCCGGCGGCGCGCGGCGCGGACGATGCGCTTTTGCAACGCTGGCACGTCTTCCGGCGCCAGTTCGACGCCGAGGTCTCCGCGCGCCACCATCACCCCGTCGCTGACGTCGAGAATAGCCTCCAGGTCGTCGATCGCGGCCGGCTTCTCGATCTTGGCCAGGATGGCGGCGCGGTCGCCGGCGACGCGGCGCAGCGCCGCGACGTCGGCGGCATGCTGCACGAACGACAGCGCCAGCCAGTCGACGCCGGCGCGCAGGGCGAACGCCGCGTCGTCCTGGTCCTTGGCGGTCAGCGCCGGCACCGGAATGGTGACGCCCGGGACCGACAGGCCCTTGTGGTCGGACAGCGTCTCGCCGGCGACCACCTCGACCTCGGCGGCGTCGCCGCTCGCTTTGCGCACCTCGAGCTGCACCTTGCCGTCGTCGAGCAACAGGCGCGCGCCGGCCTTGAGCACCCGCAGCACCTCCGGGTGCGGCAGTTGCACGCGATGGCGGTCGCCTGGCGCGGGATCGAGATCCAAGCGCAACATCTGGCCGGGCGCGAGGTCGATGCGGGCCTTGGCGAAGACGCCGATGCGGAACTTCGGGCCTTGCAGGTCGGCCAGCACCGCCAGCGGTCGGTCGATCGCCGCCTCCGCCGCCCGCACCGCCTTCAGCGCCCGGGCGTGGTCTGCGTGCGCGCCGTGGCTGAAGTTGAGGCGGAACACATCGACGCCTGCTTCGGCCAGCGCCAGCACCATGGCCGGCGCATGGCTGGCCGGCCCAAGCGTGGCGACGATGCGGGTGCGCCGGCGGCGGATCATGCGAGGGCGAACCTAGAAGCCTCGGCCCGCTGAGGCCAGTGCGCCCCTGTCGGAGTATCCTCGGAGTTGCTACATCACGCGACGCGGGCAGGGCGAGGAACGATCTGCCTTGCGAGCCCGATTCGCGGGCGTTCCAGACCCTGAGGACGGCGACATGCGCATTGGCGTGCCCAAGGAAATCAAGACGCTGGAATTCCGCGTCGGCGCCACGCCCGGCCTGGTCCAGCGCCTGGTGCGCGAGGGCCACGAGGTGTTCGTCGAAACCGGCGCCGCCTCGGGGATCGGTATCGCCGACGACGTCTACGCCGGCCTGGGCGCAACCATCCTGCCGCACGCCGATGCGGTGTTCGACGCCGCAGAACTGATCGTGAAAGTGAAGGAGCCGCAATCGGTCGAGATCGCCCGGCTGAAGCCCCACCACGTGCTCTTCACCTACCTGCACCTGGCCGCCGACCCGGAGCAGGCGCGGGGTCTGATGGCGTCGGGCGCGACCTGCATCGCCTATGAGACCGTGACAGATCGCTTCGGCCGCCTGCCGCTACTGGCGCCGATGAGCCAGGTCGCCGGGCGCATGGCGGTGGACGCCGGCGCCTACCACTTGTTGCGGCCCCACGGCGGCCGCGGCGTGCTGCTGGGCGGGGCGCCCGGCGTGCCAGCGGCCAAGGTGGTCATCCTGGGCGGCGGCGTTTCCGGCAAACACGCCGCGGAGATGGCCATCGGCCACCGCGCCGACGTCACCCTGTTCGACATCTCCGCCCAGCGCCTCGAAGCCCTCGACGACCAGTTCGACGGCCGCCTGAAGACCGCGTTCTCCACCCACGACGCGGTGGCCGAGCTGCTACCGACCGCGGACCTGGTCATCGGCTGCGTGCTGATCCCAGGCGCCGCGGCCCCCAAGCTGGTCACCCGCGCCGATGTCGGGCGCATGCGTCCCGGCGCGGTGATGGTCGACGTCGCCATCGACCAGGGCGGTTGCTTCGAGACCAGCCATCCCACCACTCACGCCGACCCGACCTTCGTGGTCGATGGCGTGGTCCACTACTGCGTCGCCAACATGCCCGGCGCCGCCCCGCTCACCTCCACCTTCGCTCTAGTGGCGGCAACGACGCCCTACGTCTCGGCGCTGGCCGCCAGAGGCGTTGATCGCACCCTGGCCGACGACCCGGGCTTCGCCGAAGGCCTCAACATCATGGCCGGCAAGGTGAAGCATCCGGCGGTCGCCGGGGCGCTCGGGCTCTAGGGACGGGCTCGACTTTCAGGGAAAGTCGTGCGTGTCCCTCATCTGATGACCAGGATCGATTTGTCGCCAGCGGCGTGGCCTGCTGGCGCTCGGCAGGCCGCCGAGGCGCTGGAGGCGGCGCGGGTCTCGCCGACGGCGGCGCGGATCGCCAGCGGACGGGCCGGCGTGATTTCGGCCATGGTCTCGCCGATCGCGGTCGAGGCCGGGCTGCAGGCGCTGAGCGCCGGCGGCAGCGCGGCCGACGCCGCCGCGACGGTGGCGCTGACGCAGATCACCACGCTGCTCGGCAGCGTGGTCTCCTTCGCCGGGATCCTGACCTTGCTCTATTTTGAGGCCGCAACCGGCGAGGTCCATTCGCTGGACGGCGCCTGGAACAGCTACCGCGGCGAGACCGACGCGAAGAGCATCCCGGCCAGCGACCTCGGGCCGCTGTCGTTCGCCCAGAAACCCACCGCCGGCGCGGATGGCCGCAAGACCCTCGTCGGTGGCTTCATGGCCGCGCTCGAGGCGATGCATCGGCGCTTCGGTCGCCTCGCCTGGGCCGACCTGTTCGGCCCGGCCATCGCCTATGCCGAGGGCGGCGTCACCGTCTCCGAGGCGATCGAGGGCTGGTTCGGCCTGCGCGCCAGGCATCTGGCCAAGACCAAAGCGGGCGTGGCCTTTCTCGGCGGCACCGGCCGCGCGCGGCCGGTGCGCGGCGACGTCATCCGCCAGCCCGATCTCGCCGGGACGCTGGGCGCGGTCGCCTCGCAAGGCGCGCGGCACATGTACGAAGGCGCATGGGCGGAGGCGTTCGTGGCCACGGTGAGAGAAGCGGGCGGCGCCGCGACGCTTGAGGATCTGGCGGCTTACGAGCCAGTCTGGAGCCAGCCGGAATCGACCGAGGTCTTCGGCCATACCGTCTTCGCGCCGGGCGCGCCGAACACCTCCGACTATGTGACGCTGTGCGGGCTCGACCTCGCCGAAGCGTTGCAACTGGACCGCCGCGGCCCGTGCTGGGATGACCCGCTGACGTTCCGCGACCTCACCCGCATCTCGCAGTTCGTCACGGGCGGACCTTACCTGCGCCCGCAGGCCATCGAGTTGCTGCTGGACGCCGGCGTCGACGTGACCATGAACCAGCGCCGCGGCACGGCCTTCGCCAAGGCCGCCGCGGCCAGCTTCGACAAGCTCTATGCCCCGCCACCGGGCGCCCCGCGGCATTCCTGTTCGGTCGTCGTCGTGGACGCGGACGGCAATGTTGCGGCGCTGACCCACACCATCAACACCGTGGTCTGGGGCGACACCGGGCTCATCGTTGGCGGCGTGCCGCTGCCAGACCCCGCCGGCATCTTTCAGGGCCAGCTGGCGATGCTGACGCCGGGCGCGCGCCTGCCGAACGACATCTGCTGTGTCATGGCGCTGCGCGACGGCCGCCCGACCCTCGCCACCGCGCCGATCGGCTCCTCGCTGCATCCAGAGACCCTGAAGGCGCTGGTGGCCACGCTGGCGCAGGGCCGTTCACAGGCCGATGCCGCCGCCGCCCCGCCGCTCTTGGGCAATTTCGACGCGCACGATCTGACTTTGTCGATGGCCGAGCGCCCGGCCATCGTCCCGGAAGGCGCTTATGCCGATGCGTTCCTTGAGGCGGTGCGGGCGGCAGGCTTGCCGGTGAAACCGCAGTCGGCGCAGCAGGCCCTGGCGCTGCGCGGCACCCTGGCATGCGTCTCGATCGACGCAGACATGGCGAGCGCGCCCGAGGCCGAGGGCGTCATGGTCTACGCCGGCTCAGTCTGACGGGCGCCGAGCGCGCGGCCGACGGCCGCCAGGCCCGCCGTCATCATCTCGCGCACCCGCACCGCCGCAGCGTCTGGCAGTACATCGGCCGTCCAGGTCAGGCGGGCGCCGTCGCCTTCGGGCAGCACGTGGAACGACGCGTTGTGATGGTCGAGGCCCTCGCGGCGGACCGAGTAAGCCAGGCGGCGGCGCGCCTCGTCGACCGCGACGATCACCTCGCGCGCCACCATGCCGTTGCCGAAGGTCACCGTCCGCGCGCCGTCTTCCAACGCCACGTCGACCACGAAGCCGGGTGCGAAGCGCGTGTGAACCTGTCCCACGTCGCGCACGACATCCCAAAGCTCAGCAGGCGTCTTGGTGAGCAAAATTTCCATATGAATCGAGGCCATGTGCCGATCTCCTGATGTTTGGAGACCTTGCCACAAATCACCGCGCCCGGCTGGCGGAAATCGGACCTCAGGGGCGCCGCGTCAGGGCGTCGTGACCTCGTCGACCACTTCCAGCCAGTGCCGCACCGGCACGGGAGAAGTCTCGCCCAGGTGCATCCAGCAGCCGATGTTGGCGGTGACGATCTGCTCTGGCGCGCCGGCTGTGAGCGCCGCCAGCTTGTTCGCGCGCAGCTGGTTGGCGAAGGCCGGCTGCAGCAGCGAGTAGGGCCCCGCCGAGCCGCAGCAGAGGTGGGCGTCCGCAACTGGCTGCGGCTCGAAGCCCAGGCCCCTCAGCAAGGCCTCGACCCGGCCGCCGAGCCTCAGGCCGTGGCGTAGGGTGCAAGGATCGTGGACGGCGATCCGCGGCTGGGCCGGGGCACGCGCGGCGGTGGGCGGCGCCGCCTCCAGCGCCTCGACCGGGTCGCGCACCATCGCCGCCACCTTGCAGGCCTTGTCGGCGTACGCCGGATCCTCGGCCAGCAAGTCCGGGTAGTCCTTGATGAAAGCCGCGCAGCCGCTGGCGGTGACGATCACCGCCTCGCCGCCGTCCGCCAGCCACGCGTCGATGTTGCGGCGCGCCAGCGCCCGCGCCTCGTCCGGGGCATCCAGGTGGAAGCTGACCGCGCCGCAGCATCCGACTCCGGGCGTCTCGGCCAGCGTCACGCCGATACGCGCGAACACCCGCCCGGCAGCGGCGTTGAAGTGCGGCGCCGCGGCCTGCTGCACGCAGCCCGCGAGGAGGGATGCGCGCCGCGCCCCCTCCACCGCTTCGCGGTCCCCCTCCCCCTGTGGGGGAGGAGATCGGACCCCAGTCTCTCCCCCCGCCGGGGGGAGTGGCCCGGAGGGCCGAGGGGGGGATAGCGGAAGCTTTGCCCTGAGCGCGGACGGCAGCACCGGCCCCAGCGCTCGCCCCAGCGCCAACGCCGCGCCGAACCTGGCGCCGCTCGCCGTGATCCAGCGCAGCGCGCCCCGCACCAGCCGCGCGCGCCACGGCCGGCCGACTTTGGCCTCGACGAACGGGCGGCCGACGTCCAGCAGCCGGTGGTACTCGACGCCGGACGGGCACGCGATCTCGCAGGCGCGGCATTCCAGGCAGCGGTCGAGGTGAAGCAGGGTCTCGGGGCCCACCGGCTCGCCTTCCAGCGCGCCCTTTATCAGGTAGATGCGCCCACGCGGGCCATCCAGCTCGTCGCCGGTCAGCTGAAAGGTTGGGCAGACGGCGTTGCACATGCCGCAGTGGACGCAGGCGCGCAGCACCGCTTCGGCTCGGGCGCCGGCGATGGTCTCGGCGAGCGGGGCGGCGACCTTGGCGCGCATGGCTACAGCGCTCCGTACATGCGGCCTGGGTTGAAGACGCCGACTGGGTCCAGCGCCGCCTTGAGCCGCTGGTGCAGGGCGAGCAGGGTAGGGGCCAGCGGCTGGAACGCGTTTTCGCCCCCGCGTGCGCCGCGGAACAGCGCCGCGTGGCCACCGGCCTCAGCCGCCGCCGGCCAGATCACCTCGGGCGCCGCGTCGCTCGCCATCCAGACTTGCGCGCCAGCCCAGTCCCAGGCCAGCGCTTCGCCGCAAGCCGGGATCGGCGCGGTCTGCGGCAGCGACAGGCGCCAGAGGCGCTTGGCGTGGGCCGTGGCGGGGTGCGCGTGGTCGCGGATCGCGTCCCAGGCGCCCAGCGCTTCGCCTTCGCCGCCCCAGAAACGCGCGGCTTCCGCCACGCCCGCTTCGCCGCCGCAGAAGCGCAGGTGCAGCCGCTGTCCGTCGTGGAAGGCGCCGGAGAGGGCGCTGGGCCTGCGCATCGCTTCGGCCAGCCGCGCCCGCGCCGCCTCCATCGGCAGTTCGAGCGTCACCGCCAGCTCCCGCGCCGGCCGCGGCGCCACGCGCAGCGACACCTCCAGGATCACGCCCAGCGAGCCAAGCGCCCCGGCCATCAGCCGGAAGGCGTCGAAGCCCGCGACGTTCTTGAACACCTGGCCGCCGAAGCGCAGCACCCGGCCCTGGCCGTCGAGGATCGTCGCCCCCAGCACGCAGTCGCGCACGCCCCCGCTGAACAGCCGCCGGGGCCCCGCCAAACCCGCCGCGACCACCCCGCCGATGGTGCTGGCCGCGCCGAACCTAGGCGGCTCGAACGCCAGCATCTGTCCGCCCTGATCCAGCCGCGCTTCGATCTCGGCCAGCGGCGTGCCAGCCCGCGCCACGATCACCAGCTCGCTGGGATCGTACGAGATCACCCCGTTATGGTCCGCGAGCGACAGGGCCTCGCCCCCCACGCGCCGCCCGTAGAATTCCTTGGTGTCGCCCCCGACGATGCGCAGGGGCGTCTTGCGGGAGGTCGCGCGCCGCACCTGTTCCGCCAAGACGGCCGTGAGATCGCACTGTTCCCCTCCCACTTGCGGGGAGGGGTCAGGGGTGGGGGTGTCGGCGAAGTTCGTCGGGCTTAGCGGCATGCGCCAACCTTCGTACACACAGCTTGCACCCCTACCCCCGTCCCCTCCCCGCAAGGGGGAGGGGCGCTAGAACCGCGGCAAATCGGCATGCGCCGTCTCCCTGCCGCGATGCACGTGCATGCCGCCGACCTCGGCGCAGCGGGTCAGCGTCGGCACCAGCTTGCCGGGGTTCAGCAGGCCGGCGGGATCGAACGCCGCCTTGATCGCGGCGAAGGCGCTGAGCTCCTCGGCCGTGAACTGGACGCACATCTGGTTCAGCTTCTCACGCCCGACGCCGTGCTCGCCGGTGATGGTGCCGCCAACGGCGACGCAGGCCTCCAGGATGGCGCCGCCCAGCGCCTCGGCGCGCTCAACCTGGCCGTCGCCCTGGGCGTCGTAGAGGATCAGCGGGTGCAGGTTGCCGTCGCCGGCGTGAAACACGTTGGCCACCGCCAGGCCGTGCTGGCGCGACAGCTCGCTGATACGCGCGAGGACGTCCGGTAGGCTGCGGCGTGGGATGGTGCCGTCAATGCAGTAGTAGTCCGGCGCGAGGCGCCCCATCGCCGGGAACGCCGCCTTGCGACCGGCCCACAGCCGCGCCCGCTCGGCCGCATCTCTCGCTTGCCGCACCAGGCTGGCGCCGGCCGCGCGGCAGATCTCCGCCACCCGCGCCACTTCCGCCTCGGCGTCGCCCGCCGCGCCGTCGCACTCGCAGATCAGGATCGCGCCGGCGTCCGCCGGGTAGCCCGCATGGGCGAAGCTCTCGGCCGCCGTGATCGCCAGCCCGTCCATCATCTCCAGCCCCGCCGGGATCACGCCCGCCGCGATGATGTCGGCCACCGCCTGCGCCGCGCAGCCGGCGTCGGGGAAGGCGACCATCAGGGTCTGGATGTCCTCGGCGATGGGCGTCAGGCGCACGGTGATCTCGGTGACCACGGCCAGCAGCCCCTCCGAGCCGGTCAGCAGCGCCAGCAGGTCGAAGCCGGGCGCATCGGACGCCTCGCCGCCGACGATCAGGCGCTCGCCCTCGATGGTGATCACCTCGAGCTTCAGGATGTTGTGCACCGTCAGCCCATACTTCAGGCAGTGCACGCCGCCGGCGTTCTCGGCCACGTTGCCGCCGATGGAGCAGGCCAGCTGCGACGACGGGTCCGGCGCGTAGAACAGGCCATGTGGCGCGGCTGCTTCCGAGATCGCCAGGTTGCGCACGCCGGGCTGCACCCGCGCGGTCCGCGCCAGCGGATCGACGGCCAGGATGCGGTTCATCTTGCCGAGGCCCAGCAGCACGCCGCCGGGAAAGGGCAGAGCGCCGCCAGAGAGGCCGGTGCCGGCGCCTCGGGCCACCACCGGCGCGCCCAGGTCGCGGCACACTCTCAGCACCGCCGCCACTTCGTCCGCGTCCCGCGGCAGCGCCACGGCCGAGGGCAAACTGCGATAGGCGGAGAGCCCGTCGGTTTCGTACGGCCGCATGCCTTCGACCGAGGCGATGAGCCCGTCCGGCCCCAGCACCGCCGCCAGCGCCGCGCGCAGCCGCGCCGGATCGACGGGGGCGAAACTGGGGTCCAGCCGGGGGTCGAAGCGGTCGAGCATGGCTTCCTGCGCCGTTCCGGATGGTCCTACCGGGTGAGGGCCACATAGTCCAAGCCGGAGGGCCATTCCGTCCAAGCCGGGGGCATGGGGTCTCAGTAGGTTGCGCTCATCCCGCAGGTGAAGGCGGGCGATGAGGAGAATTCGTCCGGCTTCGTTCACCCTCCCCCGAACCGACGGTCGCCCCCCACTGATCTCCGTGGCGACCCAGCCAGACAATCCTTTTCCGCCGGCGTGAACTTCACCACCCAGGGCCAGCGGGAAGCAAAGCGGGCGCCGACCGGGAGTACTAACCCCCTTCCGGTCGGCGTTCCGCCGAGCCTCTTTTCCTCGGATTGACAGAGTCCGGCGCCCGCCACAGACTGCGGGACAGGGCTGATGCACCCGCCGCTTGCGACCTTCGGGGACGGTGAACGTATCGCGACTCAACCCGCACCCCAGCCCAGCGGCGGACGGGTCGGTAACCGCAAGCGCCGGCATTTCTCGTTCGCCCTGAATGGGATGCGATATGCGCGACTTTCGCGACGCCAAAGCCATGGCGCAGAGCCTGCGTCAGGCCCTTTCCGAGAAGTCCGTCACCGTCGGCCACAGCGAGAGCCTGGAGCTGATGTCCAGAGCCTTCGGGCTCGACAATTGGAACGTCCTCGCCGCCAGGATCGAGGCGGACAAGCCGCCGGCCCCGGCCCTGGAGACAGCGCCGGCCAAGCCGACGCTCTACTGTTCGTTCTGCGGCAAGTCTCAGCATCAGGTCGAGACGCTGATCGCGGGGCCGAACACGTTCATCTGCGACGCCTGCGTCGGCCTTTGCGATGGCATCCTGCTCGACAAGACCCTGGATCGCCGCATCGCGGCAATCAGGGCCGCGCGGCCCGACGCCGATGCGGCCGCCATCGCCGCCGAAGCGCTGGCTGAGTTGAGCGACGCGCAGATCCTCGAAAGCCACACGAAGGCGCCGCCCGCGCTGGAGCACATCGAGTGGTCGCTGGCTCAGGTCAGCGCCGCCCTCGCCGGCGAGGCGACGACGCCGTGGCGCGCGGACGAGACGGCCGAGCGCCGCGGCTGGCGCGATCCCATCGCGGGCAAGCCCAGGGACCAGATCCTTGTGCAGAAGGCGACGCTGGAAGCCCAGGCTGTCAAGCTGCGCGACCGCATCGCCCTGGTCGCCCAGGCGATGACCGACCGGGGCCTCAACCCAGCCTAGCCGAACGTACCTGCGTACCGCTTGCGCAGATCGGCTTTCAGCACCTTGCCCATGGTGTTGCGGGGCAGGTCGTCCACAAAGAAGACGCGCTTGGGGGCCTTGAAGGCGGCCAGTTGGGCGCGGGCGGCGGCGATCATGGCGGTCTCGTCGCCCGCGCCGGCCACCACCGCCACCACCGCTTCGCCGAAGTCGGGGTGCGGGCAGCCGATCACCGCGCTCTCGACCACGCCCGCCATCTCGTCGAGCACCAGCTCGATCTCCTTCGGGTACACGTTGAGGCCGCCGGAGATGATCATGTCGCTGGAGCGGCCGGAGAGCCAGACGCGGCCGTCGGGGTCGGTGCGGCCGACGTCACCGGTGATGAAGTAGCCGTCCGCCGTGAAGGCCTCGGCGGTCTTGGCGGGGTTGCGCCAGTAGCCGGAGGTCACGGAAGGTCCCTTGATCTGCACCAGGCCGTCGTCGCCGATGCGCAAAGACACGCCGGGCAGGGGGTAGCCGACGCTGCCGGCGAGACGCTCGCCTGCCAGCGGGTTGGTGGTGATGATCGCCGCCTCGCTCATGCCGTAGCGTTCGAGGATGCGCGTGCCGGCGCGCTGCTCGAACTCCTCGAAGGTAGAGGGCAGCAGCGGGGCTGAGCCGCAGATGAAGACGCGCATGTGGGCCGCGGCGGCGCGGTCGAAGCGCGGATCGGCCAGCAGGCGCGTGTAGAAGGTGGGCACGCCCATCATCACAGTGGCGCTGGGCAGCGCCGCCAGGACACCGTCCTCGGTGAAGCGGTCGAGCCAGGCCAGCCTGGCGCCGGCCAGGAACACGCAGTGCAGCGCGATGAAGAGCCCGTGCACGTGGTAGATCGGCAGGGCGTGCAGCAGCGTGTCGGCGCTGGTGAAGCCCCAGGCGTCGGTCAGCGCCTGGCCGTTGGCGGCCAGCGCCGCGTGGCTCAGCATCGCGCCCTTCGAGCGTCCGGTGGTGCCGCTGGTGTAGACGATGGCGGCGAGGTCGCCCGGCGCGGCGGGATGAGTCGCTTCGAGCGGAGCCAGGCTCGCCGCTTCAGCGGCCAGCGCGACAGCGTCGGTGGCGAAGAGCGCGGGCTCGGCGTCGGCGACGAAGTAGTCGATTTCGGCCTGGGTGTAAGCGGTGTTGAGCGGCAAATAGACCGCGCCCAGCTTCAGCACCGCCAGATAGAGCATCACCGCTTCGACGCTCTTGGGCGCCTGCACCGCCACCCGGTCGCCGACACTGACGCCCTTGGCCCGCAGCAGCGCCGCGAGCCGCCCCGCGCCGGCCTCAAGCGCGCCATAGCTCACCGCTTGGCCGCCGGGCAGCAGGAACGCCGGCGTGGCGCGGTCCGCCGGGAAGCGGGAGGCGAGGAGGGCGTAGAGGTTCATGCGGCTGGTTGACGGCCGCTCCGGGCGGTTGTCAACGTCGCGCCGAAGCCAGCGGGAAGGACACGGGATGGACCTGGGCGTGGAGAAGCTGATCGGCCGCAAGGAAGGCCCGATCGGCTGGATGATCTTCAACAACCCCGAACGGCGCAACGCCGTGTCGGTGGACATGTGGGCCGCGATTCCGGACGTGATCGCCGCCTTTGAGGCCGATCCTGAGATCCGCGTGGTGGTGTTCACCGGGGCTGGCGACCGGGCCTTCGTCTCCGGCGCCGACATCTCGCAATTCGAGGAGGAGCGCCGCGACGCAACCGCCAACGAGCGCTACTCGCGCGCCTCCGGCATCGCCAACGCGGCCATGGCCAACCTCTCCAAGCCCTCCATCGCCATGATCCGCGGCTACTGCATCGGCGGCGGGCTGGCGGTGGCGCTGACCTGCGACATGCGCATCTGCGAGACTGGCTCGCGCTTCGCCATTCCGGCCGCCAAGCTGGGCCTCGGCTACGGCTTTGCCGGGGTGAAGGTTCTGGCTGATCTGGTGGGCCCGTCGATCGCCCGCGAGATCCTGTTCACTGCCCGCCAGTTTGACGCTCAGGAAGCGCTACGGGTCGGCCTGGTGAACCGGGTGGTCGAGCGCGAGGAGCTGGAACCACTGGTGCGCGAGTACGCCGCCATGATCGGCGCCAACGCCCCGCTCACCGTCCGCGCCGCCAAGATGGCGGTGCGCGAAACGACGCGCGATCCGGACAAGCGCCGCCTGGCCGAGGTCGAGGCGGCTGTCGACGCCTGCTTCAACAGCGCCGACTTCAAAGAAGGCCGCGCCGCCTTCATGGAAAAGCGCACGCCGGCGTTCAAAGGAGCCTAGCGCTACTTCCGCCGCTGCTTGCGCGCGGCGTAACGAGCGTCGCGCGCGGCTTTCTGCTTGGCGCGCAGCTCCAGCTCGTTGGCTTCGGCGATCTCCGCTTCCAGCGCGTGGCGCTCGGCGGCTTTGCGATCGGACTCTTCACGTTTGGCCTTGCGTTCGGAGGCGCGGGTGGCGCGCAGCTCCTCCAGCTCAAGCTCCCTCTGCAGCCGCCGCTCCTCGAACTCGGGATCGACGACAGTGGGCTTGGGCTTCAACTTGGCCACAAGGGCCCGCTTTGCTTCGGCCGACGCCGTAGCGCGGTCGGCGAAGCTGCCGAATTTCGGTTGCTTCATGGTCGCGGCGTCTTAGCGACTGCCCCGCGCCTTCCTCAAGCCCAAAAATGCGTTCAGATGACGCTCTGGCGTCGCAGGGCTTCGATCTCGGCGGCGCCGTAGCCCACTTCCGCCAGCACCGCGTCGGTGTCGCCGGGCGTCGCCGGGGCAGTGCGGGTGATCGTCGGCTCCAGATCGCCGAGGTTCATTGGAGAGGCCAGCATGTGGGTCGGGCCCAGCTTCGGGTGATCCACCGGCGTCGCCATGCCCAGGTGCTTCACCTGCGGGTCGGCGAACACCTGGTCGATGCTGAGGATGGGACCGCAGGGGATGCCGGCCGCCTCCAGTCGCTCCACCCAGTAGTCCGCCGGCTGCTGGCGGGTCACCTCGCCGATGGCGGCGTTGAGCTCGGCGCGGTTCTGGGCCCGGCGCCGCTGGCTCGACCAGCGCTCGTCCTTCGGCCACGCGGGCCGGTCGATCGCCTCGCAGAAGCGCTCGAACTGCGCCGGCGACGAAGCGGCGATGTTCACGTGCCCGTCCGCCACCGGGAAGACGCCCATGGGCGAGGCCGTCGGGTGGTCGTTGCCCATCTGGCCGGGAGCCTCGCCGTCCATCAGCCAGCGCGCGGCCTGGAAATCCAGCAGGAACAGGGCGGATTCCAGCAGTGAGGTGGTGACGTAGCGGCCCTCGCCGGTGCGCTGGCGCTGGTAGAGCGCCATCATGATGCCGAGCGCCAGCAAGGTGCCGGCGGTGAGGTCGGTGATCGCCACCCCGGCGCGCATCGGGCCCCGCCCGGGCTCACCGGTCACCGACATGATGCCGCCCATGCCTTGGGCGATCTGGTCGACGCCGGCGCGCATGGCGTAAGGCCCGTCCTGGCCGAAGCCGCTGATCGAGCCGTAGACCAGCCGCGGATTGACCGCCTTGAGGTCCTCGTAGGCGATCTTCAGCCGGCCCTTCACCGGCGCGCGCATGTTCTCCACCAGCACGTCGGCGCGCTCGGCCAGCTTCAGGAACGCCGCGTGGCCCTCCGCCGTCTTCAGGTCGAGGGTGATGAAGCGCTTGTTGCGGTGGAGGTTCTGGAAGTCGAAGCCGTCGCGGGCGATGACGTCGCGGCCATCGCCAGGCGGCAGCACCGCGATCACCTCGGCGCCCCAGTCCGACAGGTGGCGCACGCAGGTGGGCCCGGCCCTGGCCAGCGTCAGGTCGAGCACGCGCACGCCGGCCAGCGGCATGTCTTGAGCCATATCGGGTTCCCCTTGCGGCAGCGGCGATGATACCTGCCGGGCGCAGACTCACCAGGGGGACGAATGGCGGAGGGACAGGGACGGCGCGTGCTGATCACCGGCGGCGCCGGCTACATCGGCTCGCACACCGCCAAGGCGTTGGCGCGGCACGGCTTTTCGCCCATCGTCTTCGACGACCTGTCGTCCGGTCGGCGCGAGGCGGTGCGCTGGGGGCCGCTGGTAGTGGGCGATGTGCGTGACCGGGCCGCCTTGGCGGCGGCGCTGGCGGAGCACAGGCCGGACGCGGTGATCCACTTCGCGGCGCTGATCGAGGCGGGGCTCTCGGTGGGGCGGCCGGACCGTTTCTATGACGTCAACGTCGGCGGGACGATGGCGCTGCTGGCGGCCATGACCCAGGCTGGCGTGAACCGGCTGGTGTTCTCGTCCACTGGCAGCTTCTACCGCACGGGCGACGCCGCGCCGATGCGCGAGGACGACCCCATCGAGCCCGCCAACCCCTACGCGGAAACCAAGGCTGTCTCCGAGCGCATGATCGCCAGCCACGCGGCGGCGTTTGGCCTGCGGGCCGTCGCGCTGCGCTACTTCAACGCCTCGGGCGCCGATCCCGACGGCGAGCTGGGTGAGGCGCATCAGCCGGAGACCCACCTGATCCCCATCGTGGTGGAAGCTGCCCTCGGCCTACGTCCAGAGCTGAAGCTTTACGGGACAGACTACCCGACGCCGGACGGAACTTGCGTACGCGACTACATCCACGTGGCGGACCTCGCCGCCGCCCATGCGGCAGCGCTCGATCTGGAACTGCCGGAAGGCGGCTACCGCGCCTTCAACGTCGGGACCGGGCGGGGTTACTCGGTCAAAGAGGTGATCGAGGCGGTGGGCCGGGCAGTGGGCAAGCCGCTGACTTACAGCGCCGCGCCGCGGCGCGCCGGCGATCCGGCGTCCATCGTCGCCGACACCGCCCGCGCCATGGCCGAGCTGGGCTGGACGCCGCGTAGCTCCAGCCTCGACGCCATCGTCGCCAGCGCCGTGGCCTGGCGCCGCAACCCGGCGTTCGGGTTCGGCTAATCCACTGGTGCGCGACTAGCGTATCCGTTCCGGATCATATAACGGAAAACGTATGTCCTTTGCCCACGACGTCGCCGCCATCGGCAACGCCCTCGTCGACGTCATCGCGCCCGCCGACGATGCGTTCCTGGCCGCGCAGAGCCTGGTGAAGGGCTCGATGATGCTGATCGACGAGCCGCGCGCGACCGCGCTCTATGGGGCGATGGCGGCGGGCGTGGAGACGTCCGGCGGCTCGGCGGGCAACACAGTGGCGGGCGTCGCCAGCCTTGGCGGCCGCGCCGCCTACATCGCCAAGGTAGCCGACGACCAGCTGGGCGGCGTCTTCGCCAGGGACACCCGCGCCGTTGGCGTCGCCTTCGATACGCCGAACCTGCGCGGCGGGCCCGCCACCGGCCGCTGCCTGATCAACGTCACCCCCGAGGGTGAGCGCACCATGTGCACCTTCCTGGGCGCGTCCACAGAGCTGACCCCCGCCGACGTCCATGCGGCGACCATCGAGGGCTCGGCTATCGTCTACCTCGAAGGCTACCTGTTCGATCCGCCCGAGGCGCGCCGCGCCTTCGCCAAGGCCGCCGGCCTGGCGCGGGCGTCGGGCCGCACGCTGGCGCTGACGCTGTCCGACTCCTTCGTGGTGGAGCGCCACCGCGACGGCCTGCGCGAATTCATCGAGACCGAGGTCGATCTGCTGTTCGGCAACGAAGCGGAGCTTACCTCGCTCTACCAGGTCGCCAGCTTCGAAGCGGCCGCCGCCGCCATCCGCGGCAAGGTCAAGATCGCGGCGATCACGCGCGGCGCGGCCGGCTCGGTGGCGATCACGCCGGAGGCCGACCACGCGGTCGCGGCGTTCCCGGTCGACAAGGTCATCGACACCACCGGCGCGGGCGACCAGTACGCCGCCGGCTTCATGCTGGGGCTGGCGCGGGGCAAGCCCCTCGACGCCTGCGCCCGCCTGGGCGGCCTCGCCGCCGCCGAAGTCATTTCCCACTACGGCCCCAGGCCGGCGACGCCGCTCCAGGCGCTCGCCGCGGCGCACGGGCTCTCCTGAAGGTATCCCCATGAGTCAGCGCAGCAGCTACATCTTCACCAGCGAAAGCGTGTCCGAAGGCCACCCGGACAAGGTCGCCGACCGCATTTCCGACGAGGTGGTGGACGCCTTCCTGGCCGCCGACCCCTACGCCCGCGTCGCCTGCGAGACGATGGTCACCACCAACCGCATCATCCTGGCTGGGGAGGTGCGCGGCCCGGCCGGCGTGGTCGAGAGCCTGGAGGCCAAGGTCCGCGGCGCGGTGAAGGCCATCGGCTACGAACAGGAAGGCTTCCACTGGCAGCACGCCGACTTCGCCTGCCATCTGCATAGCCAGTCCGCCGACATCGCCATGGGCGTCGACGCGGCGGGCAACAAGGACGAGGGCGCCGGCGACCAGGGCATCATGTTCGGCTACGCCACCAACGATACGCCCGAGCTGATGCCGGCGACGCTGCAGTACTCGCACAACATCCTGAAAGTGCTGGCCGAGGCCCGCCACTCCGGCGCGGCCCCCGAACTTGAGCCCGACGCCAAGAGCCAGGTCACGCTGCTGTTCGAGAACGAGAAGCCGGTGCGCGCCACCCAGATCGTGCTCTCCACCCAGCACCGCGCGGGCCTCAGCCCCGCCGACGTGCACGACATCGTCCGTCCTTACATCCTCAAGGTGTTCCCCGAGGGCTTCATCACCGACGAGACGGTGTGGCACGTGAACCCGACCGGCAACTTCGTCATCGGCGGCCCGGACGGCGACTGCGGCCTGACCGGACGCAAGATCATCGTCGACACTTATGGTGGCGCGGCGCCTCACGGCGGCGGCGCCTTCTCTGGCAAGGACCCGACCAAGGTCGACCGCTCGGCCGCCTACGCCTGCCGCTACCTGGCCAAGAACGTGGTCGCCGCTGGCCTCGCCGACGGCTGCACCATCCAGATCGGCTACGCCATCGGGGTCGCCAAGCCGCTGAGCTTCTACGTCGAGCTGCATGGCCGCAGCGAAGTCGATCCGGCCCGGCTGGAGGCGCTGCTGCCCGAGCTGATCGGCGGGGCGACGCCGCGCGCCATCCGCGAGCACCTCGGCCTTAACCGCCCGATCTACGCCCGCACCGCCGCCTACGGCCACTTCGGCCGCGCCCCGCAAGCCGACGGCGGCTTCAGCTGGGAAAAGACCGACCTGGTCGACGCGATCCGGCGGGCGTTGTAGCCCCAACGCCCCGCTCATCCCGGCGAAGGCCGGGACTTGAGGCAGGCGTTTGAAGAGGTCACACGAAGGAAGACGAAGGAGCGCGAAGCACACGAAGGTCGCGCTTCGCGCGACGGCTAGTCCCAGCGATCCTTGGGGACTTATTGCGCGCGAAGCGCGCCTTCGTGTCCTTCGCTAGCTTCGTGCTCTTCGTGTGACCTCTTCGACAGCCCCGCTCTCGCAACGTCCTCTTGCCTGGGTCCCGGCCTTCGCCGGGAAGAGCGGGTGTTTGGGGTTGAATGAGCGAGGGTGCGGGTCCACACGGCCGGCGCCTGAGGGAGGAACGAGATGGCTCATTTGCGGGACCTGGTTGTCAGCCGGCAGGGGTATGGCTGCATGGGGCTGTCCAGCGTCTACGGCGCGGCCGACGACGCGGAGTCGATCCGGACCATTCACCGGGCCATCGATCTGGGGGTGACCTTCCTCGACACGGCGACGGCCTACGGGAACGGGCACAACGAGACGCTGGTGGGCAAGGCGATCGCCGACCGGCGGGACCGGGTGACGCTGGCCAGCAAGTTCAACCATCGCCAGGGCGGGGCCGGCGCGCCGCCGGTGTCGCCGCGCGAGGCGGTGGAGGCGAGCCTGGGACGCCTCGGCCTCGATCACATCGACCTCTACTACCTGCACCGCGTCGACCTGCAGATCCCCATCGAGGACTCGGTGGGCGAGCTGGGGCGGCTGCAGGACGAAGGCAAGATCGGCGGCGTCGGCGTCTCGGAGGCCACCGCCGAGGGCCTGAAGCGGGCCAACGCGGCCTACCCGGTCACCGCGCTGCAGAGCGAATACTCGCTCTGGACCCGCGGCGTGGAGGTGGAAATCCTGCCCACCGCGCGGCAGCTGGGCATCGGCTTCGTCGCTTACAGCCCCCTGGGCCGAGGCTTCCTGGCCGGCTCGGAGATCACCGACCCCAAGGACCGCCGCCACCAACATCCGCGCTTCCAGGCCGAGGCCATCGCCGCCAACGCCAGGCGGCGCGCGGCCATCGAGGCGGTGGCGCAGCGCCTGGGCGTCGCGGTGGGGCAGGTGAGCCTGGCGTGGGTGCTGTCCAAGGGCGTTGTCCCCATCCCTGGCACCCGCTTTATCCCGCACCTGGAAGCCAACGTCGCCGCCGGCGAGCTGGTGCTGGACGGCGCGGCGGTGCGCGCGCTGGAAGCGGCGTTTCCGCTGGGCTCGACGGTGGGCGAGCGTTACCCCGCGGACGGCATGCGGCTGGTGGCGCCGGATCCGGTGGTGGCTTGAGAAAATCTGCGGCCGGCGCGGAGGCGTCGCCACCGTAAATCGCCGATAGTAACGGTCCCCGCCTCCTGGACCGCATATGGCCGCGGCGCAGGCTGATAGAAGTTCTCTACGATGTCAAAGAGCGGGGCCGAGCCTGGTCGTCCGGGGCCGCAAGTAGATACTATCGGTAACCGATCAATTCAAGGCGCGCGACGCCTCCCTTCTTCCCTTGCGGGAGAAGGTGGCCCGCAGGGCCGGATGAGGGGTTGTGACGGCGGATGAGGTTTGCCTCCAGGACGCAAAGCCACCGACACCCGTCGACCCCTCATCCGTCGCTTCGCGACACCTTCTCCCGCAAGGGGAGAAGGCAGAGTGCGCCGAGCCTACCGCGTCTTGTTGTAGGTGTAGTCCTCGCGGCCGCCGCCTGTGCCGCGCAGGCCGGAGGGCAGAGGTGCGCGGTTGGCGTTGGCTTTGCCGTGCACCGCCAGCGCCTCTTCGTCTTCCCACAGCTCCAGCAGGGTCAGCTTGTCGGGGTCGAGGGCGCTCTGGAACACTTCGAACTGCAGGCAGCCGGGCTCGGTCATCACTTCCTTGCATCGGCCAGCGAACGCCGCGGCGAATTCCGCGCCTTTGCCGGGCGCCGCATTGATCGAGATGATGAGCCGAACCGCCATGGCGTTTCCCCTGGACTGCGCCGGACGCGCCGGCTCGCAGTAGAGGTTTCGCGCGGAGGGCGAAAGCGCTCAGGCCGCGGCGCGCGCCTGGGGCGACAGCGCATTGGCCAGTTCGCCCAGCAGCTTGGCGGTGGAGACCGGCTTGGCCAGGTGCCCGCTGGCGCCCGCCGCCGCGGCCGCCGCAACGTGCTCGGGCAGGCAGTTTGCCGAGACGATCAGGATCGGCATCGCCGGCCGACCGTCCGCGGCCTCCCGGGCGCGGATGCGGCGGGTGGCTTCGAAGCCGTCCATCACCGGCATCTGCAGGTCCATCAGCACCGCGTCGAAGGCTTCGGCCTGGCAGGCGTCGACGGCCTGCAGGCCGTTTTCCGCCGCCCGATGGTCGACGCCGGCGCTGTCCAGGATCAGCTCCAGCACTTGCCGGTTGACCGGGTTGTCGTCGACGACCAGCACCCGCGGCGCGCGCTCGACCTCTGGCGCGGCGACGGCCTCAGCCTCGGCGACGGGGGGCACGATCTGGAAGTCGGCTTCCAGCGTGAAGGTGGCGCCTTCGCCGGGCGCGGAGTGGCAGTCGAGGGTCGCGTTCATGGCCGCGGCGAGGCGCTGGCAGAGCGGCAGGCCGAGGCCAGCGCCGCCATGGGCCCGCGTCGCCGAGCCGTCCGCCTGGCCGAACCGCTGGAACAGCCGGTCCCGCTCGCGCATGTCGAAGCCGACACCGGTGTCACGCACTTCGAGGCGCAGCCGGGCGCCGATGAGGCTGGCCGTGACGGTGACGGCGCCCGCATCGGTGAATTTCACGGCGTTGCTGACAAGGTTGGTGAGGATCTGGCGCAGCCGCAGCGGGTCGGCCAGCACGGTGACGTCGGCGGCCGGATCGATGCGCGTCTGCAGCTTCAGGCCCTTGGCGTCGGCGCCGTCGGCGAAGAGGCTGGCGACTGACGCGCAGAGGTCGGCGATGTGGACTGGCGCCGGCTCGATGGCGATCTGGCCGGTCTCGACCCGCGCCAGATCCAGAATGTCGCCCAAGAGGGCGTCCAGGGTCGCGCCGGATTCGCGGATGGTGCGCAGCATCGCGCTCTGGCGGGTGGTGAGCCGGGTGCGGCCGAGGGCTTCGGCGATGCCAAGAACGCCGTTCAAAGGCGTGCGGATTTCATGGCTCATGTTGGCCAGAAACTCGCTCTTGGCCCGGTTGGCGGCCTGCGCCGCGTCGCGGGCGTCGGCCAGGGTCTTGGCGTAAGCGTTGGCGGCGGTGGTGTCGGTGAGCACGATCACCATGCCGCCGTCGGGATTGATGCGCGCCTCGAACTTCATCCACGCGCCGTCCGGCGCCTGCGCCTCGCGCGCCGCCGAGCTGGTTGGCGAAGCTTCGAGGAAGCGGCGCAGGTCGCCGGCTCGTCCGAAGACCGGGGGGAAGCGATCGGACGTGCGGCCGGCCGTCAGAATCTCGGTCAGCGACAACCCGGCGGCCGGGGCCAGTCCCCAGTTTTGCATCATCGCCTCGAAGCGTTCGTTCCACACGCCCAGGCGGTCGGCGTGGTCGAAGAAGGCGATCCCGGAGGGCAGGGCGTCGAGCGAGGCGCGTACGCTCTTCAGGGTCGCGCCCTGGGTCAGGCGCTCGACCCAGATCAGGCCGGCGGAGGCCACGAACATCGTCGCGACGAGGGCGCTGACAACGATCACCAGCACCCCGCGGCTGATCAGGTCGGCGCCCAGCGGCGCGTTGTTGCTGGGCAGCATGATGGTGGCGGCCATGGCGGTGAAGTGCAGGCCGACGATGCCGACCACCAGGAGCACCGGCGGGGCGAACCGGCGCCAGCGCCCCGGCCGGTCGGTGTCGACCGCCAACGCCGCGGCGGCGCCGGCGACGCCGATAATGATAGAGGCGGTCACGAAGCCCGGACGCCAGAGGATGGAGCCTTCCAGGCGCACGGCGGCCATGCCCAGGAAGTGCATGCCGGCCACGCCGAGGCCAACGACCGCACCGCCGATCATCCGGCCAGCGACGCCCTTCAGCCGCGTCGCCAAAGCGAGGCCGGCCGCGACGCCGAGCACCGCAACGACCCAGGAGATCGCGGTCATGCCGATTTCGTAGTGGATTTTCAGCCGCGGCTCGTAAGCGAGCATGGCGATGAAGTGGGTCGCCCAGACGCCGGAGCCGCCCACCAGCCCGGCGAGCCAGAGCCAGGCGAAGCGGAAGACGCCGCTGCTGCGCAGCGCCCGGTGAAAGAATCCGAAGGCCGAGAAGACCGCGATGACGCAGATGAGCGCCGCCAACGCCACGAGACGCAGGTCGTGTTCCTGGTGGATGCAGGCAAGAACCGTGAACAACGCCCGGCGCTCCCAAGTGGACCGCCTGGAGGGTTACCTGAACGTCGTTACCAAAACCTGTCCCGGCGTGAGCTGTTCACCGGCGCAGAGCGTCGCAGCACCCCCGGTTGCGCGCCCGCAGCGGCAGATACAACTCAGACCGTCAACGCCTTGGCCCCGTAGCGCGCTTCGAACTGCTCGGTCTCGATTTCCTCCAGCAGCGTTCGGCCGGCCAGCACGTCGGCTTTCCAGGCTTCGTGAGCAGGAATGTTGGCGTGGAACTCGGGCATCACCTCTTCGGCGAAGAGTTCGAGGCTGTCGCAGATGTCCTGGTGGCTGTTGCGGCCGGCCTGGTTGAGCAGGATCACCTGGTCGATGTTCGAGGCTTCGAACTTGCGCAGCTTCTTGCGGATGGTCTCGGGCGAGCCGATCAGGCCGCCGGTCAGCGCCCGCTCGGCCTGGTCCGGGTTGGCGGCCTTCCACTTGGTGTACTCGACCCACATGTCGACCTCGCCGGGGGCGGGACGCGCGCGGTCCTGGCTGTTGTAGTAGCGCAGGCAGAACTGGAAGAAGGTGGCGCCGTCGGCCTTCTGGCGCGCCTCTTCGTCGGTCCGAGCGCACATGAACATCGAGACCAGCGCGATGTTGGGGTTCACCGGGTAGTCGGCGAGCTTGGCCAGGCGCTTGGTCATGCCGTTGTAATAGGCGTGCACCCAGGCGTGGGCGGCGTCGGCGCTGACGAACTGGAAGCCGAGCGCCCCGATGCCCTTCTCGCCGGCGTAAGCGATGGTGGGCAGCTGCGAGCAGGCGGTCCACAGCGGCGGATGCGGCTTCTGACGCGGCTTCGGCAGCACGTTGCGCAGCGGGAAGTCGAAGTGCGGGCCGTGGTATTCGACGCCGCCGTCGCCGAACATGGGGACGAGGCAGCGCACAGCGTCTTCCCAGATCTCGCGCTTTTGGCTGAAACGGACGTTGAAGGGCGTCAGCTCGGTGATCGAGGCGCTCTCGCCCATGCCGAGTTCGACGCGGCCGTTCGAGATCAGGTCCAGCGCCGAGACTTTCTCGGCCACCTTGGCCGGGTGGTTGGTGGTGAGCTGGAAGATGCCGTGGCCGAGGCGGATGCGCTTGGTGCGCTGGCTGGCGGCCGAGAGGAACACTTCGGGCGCGGACGAGTGGGAGTATTCCTCCAGGAAGTGGTGCTCCACCTCCCAGGCGTAGTCGTAGCCCAGGGCGTCGGCCAGCTCGAGCTGGGAGAGAGCGTTCTGGTAGAGCTCGAACTCGCTGTCTGGGCCCCAGGGGCGCGGCAACTGCAGCTCGTAGAAGATGCCGAACTTCATCGCATGGTTCTCCCGCCGGTCGCGCTCTGACGGCGCGTCAACGCAGCTTAAGGCCGAAGTCCGGAGGCGCGATAGGGCGTTCCGCACGTAGCGGAAGCGAAGCTAGGGTGCCGGGCGATGGAGTCGCTCAAGCTGATCCCCCGCGCTGACGGCCTGCTGGACGCCGCCCAGTTGCCGCAGTTCCCGATTATGGCGGCGCGCCTGCAGGGAGAGCTGGCGTCCGATGGATCGTTGACGCTGGCGCTGTGGGGCTCGGGCGACGTCGGCGTGCTGACGCTGGGCGAGATCGCCGGGCCGATGGTGATCGCGCCGGGGCGGATCGAGACAGCGGCGGGGCAGGGGCTCTACGTGGCGCAGTCGGCGCCGGCGCTGCTGCTGCGCGGGGTGACGCCGGGCCCCATCCACGGTGGTCCGGGAGGGCGGCTCAGCGCCCGGCAGGTGGGCGCGGACTGGGTGCTGAGCGCGGGCGTCGACGAGGCCGAGGCGGCGCGGGCGGCGACGCTGGGACCCGAGCAGATCGTGGCCGAGGCGCGCGACTACGCCAGGGCCTGCGACCTGGCGCCAGCCGCCGAGCCGCTGCTGCGCAGCCTGGTGCTGCAGTCAGCGCACGCGGGGCTGTCCAGTATCCGCCGCTACCCCGACGGCGGTTTCGCGGGCCTGGCGGCGGGCCTCGCCTATTCGACCCCGGCGCGCACCTACTATCGCGACGGCTACTGGACCTTGCAGCTGCTGCTGCGGATTGCGCCCGACATCGTGGCCGAGCAGATCGAACTGCTGGCGCGGCGCATCCACGCTGACGGCGAGGCGCCCAGCGGCGTCATCATCGACGGTCCGCACGCCGAGGCGTTCGAGCGCAGCCGGCTGAACGACCTGGCGCTGGCGGCGGTGCACTGGGCGCCGGGCGAGTGGTGGAGCGACCACTTCGACTCGCCGCTGATGTTCGTGCTGGCGGTAGCCGACCATGCGCGCGTCACCGGCGATGCGTCGCTGGCGCGGCGCTACTGGACCCAGATCGAGGCGGTGTTCGAGCGCTATCTCAGCTTCACTGGCTTCGAGGGTCTGCCGCACAAGCCGCGCAACGATCGCGACTGGGCCGACAACGTCTACCGCGAGGGCCTGGTCAGCTATGACCTGGGCCTCTGGATCGGCATGCTGGACGCCGTGGCCGAACTTGGCGATGGCTGGCGGCCACAGATCGCCGATGGCGCGCGAGCGGCGGCCGCGGCCGGTCGCAAGGCCATCGAGGCGCATCTGTGGCGCGGCGACTGGCCCGCCGACTACATCCGCGACGACGACTCGGCCGAAGACCACCTGGCGCTGGATGCGCTGACCTTGCTGCGCCACGACGCGCTGCCGGCGGACAAGGCGCTGACGATGCTGGGCCAGGTCCAGGACCGGCTGGAGAGCCGGCGCAACACCGACCAGCCTTACGGCGACTTCGGCATGCTGTGCTGTTTCCCGCCCTTCGCCCGCGCCGCCGACCTGCGCGCCAAGTCGGCTGACGCGTACCGCTACCACAACGGCGGCGACTGGCCGTGGCTGGACGCGCTCTACGCCGGCGAGCGCCTCCGCCGGTCCTTGAGCGGCTGGCGCTATCCCCTGACGCGCTGGTGGGAGTGGTGCCTGGCTCAGGGCTGGGCCGGCGCGGTGGAGCATTACTCCGTCCCGTTCGGACGCGGCTCGCTGCTGCAGGCGTGGTCGTGCCTGCCGGCGGCGGTGGCGCTGCAGTACGCGGACAAGATGGCGGCGGGAGACCCGGAGGCCTAGGCCCGCAGCGCCTCTTCCGGTTCCGGGGTCTCGCCGGCGATGCGCAGGATCTCGGTCATCAGCTGCATGGGCGAGAACGGCTTGGGGGCCATGCCGTCCATGCCGGAGGCGATGTAGGCGTCGTACTGGCGGCGCATGACGTCGGCGGTGAGCGCGACGATGGGGATGCGGCCGGCGTGGGCCGTGGCTTCCCAGGCGCGGATGCGGCGGGTGGCTTCCAGGCCGTCCATGCCGGGCATGTTGACGTCCATCAAAACCAGGTCGAGGCCGCCCAGGCGCACCGCCTCGATGGCCTCTGGTCCGCTTTCAACGGCCGTGGCTTCGGCGCCCATGGCTTCGAGCGATTTCACCGCCACCAGCCGGTTGACGCGGTTGTCGTCCACCACCAGCACGGTGAGGCCCGCCAGCGGCGTGTTGGCCATCTCGACGGCGGCTTCGTCGCTGGGTCTGACGGCCGGCGGCGCGGCGATTTCGAACCAGAAGGTCGAGCCCTCGCCTTCGCGGCTGACGTAATCGAGGTCGCCGCCCATCAGGCGGGCGAGCTGGCGCGAGATGGCGAGGCCAAGGCCGGTGCCGCCGAACCGGCGCGCCGAACCGCTCTCCACCTGCTGGAAGCGCCCGAACAGGCGCTCGCGGGCGTCGTCGGGCACGCCGATGCCTGTATCCTGGACTTCGCAGCGCAGCCGCCGGTCCGCGCCAGCGCCGGACATGGAGAGGCGCACCTCGATGCCGCCGGTCTCGGTGAACTTCACCGCGTTGCCGATCAGGTTGAACAGGCACTGGCGCAGCCGCACGGGGTCGATCTCGACCCAGCCGATATCGGCGGCGCTGCGCACGTCCAGCGTCAGGCCCTTGGCCTCGGCCTGCGGGCGCACCAGGTTGGCGACGCTGTCGGCGATGGCGACCGGGCAGCTGGGCGCCGGATCGATGGCCAGCTTGCCGGCCTCGATCTTGGAGAAGTCGAGCACGTCGTTGATCAGCTGCGAGAGCATCTCGGTGCAGCCCAGCGCCTCATCCAGCAGACCGCGGCCGTCGCGGCTCAGCTCTTCGCGCTTCAAGAGGTTGAGCACGCCGACGATGCCGTTCATCGGGGTGCGGATCTCGTGGCTGACGGAAGCCAGGAAGTCGCTCTTGGCCTCGGTCGCGGCCTCGGCGACCATGCGCGCTTCGCCGACGGCGATTTCCTGGCGCTTGGCGCCGTCGATGTCGATGATCAGGCCGACGCCGCGGCGTGGCGCGCCGTCCGCGCCGTGCTCGACCTCGTAGTAGAGCCGCACCCAGACATCGCCGTCGGGGCGCTGCAGGCGCACGTCAGCCGGCTCGTTGCCGAGGCCGGCGACGGCGCGGCGACGCAGTTCCTTGGCCGCCGGCCGGTCCGCGGGGTGGAACATGTAGAAGGGATCGGTGTTGGCGCGCGCCACCGCCTCGTCGCCCATCAGCGAGTGCAGCTCGGACGAGGCCCAGATGGTGTCGGCCTTGAAGTCGTATTCGAACACGCCGGCGCCGGAGGCTTTGAGGGCCAGGTCGAGGCGCTGAGCGATGGCGGCGGCTTCGTCGCGCGCCCGGGCCAGCGAGGTGACGTTCTGGCTGAGGCCGTACATCTCGTAGAGGCCGGACGGCAGCTTCATGCCGGCGCGGTAGAGCACGCGCAGCGTCCGCCAGCCGCCGTCGGCGCCCACGTAGCGCATCTCGGCTTCCGCCGCGCCGCCCTCGCGGGTGATGCGCTCGCGGATTTCAGTATCCTTCTCGCGGTCGTCCGGATGCTGCATGCGCTGCAGCACTTCCACGGACACCGGCTGACCGCTGCCTTCGTGGCCCAGCGAAAGCTCGTTGGGGAAGATGTAGATGCGCGCATCGGGATCGTAGCGCCAGGCGCCAACCTCGGCGGTGAGCATCAGCTGGCGCTGGGTCACGTCCGTGATCTGCCGGCGCTCGAAGCGCTCGCGCGCGCCGGTGACTTCGTCCAGCATCAGCAGGGAGCCGCCGCTGGGGCGTTCGCTGCGGCGGATGTGGAACGAGCGGTCGCCTCCGGCGCGGACGAATCGCACGTAGGGGCGCCCTTGCTGCTCGATGAGGCGCGCGTTCGCGGCCTCGACCAGCGCCTCCCAGGCCAGGCCAACCGGCGCGACGTCGTCGGCCGCCAGATCGCGGAAGCGGCTGTTCGCGCCGCTCAGTGCGCCATCGCGGTCGAGCACGACCGCGGGCATCGGCAGGTCGTCAACCGAAAGCCCTACCGGGCCCCGACGGCGAGCGAGTTTGTTGCTCATCCTGGGCTCCCCAAGGCGCACATTGTGCACGGAGCCGCTTAAGAAAGTCCGACCGGACGGCGAAAATCGCCAGGATGATGGCACGCGTGACGCCAATAGCGGCGCCGGGCGCCGATCCGCGCGCCAACCCTGGGCGCGGGATCGGGCTGGAAGCGTGTGCTACTTCGAAAGGTGCTTGGCCAGGTGCTTGTTCATTTCGAACATGCTGACCTTGTCCTTGCCGTCGAAGACGGGCTTCAGCTTGGCGTCCGCCAGGATCTCGCGCTTGTTGGCGGGGTTCTGGAGGTTGTGCTGCTTGATGTACGCCCAGATCTTCGAGACGACGTCGCCGCGCGTGACCTGACCGGACCCGACCACGGCCGCCAGCGCGGGCGAGGGGGTCAAGGGCTGCTGCAGGGCGTTTGCTTTCTTTTCGGCCATGATTTTTCCGGCTCCTAGACAGGCGAGGTCGCCATCCATGCCCCGGACGACGAGTCGCTGTCCGCGAAGCTAGATGCGCCTGGGCGCGCTGTCATCTATTCGTATTGCAGGAAGCGCCGCGAGCGGGGCGAAATCAGGCGTATTCGGCGCGAATGTCCGATGGCGTGCGTTCGAACCGGCGCCGGAAGGCGCGGTTGAAGTAGCTGAGGTCGCCGAAACCGACGTCGTAAGCGATCGCCGCGATGGTCTGCGTGGCGTTGCGGGGGCTGGTCAGCATGCCGCGCGCCCGCTCCAGCCGCCGCTCGGTGACGTAGCCGGAAAAGCTGAGGCCCTCGGCCTCCAGCAGCTTGCGCACGTAGCGCGGCGACACGCCGACTTCGGTGGCCACGTCCTCCACCGAGAACTCCCACGGTCCGATGCGGGTCTCGATGCTGTCCTTCACCGCTTTCAGCTTGGCGGCGCGGCCGCCGCCGGCGTTGGCCGCCTGAGCGCCGTCGCCCTGCGCGCCGAGGGTCAGCGCGGTGAGATCGCGCAGATGCTCGACCACGAAGCGGCTGAGCTGGGGACCGGTGGCCACATAGTCGTCGCACCAGAGCGCGCTGGCGTAGGTCATCAACAGGCGCAGCGGCTCGCAGCTGGCGGGGATGTGGCGGCCCAGCCGATCGTCGACGTCGGGCACCAGGCTGCGCATGGTGTCGCGGCCGACGCGCACACAGAACATGCGTCCAAGCTCCGGGCGGATCAGCCGGCCACGCTCGGCGCAGCTGACCACCGTGGCGTCGCCTTCCAGCAACGGCAGCTGACCGGTCTCGCTGTCGAGGACGAACTTGCCCTTGAGGTTGGCCATGAGCATCAGGTCGTCGTTGTCGTGCGAGATGATCTCGTTGGTGCGGTGACCGATGGTGGGGCCGGTGTCGCCGATGGCGACCGTGAGGCCATGCTGACTGCGCAGCATCGCGTCCGCCTCGAACGGCGCGCCGTCGATCGGGTCCACGGCCATGCGCAGCAGCTTGCGCGTGAGCACGTCGCGCCACAGGTCGAAGCGCTCATGCTTTGGCAGCATGTCGCTCGAGAACCGGAGCAGACGGAAATCCGGCGGCGGCGCGTCAATCCACGCGGACAAGAGCTAGTGGCCCCCCAGGGCTAGGTCGAAGCCGGCCTCGCAGCCGATGCGATCATCATACCGCGTAGCGGAAACAGGTGAACACTTAACCGCACGATCGCGACAAGGGCCTGTGAACGACCGGAACCAGGCGGCGGTGTCAGGCGACCGGAAAGTTGGCGTTGGCGCCGTTGGGCCAGCGGAAGTTGGTGTAGGTGAGGGTGACGCTGAAATCGAGCGAGCGCACCTGGTGCCACCAGGCCAGTGGCATGAACAGGATCTCGCCCGGCTCCAGCAGCACCTGGTAGACCCGCGCGCCCTGCAGGCGAGCAAAGCGGACCGTGTCGAGCGCCTTGGCCTCCAGGTCGCCGACCTCGCTGAACACGTGCTGGGCGTTGTAGACGCGGCCGACCTCGGAGGCCGGCATCACCAGCACGCGCTTGCGGCCCCGCATCTGAGCGATGAAGTTGTTGGTGAGGTCGTGGTGCAGCGGCGTGAAGGTGCCGGCCGGGCCGATCCAGGGCATGCCGTCCGGATGCGGGCCGGCCGGGTCGAGGAACTTGTCCAGGCGCCCGACGTCGCCGGCCAGTGGCGCCAGCGCCGCCTGATTGCGTTCGGAGTTGTAGGCGGTGAGGTAGGCGTCGTTGCCGGCCCCTTCCCGCGTGATCTCGTCGAGGAACAGGTCGAACGGCGCCTCGCGGCGGTGAGCGTCCTTGTCGAGTTCGAAGCGCGGGTCGTCGTTGCGAGCCCCTTGGTACTCGATCAGCCGCCCGGCCAGGCGCTCGCGCAGGTATTCCGGCGTCCAGCGGGTCAGCGCCGGCCAGCTGTCCATCTCGCCCGTCAGGATCACCGGGCGGTTGGTGGCGTAGTAGCGCTCGAGGAACTCGTCGGTAGAGACGCCGGCGCGCTTTTCGATGCCAGCCGAGGCGGGCGCGAGGTCGCGCTGGCGCTCCAGCGTCTCCAGCAGCCACTCGCGCTTGGCCAGCGCCAGCTTCAGCGCTTCGGTTTCCGGCGTACGCTGCGCCGGCGGCGGGGATTCCGGCAGGGCGTCGTCATCGGCGGGCGCCTTGGCCACCTCGGGCGTCGCCGAGAGGTCGAACGCCTTCAGCCGCAGCTTGCTCTTGTGGTCCTTGACCAGCGCTTCGCCGGTCATGTCGACGCCGCGGTAATAGTGCTTCTGCCAGCGATCGGTGGGCTGAGCGGGCGCGGCGGTGCGCATCTTCTCGTGGAAAGCGTCGCGAGCCTGGCTCCAGGCCTTGAAGCGGCCGCCGGTGGCCTCGTCCTCGCTCATCGGCGCCAGCCGCGGCTTGAACTTCTCCAGCGCCGCCCGCTCCATCGGGAAGACGAAGCAGAACGGCTCCATGGCCTCGAAGCGGATCGGCGTGTGCGGCCGGGTGAAGCGCCAGTTCATGGTGAAGGTGTAGGGCGACCAGTCGGTCTCCACGACGCCGGTCAGCGGCTGGATGGCGTCCTTCTGCCGGTTCGGCGAGCCGCCGACCCAGAGGTTCCAGCCGGGCGGGGTGCGAATGATGCCCTCGACGTGGAAGGTCAGCACGCCCTGTCCGAACAGCGAGATGGCCATGCGCGTGGGAGCGTGGCCGGGGTCGGGCCGTACGGTGATGGCGTTGGTGTCCATGGTCCCGTTCCACTCGGCCTCGAAGCCGTGCGGATTGAGGATCTCCCAGCCGTGGGCGTTGGCGATGTTGAGCGGCAGGCAGCGGTAGGCGAAGCTCTCCGGCGTGCGGTCCATCCACGGCCGCGTCGCCGGCGCCGGACGGATCAGCGGCGCCCAGCCGGGATTGAGGTAACAGGTCAGGTCCAAGCGCACGCCCCGTTCGATCGGCAACCACCCGCCGATGTTTTGGCGCCGTTGCGGCGGCAGTTCTAGCGCTTGTGGCCTCAGGCGCTGCGCAGGCCGTCGATCAGAGCGGTGACCGCCAGGTCGAATGCGGCCGCGGGATCGTGGCGGGCGGCGAAGGCCAGGCGCGCGTTGGGCAGTTGGTCCAGCAGCGTCTGGTCTGGAAACGCCATCTCGCGCCACGCGGATTCTGACGCCACCAGGCCGACGATGGCCGCGCTGCTGACGTTGGCGGCGCGCACGGCGGCGTCCAGCGGCAAGCCGCTCTGGCGCCACAGGGCGACCCAATGCTCGGTCATCCGCAATACGGACGGTGTCCAGACGCCGTAAGCGCTGCGCAGCCGGCCGACGCCAGGATGGCTGAGCGTGGTCTGGCGCGACCAGCGCGCCATCGCCAGCACGTCCTCGCGCCAGTCGCCGGTGGGGCTCGGGAAGGCGATCTCGCGGGCCGCCGCGTCGATCACCAGCGCCGCCAGCGCGGCCTTGTCGGCGACGTGGTGGTAGAGCGCCATTGGCGTCACGCCGAGCGCCTCGGCGACCGCGCGCATGGTGAACCCGCGCACCCCGTCGGCGTCGACGATCCGCAACGCCGCGGCGGCGATCCGGTCGGCATCCAGCTCAGGCGCCCGCAGCGGGTCGTCTGTCGCGGTGCGGGTGGGGGCCGTCGCTGTCGCCAAAAAGCGCCTCTATACGGTGTAAGGCTGCCGATATACGACGTAGAGGCCAACACAGCCAGGAGATCGCCATGTACGACGCGCCGTTCATCGATGTCGACGAGTGGCGCGAGGCGCCGACGCGGCACCGCTACCTGCACGGCGGCTTCCACGGCACGGAACTGCTGTTCTCGCTCTACATGCCGCCGCCGGAGCAATATGGCGGCCGCTTCTTCCAGCCGCTGCAAGCGGTCTCCGGCAGCGAGAACTCAGCGCCCCAGGCCATGCACCAGGCCAACGGCGTCGGCTTCGCGGCGGCGAGCGGCGCTTACCTGGTGGAGTCCAACCAGGGCGCCAGGGACATGTTCGGCGGCAGCGCTGAAGCCAACGCCGCCGTGGCCGAGTTCTCCCGCACCGTGGCGGCCGAGATGTACGGCGCCCACCGTCCCTACGGCTACGTCTACGGCGGCAGCGGCGGGGCCTTCAAGACGCTGGGATGCGTGGAGACCATCGCCGGCGTCTGGGACGGCAGCGTGCCGTTCGTGCATGGCACGCCGGTCAGCATTCCCCACTTCTTCACCGTGCAGGCGCACGCCATGCGCATTCTCGGGCCCAAGTTCCCGCAGATCGTCGACGCGATCGATCCGGGCGGCAGCGGCGACATGTACGCGGGCCTCACCGAGGAGGAGCGGGCGGCGCTCGCGGAGATCACCCGCTTCGGCTTCCCGCCCCGCGCGTGGTTCAACTTCCATAAGATCGCCTTCGGCTATACTGGCGTCTTCACCACCTTGGTCGACCGCATCGTCGACGGCGATCCCACCTACTTCGAGGACTTCTGGAGCAAGCCTGGCTACCTGGGCGCCGACCCGACGCCGTCGCTGAAGGCCGCCCGGATCCAGCATCCGACGCAGATCAGCGGCCTCGTCATGCCCGATGAAGCGCGCCAGATCGGGCTGCCGCTGATCATGGCCACCTCGCAGCGCGATAGTGGCGTCGCCTTCCCGGCGGCGCTGCGCGTGGCGGACCTGCCGCCCGGCAACCTGCAAGGCGCGTCGGTGATCGTGAAGAGCGGCGGCGCGGCCGGTCACATCCTCTACATCGCCGGCGTGGTGCGCGGCGCGGTCATGGTCGGCTTCGGTCAGGGCCACTTCCACGCGATGGCGGCGCTGCGGCCTGGCGACGAGATCGAGATCGACAATTCGATCTACCTGGCGACGCAGACCTACCACCGCCATCAGATCCCCTCGCCGGAGTACTGCGCCTGGGACCAGTACAAGGGTCCGGACGGCAAGCCGCTCTATCCGCAGCGTCCCCTGCTTCCCGGGCAGGAGGTGCAGAGCGGCGGCGCGACGCAGAGCGGACGTTTCCTCGGCAAGATGATCGTCATGCAGGCGCTGATGGACGAGGCGGCCTATCCCTGGGGCGCGGACTGGTACCGCGCGCGGGTGAAGCGGGCGCTGGGCGCCGACATCGACGACCGCTACCGGCTCTGGTTCGTCGACAACACGCTGCATACGACCCAGAGCGCATCGCCCGCCGACCCGCGGCCGGTGGCGACCACGCGGGTGATTTCGTACCAGGGCGTGCTCCAGCAGGCGCTGCGCGACCTCGCCGCGTGGGCGGAAGACGGCGTCGCCCCGCCGGACAGCTGCGACTACTCGGTCGAGGACGCGCAAGTGCGGCTGCCGGCGCGTGCCGGCGTCAGGAAGGGGCTCCAGCCCACCGTGGCGCTGACGGCGAACGGCGTGGCGCGGGCGGAGGTGAAAGTCGGCGAAGCGGTCGAATTCGCCGCGGTGATCGAAGCGCCGCCCGGGGCCGGCCCAGTGGTGCGCGCCGAATGGGACTACGAAGGCGCCGGCCAGTATCCGGTCACCTCGTCCTTCACGCCGGACGAGCGCGTCTCGGTCGCGACCACCTACGCCTTTCAGGCGCCGGGCACCTATTTCCCCGCGCTGCGGGCGACGGTGCAGCGCGAGGGCGACGCTGAGCGCACGGCGTACGCCCGGGTGCAGAACCTGGGCCGCGTCCGCGTGGTGGTCAGCTAGCGCCCGGTGAAGTTGGCCGGGCGCTTCTCCATGAAGGCGCGCATGCCTTCGGCGGCGTCCTGGCTGCGGAACAGCGGCAAGAGCTGCAGGAAGACGTGGTGGACGTGATCGTCGAAGGTCTCGTTCATGCCCATGCGCATCATGCGCTTGGAGGCCTGAACGGCCAGCGGCGCGTTGGCCGCGATCTCCAGCGCCAGGGCGCGGGCGGCGCCGGCCAACTCCTCGTCGGGGACGGCGGCCGAAGCCAGACCCATCTCCACGCACTGGTCGGCGGTCAGCGTGCGGCCGGTGAAGATGATCTCGGCGGCTTTCGACCAGCCCAGTAGCCGCGGCAGCAGCCAGGTGCCGCCGCTTTCCGGCACCACGCCGCGCTTGGTGAAGGCGGCGGCCAGCTTGGCGCTCTTGGCCATCAGCCGGATATCGCAGCCGAGGGCGGTGTCCATGCCGTAGCCGGCCGCCGAGCCGTTGAGGGCGCAGATGGTGGGCTTGCCGAGGTTGTGCAGCACGGTCGGCGGGGTGTTGCGCAGGTCGAGGTCGACGGCATTTGACGCACCGCCGCTGATGCCGCCGCCGGCTGGCGGCCGCGTCGCCTCGGTGAGGTCGAGCCCGGCGCAGAAGGCGCGGCCCGTGCCGGTCAGCACGATCACACGCACGTCCTTGTCGGCATCGGCCTGCAGCAGCCGCTCCGTGAGCTGCGCCAGCATCGGGCCGGAAATGGTGTTCATCCGCTCCGGGCGGTTGAGCGTGAGGGTGGCGACGTGGTCGGCGACGGCATAGAGCACGTCGTCGTCGGTCTTCGCCGCGGCTTGAACCTGGGCCATGGGGTCGCTCCGTTGTCCGGCGGCTATCGAGCGAGCCGGGCGCGCGGCTGTCAATGCTGCCCTGGCGGCAGGCCGACGCCGTTGACGCAGACGGCGAGTAACGGCACTTTCGCTGCCAATATCAGCCGGCTGGGAGGCGGCGTCCATGATCGACTACTTCCACCAGGCCGACGACCCCTACAGCCACCTCACCGCGCAGGTGCTGGCGCCGCTGGCGGCGCGCTACGGCGTGGCGATCCGGCCCTGGCTGGCGCCGCCGCCGGACGACGCCGCGGCGCCGGAGCGCGAGCGACTACGGGCGTACGGCCGCCGTGATGCGGCGCGGCTGGCGGCGCGCTATGGCCTGCGCTTCCCGAGCGGCGTCGGCGCGCCGAGCGCCGAGGCGGCGGCGCTGGCGCAGCGGGCGCTCGCGGCGGCTCTGGGTGCGCCGGACTTCGCCGCGCAAGCCGTGGCGATTGGCGACTTGCTCTGGGCTGGCGACGACGCGGCGCTGGCGCGGCTGCCGCTGGCAGCGCCCGACGCGACGGCCGCGGCGGTTGCGGCGGGCGGCGCGGAGCGGTTGCGGCTCGGGCACTACCTCGGCGGCATGCTCAACTACGACGGCCAGTGGTACTGGGGCGTCGATCGCATCAATCACCTGGAAGAGCGGCTGGCGGGCGAGGGGCGCGACAGCCAGCCCGGCGCGCCGATGCTGGCGCCTTATCTGGCGATGAAGCTCGGGCCGAAGCCGGCCGGCGCTCGCGAGGCGACGATCGAGATGTGGTTCTCGTTCCGCAGTCCCTATTCGTGGATCGCGTTCCCGCGCGTGGTGCAGCTGGCCCGTCACTACGGCGCGAGGCTGACGCTGCGGCCCATCCTGCCGATGGTGATGCGCGGACTGCCGGTGCCGCCGATCAAGTCGTTCTACATCGTCACCGACACCAAGCGGCAGGCGGACCGCGCCAGGCTGCCGTTCATGCCGATCTCTGACCCGGTCGGCCCGGGCGCCGAGCGCGCGCTGGCGGTGGTGCACCACGTGGCGCCGCTGGGGCTGGGCGAGGCCTTCGCCGAGAGCGCGCTGCGCGGGGCCTGGACCGAGGCGATCCCGCTGGCGGACGACGCGGGCCTGGCCAAGGTGGCGGAGCGGGCCGGCGTGTCGGCGGCGCAAGTGGCGGCGGCGCTGGCCGACGAGCGCTGGCGGGTTGCGGCGGAGGACAATCGCGCCGCGCTGTTCGACGCCGGCCTGTGGGGCGCGCCCACCTATCGCGTCAACGGCGGCCCCGCGCACTGGGGCCAGGACCGGCTGTGGACGCTGGAAGAAGACCTGCTGGCCGCGCTGGGCTAGCCGATCTCCTCACCCGCCCGCGAAGGCGGAGCCGGCTGACGGAGGGGGCGTCCGGCGCAGGCGGCGCTAAGCGCCCCCTCCGTCTTTGCCCGCTTCGCGTACAAATCCACCTCCCCCGCCTCTGCGGGCGGGTGAGGAGATCTATGACGTGGTGTCGGGGACGAGGCGCGGGGGCGTGAACTGCGCGGCGAGGTTCTGCCACACGGTGCTGAGGCTGGACGAGGTGTTGCCGGTGACGCTCGACGTGCAGCTGCTGGAGCCGCTCTGGGTGTCGGAGAAGAAGTACTTCGGGCTGGAGGCCATGGCCTTGAGGGCCGAGCACGCCGAATAAGAGCCGTGGTCGGTCGAGCAGCTGCCGCTGGTGCTGGTGTCGGCGCCATAGGCGATCGTGTAGACCTCGGTGCCGGCGGAGGTGGCGTTGCTCGCGGCGGTGACGGCCTGCGTGCACTGATTGTTGGACAGGCCGGAGCTGATCTGGCTGCCGGAGTTGGCGTTGGCGTCGCCGTCGCTGAGCAGAATGATGATCTTCTGCACGCCGCTGCGGCCGTTGTTGGCCAGGTTGGTTTGCGCGGCATTGACGGCGCCGGCGTAGTAGGTGCCTTCGCCCCCGGGCGCCGACATGCCAGGGCAGCTGCCGCCGGCGGCGGTCTTGCCTGCGCCGATCGCCCGCACGACGGTCGATGACGTGCTCAGGCTCTGGCCGGAGCTGCTGGTCTTGAACGTGTTGCCGAGGCCGAGCACCGAGTAGTTGGTCGAGGACGAATAGGTCTGCGCTGTCGGGCTGTTGCCACTGCAGTTGTAGTCCTTGACCGCGGTGCTGCTGGTGACGCCCGGGAACACCATCAGGCCGACCTGATCGGACGTGTAGCTGAGCGCCTTTAGCAGCGTCTGAACGCCTTCCTCGGCGCAGCTGAGCCGCGTCTCGCCCGAGCCGCAGCTCGAATCCGAGCTGTTCATCGACTGGGTGGTGTCCAGCACCACCTCGATGTCGAGCGACTTCACCAACGTGCCGCTGCTGGTGCTGCCATAGCCGCCGACGCTGGCGGTCGAGGTCGAGGTCACCGGAATCGCGGTGATGCCGAAGATCGCCGAGAACCACATCGGCACGCTGGCCGATTCTTTGACCTGGATGCCGTTGGCGCTGTCGACGCCGGTGCCGAAAGTGCAGGCGATGCCCGTGGAGGTGAAACACTTCAGCTTCGGATAGCCCGACACCATGGTGGCGGTGACGCCCGAGATGGCGTTGTTCTTGCCGGCGACCGCGCTGTAGGCGGTGGCGGTCGAGGCGGCGGAGGTGGTGGAGCAGCAGTTGATCTGGGCGGCGCCGGCGAGCGCGGCGGCGTCGCTGGCGGACTGCAGTTCGCGCTGCACCCAGGCCACGTGGCCCACGTCGATGGTGAAGCCGCAAAGCCCGATCATCACGGTCATGAACAGGGCCACGGTCACCGCGGTGGCGCCGCGCTGCGAGCGGCGATAGCGCGTGAAGAATCGGGCGAGGCTCATTCGACCATGTCCGTCGTTTGCGAGGTCAGCGTGCAGGACGGGGCGAAGTTGTTGCCCATCACCGCCAGGGTGCAGGGATAGGTGGCGATGATGGTGGCGGTTTCGCCGGCGTCGGCTTGCAGCGCCGTCTGGCAGGCGGTGTCGGTGGCGCAGGTCGTGCCGTTGACCTTGAAGGTCAGCGTGATGTGGGCCGCGGTCAGGTTGGGCGCGGCGGCGTCGATGGCGCTGGTGGCCGTGGTGAGCGGCGTCGAGGTGGTGCCGCTGATCGAGAACGTGCGACCGCCCACGCGCACCGCGTCGGTCAGCTCCATGTAGTTGTTCATGGTGATGCCGAACTGGATGATCGACAGCAGGATCAGCAGCAGGGCAGGCGCGATCAGGCCGAACTCGACCGCGGCGGCGCCGCTATCGTCGCCGACGAGCCGGCGCCGCGTGGCGGCCCGGTTTTTCTCGCAAACAGCTTCGTTCATCGTCTGGCGCCGCTTGGCGAACCCACCTTTGATTCCGCGACACTATCGATGCCGGAATCTAATAAACCGTGCATGGGCACGGTGAACGGCGGCGCTCAGGCCTGAACGTTCAGGGCCTCGAGCAGCGGGCCGAGGTGGTCGGCGTAGGCGCGCCAGCGGCCGACGGAGCGGTTGTAGATGGGCTGGCGCACCTGCAGGGCGCTGGCGGTGCGCACCGGCCGCTCGGTCTCGTGAAACGCCAGGCAGCGGTCGTCCCAGGGCAGGCCGGCGTGAGCGACCAGGCGGCGCGCCTGCGGCTCGAAGTCGGCCACCATGTCCTCGTAGACCACGTCCAGGATGCGGCCCGGCGGCAGCACCGCATGCCAGTGGGCCATCAGCTGCTCGTATTGGCGGTAGTAGCGGCCGAGTTCGGCCAGATCGTAGGTGTGGCTCTGCTCGCCCGAGAACAGCTTGGTGAAGCAGGAGACGCAGGTGTCGATCGGGTCGCGGACGGTGTGGATGATGGTGGCGTCGGGGAACGCCAGGTGGATCAGGCCGACGAAGTAGTAGTTGGACGGCATCTTGTCGGTGACGCGCAGGGCCGTCGGGCCGATGCGGTTCAGCGTCGCCAGATAGCGCCGCGCCACTTCGCGGAACCAGGCCTTGTGCAACAGCGGCGCGTAGTCGGGGAACGGCACGGGCTTGCCGTCCGGAGGCGCGAAGGTGCCCATCAGCCGGTTGATGTCCTTCAGCTCGCCGGCGCCCACGACGGCCGGGTGGCTGGCCAGCACCTGTTCGGTCAGTGTAGTGCCGGAGCGCGGCATGCCGACGATGATCACCGGCTTGGCCGTCGGGTCGCCAAGTCCCGCCTTGCTGGCGAACAGTTCCGGCGTGAACACCGACTGGAGGCGATCGAAGAGGCCGAGGCTCAGGGGCTCGTCGTAGTCGACCTCGGCGCGCTTGGCCGCCGCGCCCCGGCCCAGATGGGTGAAGCTCTTCTTGTAGTCCTTGAGGTCGGCGTAGGCCTTGGCCAGCGCGTAGTCGAGCTGGATGCGGTCGGTGGGCGTCATCGCCTCCGGCGTCTTGGCCAGGTCGGTCATCGCCTTCAGATAGCGGTCGCCTTTGGTGAAGCGGTGGCCGTCGGCGAAGTTGGCGTAGACGCCGGTGGCCCTCGGATCGAGCTTCAGCGAGGCGACGAACGCTTCTTGGGCCTCGTCCACGCGGCCCAGCTCCTTCAGCGCGTTGCCCATGTTGTTCAGCGCGTCGGCGAGGTCCGGCTTCATCGCCAGCGCGCGCCGGTAATAGGCGAGGGCGGCGTCCGGCTCGTCGCTGTCGAACGCGATGCGGCCGCGCGCGTTGACGATGTCCGGATCGTCGGGCGCCATGGCCAGCGCCTGCTCGATCAGCGGCGCGGCCTCCTCGGACTGACGCTTCTCGATCAGCATCGTGCCCAGGTAGAGCAGCGTGCGCGGGTTGCGCGGTTCGATCGCCATCGAGCGCCGCAGCATCGCCACGGCCTCGTCGCCGGCGCCGTTGTCCTTCAGCGCCAGCGCCAGGCTGTTCATGATCTCGGGGTCGTCGGCCTTCAGCTTCAAAGCGTCGCGGTAGGCGTCGATGGATTCCGGCAGGCGATGCAGGTCGCGCAGCGTGGTGCCGAGATTGTTCAGCGCCTGGGCGAAGTTGGGCGCCAGCTCCAGCGCGCGCCGGTAGGCCACCACCGCCTCGTCGAGCCGCTTCAGGGCCCGGAGCGCGTTGCCGCGGTTGGAGTGGGCCTGCACGAAGCCGGGCTTCAGCGCCACGGCGCGGTCGTAGTCGGCGAGCGCCCGGTCGAACTCGCCCTCGTCGTAAAGCAGGATGCCGCGGTTGGAGAGCACGTCGGCGTAGTCCGGATTGATCGCCAAGGCCTTGTCGCACTCGGCCATGGCCTCATCGTTGCGCCCGGCCTGGCGCAGCATTTCGCCCAGGTTGGCGTGGAAAAGCGCGTTGTCCGGCGTCAGCTGCGCGGCGCGGCCGAGATGCTCGATGGCGTGGCCGAGCGCGCCCGACTGGTGGGCGATGATGCCCCGCAGATGGTGCGCCTCGGCGTTGCCGGGCTCGTCCTCCACCACGCGGCGCAGGTAGGAGTCGGCCTCGGCCAGCTTGCCGTCGCGGCGGCGCTGCTCGGCCAGCGCCAGCAGCTGCGGGGCGGAGACCGCGCGCTTGGGCGGCGGCGCGGCCAGGCGGTGCTCGGCGGCGTCGATGATGGCGGCGGCGTCGCGGGCCCGCTGCTCGCCCACCTCGCGGAACGGCGTCAGCGCCCGCGCGTCGCCCTTCAGCACCTTGGCCAGCTCCGCCGTCGCGATTTTCACCATCGGCGCCCAGGTCTGCCCGGGCTTCTGCCGGAACTGGCGCAGCGTCGGGTACCAGGGGGTGTCGTCGCGGCCCAGCAGCCAGCGCCAGTCGCTGACATAGGGCGTCATCAGCCACACCGGCTTGCCCAGCGAGCCGGCAAGGTGGGCGACGGCGGAGTCAACGCTGATCACCAGGTCCAGCGCCTCGATCGCCGCGGCGGTGGCGGCGAAGCCCACCAGGTCCTCGGAGATATCGAGGATGTCGCCTTCCTTGCGTTTCGCCAGTTCGGCGACGCGCGGCCCCACCTGCAACGACACCCAGGAGACCCCGCGCGAGGCCAGCAGCGGCGCCAGGGGCCCGAGGCCGATAGAGCGGCGCGCGTCGTTGGTGTGTTCCGGGTTGCCGCCCCAGGCCAGGCCCACCTTGAGGCCGGGGAGGGCCAGGCGCCGGCGCCACTTCGCCGCCTCGGCGGGATCGGCGCGCAGGTAGGGCGTGGTCCCTGGAATGGTCTCCAGCCGCGTGCCGAACAGGTAGGGCAGGCTGAGCAGCGCGGATTCGTAGTCGGCGGTCTGCTGCGGCGCGCCGCGGTCGCCCAGCACTTCGACGCCGGGCAGGCTCTGGCGCATCAGGCCGGCCAGGCCCTGTTGCACCCGGAAAGTCACCTTGGCCCCGCGCGCGGCCAGCATCGGCAGGTAGCGAGCGAACTGGATGGTGTCGCCGAAGCCCTGCTCGGAGTGCACGTAGACAGTGCGGCCGCGCAGCGGCTCGCCCTGCCACGGGTGCTGCGGCACGTAGGGCGCGCGCACCTCGGTGCTTTTCAGGCGCCACTCGTACTCTTGCCAGCCCTCGGCGAAGTCGCCGCGCATCAGCAAAAGGATGCCGAGGCCGGAGCGGGCGTTGGCGCTCTGCGGATCGAGGGCGATGGCGCGGCGCAGCACCGTCACCGCCTCGTCGTAGCGGCCCGCATGGTGCAGGGCGGTGCCGAGGTTGCTCCAGGCTTCGGCGAAGTCGGGGCGCAGCGCGGTGGCCTGGCGGTACGACGCCACCGCCTCGTCGAAGCGGCGCTGGCCGTAGAGCGCGTTGCCCAGGTTGGAGTGGCCGGCGGCGAACTCCGGCTTGATGGCGATGGCGCGCCGGTGCAGTTCGGCGGACTTGGCGTAGTCCTTCAGCTCGTAGTGAGCGATGCCGACGTTGCTGTGGGCTTCGGCGTAGCCAGGATCGAGGGCGATGGCGCGCTCGCCATGCGCCAGCGCCTGCTTGGGATCGCCGGCCAGGCGCCACATCTCGCCCAGGTTGGCGCGATAGACCGCCACTGTCGGCGTGAGTTCGCAGGCCTGGGCGGCATAGGCGATGGCCTCGCGGATGCGGCCCTGCTGGTGGCGCACCAGGGCCAGCAGGTGCAGCGCGGCGCCATGCTTGGGGTCGGCCTTGAGGATGGCCAGGCACTCGGCCTCGGCGTCGTCGAGACGGCCTTGCGAGCGCGCCTGATCGGCCCGGCGCAGCGCCTCGGTCCAGTTCTTCGCCGTCGCCGCTCTGGCCATCCGCGCCGCCGCCAACCCCTTGCTTCGGTTCGACATAGCCCAACGCGCCGCGCCGCGTCAGCCCGTCAGCGTGCGCCGGTACCCCAAGTTGAGATATTTTCGCGGGCCGTCATTCCCGCTTCGTCGAACATCGTGCACTCTAGGCGCGAGAGTCTTTGGCGGGGGCTGGGTCCGCCAGCGAGTCGCGGTGCGCCGGCAGCGGCGCGCAGGGGTGGTACCTGTGGGACGGCGTGCGCGCGGAGTTCGCAAGTGGTTGCTGACGGGCGCGTCGGCGGCGGCGCTGCTGGCGTTTGCCGATAGTGCGGAAGCCGGACCGATCAGGCCGCTATGCCCGGGCGGCAGCGGCAGTCAGCGCGTGGTGACGCTGCCCGATCCGACGCTCACGGTCGCGACCGGGCTCACCAATTGCATCCTGGTCACGTCGACGTTCAGCGGCGGCATTGTCCAAAGCGGAACGCTGCAGAACCCGGGCGGGATCACGTTCCAGTCGGCGGTGATCACCGCCGGGTTCTACAACCTGCTCGGCGACGATCTCGCGCAGACCGTGGCCGGCATGCTGATCGATGCGAACAGCACGATCGACGGCAGCGGCGTCGCCATCCTGGACAGCACCTTTTCTGGCGGCGTCACTAATGCCGGCACGATCAGCTCGGCGGCGCAGGGAATCTCCGCCCGAGCCGACACGTTCACCGGCGGCGTCATCAACGCCAGTGGCGGCACGATTTCCGGGGTGACGGGGGTCGAGGTGTTCGGAGGCCAGACGTTCGCTGGCGGCGTCAGCAACGCTGGTTTTGTGAGCGCCGGCGGCGGGGTTGTCGTCTTTCTCACCCCGACCTTCACAGGGGGAGTGACCAACTCGGGTGAGATCGAAGGCCGCGCGGTCGGGATCAGCCTGGACGACGTGTCGACGTTCACTGGCGGCGTCGTCAACACGGCCGGCGGCATGGTGTCGGCGACCCTGGACGCAATTCAGGTCAACGACGTCTCGACGTTCGACGGTGGGGTCACCAACGCGGGCACGATCTCGGACGCGGGCCTCGTCGCGATTTCGACCAACGGCATTTTTGTCTCCAACAACAACGTTTTCAACGGCGGGATCGACAACGCCGCCGGCGCCACGATCTCCGGCATCGGCGCGGCCATCCTCGAGAGCGGAGACACCAGCTTCAACGGCGGCATCACCAACGCCGGCGTGATCGACGGGCCCGCCATAACCGGGATCGGCTCGGTGCGCACGTCCGTCTTCAACGGCGGCATCACCAACTCCGGGACGGTCAGCGCGACAAACCTGGCCCTGGGGGTTTTTAGCGACGGGAGCTTCTCGGGGGGTATTCACAACGCGGCCGGCGGCACGCTGGCGGCGATCTTCGGCGTCGACGTCAGGAACGTGACGACGTTCGACGGCGGCGTCACCAACGCCGGCGACATCTCCGCCTCTCGAGGCTGGGGCCTGGAGGTCGTCGCCACGGGGGCCCTTCTAGGCGCCAATACCTTTGCCGGCCCGATCACCAACTCTGGGACCATCTCCGCCGCGGGCGATACGGCGGTCCTGGTCAGCGGCATCGGTACGGTCACCGGCGGCGTCACCAACTCCGGCGTCATCAGCGCCGGCGACGACGGCGTCGAGGTTGACCACGTCAGCCTCTTCGACGCCGGGATCACCAATTCCGGTCAGATCAGCGCCGGCTCTTTTGGCATCGCCACCCTCACCTTATCGAGCTTCGGCGACGGCGTGACCAACGCGGGCACGATCAGCGCGGGCGTCGTCGGCATCTACGAATCCGCTGTCTCCACATTTGCCGGAGGGATCGTCAACGCCGCCGGCGGCACGATCGTCGGGGCGGGTTACGGCATCGGCGCCGCCTCCAACGAGACCTTCTTCGGCGGCATCGCCAACGCCGGCTCGATCAGCGTGGCCGGAAGCTCCGGCATCTATGTCGTGAACGTCGGGACGTTCGAAGGCGGGGTGACCAACAGCGGTTCCATCACCGCGACCGCACGCGGGATCGCCGTATCCGGCGTCAACACGTTCCTCGATGGCGTCACCAACGCGGCGGGCGGCGTGATCTCGGGCTTCACCGGGATCTACGTCGTCGGAGGTTCGACGTTCTCCGGCGGCGTCACCAATGCCGGCGCGATCAGCGGCGGCGACAATGGGATCGCCGTTGAATCGATGACCGCCTTCGATGGGGGGATCGCCAACGCCGCCGGCGCAACGATCACGGCGCAGTCGGCCGTCGGCGTCTTCGTCGACAACGTCGCGACCTTCAGCGGCGGCATCGACAACGCCGGGATCATCTCGGGCGCCAATGCCGGCGTCGTGATTCTCGCAACCGGCGCGTTGTTAGGGAGCGCCACGTTCTCTGGCCTGATCAGCAACGCCGGCACGATCTCCGCCACCCGCGGCGACGGCGTCCTCATCCAGGGGTTCGGCTTCGTGCTGGCCGACAGCAGCGGCGTGGCCATCGACAACGAGGGGCTGATCAACGTCGCGGGCGGCAGCCTCTCGGCCATCTCGGTGCAGAACGACGCCACCTTCATGGGCGACATCCAGAACGGCGGCACTCTGTCAGTGAGCGGAAGCGCCGTGGCGGGCATCGCGGTTGCTGGCGTCACCGACTTCGAGGGCGGCGTCACCAACAGCGGAACCATCTCGGTCAGCGGCAACGTCGCCGGCGATGGCATTGCGATCCACGGCAGCACCATCTTCGGCCAGATCTACGACACAGGCGCGATCATCGCCTCGGCGCACGGCATCCTGATCGACAGCGCCAGCGCCGTGCTCAGCAGCGTCACCGCCGTGCGGGTCGACACCACCACGACCTTCGCAGGCGGCATCACCAACGCCGGCGCGATCAGCGCCGCCAGCGGCTTCGGGATCGCGATCGGTTTCGGCGTCTCGACATTTTCCGGCGGCATCCAGAACAGCGGCCAGATCACAGGCGCGGTGGGGATCTCCGACAGCGCAGTCACCTTCACCGGCGGCATCAGCAACAGCGGCGTCGTCAGCGGCCCTGACGGCGGCATCAGCGTCGTCGGCGCCTCGTTCGCCGGCGGCATCTCCAACGCGTCGGACGGCACGGTGTTCGGCGGCGTTGGGGTCAATATCCAGACCTTCACCGGCGGGATCATCAACGCCGGAGACATCTTCGACGGCCAATCCGGCAGCTTGATCGGCAACAACGGCGTCCTGATCGTGGCCACCGTGTTCACGGGCGGCGTTTCCAACAGCGGCCTGATCACCGGCGAGACCGGCGCGCCGCTGAACTTCGGCGTCGTCGCGGTTGGCGCGCCGACCGTACCGGCGACGTTCAGCGGGGGAATCGCCAACTCGGGGTCGATCACGGCGACCGATATCGCCATCAACGCCACCAACTTCAGCACCTTCAGCGGCGGGATCACCAACGTCGGCGCGACGGTGGTCGATGACGTCACGCTGCCTGGCGGCGCGCTCTACGCGCACACCGGCATCGCCATTGGCGGGGCCGAGAACCTGATCTTCAGCAACAACGGCATCGGCACGTTCAGCGGCGGCGTCACCAACGCGGGCCTGATCAGCCTGACGTCGCTGCCGGCGAGTTCCGCCGTCGCGATCGGCATCAACGTCGAGCACGTCAGCACATTCTTCGGGGGCGTCACCAACGCCGGGACCATCGTGGCCGACAGCTCGGTCCATGCCATCGGCATCGCGCTCGGCTTGTTCGGCGGGTCACAGAACACCGTGGCGGGCGCGCTCGTCGGCGACTTCGAGGGCGGCATCCTCAACGCCGGCCAGATCACGGCGAGCCTGGGCATCGTCGTCACCGGCAGCAGTTCGGCCGCGAACCCGGGCGTCAGCATTTTCCGTGGCGGGATCAGCAACGCGGGCACGATCAGCGGTACGCAGGCCGCAATTTCGGTCAGCGACGTCTCCACCTTCGAGGGCGGCATCGCCAACAGCGGCCTCATCGCCGGCGGCGTCTTCGTCGACAACGCGATCACGTTCACCGGCGGTTTCTCGAACGAAACTGGCGGCACGATCCTGGGGGCCGTGCAACTCGAGGACGACGACGGCACGATGTCGGGCGGCATCACCAACGCCGGAGCGATACTGTCGCCCAGCGCCGTCGGCCTCAGCCTGATCGCCAAGGACTTCGAGGGCGGCATCACCAACAGCGGCCTGATCGCCGGCCAGTCGGGCGTGTCGCTGACGTTTGGCGTCAATGCGGTGGGGGCCCTGGCCGGCCCGACGAGCGACGCGGTCACCGCCACGTTTGCGGGCGGCATCGCGAACTCCGGGACGATCAGCGGGACCTACGCGGCGATCAGCATCGCCGACTTCAGCGCCTTCAGCGGCGGCGTCACCAACGTGGGCGCAAGCGTGGTGGACAATGTCACGCTGAGCGCCGGCACGCTGGTCGGCCACACCGGCATCGCCGTCGGCGGCGCCGAGCAGCTGAACCTGTTCAACGAAGGCATCAGCACCTTCAGCGGCGGCGTCACCAACGCCGGGGTGATCGACCTGGTCGCCCAGATCGCGTCCGGCGGCGGCGGCGACACGCCGATCGGCGTCATGGTCAGCGGCGTCTCGACCTTCCTCGGCGGCGTCACCAACGCCGGCGTGATCACCGGCGACGACAACGCCATCGGCATCGCCATCGGCCTCGTGGACACCAGCTGGAACACCACCGGCCCGGAACTGGTCGAGGATTTCGAAGGCGGCGTCTGGAATTCGGGCGAGATCGACGCCGGCGCCTTTGGCATCGACGTGTTCGACGTGTCGTCGTTCAGCGGCGGCGTCACCAATTCCGGGCAGGTCACCGCGGCGTTGGTCGGCATCGACGTCAGCGACGGCGGCGGGACCTTCCTGGGCGGCATCACCAATTCCGGCACGCTGGCGGATACCCAGACCGGCGTCTTCGTCGACGGCATTGCGTCGTTCGGCGGCGGTGTCACCAACGTCTCCGGCGGCTTGATCATCGGTCGCTACGGCATCGAAATCGGCATTGCCTCGACGCTGGCCGGCGCGCCCGCGGACATCTCTCTGTTCACCGGCGGCGTCACCAACGCTGGCGCCATCGACACCACCGTCGACGGCCGCACGAGCGCCGTCGGCATTTTCGTCAGCAGCGTCTCGACCTTCGAGGGCGGCATCGCCAGCAGCGGCACGATCACCGCCGCCTATGTCGGCATCGACGTCGAGCAGGTGTCCACGTTCACCGGCGGCATCGCCAACGCCGGCGGCGGCACGATTTTCGCCCACAGCGGCATCGCCATCGGCGGCGGCCCGACCACCGACGGGCAGGGCAGCCTGGCGCTGTTCCAGGGCGGCGTCACCAACGCCGGCCTGATCCAGCTTTCGCCTTATGGCGGAACGGCGATTGGCACGCCGATCGGGATCGACGTCGCCAACGTGCTCACCTTCGAGGGCGGCGTCACCAACAGCGGCGTGATCGCCGGCGCAACCAACGCCGAGGGTGTCTATATCGGCTACCGCGGCGACGGGCCGCGGAGCACCTTCTTCGCGGCGCAGACCGGCACGTTCCTCGGCGGCGTCACCAACGCCGGCCTGATCGCCGTCGGCGGCACCGGCATTGTGATCGGGCAGGTGTCGTCGTTCGGCGGCGGCATCTTCAACGCCGCCGGGGCGACACTCATCGCTGGCTTCAGCGGCATTGATGTCGGCTACTTCGACGAGGATTCGATCTCGCAGTTCACCGGCGGAATCTCCAACGCCGGCGTGATCCAGGCCGGCGTGTCGGAGGCGTTCGAGGGCAACGCGGGGATCATGATCGCCGGCGTCTCGACGTTCCTGGGCGGCATTGCCAACAGCGGCCAGATCAGTTCCGAGGGCGCCGTGGGCATCCTCGTCGGGCCTGGCCTGCTGCTGGGCGAAGGCGAAGGGCAGGTGCTGACCACCTTCGGCGGCGGCATCGACAACGCCGCCGGCGGTACGATCAGCGCCGAACTCGTGGGCGTCGACGTCGGCGGGCAGGTCGTCATGGCCGACCCGTTCATCCACTATACGGTGCAGACGTTCTCGGGCGGCATCACCAACGCCGGCACGATCCTCACCGACAATTTCGAGGCCGTGGGCGTCCTGGTGTCGGGCGTCAGCACCTTCGAGGGCGGGATCACCAACTCTGGCGCGATCACCGGCGCCTTCGACGGCACCTTCGCCCATACGCCGGAGGTCGGTATCGCCATCGGCCTGCCGCTGTTTGCCGACGGCGCACACGGCTCCAGCATCGTCAACGCTTTCGGGGTCGACCGCTTCAGCGGCGGCATCACCAACGCGGGCAGCGGCGTGATCGTCGCGGAGACCGGGATTCAGGTGGGCGGCGTCGGCTTCGTCTCGGCGGATATCGGCGAGTTCACCAGCCTCGACTTCGCATTCGCGAGCGTGTCCGACTTCGAGGGCGGCATCGTCAACGCCGGCCAGATCAGCGCCGAGATCGGCATTCGCGTCGACGCGATCTCCACCTTCAACGGCGGCATCACCAACGCCGGGAACATATCGGCCTTCGCCTTCGGGGTCGCCGTGGGCGCCGAGTCGTTCATTGCCCCGGTCCTCTTCCAGGAAGAGCACACGACGGGCGTTGGCGGCTCCCTGCCGTTCAATCCCTCCGCAACCCTCAACATTCTGCAGGTCAGCACCTTCGCTGGCGGCATCACCAACGCGGGCAGCATCACGGCCGAAGCGGGGATCGCGGTGGGCCGGGCGCTGGTGAGCCCTCAAGTACTAAGTATCGAAACGCCTCAGCGGTTCGACACCACCACCAAAATCCCGGCCGTCGCCACCTTCCTGGGAGGTATCACCAACGCCGCCGGCGGCGTCATCGTGGCCGAAACCGGCATCGCGATCGGCGGCGTGCAGCGCGGCTTGATCAAGGTCAACAGCGTCGGCGGTGCGCGCGGGCCGTTGGCCAACGTCGGCCCGACCTCGGACCAGCTGGTCGGGGTGGGGACGTTCGGCGGCGGGATCACCAACGCCGGCACGATCAGCGCCACCGGCGGCGTCATTGTCGAGGACGTCGGAACCTTCTCCGGCGGGATCGTCAATTCGGGCAAGATTTTCACCGAAGACACCTTCGGCGTCGGCGTGTTTGTCGGCGGCGTCAGCACCTTCGAAGGCGGGATCACCAACTCTGGCGCGATCAGCGCCTCGCCGGAGGGCACGTTCACCGACATTCCACTCGTTGGCATCGCCGTCGGGCTGCCGGTGCTGGGCGCCGGCTTCATCCTCGACTGTGAGAGCTGCGCCGCGATTTCGTTCGTCTCAACCTTCAGCGGCGGCGTGGTGAACGCGAGCGGCGGCCTGATCGCCGCGCACACCGGCATCCAGGTGGGCGGCGTGCAGCTGCTGAGTAGCTCCTTCAGTGGAAGTTCGAGCAGCGTGGTTCTGGGCGAGGGCGTGCCCCACTTCACCGGCGGCGTCATCAACGCCGGCGCCATCGTCGCCACCAGCGTTGGCATCCGTATCGAGGCGATCTCCACTTTCGACGGCGGGATCGTCAATTCGGGGACCATCACGGCCGGCCAGTTCGGGATCGCCGTGGGCGCTGACTCCGTGGCCGTGCCAAGGTTCTTCGAGTTCACCGAGGGCGTGCAATCCGTTGGCGCCAGGCACACGGCCGACCTCGGTGGCAGCTCGACCAACATCATCCAGGTCAGCGCCTTCAACGGCGGCATCGCCAACTCGGGGACGATCTCGGCAAGCGTGGGCATCGCCGTGGGCCGGGCGCTGCTGTTCGAGGAGCAAAATGCGGCCGCGCCGTCGGCGGAGGTGACAACCACGGCGCTACCGGCGGTGGTCACGTTCAGCGGCGGCATCGTCAACGCGGCGGGCGGCAAGATCATCGCGGCCGACACCGGCATCGCCATCGGCGGGAGCAGCAGCGGGAACTTCGCGCTGGGCGCGGCGCTGGCGTCCACGTTCACGGGCGCGATCACCACCACCGTCGCCCTGGTCGGCGTCTCCACCTTCGCGGGCGGGATCACCAACGCCGGCACGATCAGCGCCGGGCTGGTGGGCATTTCCATTCAGGACGTCTCGACCTTCTCCGGTCTGATCAGCAACGCCGGCACGATCTCGGCGGCGACCGACATCCTGCTGACGCCCAGCGTCACCGTCGCGGGCGGCGCCACCATCGCCAACAGCGGCAATCTGATCGGCGCGGTCAACGCCATCGACGTCAGCCAGGCAAACGCGGCCGTCACCATCAACCAGAGCGGCGGGACCATCGCCGGCAACCTGGCGCTGTCGCCGCACGGCGACGTGGTCAACATCTCCGGCGGGGCGATCAAGGGGATCATCGAAGGCCAGCCGACGCTCAACGGGGCCAACGCCGGCACGGTGAACTTCAACCTCGGCGCGGCCGGGAGCTTCACCACGGGCGGGACCATCGACGTCGCCAACGTCAACCTGAACTCCGGCACGCTGCAGCTGGCCAGCAACGTCACCGTGTTCGGCAGCTTCACCAATTCCGGCACGCTGAGTTTCGCCAGCACCTCGGGCACGTACAGCATCGTGCAGGTCGCCCAGGCGCAAATCCTCGGCGTCGAGACCACGCAGGCGTTGCCGCCGGCCTACGTGCAGAGCGCCAGCGGCGTGATGCTGGTGGCGGTCAGCCCGTCGTCGGCCAGCGAGCTGGTGATCTCCGGCGGGGCGCAGATCGCCGGCACGGTTGATTTCGCCTACGCGCCCGGCACTTACGGCCAGAAGCTGCTCTATCCGTTCCTGACCGCGACCTCGCTCACCGGGAAGTTCGACACGGTGGGCGGGACGGCGCCCACGGGCTTCACCCAGGCGGTGACCTATACGCCGGCCAGCGCCACCACCACGGCGAACCTGGTGCTGACGGCGGTCCCGCCGCCACCACCGCCCCCGCCCCCGCCCCCGCCACCACCGCCGCCGCCCCCGCCACCACCGCCGCCGCCGACGCCAACGCCGCCGCCGCCGACGCCAACGCCAACGCCGCCCCCACCACCGCCGGTCGTGGTCGCGCCGCTGGATGCGCAGATCTACAGCGCCGAGTCGTTCGCCTTTGCGCAGAGCGCTCAGAACGCGGTGACCGCCGTGCTGGGACGGACGCTGCCGCAGGGCGGCGGCGACACCTTCTACAACCTCTCGTCCGACGGCAGTTCGGCCACCCGCGGCTGGATGCAGGGGGTGGGCTGGCGGATCGATCCGGCAGGCTTTGTCGCCAGCTCCGCCGGGATGGAAGGCGGCCTCGACCGCGATATCGCCGGTGGCCTGCGCCTCGGCATCGCCGCCGGCTACCAGTCCGACAACCTGTCGGATGGGGCAGGGGGCTCGGCGACCCAGGAGCAGACTTTCGTCGCCCTCTACGGCTCGCAGACCATCGGGCCGGTGGGGCTCAGCGCCGCTTTCGCCTACGCCTACAGCAACGACGCCACCAACCGCGCCGCCGGCTTTGGCGCCTCGCACGCCAATCATGCGCTGGACGCCGTGCTGGGGGCGGTGCAGGCCTCCGCGCCGTTCCACGCCGGCGACTTCATCGTGACGCCAGCGGCCGGGGTCTACATATCCGACGTCACCGGCAGCGCGTTCCAGGAACTCAACGCCCGCAACTCGGCCTTCGCCATTTCAGGGGCGAACTCAAGCGGCACGGCGGTGTCGCCGTTCGTGCAGGTGGGCGTCTCGCGCAACTTCACCACCGCCAGCGGCATCATCATCACGCCGGACCTGATGGGCGGCTTCCAGTACGACAACGTGGCCTCCGGACTGTCGCTCAACCTTTTCGCGCAGGACGGGACGTTGTTCAGCGGCAACCAGATCGACCTGGGCCGCTCGTCAGCGCTGTTCCGCGGCGCGGTCACCGCTCACAAGGGCCGCTGGACCGGCTTCGTCAGCTACGACGGCGAGGTGGGCGGCAACTGGAACGACCAGACGCTCTCCGGCGGCTTCAGATTCGCGTTCTGACTACGGCCAAGCTTCAAGTTTGATGATTTCAACGGCGTAATGTCCGCAGGCGGGGCGCCGCGCCCACGTTCGTGTTCGCACACCCCCAAAAGGGTTTGAGCGTTCGCATAACATCGTGCAGTGTAACTGCGTCGCAATGTCGCGCACTCTGCGCGCGGCGATAGCTGGGTGCGCCGACGGGCTTCTCCGCACGGCGCGGGTAAGGGGTTAGGCCGTGGGACGCGCGAATTCGATCCGGATCCGTCAGCTGCTGCTTGCGGGGACGTCGGGGCTGGCCCTGATGGCCGCGGCGACAGGGGCTGAGGCGGCAAATTGCTTCGGCGGTGGCAACCAGCTGGTCATCAACCACCCGGGCACGTTTGCGGTGAACTCCGGCACCAACTGCGTCCTGGTCGCCTCGTCGTTCAGCGGCGGGGTCGTCCAGTCGGGCACGCTGCAGAATCCCGGGGGCATCACGTTCCAGGGTGCAACCATCACCAGCGGCTTTTACGCCGAGAGCGGCAGCAACCTGGCGACCACGGTCGGCGGCATGCTGATCGACTCCAACAGCATCGTCGAAGGCACACTTCAGGAAATCAAGATTGCGACGAGCATCTTCGAAGGCGGCCTGACCAACGCCGGCACGATCAGCGCCAGCGGCAATACCGGCATCTACCAGGTCAGCCCGACCTTCCTGGGCGGCATCACCAACGAGGGCAGCATCACCGCCGGCGGCGGCTACGGGATCTGGGACGGTCCGACGAGCTCCGACAACCCGTCGGTCACCTTTTCGGGCGGAATCATCAACGCGCCGACGACGCTCGGCGAGGCGCTTACGCCTGCCTTCATCAAGGTCACCGGCAGCGGGAACGCCATCGGCATCGGCGTCGAACTGATCAGCACTTTCACCGGCGGCATCACCAACAACGGCACGATCACCGTGGCGGGTTTTGGTGCGGTCGACGACATCGACGTCGCGAACATCTCGACCTTCAGCGGCGGCATCGTGAACACAGGTCAGCTGACCGCCGCCGGCGGCCGCGGCATTTTCGTGGGTGCGGTCCCGACGTTCCTGGACGGCGTCACCAACTCAGGGAGCATCACCGCAAGCGGCGGCGACGGCATCCTGTTGCAGAACGTTCAGCAGTTCAGTAGCGGCGCGATCGTCAACGAGACGTCCGGGCTGATCCAGGTCTCCGGCGGCAGCGTCGCGGCGATCTCCGTGCAGCAGGGCGGAACGTTCGATGGCGACGGAATCCGGAACCGCGGCGTGCTGCGCGCGACCGGGAACACCGTCGCCGGAGTCGCGGTCGCTGGCACGGTCGCCTTCGAGGGGGGCATCGCCAACACTGGCACGATCTCTGCGAGCGGCGTCAACGCGGCGGCTGGTATCGCGCTCGACCCGGTGTCGTTCTTCGACGGCGTCTTCAACGTTTTCGGCGGCACGATCGTCGCCAGCGCCCCGCTCGCCGGCGGCATCGTGGTCGGCGGCTTCCTACCGAACTCGTCGCTGAGCGAGGTGCAGGACTTCGAGGACGGAATTACCAGCGATGGGATCATCAGCGCGCTGGGCGTGGACGGCGGCGCGGGTATCGGCGTCATCGGCGTGGCGCTGTTCGACGGCTCGGTCACCGTCGACCAGTTGAACTTCGAGGACAGCGGCGGCGGCAGCGCGACCGTCACCGTCACCGGCAAGACCGCGGCGCTCGGCGTCGCGGTCGCCCTGGTGTCCACATTCATCGGCGGTGTCAGCAACGCCGGCACCATCTCGACCTCGGCCGCCTCCTACAGCGTCGGCATCGGCGTGGCCTCGGTCGGCACCTTCTTCGGCACCATCGACAACGCCGGCACGATCTCTGCGACTGGCGGCGTCGGCATCGAGGTCGGCGCGCCGGCCGGGCTGGCCAACATCATCGAGTCGCTGGCGCCGAACAACGAGGAGAAAGCGGCGGCCACGTCGGCGATCACCTTCGCGGGCGTCCCGACATTCATCGGCACCATTTCCAACTCAGGCATCATCGTCGCCGGCACCGGCATCGCGGTGCTGGGCAGCAGTGTGTCCGGCGAGATCTACGACCAGGGCGAGATCGACGCGTCGTCGCACGGCATCCTCATCGACTCGGCCAGCACGATCGCCGGCCACTCGGTCACCGCCATCCAGATCGGCAGCCAGATCCGGCTTGAGAACGGGGAGCTGGCGAACCGCGGCTTCAACCTCACCTTCCTGGGCGGCATCCTGAACGCCGGCACGATCCTGGGCCACGGCGAGAGCGATCCGAACGGCATCACCGTCTACTCGGTCTCCACGTTCGGCGGCGGCATCACCAACAGCGGCTCGATCCTGGTCGACCAGGCCGGCATCGCCGTCAACGAGACCGCCACCTTCAGCGGCGGCATCACCAACGCCGTCGGCGGGCTGATCACCGGGGGAACCGGCATTGTCGTTGGCGGCGCCGGCGATCGCGGCGAGGAGGAGGACGACCGACGCGTCACTGTGACGGTCTTCGAGGGCGGCATCACCAACGCCGGCCAAATCACCGCCGCGAACAATCACCTGTTCGATCACAGCGCCATCGGCATCGATGTGCTCCTGGTCTCGACCTTCGCCGGCGGTATTCACAATTCCGGGCAAATCTCCGGCGAGTTGGGCATCGGCGTCGGCGTCTACCACTCGCTCGGCGACGCCGAGGGCGGAGACGCCATCGATCAGTTCAACGGCGGTATTTCCAATGACAAGACCGGCGTGATTGTCGCCGACACCGGCATCTGGGTGGGCGGCACCACGTTCCACAGCCGCGCGAGCGTCAACACCTTCAACGGGGGCATCACCAACGCCGGCACGCTGATCTCCGCCGGTGGGGAAGACACGGGGATCGGGGTCGCCGGCGTCGCCACCTTCAACGGCGGCATTACCAACTCTGGCGCCATCAGCAATTTCGGCGATGGCATTCAGGTCGGCGGATATGTCTACCCCGCTTCTGACGACCCGGATACCGACACGGTGGTGGCGGTCGGGGTTGGCAACTTCAACGGCGGGATCACCAACGCCGGCAGCGGCCTGATCATTGCCTCGATAGGCATCCAGGTCGGCGGTGCGGCGCCGGTCACGGCCATTGACGACGGCTCGCAGACGACGGCGGTCTTCCCGTCTGTGTCGCTGTTCACCGGCGGCATCGTCAACGCCGGCACGATCGACGCGACCGAAGTGGGCGTGGGGGTGGATTCCATCTCCACCTTCACGGGCGGCATCACCAATGCCGGGACGATCTCCGGCGCGCAGATCGGCGTCGCCGTGGGCTCGAAGGCCCTCATCGAAAACTTCGGTGTTGAATTCACCGGGAGCGTTCGCGGCGCCGAACAAACCACCATTTCTTCCAACCCGCTGCAGGTGCAGAGCTTCGCCGGCGGCATCACCAACGCCGGAACCATCTCCGCCGTCGTCGGCATCGGCGTCGGCGATGCGCTCATTGTCACCACCACCTCCGTGAGCGCGTTGAGCGAGCACACGGATGTCACGACATCGCTGCCGGCGCTCCCGGCTGTCATCACGTTCGCCGGCGGCATCACCAACGCAGGCGGTGGTCTGATCGTCGCCAACACTGGCATCGCCATCGGCGGGTCCACCACGCTCACACAAATCAGCGATTCCGAGGAGACGGCGCAGTTCGTGAGCAGCAGCAGCACGATCCTGTCGGGCGTTTCCATCTTCACCGGCGGCATCACCAACGCTGGCACGATCAAGGCCGGCGCGGTGGGCATCGACCTGATCAGCGTCTCGACGTTCTCGGGCACGATCAGCAACTCAGGCACGATCTCCGCGCCGACGGGCATCCTGATCGGTCCGGGCGCGGGCTTTGCCGGCGGCGCCGCGACCATCGCCAACAGCGGCAACATCGTCGGCGTGACCGCCATCGACGTGCACCAGGCCATTGTGCCGGTGACCATCAACCAGACCGGCGGGACCATCGGCGGCAACATCGCGCTGTCGGCCAACGGCGACACGGTCAACATCAGCGGCGGCGCGGTGAAGGGGATCATCGAAGGCCATCCCACCGCGTTCGGCGCGAACGCCGGCACGGTGAACTTCAATCTCGGCGCGGCCGGGAGCTTCACCACCGGCGGGACCATCGACGTCGCCAGCGTCAACATCAATTCCGGCTCGGTGACGCTGACCAGCGACATCAGCGTCTTCGGCACCGTGACCAACAAGGGCACCCTGAGCTTCGGCAGCAGCGGCGGCACGTACAACATCGTGCAGGTGACGCAGCGTGCGCCGCAGGGCGTCGAGAACGCGCTGGTGGTCCCGCCGGCCTATATCCAGACCTCGACCGGCAACCTGCTGGTCGCGGTCAGCCCGGCGTCGGCCAGCCTGCTCAACATCACCGGCAGCGCCCAACTCGGCGGCACGGTGACCTTCGTCTACGCACCCGGAAAGTATGTCGCGACGATCTATCCGTTCCTGACGGCGTCGGGCGGCCTCGGTGGCACCATGTTCGCCACAGCGGCCGGCACGGCGCCGTCTGGCTTCACCCAGATGGTGACCTACACACCCACACCAACGGCATCCGCCACGACCGCCAACCTGGTGCTGGGTGCGGTGGTTCCGCCGCCAACGCCGACGCCAACGCCGGCGCCGCCCCCGCCGCCACCGCCGCCAGTGATCGTCGCGCCACAGGACGCCACCATCTACAGCGCCGAGTCGTTCGCCTTCGCGCAAGGCGCGCAGAATGCGCTGGGGACCGTGCTGGGGCGAACTCTGCCCGAAGGCGGCGGCAACACCTTCTACAACATCGGCGGCGATGGCGGTTCGACCTCGCGCGGGTGGATGCAAGGCATCGGCTGGGAGATCGACCCGGCCGGATTCCGCGCCAACACCGGCGGCCTGCAGGGCGGCATCGACCACGACTTCGCGCCGGGCCTGCGGCTCGGCGTCTCCGCCGGCTACACCTGGAGCAATCTCAGCGACTCCGCCGGCGGCAATGCGACCCAGGGCGAGGCGTTCGTCGCCCTCTATGGCTCGCAGACCGTGGGCAATATCGGCTTTAGCGGCGCGCTCGCTTATGCGCACAGCCAGGACGGCACGGCGAGGGCGTCGGGCCTCGGCCCGTCGAACTCAAGCAACCACCTCGACGATTTCCTGGGCGCGGCTCAGATCTCGGCGCCGTTCAACACCGGCGGCCTGATCGTGACCCCAGCAGCGGGGGTCTACATCTCCGACGTGTTCTCCAGCAGCTTCCAGGAAGTGAACACGCGCAGCTCGGCCTTCGCGGTGACGGGCGCCTCGTCGCGCGGCGTCGGCGTCGCGCCGTTCGCCACGCTCGGCCTGTCGCACAACTTCACCACCGGCGACGGCATGGTGATCACCCCCGACGTGATGGGCGGCTTCCAGTACGACGGCCTGTCGGTGGGCCTGCCGATCACGCTGATCGCGCAGGACGGCACCCAGTTCGCTGGCAACCAGATCGGGCTGTCGCAAAGCAGCGGGCTCTTCCGCGGGAGCGTCACCGCCCACAAGGGCCACTGGACCGCCTTCGTCAGCTACGAGGGCGAGGTGGGCTCCAGTTGGTACGATCAGACCGTCACCGGCGGCTTCCGGGTCTCGTTCTAAGCCGTGGGCTGACGGTCTGGCCGGCGCTTAATCTGCATACGGAGCAGCGTGCGATCCGCCAGGGGGCTGCCGGGCGAAGCGATCTAAGCCCCGCCCACACGATCTGGTTCGGTCGCCGCGGCCAGCGGCCGGTGCGGCGCAATGCGCGCGACGGCGAGCGCCAGGGCGCCGCCGATCAGCGTGGCGATCAGCCGGTGCTCGGCGTTCACCAGCGCGCCGCCGCCCTGCGCCAGCGACAGCAGCGCCACCACGGTGAAGGTGATGGCGGTGGTCAGGATGGCGTAGTGCGCCTTCTGCAGCGCGAACGCCGCCGTCGCCGAGACCGCGACCCCCGCCACCAGCCAGGGCCAGCTATAGCCGACCGCCGCCGCGTATAGCGTTGCGGCCGCGCCGCCACCGATCGTGCCCGCCAGCCGCGCCAGGCCGCGGGTGTTGGTGTCGCTGAGGCCAGGCTTCAGCACGATCAGGGCGGTCATCGGCGCCCAGTAGCCGTTGGCCAGGTGCAAGGCGCGAGCGATGGCGAGCGCCGCGCAGACGCTGATCGCCGCTCGCACCGTGTGGCCGAGCAGCAGCGCCCGCGACGGCGGCGCTTTCGGCGGCGGCGCGGGAAGCGGACTCGCCGCGGCTGGCGCCAGGCGCGCCAGGGCGACCACCGCCAGGGTTTGCGCCGCGCCGCCGGCGAACACCGCGGCCGCTCGCAGCAAGGCCGCTGATGGCGGACCGGCGTAGAACTCGGCGATCAGCAGCGCGATGCTCATCTGCAACGTGACCCACCACAGATGTTCGTCCACCAGCGCCAGGGCGGCGCAGACGATGGCGGCGAGCGCGGCGAAGGCGTAGAGCGCCGGCGCCCACAGGCCAGCGAGGCAGCCGGCGAAGGCCGCCATCGTCATGCCCAGTGTCACCAGCGCCATCACCGCCCAGCGGTAGCCTCGGTAGTCGCGCGCCGCGCCGAACCCGGCGCAGAGGGCCGCGCCCGCGGCCACAGCGGCGTATGGGACACGCCCCGTCGCTTCGCCGGCAAACAGCAGTAGCGGTATCGCCGGCGCGGCGAGCGCCGCCTCGCGCCAATAGGCGGGCTGTCCGGCCAGGAACGCAAAGGCGGCGTGTCGGTCTGTCAGGCTCATCGCGGGGGTTTAGAACGGATCGCGGCCGCCTGCGATCCAGCCGCGGCGGTGCTCAGGTGGCGGAAGAGATCGGCGACCAGGTCTTCCGGTCCAGTGTCGCCCTTGAGCGCGCCAGAAAGGTGGCCGCCCAGCGCCAGATCGGCCGCGCCGTGCGCCGTCGCCAGCAGCAGCGAAGCCAGCCGCGCGGAGTCGCCCGCCGCCGCAGACGCCTTCCAGCGCATTCTCGACGTCAATCTGGTGGGCGTTTTCCTCTGCCTGAAGCACGAGGTGGCGGTGATGACGGCGCAAGGGCCCGGCGGCTCGATCGTCAACACTTCGTCGATCGGCGGCATGGTCGGCGGCGCCGGCAACAGCCTCTATGCAGCAAGCAAACGGGGCCTTGCGGGCCTCACCAAGTGCGCGGCGCTGGACTATGCGACGCAGGGCCTGCGCGTGAACGCCATCGCGCCTGGCCCCACACGTTCGGAGATGTTCGACCGCTGGATGGCCACCGACGAGGACCGCGCGCGCATGGCCGCGGCGTTCCCGATGAACTACATCGCCGACCCCGACGACATGGCCCGCGCGGCGCTGTTCCTGCTCTCCGACGAAGCCCGCTGGACCACCGGCGTCATCCTGCCTTGCGAAGGCGGCATGAGCGCGCGGTAGGGTGCAGATGTTGTGCGTTTCCTTCTCCCGCAGCGGGAGAAGGAACTATCCAAGCTTTGGCTAAGTATCAGCCAGGGCAGGGGCCTTCTGAGACACATGCTGGCCCTCGGCGTCGACCGGGTCGTGCGCGACGTCGTCCGGGCGGAAGGCGCGGGTGAGCGCGGCCAGCTCCATGTGGATGCCGTTGGGATCGCGGAAGTACATCGAGCGGATCCAGACGCCGTCGTGCATCTCCGCCGCCGCGCCGGCCGGCGAGTCGTCGTGGTTGATCACGTAGGCCTTGACGCCCTTGGCCTTCAGCCGCGCGGCGTAGGCGTCGAACTTCTCCAGCGGGATGTTGATCGCCAGGTGGTTCATCGAGGCGTGAGCGGTGACCGAGCCCTTGCCGCGCACATCCTCGTGCATCGAGGCGATGCCCGGCGCCGCCGGCGGCGCGTCCGGGAACCAGAAGAAGGCGATCATCGTCCCGGCGCCGCAGTCGAAGAAGAAATGCTGGCCGCGGCCGTTCGGGAACTCGATGGTCTTCACCAGCGGCATCTCAAGCACGTTCTCGTAGAAATCGACGGTCTCGGCCATGTCGCGCGCCACCAGCGCCACGTGGTTCACCCCGAGGTACTGCATGCGATTGTCGGCCATGGCCGGTCTCCCTGCGGGACCGGCCCGCGCTGAGACGGGATGCTAGCCGCCTTCCGCCGCGCCAACCAATGACGAATGCGCGCTCCGGCTGGCCGCTCCGGCGCTACGCCGGACGCCGCCGCAGGCGCTCGGCGATCACCCAGGCGCTGGCGGTGAGCGTCCACGAGATCGCCGCCTCGCTCCACACGTCGGCGCCTGCCCCCGGCGCGGCGATGGCTGGGGCCCAGATCAGCAGCGTGAACGCGCCGACCTGCAGCGCCGCCAGCACGCCCGCCAGCTGCGCCCCGATCCCCGACAGCATCGCGCCGCCCGCGGCGATGTAGGCCAGGCCGGTGATCCACACCCACACCACCGGGTCGGGCAGCCACGCCGGCACCAGCGAGGCCGTCTCCTTGACGTAGGCCAGGTGCGCCGCGCCGAACGCCAGCAGCGCCGCGCCGTAGAGCCAGCGGGCCAGGCGCTGGCCGCGGGGCCCGGCGACGGCCGCCAGCGGTCCCTGGGGCGTCGCCGCGCTGGCGAACAGCATCCAGGCCGCCGCGACAATGGTCGCGGTCTCGCCGCAGCTTTCCCACGCCGCCGCCATCAGCGGGGCGCCGACGATGGCCGGAACCTTGATCGCCAGCATCCAGGCCGCCAGCCACAGCGCCAGCAGGCCGCCGGCGAGCGCCGCCGTGCGCCGCCAGATCAGCCCCGCGCCGCCCGCCAGCGCCACCACGGCGCAGGCGTAGGCCAGCGCCTCGCGCAGCGGCCAGTGGCTGGGCACGGGCGTCCAGATCGGCGCGAAATCTCCATGAATCAGGCCCCAGACCCCGAGCGCGATCAGCGTCGCGGCGAAGACGCAGCGGCCGAGGCCGGCGAGGCGGTTCACGTCGCCTTGGCGCGGTGCGCCGCCAGCCGCTCACGCAGGTTGTCCAGCCCCTGGTGCTCGGTGATCTTCCAGGGATAGTGGTCGCCTTCGCCGCCGGCGCCGACCTCCTGCATGTGGTTGCTCACCGCCTTGCGCCAGCCGTCGGACCGGTTGGCCGTGGTCATGTGCGGCGTCTTCGAGTGGTGGAAGGTGACGTCGCCGCGCTCGATGGGGCAAACCACCATGTCGGCCTCATCGGGTTCGCACATGATCTGGTCGCTCTGCAGACCCGGCACGGGATGGTGCTGCAGCACCCCCAGGCGATGGCCGCGGTCGATGAAGTGCATGCAGCCGTTCACGGCGTCGACCCGCTGCAGCGGGATCCAGCAGGTGACGCCCCTGTCGTCGAGGTTGCGGCCCCAGTAGGCCTCGTCCTGGTGCCAGGCGGTGGGCGCGCTCTTGCCCGGCGGCTTGCCGATGAACTGGTCGTACCAGAAAGCCTCCTCGCGCCCGAGCAGGGCCGAGCCGAACGCCGCCAGCCACTTGCGGTACGGCTGCTCGCGGATGTCGCGCCAGAGGAACGAGGGTGACGACTGCACGATGCGGAACGACCGCTCGTCAAGGCTCTCGCTTGCGTCCCAGGCCCAATCCTTGGCCAGCGCTTCCTTGGCCTCCAGCAGCTGGTCGCAGAAGGCTTCGAGCAGGTCGAGCTCGGCTTGCGGCAGCGCGTCCTTGACCACGATCCAGCCGTGCTCGCGAAAGAACGCGACCTGCTCGTCGCTGGCGACCGGATAGGGCTCGGAGGGCGCGGGCATCGACGTCACCATACGCCGTTCGCGCCTGGACTCCAGGAACGCGGCCGCGCCGGCTAAGGTGGCGCCATGGGGGCTTCGAGCTTCACCACCCGGGCAGGTCGCACCCTGGCGTTCACCTCGCTGGGCTTCGGCGGGGCGCCGCTCGGCAACATGCATCGCGCCCTCTCAGACGCCGAGGCCGAGGCGACGGTGGCGGCGGCCTGGGACGGCGGCGCCCGCTACTTCGACACCGCGCCACTCTATGGCCACGGCCTCTCCGAGACGCGCATTGGCCGGGCGCTGGCGGGTCTCCCCCGCGACGCGTTCGTGCTCTCGACCAAGGTCGGCCGGGGACTGGAGCCGTGCGCGCCTGGCGAGGAGGGCGCGGGCGTCTACAAGGCGACGCCGCCGCTGCGCGTGGCGTTCGACTACACCCGCGATGGCGTGCTGCGGTCGTACGAGGCCAGCCTGGCGCGGCTCGCCGTGGATCGCGTCGACATCCTCTACGTCCACGACCTGGAGCTACGGACGCACGGCGGCGCTTACGAGGCGCGCTGGCGCGAGCTGACTGACGGCGGCGGCTGGCAGGCGCTGGACGAGTTGCGCGCGGCCGGCGACGTCGCCGCGATCGGGCTCGGCAGCAACGAGACGGTGGCGTGCGAGCGGGTGCTGGCGGCGCTGGACCCGGACCTGTTCCTGCTGGCCGGGCGCTACACGCTGCTGGAGCAGGCGCCGCTGCATGGCCTGTTGTCAGACTGCCAGCGCCGCGGCGTCGGCGTGGTCATCGGCGGCCCGTTCAACTCCGGGGTGCTGGTCCGCGCCGGCGGCAGCTTCGACTACGCCGCCGCGCCGCCGCAGGTGCTGGCTCGCGTGGCGCAGCTGGCGGACGTCTGTGCTCGCTTCGACGTCCCGCTCGGCGCGGCGGCGCTGCAGTTCTGCGCCGCGCATCCGGCCGTGGTCAGCGTCATCCCCGGCGGCCAGACGCCGCAGGAGGTGGCGGACAATGCCGCGTTGATGGCCGCGCCCGTCCCCGCGCCGCTGTGGGCGGCGCTTCGGGACGAGGGCCTCATCGATGCCGGGGCGCCGGTTCCGGAGCCCGTAGCATGCTGAAAGGGATCGATCCGCTGCTGGGGCCAGAGCTGCTGGCGACGTTGCGGGCCATGGGCCACGCCGACGAGATCGTCATCGCCGACGCCAACTTTCCCGCCGCCGCCAATTCGCGGCGACTGATCCGCGCCGACGGCGTCGGCTCGCCCCGGATGGCCCGGGCCATCCTCTCGGTGCTGCCGCTCGAGCAGTTCGAACCGGTGGCGGCGTTCTGCATGGAGGTGGATGGGGCGCCGGCCGAGTTGCCGCCGGTCGTGAGCGAACTGGACGCGGAACTGCGCGCGGCGGGCTACGCCGGCCCGCTGGCGGCGTTGGAGCGCTTCGCCTTCTACGAGCGCGCCCGTTCGGCCTACGCCATAGTCGCCACCGGCGAGCGGCGCTATTGGGGCAACCTCATCCTCAAGAAAGGCGCGATTCCGCCGGACGACGGCGCCGCGTGATCCAGGTCGACGCGCACCAGCACTTCTGGCGGCCGGCGCGCGGCGACTACGGCTGGCTGACGCGCGAGGCGCATCCGGCCATCTGCCGCGACTTCGGCCCGGACGACCTGGCGCCCCTGCTGGCCAAGGCCGGCGTGGAGCGCACGATCCTGGTGCAGGCCGCGCCCACCGACGCCGAGACCGCGTTCCTGCTCGGGATCGCGCAGGCGACGCCCTTCGTCGCCGGCGTGGTCGGCTGGACGGACCTGGCGGCGGCCGATGCGCCGGCGCGGATCGCGGCGCTGGCGGCGCAGTCGAAGCTCGTGGGCCTGCGCCCCATGCTGCAGGACCTCTCTGACGACGGCTGGATCGCCCGCCTGGCGCTGGCGCCGGCGCTGGACGCTATCGCGGCGGCGGGCCTCGCTTTCGATGCGCTGGTGCAGCCGCGCCACCTCCCGCACCTGGCGCGGGTGCTGGCCGATCGGCCGGAGTTGCGCGTGGTCATCGATCACGGCGCCAAGCCGGACATCGCCGCTGGCGAGTTCGCGGGCTGGGCCGAAGCGATGCGCGCCATCGCCCGCGACACCGCTGCCTGCTGCAAACTGTCCGGGCTGGTCACCGAAGCCGCACCGGGCTGGCGCGCCGATGACTTGAAGCCCTATGTCGACGTGCTGCTGGCGGCGTTCGGGCCAGCGCGGCTGATGTGGGGCAGCGACTGGCCGGTCGTGAACGAGGCGGGTGGCTACGCGGCTTGGCGGGTCGCCGCGCTGGCGCTCACCGCCGGGTGCTCCGAAGCCGACCGTGCGCTGATCTTCGGCGAAACGGCGGCGCGCTTCTACAGGATCGAGACATGAGGCTCACGGCCGCGGATATCCTGCCGGCGGACGGCTACGCCGGCGTCCTGGTCGGGCGGGCCTGGATGGACGACGGCCCGCACGTGGTGGCCGCACGCGCCGAGGGGCTCTTCGACCTTTCCGGCCTTGCGCCGACCATGAGCGACTTAGCCGACCTGGCGGACCCGGCGGCGGCGGTGCGCGGCTTCGCCGGCGCGCGGCTGATGAGCCTGGACGAGGCGCTGGCCGCCGGCGCGCTGCTGGCGCCCTGCGACCTGGCGGCGATCAAAGCGGCGGGCGTCACCTTCGCCGACAGCCTGCTCGAGCGCGTCATCGAAGAACGCGCCAAGGGCGATCCGCAGGCGGCGCTGGCCTTGCGCGCCGACCTCGCCGAAACGCTGGGCGGCAGCCTGGCCGGCGTGAAGCCGGGGTCGCCGGCGGCGACGGCGCTGAAAGCGGCGCTCAGCGCCCGCGGGCTCTGGTCGCAGTACCTGGAGGTGGGCATCGGGCCGGATGCGGAGGTGTTCACCAAGGCTCAGCCGATGTCGGCGGTGGGCTGCGGCGCGGCGGTCGGGGTGCATCGCAAGTCCGAGTGGAACAACCCGGAGCCGGAAATCGTGCTGGCGGTGTCGTCGCGGGGCGACGTGGTCGGCGCGGCGCTCGGCAACGACGTCAATCTTCGTGACGTGGAGGGCCGCAGCGCGCTGCTCCTCTCCAAGGCCAAGGACAACAACGCCTCCTGCGCCATCGGCCCGTTCTTGCGCCTGTTCGACGCCAGCTTTGGCCTGGATGACGTGCGAGCGGCTCGGGTCCGCCTGGTGGTCGACGGGCCGGACCAGTTCCACGTCGAGGGCGAGAACGCCATGGCTGGCATCAGCCGCGATCCGCTCGACCTGGTCGCCGCCACCATCGGGCCCGAGCATCAGTACCCGGATGGCCTGATCCTGTTCCTCGGCACCATGTACGTTCCGACCACGGATCGCCTTGGGGCAGGGCAGGGGTTCACCCACAAACCGGGCGACGTGGTGCGCGTCGCGTCCGACAAGCTGGGCGCCCTGGTCAACGAGGTCACCACCTCCGATGCCGCCCCGCCCTGGACCTTCGGCGCCCGGGCGCTGATGCGCAGCCTGGCGGCGCGCGGGCTGCTGACGCGGTAGCTATTGGTACTTCACCTCCAGCGAGGTGCGCTGGGGGTCGTAGCTGGTGACGCAGGCCTTGTCGGCCAGTTCGACCTCGCTCTCGTCCGGGCCCTCCAGCACGAAGCCGTAATTGTCCGAACCGCCGTCGCTCACCCAGTGCTGGACCATGCCGGTGACGTCGATGGAGACGTCCGGCCCCGTCGCGATGCCAGGCGTCCACACGCTGGCCGCGTTGATCCAGTCCGTGTGCTCCCACCAGCGGTCCGTGCCTTCCGCCACCACCGCCACGCACGAGGTCGAGTGATCGGAGACGTCGCTTGAGAGTGCGTACAGCCCACTGCCGTTGTCAGTACTCGTCGGCCAGACCCAGGCGTTGAACACCGAAATATGCAGGTGAGCGGCGAGGATATTGTGGCCCATGACCGGGGCAAGGTCGAAGTAGAGGCCGGCCCGGTAGAGCTCAATGTCGGTCGCCCGGCTGATCGTGACCGGGCCGATGTCCGCGGTGTTGGTTTCGTGCAGATCGCCGGCCACCAGTTGGCCTTGCGCCAGGATGCCGGTGTTGAAGTCTTTCGGGTCCTGAATCAGGTTGTTGTCGTGGATGGCGGTGCGTTCCTGGGTGGGCGCGGCGGTGAAGGTCTTCTCCAGGCTGGCGTCGCCGCCGCAGTAGGTGGGCGTGAGCGGCGACTCGTGGCTGGCGTTGTAGGCGCTGACGGCGAAGCAGGTGTCGTTGGCGAAGCCCAGCGGAACCTGCGCCAGATAGAACGTCACGGCCGGCCCGTTGGCCTGGCTGCCGACCAGGCGCGGCGCGGCCTCGTTCATCAGATAGACGTGGAAGCCGATGACGCCGGTGGTGTTGGTCGGATATTTCCACACCAGGGCCATCGCGCCGCCCGGTGGCAGTTGCGCCTTGCAGGCGAGGCCGGCGCCGAAGCCGCCATGCTGTGTGCAGACCGTCGGGTCCAGCGTGCTGGTGACGCCGGTGGGCGCCGGGGGTGTCTCGATCAGGTTGGCGACGTTCTGCCCGCTCGCCATGGTCTGAGGCGTCGGCGGGGGGGCCGGGACGCGTGTGCGAACACCGCCGCTGATCGGGTCGGCGTGGGCGGCCGTGAGCGCCAGCGCCAGGCCGAGGCCCAGCGTCAATCCGCGCGCGCCCATGTCGGTCTCCTTGCGGCGACATTCAGAGCGCGGTGCGACGGGCCGTCAAGCTTGCTTGCAACCGAAGGTCCGGCTGGTGGATGCGACAGGGATTGAACCTGTGACCCCCTCGGTGTGAACGAGGTGCTCTCCCGCTGAGCTACGCATCCGGGCCAGAAGGCTGGGGCTAATAGCCGGAGGTCATCGAGCGAGCAAGCGGCGCGCCGCCGCGGGCAGTTCATCGAAGTGGTGGATCAGGACGTCCGCCCCCAGGTCTTCCGGCGGGACGTCGCTGTAGCCGAAGCTGAGCGCGATGGAAGGCACGCCGGCGTTGCGCGCCGCGCCGATGTCGGTGGCGGCGTCGCCGACCATGATCGCGCGGTCTCTCGAGCCGCCGGCGGCGGCCAGAGCGTACAACAGGTGGCGGGCGTCGGGCTTGGCCGCGCCGGCGAGGTCCGGCCCGACGATGGCGGCGAAGCGGGGCGACAGCTCGAGCGCGTCGAGCAGCGCCACGGCCAGGTCGGTGCGCTTGTTGGTGCAGACCACGAAGGTGGCGCCGTCGGCCGCCAGCGCGTCCAGCGCCGCGACGCAGCCGGGGAAGGGGCGGGTCTCGGCGGCGATGCGGGCGCGGTAGAGGTCGATGAAGCGCTCGAAGAGGGCGTCCATCCGCGCCTCCGCCAGAGTCTCACCCACCGCCGCGAAGCCGCGCCCCAGCATCGCCCGGGCGCCGTGGCCGACGACGAAGCGCGCGGCGTCCATCGGCAACGCGGGATGGCCGTGCTCGTCCAGGATGATGTTCAGCGCGCCGACCAGGTCCGGCGCGCTGTCGACGAGCGCCCCGTCTAGGTCGAACGCGATGGTGGCGCCGGTCAAAGGCGGCAAAGGGTGTCTCCGGTCGAAAGCCGGGGCCGTTTCCGCTAAACCGGACCGCATGACAAGCGCGCGATTCCACCGAGGGGGCCAGCCATGAGCCGACGCGCCGCCGTGATCCTGGCCGCCGGCGCCGGGACCCGCATGAAGAGCCCGACGCCCAAGGTGCTGCACCTGGTCGCCGGCCGCACCCTGCTCGACCACGCTATCGACACCGCCGAGGGCCTCGGCTGCGAGCGCATTGTGGTGGTGGTTGGCAAAGGCGCGGACGCCATCCGGACGCACGTCGCCGCGCGGCTGGGCGAGAGCGCTATCGCGGTGCAGGATCCGCCGCTGGGCACCGGGCACGCCGTGCTCGCGGCGGAGGACGCGCTGGCCGATTTCGACGGCGACGTGGTGGTGACCTACGCCGACGGGGTGATCCCGCCCGACGCCATCGCGCCGCTGTTCGACCTGCGCGCCGCCGGGGCCGACGTCGCGGTGCTGGCGTTCGAAGCGACCAAGGCGAACGACTTCGGCCGGCTGGTGATGGGCGAGGGCGACGCGCTGGAGCGCATCGTCGAAGTGAAGGACGCCACGCCGGCGGAGCGAGCGCTGACGGTGTGCAACACCGGGCTCATTGCGGCCTCGGCGCCAACCCTGTTCGCGCTGCTGGCCAAGGTCGGCTGCGACAACGCCAAGGGCGAGTACTACCTCACCGATGTGCCGGCCCTCGCCCGCGCCGACGGGCTGTCGGTGCGCGTCGCGCTGGCCGACGAGGACGATTTCCAGGCGGCCAACTCGCAAGCCGAGCTGGCCATCGTGGAAGCCGCTTTCCAGCGCAAACGGCGCGCCGCGCTGATGGACGCCGGCGTCACCATGACCGCGCCGGAGACGGTGTTCCTGGCCTGGGACACCGAGATCGGCGCCGGCGCGGTGGTCGAGCCTAACGTGGTGTTCGCGGCGGGCGTTACCGTGCACGGCGGCGCCACCATCCGCAGCTTCAGCCACCTGGAGGGCGCGGTGGTGCGCGCCGGGGCCATCGTCGGCCCGTTCGCCCGGCTGCGCCCCGGCGCGGACATTGGCGAGGAGGCTCACATTGGCAATTTCGTCGAGGTGAAGAAGGTCGCGGTGGGCAAGGGCGCCAAGGCCAACCACCTGGCTTACCTGGGCGATGGCTCGGTGGGCGCGCGGGCCAACATCGGCGCCGGAACCATCTTCTGCAACTACGACGGCTTCGACAAATGGGACACCCACATCGAGGCTGATGCCTTCATCGGCTCCAACGCGGCGCTGGTGGCGCCCCGGCGCATCGGCGCGGGCGCCTACATCGGCTCCGGCTCGGTGATCACGAAGGACGTGGCGGCCGACGCGCTGGCCATCGCCCGCGGCCAGCAGGTTGAGAAGCCCGGCTGGGCGGCCGAGTTCCGCGCCAGGAAACTGGCTGAGCGCGCCGCGAAGGCCGCGAAGAAATGACCGCCGACGAGCAGAAACGCGCCGCCGCGGAGGCCGCCACGGCGCTGGTGGACGAGACCACCTTCGTGATCGGGCTGGGCACTGGCTCGACCGCCGCGCACTTCGTCCGCGTGCTGCCGGAGCGGCTGGCCAGCGCCGGCCTCGCCAACCGCGTCTGCGTGCCCACGTCGGAGGAAATCGCCGAGCTGGCGCGCAATGTCGGCCTCACGCTGACCGACCTCGACCGGGTGGGGACCATCGACCTCACCATCGACGGGGCGGACGAGATCGGGCCGGGTCTGGCTTTGATCAAAGGCGCTGGCGGGGCGCTGCTGCGCGAGAAGATAACCTGGGAGGCCTCGCGCCGCTGCGTGGTGATCGCCGATGAGTCGAAGCGCGTGGCCATGCTCGGCCGCAACTATCCGCTGCCGATCGAGGTGGCGCCGTTCGGGCACACGCTGACCTTGCGCCGTATCGTCGACGGCCTGGCCGACTGCGGCGTCGCCGCCGCCCCACGCCTGCGGCTCAACGGCGACGTCCCGTTCCTCACCGACGGCGGCAACTACATCTACGACGCCCCCTGCGGCGCCATCCTCGACCCGGTCGGCGTCGAAGCGGCCCTGAAGAGCATCACCGGCGTGGTCGACCACGGCCTCTTCCTGGGGCTCGCGGAACGGGCGCTGATCGCCACGGACGAGGGCGTGGTGACGGTGGGGCGGTAGCCTCCTCCCCATCGGGGAGGAGCCCGCGAAGCGGGTGGAGGGGGCGTTTGTGCATGCTCAAACATGCCCCCTCCGTCGATCCGCGAGCGGACCGACACCTCCCCCGCATGCGGGGGAGGACTAACGCCTTGCGAAGTCGATCGGACTGGTGAAGGCGATCTCGTAGCCGTCGGGGTCGCGCACGCAGATCTCGTCGACGCCGTATTCCTGGCGTTCGGGCTCCGGGGCGGCAAAGCCTTTCGCCCGCAGCGCCGCCGCCAGCTCGTGCACCGAGGCCACGCCGAGATAGATCACCGCCTCGGTGTAGTGGGGCCGGGCCTGGCGCGGGGCAGGGTCGCCGCCGCGCGCGTTCAGCATCAGCACCACTTCGCCGGAGCGCAGGCCCGCGAAGGCGGGGCGGCCGTCCTGTTCGAACAGGGTCTCCACCTCGAAGCCGATCAGGTCGCGCCAGAAGCCGAGGCTGGTCGGGATATCCGCCACGTTGAGCAGCGGCCGGCAGCTTTGGATTTGCATCATCTCATTCTCCTTAACCCGCTCATCCTTCCCTTCCGGTCCCGCTCACCCCGGCGAAGGCCGGGGCCCAGGCAGGAAGCGGTTGCAAGGGGATGGGTCCCACTGGGGTTCGCAAGGCTTGAGCCTCTCCCAGAGTCTTGCCTGGGTCCCGGCCTTCGCCGGGAAGAGCGGGTATTTTGGGGTTGGGTCAGAGTTGCTGGACGGCGCTGCCGTTCCACCGCCACGCTGGCGCTCGCGGCCGGACTTCCACGCCGCCCACCCAGCGAGGCTCCGGCGCGTCGGCGAGCCAGTCGGCCGCGCCACTGCGCACCAAAGCGCCGTGGTCGGTGAGGCTGATGCGCCGGCCGGGCCAGCCGCCGTGGTGGTCGGCGGGGTCGGGCGGGGCGCGGAGCAGCGGCCTTTGCCCGCCGGCCAGCCCCGCCAGCACCGGCCAGAACATCTCGTCGCCGAGAAAGGGCAGCGGCTCGCGCTCGCGGCTCAGGCGGTTGAACAGCTGGCGGGCGGTCAGCGGTCCTGCCTCGGCCAGGATGTCGAGCGTCAGCTGTTCGGTGAGCGCGAGGCCGTTCGCGGTGGATGGCAGCTCCTGAAGGTGGCGCGTCAGCGCTCCGGCCATCGGCGGGATCGAAGGCGTGTCGGCGCTCGCGATGGCCGCCAGCGCCTCCGGGGATGACGCTGTCAGCGCCCGCCACACCTCACCCGCCAGCGCCGTCTGCGTCGGCGTGACCGGCCTGCGGCCGTCCCACAGCACCCGGATCACTTCCGGCGCCAGTTGGCCGAGGCCAGCGAAGCGGTCTACGGCCGGCACGCGCTCGGCGCAGACCAGTTCCAGCGGCAAGCCGCGTCCGCCCAGCCGCGTCAGCAGGTAAGCCAGGATCAGCTGGTCGTAGCTGTCGTGCTCGAACCACAACACCACGCGCTCGTAGCGGCCGAGGTCGTCCAGGGCGCCGTACTCGGCCTGCAGCCGCTGCAGCACGTTGTCCGGATAGAGACCGTAAGCCGCGCCGATGAAGGCGGCGCGTTTGGCGAGGAACTCGGGCAGCGACACCTCGATCACTGGGCCCTGGCAGTAGGGATCGGTGAAGGCGTGGAAGGCGCCGACGAACCCGGCCCGGGTCAGCGCGCCCTGGATGTCGTGGCCGCAGCGAATGTGCAGCGTCGCGGGGCTGTCAGGCGCTAGTTCTGGCTTCGCGGCGGCGGTGCGAGCGGCGGCCAGCGCCTCCGCATGCGCCTTCAGCTTCGGCCAGCTATCGAAGCCGACCTCGCGGGCCAGCACCAGCTGCGCGTCCGCCAGCTGCGCCTTGCTTGGCGTCAGCGACGGCCCACGCGGATGCCGCTCACGCAATCGCGACGTAGCCGCGCCATCGCCGGCGTGCAGGCCGCGCAGCAGCTCCTTGGCGCGCTTCTTCTGTTGTTCGAGATTGAGCCGGCCATCGGCGCGGCCCGCCATATCGTCGGGCATAACGATTCCCTCTGGTCATGCCCGCGTCCGCATCTCGGGCAAAGGAAATCGTCAGATGATCTGACTTTTGGCAGGTAGAGGGCGCAGCCCTTTCCGCGGACCGGAGGGTTTCCCCTTGCCCCGCATTAGAAGCCCGCCGGGATTCGGCGTCAATCGCTGGCGCGCGTTGCTAAGCTGCAATATTCCTCCGCCGGGGACGGATCGGGCCCGCGTGATGTGCGTTGTGCGCACACCACCGTCGCAATCGGAGAAACGCACATGGTCAAGAAGACAGCCACCCTGGTTGGCGCCGCGGCGCTCGTCGCAGGGCCGGCCCTCGCAGCTGCGCCGCCGCCCTCAGAGCCGGCCGTGCCGGTCGCCTCGTCCTACGCCGAACTGCTGGCGCCGGTGCCGAACGCGGTGGCGCGCCTCAGGCTCGCCGACGCGGCTCAGGAGACGACGCCCGCGCCGCAGCTGATCCAGGCGCAGTACCATCACCATCACCACCACCATCACAGCCACTACACGCGCAGCTGGTACATGTCGCACGGCTACTCGTGGTTCGGCGGCCGCTGGGTGCTTCGGCCGGTCCATCACCACCACCATCACCACCACAACTAGGCGAGGCGCGGCGGCGGGCCAGCTGGGCCGCCGCCCGCTCAGCCGCGGTCGCGGGCCTTGGCGGCGCGGAACATGTGCCGGTAGGTCCCGTCGAACACCGTGTTGGTGCTTGAGAGCCACCGCGTGCCCTCGGCGAGGGCGTCGCGGCTGGCGGCGAGGCGCCGCGCGCGCATCTCGCGCTCTGCGGCCTCTTCCTCGGTCATCGGCTGCAGGTCGAGGTCGGGCTCGGCCGGCAGCAGGATGAGGCTGATGAACGGCTCGCCCCGCCGGAACACGTGCGTGACGCCCTTCGGCGGCGCCTTGAAGATGCAGAAGAACATCATCGGCCACCATTCCGAGCGGACCAGCGCCGGCACCGCCAGCGGCGTCGTGTTGGTGGGGTCGGTGTAGTAGCGCGGGTGCGGCTCGGTGCGGATCGCCCAGCCCGGCGGCGCCTCCAGGTCGAGCGAGATCTGGTACGAGTAGAAGTCTTCGCCAAAGCTCCGAAATGGCGGCCACATCATGTCGGGGTCGGCCGGCTCGCCCCAGTCGGCGTCGAGGCGGACCTTGCCGCGCACCTTGGTGACCCGCAGCTCTTCGGCGAAGGGATAGACCAGCTCCACGCCATAGCGCGCACTCTCCGAGAACGGCGTGCAGTGCCACGGCTGCTCGTGGCTGCCATCGGCTCTGGGCTGCGCCGCCCCGCCCCAGCCAGGCACCGGCACCTGGATCGGCTGCGGCGGCGGGCGGTGACCGTGCAGGCGGTATTTGAGGACTGGCATGCGCGCCTCCGTCAGCGGGCGGGGGGCTTCAGCCCGGTCATCCGCCAGAGCACCGGGCGGCCGTCGAACTGGTGCTTCAGCGCGCCGGCGACATGCAAAGCCACGCTCACCAGCACGATCCAGATCAGGATGAACACGTGCAGGTGCTTGACCGCGTGGCGCACGCCGCGCGGCGCCGGCGATCCGAACATCTGCGCCACGCCCGGCAAGTGCGGCCAGGGCAGGCCCCAGAACGAGATCGGGTCCGGTCCCATGGAGACCAGCGTCCAGCCGCTCAGCGGCAGCACCAGCAGCAGCACGTAGAAGACGAAATGCACCGCATAGGAAAGCCAGCGCTCCCAGGCCGGCATGTCCGCCGGCAGCGGCGGTGGGCGGTGGGTCAGCCGCCAGGCGATGCGCACCAGCACCAGGAGGAAGATTGTGAGGCCCAGGGAGATGTGAACGTGCTCGGTGGCATCCTGCGCCGGCGTGTGGTCCGGCAGCACCTCGTTCATCCACCAGCCCAGGCAGAGCTGCACCACGATCAGCAGCGCGATCGTCCAGTGCAGCACGATAGCCCCGGTGCTGTAGCGGGCGGCGCCAGCGGTGGCGGCGGTGTTGGTCATGGCGCTCCCCTTGTTGCAGCGTCGAAACGCGGAATGGTCTAGCCGAGTTCAGCGCAACTTGCGCCGCGCCGCCAGGGCGATGCTTTGCGCAGCGATTCTGGCGCCTCGCTGAGGCTTTATCGATCCCCGCCGCGCTTGGCGCCGCGCGCAAGCCGGGCCATGTGACGTTCCGGATCGGAGGACCCATGGCCAAGTTCGACTACGACCTCTTCGTCATCGGCGCGGGCTCGGGCGGGGTGCGCGCGGCGAGGCTCGCGGCCCTGTCGGGCGCCAAGGTGGCGGTCGCCGAGGAGCACAGGGTCGGCGGCACCTGCGTGATCCGCGGCTGCGTGCCGAAGAAGTTCATGGTCTACGCCAGCGAATTCTCCTCGCACTTCAAGGCGGCGGAAGGCTTCGGCTGGTCGAACCTTGAGGACGCCGCGTTCGACTGGGCGCGCTTCCTGGAGGCCAAGGACGTGGAGATCGCCCGACTTTCGGGGCTCTACGTCACCAACCTGCAGAACGCCGGCGCCGACATCGCCCATGCCCGCGCCGAGTTGCAGGACGCGCACACCGTGAAGCTGGGCGATCGCGACAAGACTCTCTCGGCCGAGAAGGTGCTGATCGCCACCGGCGGACGCCCGACGCGGCCGGACGAGATACCCGGCATGGAGCTGACCATCACCTCGAACGAGGCGTTCCATCTGCCGAAGCTGCCCAAGAGCATCCTGATCGTCGGCGGCGGCTATATCGCGGTGGAGTTCGCCGGCATCTTCAACGGGCTCGGCGTCGAGACCACGCTGATGTACCGCGGCGCCAACATCCTGCGCGGCTTCGACAACGACGTGCGCGAGCACGTGGCTCGCGAGATGGAGCGGCGCGGCGTCACCATCATCCTCGGCTGCGAGCACACCAAGCTGGAGAAGACGGCGAGCGGGATCAAAAGCGCGTTCGCCAGCGGCCACGAGATGGAGAGCGAGGTGGTGATGTACGCCACCGGCCGCGAGCCCTACACGGCGGGCCTGGGCCTCGACACCGCCGGCGTGAAGCTGGGCGAGCGCGGCGCGGTGGCGGTGGACGCCTATTCCAAGACCAACGTCGACAACATCTGGGCGGTCGGCGACGTCACCGACCGCATCGCGCTGACGCCGGTGGCGATCCGCGAAGGCGCGGCTTTCGCCGAGACGGAGTTCTACGACCGCCCGATCGCCTTCGACCATGAATTGGTGGCCAGCGCCGTGTTCTCGCAGCCGCCGGTGGGCTGCGTCGGCCTGACCGAGGCCGACGCGCGCCACAAGCACGGCAAGGTCGACATCTACCGCTCGGTATTCCGCCCGATGAAGGCCACCTTCTACGGCGGCGACGAGCGCATGCTGATGAAGCTGGTGGTGGAGCCGGAGAGCGGCAAGCTGCTCGGCTGCCACATTGTCGGGCCCGACGCGCCGGAGATGATCCAGATGGCCGCCATCGCCATCAAGATGGGCGCGACCAAGCACCAGTGGGACTCCACCTGCGCCGTCCACCCCACGGCGGCCGAAGAGCTGGTGACCATGCGCGAAAAGTACGTGCCCAGCCTGGCGATGGCGAGCTAGCGGAGAGGCGCATCGCTTGAGGCCCTTCTCCCCCTGCGGGAGAAGGTGTCGGCGAAGCCGACGGATGAGGGGTCACGCAGGCCCGTCGGCGAATCTCGTCCGCCACCAAGTCAGGATAGTACCAGGCGCATTCGGACAACCGGTTGGCTCGGTGCGACCCCTCATCCGTCGCTTCGCGACACCTTCTCCCGCAGGGGGAGAAGGGACCGCGTTTTTGTTTGCCAAACAGATAAGTCAGTGCTTATCATTCCGCCATGTTCGAATCCGAGGTCTTCCGCGCCTTAGGGGATCCCACCCGCCGCGCCGTCTACGAGCGGCTCACCGGCGGCGAGCGCAGCGTTGGCGAGCTGCGCGAGGGGTTGCCGATCTCGCAGCCGGCGGTCTCGCAGCATCTGGCGGCGCTGAAGGCGGCCGGGCTGGTCGGCGAGCGGCGCGAAGGGCGCAAGGTCTACTACCGCATCGAGCCACAGGGCCTCGTCCCGCTGCTCGACTGGCTGGACCGCTACCGCGCCTTCTGGCCCGACCGGATCGAGCGACTGAAAACCCTGCTGAAGGACATGGACCAATGAGCGAGGGACTGAGCTTCGAGACCGAGCTGGATGCACCGCCGGAGCAGGTGTGGCGCGCGCTCAGCGTGCCGGAGTTGCGGGAGGCGTGGCTGGGCGCGCCGGAGACGGGCGAGGCCGAGGTGGCCGCCGCCGATCCACCCCGCCGCCTCGATCTCACCTGGCCGACGCCGGACGGCGACAGCCTGATCAGCTTCGAGATCGCGCCGGGCGAAGCGGCTGGGACCCGACTGACCGTGGTTCACCGCGCCCCGGTGCGGGTCGAAGCGCGGGCGCCAGCTCAAGTCACGCCCGTCGGCGGCTGGAGGATGGCGGCATGACCACCATGAACCTGGTGCCGATGGTGGTGGAGGAGTCCAGCCGCGGCGAGCGCGCCTTCGATATCTTCTCGCGGCTGCTGCGCGAGCGGATCGTCTTCGTCACCGGCCCGATCGAGGACGGCATGGCGGCGCTGATCTGCGCGCAGCTGCTGTTCCTCGAGGCTGAGAACCCGAAGAAGCCCATCGACATGTACATCAACTCGCCCGGCGGCGTGGTGACGGCGGGGTTCGCCATCTACGACACCATGCAGTTCATCAACAGCCCGGTGGCGACCACCTGCATGGGCTTCGCCGCCTCGATGGGTTCGTTCCTGCTGATGGCCGGCGAGCCGGGCCACCGCGTCACCCTGCCCAACGCCCGGATCATGATCCACCAGGGCTCCGGCGGCTTCCAGGGCAAGGTCAGCGACATCGAGCGCCACGCCAAGGACGCGCTGGAGACGCAGAAGAAGATCAACGAACTCTACGCCAAACACTGCGGCCGCACTGTGGAAGAGGTCGCCGCCGCCCTCCACGCCGACAACTTCATGAGCGCCGAGGAAGCGCTGGCCTGGGGCCTGGTGGACAAGGTGCAGGGGGAACGGCTGGCGGCGTAGCGGCGGGCGCCGTAACCCCTCACCCTCCCACTCGCTGACGCGAGCGGGCCCCTCCCTCTCCCGCTGGGAGAGGTGGAAAAGCCAGCGCCTTCAAATACTTCTCCCTGAGGGGGAAGGAGGGGCCCGCGATGCGGAGCATCGTGGGAGGATGAGGGGTTACGCCGTCAGACCAGGTCCCCGCCCGCCGCCGCCGCCGTGGTGCCGTCCTTCTGGAAGGCGCGGATCACGTTCCGCCCGACAGTCCAGCGGTGCACCTCGTCCGGGCCGTCCACCAGCCGCTGGGAACGGATCTGGGTGTACCAGCGGGCCAGCGGGGTATCCATCGAGTAGCCCAGGGCGCCGTGTAGCTGGATGGCGGTATCCACCACCTTGTGCACCATGTTGGCGAGATAGACCTTGGCGATGGAGTTCTCTTGCCTGAGGTCCAGGCCCTTCTCCGCCTTGTAGGCGATGTGCAGCAGCATCAGCCGGGCGATGTAGAGCTCGGTGGCGCACTCGGCGAGCATGAACTGCACCGCCTGGCGCTGGTGCAGCGGCCCGCCGAAGGTCTGGCGATTGGTGACGCGGGCGGTGGCCATGTCCAGCGCCCGCTGGGCCATAGCGACGTTGTGCATGCCGTGGCGCAACCGCCCGTAGGCCAGGCGGTGCTGGCCCATGTTGAAGCCCTGGCCCTCGCCGCCGAGCAGGTTCTCGGCCGGCACCACCAGGTCCTTGATCTCGATTTCGCAGTGGCCGCCGCCCATGATGTGGCTGAGCGGACCCTCGGCGGCCATGGTGGGAATGGCGCGCTTGATGTTGTAGCCGGGGTTCGGCAGCTCCACGAGGAAGGTGGAGAACTGCTGGTGACGCGGCGCGTCCGGGTCGGTCTTGGCCATGACCAGCGCGATGTCGGCGACGTTGGCGGCCGACGAGAACCACTTCTCGCCGTTAATCACGTAGTTCTCGTTGCCGTCCTTCTCCGCCCGGGTCTGCATGCCGGTGGCGTCGGCGCCGGCGGCCTTCTCGGTCATCGAATAACAGATGCGCTTCTCGCCATTGAGCAAGGGCTTGAGGAACTTCTCCTTCTGGTACTCGGTGCCGTGCGTCAGCAGGGTGAGCATGGTGGCGTCGTCGGGACCCTGCGTGTTCATGCTGAGAGCGCCCAGCGGGCTTTCGCCCAGCTCCATCTGCACCAGCGCGTTGGCCAGTGGCCCCAAGCCCATGCCGCCGTATTCCGGCGGGATGAAGGGGCACCACAGGCCTTGGCCGCGCGCCTTCACACGCAGCTCGCCGAGCACGGTCTTGTAGTCCTCGCCATCGATCAGCCGCTTCTCGGCCGGGATGCATTCGTCGTGCACCCATTGGCGGACGCGCTCGCGGATGGCCTTGGCCTCCGGCGGAATCTCGAAGTCGATGGCCATGTCACGGCCTCCGTTGCGGTTGGTGTCAGGTCAGATCGAGGCGGTAGACGCGGCTCGCGGTTCCGGAGAACAGCGCCGTCTTGTCCGCCTCCGAGAAGTCCTTGGCGAAGACCTTGAAGGCGTTCCACAGCGTGGCGTAGTCGCAACTGCCCAGGTCGACCGGGAAGTTGCTCTCGAACATGCAGCGGTCCGGTCCGAACGCCTCGATACAGGCCCCCAGGTACGGCCCCCACTCAGCCGCCAGCTGGGTCGACGGCGCGGCCGGCTCCGACAGGAACGAGGGGAAGTTGCAGAACGCCATGGCCAGGCCGCCCAGCTTGACGTTGACGTTGGGCAGCTGCGCCAGCGTGCGCATGTTCTCGCGCCAGATGCCGAAGCGCTCCTCGCGCTTGCCTTCATAGGCGCCCAGGCCCAGCGGCGTGCCCACGTGGTCGACCACGATGGGCGTCTCCGGGAAGCGCCGCGCCAGGTCGATCAGGTCCGGCAGCTGCGGCTCCAGCAGCCAGGCATCGAAGGAGAGGCCGTATTTGCTGAGCCGCGCATAGCCGGCGCGAAACGCGTCCGAAACGTAGAGGCCCGGCGGCGTGCGCGAGAGCGGGCCCAGCACGTTCGGGTCGGGGTCGGAGGAGGCGGAGTGGCGGATGCCGCGGAAGCGGCCGGACGCCTTCAGGTGCGCTTCCAGCGTCTCGTCGATGGTGTCGGCGCGGGTGCAGTCGGCGTGGCCGACGATGCCGGCGCAGGCCCGCACCGGGCCATAGCCGCCGCTGGCGCTCATCGCCGCGACACCGTTCACGAACTCGGTCTCGCCCACCGGCTTCAGGTGCGCCGGACCGCCGGTGCGGTACATCGCCCCGCACTGCACGAACACGGTGGCGATGATGTTGTGGCCGCTGCGCATGTCGGCGAGCAGCTCGTGGAAGAGATAGCGCGGGCTCCTGGCGGTCACCCGGCTGAACGGATGCGGCGCCCCGGCCGGCGCCTGCGGGGCGTTCATGCCCGGCGGCAGCACCCGCTCCCACAGGTGATGGTGCGGATCGACGATCGGCAGCTCAGGCTCGAGGATGGCTTCCGGCAAGACGCTCTCCCTTAGGCAGCGCTCTTCAGGCGCCTAGCTTCGTCCATGCCCCCGCCGCCGTCGCAGCGCAACCAGCCAGATCGCTTCCTTCTCCCCCTGCGGGAGAAGGTGTCCCCCGGACTTGATCCGGGGGACGGATGAGGGGTCGACGGCTGGCGGTGGCTAGCTTGCGACAGGCAAGTCACAGGCCCTGGCGCGACCCCTCATCCGGCCCTTCGGGCCACCTTCTCCCGCAGGGGGAGAAGGAACGCCGCGGGTGTACGAGACGGAGGGGGCGCTTGGCTCCGGCGCAGCCTATATCGGGGCCATCGGGGAGGGCGGGATGGACATCTACCACGGCTGGTTCGACCTCAAGGCGGGGACCTCCGACACCGAGTTCGCGCGCCATCTGGCCGCCTACATGGACCACCTGAAAGCCGAGGGCCGCATTGCCGGCTGGCGGCTGACGCGGCGCAAGCTGGGCCTGGGTCCGGAGTTCCTGCCCGACTTCCACGTGATGATCGAGGTCACGGGCCTCGCCCAGCTCGACCTGGCGTTCGGCGAGGTGGCCACCCGCGCCGGCCCGGTCGAGGGCCTGCACCAAGCGGTCAACAGTCGCGTCAGCCGCGCCTTCTTCGCCCTCTACCGCGATTTCCCCGATCCGGTGCGCGTGGAGGGCGAGGAGAAGTTCTAAGCGCGAAGCGTTCCTTCTCCCCTTGCGGGAGAAGGTGTCGGCGCAGCCGACGGATGAGGGGTCGCGCTGCCGTCGTTGATTTGCCTGCCGGGCGCTAGGCACACGCGGCCGTCGACCCCTCATCCGACCGCTTCGCGGCCACCTTCTCCCGCAAGGGGCCCGTTGCGTAAACGGGTCCGGCGGTTGAGATGGGATGGCGAGGCCTAGCTGAGCGCTCTGGGAGGCGTCGGGTCGGTGGATTTCGCCGTGTCGGTTGAGATTTGGCGGCATTTCGGGCGCAGTTCGGGCGTGGTCAGGCCGGCGCGAGGCGGGTCCAGCGCCGCATGTTGAAGGCGACGGCGGCGAGCAGCACCTGGGCGGTGGCCTTGGCGAGGCCGACGTAGCGGATGTGGGTCAGGCGCATGCGGTTCT
>DASXZG010000003.1:0-7514 GCA_036502045.1 Caulobacteraceae bacterium | reverse complement strand
CGGATGGCGCGGAAGGTGTCGGGCATGGGGTGTCCTTCAGTTCAACTCAGGCCGAAGCGGTCCTTGGCCTTGCCCTTGACCGCCAGGTCGACGGTGGCGAGGCGCCGGGCGCCCTCCATCCGCATCTGCAGGCCAGGCATGTGCATCATCGCCTGATAGTCGCCCAGGCTGTCCTCGACGGCGTTGGTGAAGCCAGCGGCGTCCTGCGCCTTGTTCATCTGGATCTTGGCCATGCGCAGCGCCTCGGGGCTGTTCTCAGCCACGCGGCGGGCATAGGCGAAGGTCTCGCGCTCCAGGTCGGCGGGCGCCATCACCCGGTTGACGAACCCGTACTTCGCCGCCTCGTCGGCGGTGATGAAGCGGCTCTCGAACACCAGCTCCTTGGCCCGGCGCACGCCTATGTCCCAGGGGATGGAGTTGTATTCCACGAAGCCGCCCAGGAACTCGGCGGTCTCGGCCGCGAACACCACGTCCATGCACGCAGCCAGCATCCAGCCGGCATAGATGCAGTAGCCTTCCACCATGGCGATGGTGGGCTTGGGGAAGTTGCGCCACTTCAAGAGCAGGTCGAGGTTGTACTTCTTGAACTGGTCGTAGACCTGGATGCCGGGCTTGGCGCCCAGCTGGCGGCGGTACTCCGCCGCTTCGGGGGTGCCGAGGTCGTGGCCGGTGGAGAACACCCCGCCGGAGCCACGCACGATCACCACCCGCACGGTCTCGTCCGCCCGCGCCAGGTCGAACGCCGCGTCGATCTCGTCGAGCATACGATAGCCCTGGGCGTTGCGCACCTGCGGCCGGTTGAGCGTGATCACGCCCACCGGCCCGTCGGCCGCGTAGAGGATCTCCTGGAACGCCACCCGCGTGCGCCGCTCTACTGCAGCTTGAGGCTGACCACGCCGCCGTTGGTGACCACGCGCCGCATGATGGCGACCTTGTCGCCGCCGCCGGTGGGCGTCGCCACCGTCACCACGAACCAGGCCCCGCTGGGCAGGCCGGTGAAGCGGAAAGCGTTGTTGGCGTCGCAGGTCGTGCGCCGGGCGTACTGCTGGTACTCGGTGGCGTGCTCGGCCGGGGCCGGGTGCACGTCGCCCACCGACATCGCCGAGCCTGAGTCGGAATTGTACATGGTGCGCATGCGCGCCCGGCTCCACGGGGTTTCGGGCGTTAGCACCACCGTCCCGCCGGTGCAGGTGTAGCCGGTCTTGTAAGCCACGACACCGTCCACCTCGCCGCCGCCGGAAGCTTGCGACCAGGCGAAGTCCTCGGCGCGAAACGCCTCGGCGCCAGCGCCGCTGTTGGGCGCGTACATCGGCCCGGACGAAGGGCCCGGCGCGCCGCCGCCGCCCGTCTCGCAGCCCGCCAGCGCCGCCGAAGCGAGGATGATGATCAAAGCGCGGTTCATGTCCCGTCCCTTCCCTTGTCGTCTCCCCGAAGGTCCTGAGGCAAAGGTCATCGGCTGACGCAAGTCAACCCTCGAATCCCTCTTGGCTTCCCCGTTCGTTAGCGGCGATAAGCTTGCGCCATACCGGTCCTTGGAAAGAAAAAGGGGTCGGGTTCGGGACAGGGAGAGACGATCGATGAAGGCCGCCGTGATGCGCGAAGTGGGCAAGCCCCTTCAGATCGAGCAGGTGCAACTGAACAAGCCCGGTCCGCATGAGGTGCTCATCCGCACCGTCGCCGCCGGCGTCTGCCACTCCGACGTCCACTTCTTCGAAGGCTCTTACCCCACCCAGGTGCCGGCGGTGCTGGGCCACGAGAGCGCCGGCGTCGTCGAGCAGGTCGGCTCGGAAGTGCGCACGGTGAAAGTCGGCGACCACGTGATCACCTGCCTGTCGGTGTTCTGTGGCCACTGCGACCAGTGCCTCACCGGCCACATGTCGCTGTGCCAGAGCCCGGAGACGCGGCGCCAGCCGGGCGAAGAGCCGCGCATCACCCAAAATGGCATGCCGATGAACCAGTTCCTCAATTTGTCGTCGTTCGCCGAGCAGATGCTGGTGCACGAGCACGCCTGCGTCGCGATCCGCAAGGACATGCCGCTGGACCGCGCCGCGTTGATCGGCTGCGGGGTGATGACCGGCGTCGGCGCGGCCATTCACACCTCCAACGTCCGTCCCGGCGAGACCGTGGCGGTGATCGGCTGCGGCGGCGTCGGCCTCTCGGCCATCAACGGCGCGGCCATCGCCGGCGCCGGGCGGATCATCGCCATCGATACCTCGTCGGCCAAGGACAACATCTCCCGCCAGTTCGGCGCCACCGACTTCATCAACGCGGCCGAGACCGACGCGGTGAAAGCGGTGATGGAGATGACCAAGGGCGGCGTGCACCACTCGTTCGAGGCCATTGGCCTCGGCAAGACCGCCGAGCAGGCGTTCAACATGCTGCGCCGCGGCGGCACCGCCAACATCATCGGCATGATCCCGATCGGCCAGCAGGTGACGCTGATGGGCGCGGCCTTCCTGGGCGAGAAGCGCATCCAGGGCTCGCTGATGGGCTCCAACCGCTTCCCGGTGGACATGCCGCGGCTGGTCGACTTCTACCTCTCGGGCAAGCTGAAGCTCGATGAGATGATCTCGCGCCGCATCAAGCTTGAGAACGTCAACGAAGCCTTCGCCGAGATGAAGACGGGCAACATCGCCCGCTCCGTCATCACCTTCGACGCTTAAGCGCCGGCTCCAGGGAGAACGCCATGAAAGCCGCAGTGCTTAGAGAAGTCGGCAAACCGCTGCAGATCGAGGACGTGCAAGTCCGCAAGCCCGGGCCGAGCGAGGTGCTGATCCGCACCGCGGCGGCCGGCGTCTGCCACTCCGACCTGCACTTCGTCGAGGGCAGCTATCCGGCGCGCGTGCCGGTGGTGCTGGGCCATGAGAGCGCCGGCATTGTCGAGGCCGTAGGCGATGACGTGCGCACGGTGAAAGTCGGCGACCATGTGATCACCTGCCTCTCGGTGTTCTGCGGCCACTGCGAGGACTGTCTCACCGGCCGCATGTCGCTCTGCAGCAGCCCCGAAGTGCGGCAGACCGAAACGCCGCGGCTGAGCCAGGCCGGCGGCGTGATGAACCAGTTCCTCAACCTGTCCTCGTTCGCCGAGCAGATGCTGATCCACGAGCACGCCTGCACGGCGATCCGCAAGGACATGCCCCTCGACCGCGCCGCCCTGATCGGCTGCGGCGTCACCACCGGCGTCGGCGCGGCGATCCACACCTCCAAGGTGCGGCCGGGTGAGACCGTGGCCGTCATTGGCTGCGGCGGCGTCGGGCTTTCGGCCATCAACGGCGCGGCTATCGCCGGCGCCGGCCGGATCATCGCCATCGACACCTCGCCGGCCAAGGACAACATCTCGCGCCAGTTCGGCGCCACCGACTTCATCAACGCCGCCGAGACCGACGCGGTGAAGGCGGTGATGGAGATGACCAAGGGCGGCGTCCACCACAGCTTCGAGGCCATCGGCCTGGCCAAGACCGCCGAGCAGGCATTCAACATGCTGCGGCGCGGCGGCACCGCCAACGTCATCGGCATGATCCCCGTCGGCCAGCAGGTGAGCCTGATGGGCGCGGCGTTCCTGGGCGAAAAGCGCATCCAGGGCTCGGCCATGGGCTCCAACCGCTTCCCGGTCGACATGCCGCGCTTCATCGATTTCTACATGGCCGGCAAGCTGAAGCTGGACGAGATGATCAGCCGGCGGATCAAGCTGGAAGACATCAACGAGGCGTTCGCGGAGATGAAGACCGGGTCCATCGCCCGCTCCGTCATCGTCTTCGACGCCTGATCGAGGACGCGAGGCGATGCAGAGCCTCGAAGGCAAGGTCGCGGTCGTCACCGGCGCCGCCAGCGGCATTGGCCTTGGCATGACCGAGGCCTTCGCCAGCCGCGGCATGAAAGTGATGATGGCCGACGTGGAGGCCGATGCGCTGATGCGCGCCGCCGACCATCTCTCCAGGACCAACGCCGAAGTGGCGCCGCTGGTGACCGACGTGTCGTCCTACGAGAGCGTGGCGGCTTTGGCCGACGCCGCCGAGGCCCGCTTTGGCAAGGTGCACGTGCTCTGCAACAACGCCGGCGTGTCCGGCGGGGGCGGCGGCCAGCCGATCTGGGCGCAGTCGCAGAACGACTGGGACTGGGTGATGGGCGTCAACTTCCGCGGGGTGGTGAACGGCCTGCGCGCCTTCACGCCACGGATGATCGCGCACGGCGAGGAAGGCCACATCGTCAACACCTCCTCGATCCTGGGCCTGACCACCGGCGCGGGCTCGATCTACGGCGTCTCCAAGCACGCGGTGACGCGGCTCACCGAAGGCCTCTACCAGGACCTGAAGAACGCCGGCGCCAACATCGGCGTCACCGTGCTCTGCCCGGGCATGATCGCCACCAACATCATCACCTCCGCCCGCAACCGGCCGGGCGCGCTCACCGGCGCCGACGAAGCGGCGAACCCGCAGCGCCAGGCCGCCATCGCCGCCATGGACGCCCGTTTCAAGGCCGGCGGCATGGCCCCGCGCGAAGTGGGCGAGAAGGTGGTGCAGGCCATTTTGGACGACCAGTTCTATTTGCTGACCCACGCCGAGAACATGGAAGGCGTGCAGCGCCGCTTCGAGGACATCGCCGCGCTGCGGCCGCCCTCGCCGCCGCGCAATTTGCTCGGATAGCGGCCGCGCCAGCGCCGCGAGGAGGATGGGAATTGACCCAGCTGCGCTACACCACCGACGAGATTCTCGCCGATCACCCCTTCGCCAAGCTCAACGCGTTCGGCGCCCGGCGCCTGCACGGCGGCTACGATGACGCCGGCCGTTACGTCTCGCCGCGAACCTTCGTCCGCTGGCCGGCGATCAAGGCCTGGCAGGCGGCGTTCACGGCCAAGGGCGGCGAGCTGATCGACGCCTCCACCCGACTGCTGCACGCCCCGCACTACCCGAACCTGCCGCAGATGAAGCTGCTGTTGGCCAATGGCGTCACCCTGCCGCTGTGGAACTCGCTGACCACCACCGGGATCATCGAAGGCCGGGGCAAGATGCTGGCCGGCATCACCGCCCCGGACTTCCAAACGCTGGTGGAAGAGGACATCTCCGAGACCGCGACCGCGCACCTCAACAAAGGCCTCTTCGTCGCGCACGGCCTCGACGAAGGCGGCGACGGCAAGAGCGACGTCGGGGCGCACGACCAGATGTGGTACGTCGCCCGCGACCTGGTGCTGGGCGAGAACGCTCACCCGATCCCCGAGATTCCCGGGCGCGAGGGCCGCACCGGCGCGGACGCCCGCGAGATGCCGCAGGTCCCCGCGCCGGTCGAAGGCCTGATCAAGCAGCTGATGAACGTGCTGATGATCGAGATCCGGGCCGAGCGGGGCTTTGCCTTCAACGTCGACCTGATGCGTGACCCCGAGGTGTTCAAGGATCGCCGCGCCGACGCCGACAAGGCCGCGGTGATCGTCGACCAGATCCGCCAGGACGAGGCCTCGCACGTGGCTTACCTGCAGCTGTTCATTTCCGAACTGCGCACCTTCCATTTCAAGACCCCGGACGGGCCGGTGCTGGGTAGCGCTTTCATCGACCCGGTGTGGGCCCGCATCACCGCCTGGAATTCCGACGAGGTGCCGAAGCAGCAACGGCAGACCTCCCGCGCGGCGGTGGCGGCTCTGCTCAAGGCCAAGCCCGATGGCGCGGCGCTGCTGGCCCAGTTCGACGCCCTCGCCGACAACTAGCGTTCTCGCGAGGATTTCACCTCGCCTCGTACCTTTTTGAATGACGACAGATATTTAGGGAGTATTCGCAGTGAAATTCGGTCTCTTCTACGAGCTTCAGCTGCCCAAGCCGGGCGATGCGGACCAGTGGGACCCGGAGGCCGAGCGGCGCATCTATCACGAGATGCTCGACCAGGTGGCGCTCGCTGATTCCCTGGGCTTCGACTACGTCTTCGAGGTCGAGCACCACTTCCTCGAGGAATACTCCCACTCCTCGGCGCCCGAGCTGATGATGGCGGCGCTGTCGCAGCGCACCAAACGCATCCGCCTCGGCCACGGCATCGTGCTGACGCCGCCGAAATACAACCACCCGGCCAGGGTCGCCGAGCGCATCTCGGCGCTCGATCTGCTCTCCAACGGCCGCGTCGAGTTCGGCTCCGGCGAGAGCGCGTCCGGCATGGAGCTGGGCGGCTTCGGCGTCGACCGCAACATGAAGAAGGCGATGTGGGAGGAGGCCACCCGCGAGATCACCAACATGATGGTCTCGACACCGTACGAGGGCTTCGAGGGCGAGTTCTTCTCCATGCCGGCCCGCAACGTCATCCCCAAGCCGCTGCAGAAGCCGCACCCGCCGCTGTGGGTGGCCGCGTCACGCCGCGAGACCACCATGGTCGCCGCCCGCCTCGGCATGGGCTCGCTGGGCTTCGGCTTCGAGACGCCGGACGAGCTCGGCGAGCGGGCGCTGGAGTACTACCGGCTGGTGCGTGAGGAGCTGATGCCCATCGGCCACGCCATCAACCCGGGCCTGGCGGTGCTCAACACCTTCATGATGGGCGACACGCCCGAAGAGGCGATGCGGCGCAGCGCCAACGGTCCGGCGTTCTTCAGCTATTCGCTGGGCTACTATTACAACCCGGCGGTGGGCGGAAACCACAAGCCCGGCGGCTCCAACGTCTACCGCGACTTCCTGGCCCGCTCCGGCGAGACCGCCGAGGTGCAGGCCCAGCGCGGCGGCTTCCTGTCGCCGTCGGAGATCGCCAGCGGCGAGCCCAACGACGAGGTGCAGAAGGCGCTCTACCGCGCCGCCCGCTCCGGCAACGCCATCGGCACCACCGAGACGCTGCGCCGTACACTGAAGATGTACGAGGACCAGCACCTGGACGTGATGATCTTCGTCGCCCAATGCGGCGACCGCAAGCACGAGCACATCATGGAATCCATCGAGCGCTTCGGCAAAGAGCTGCTGCCGGAGTTCAAAGAGCGGCACGAGACCGAGCACAGGAAGTGGCGCGCCGACCAGCTCAAGGGCGTCGACGCCGTCATCAACTCGTCGATCTAGGAGGCGCGCCATGGCCAAAGCCGCCGACGTCGCCAACGACGAGTTGCGCGCCAAGCTGGAGACCGCCTTCGCCGCGATGCGAGCGGGCAAGGGCGCCGACGCCGTCCACGCCTGCGCCGACGCCTACCTGCGTTTCGTGGACCTCTATCCCGAGGCCAAGGTTGAGACAGTGGCCATGCGTGGCGGCCGGCGCATGTCGCGCCTGATGCGCTGGCCGGCGCTGGGCTCGACGATGAGCGCCGACTCCATCCGCGAGGGCGCCCCGAAGATCGAGTTCCAGCGCGAACGCTTCGCCGTGGCCGAAGCGATGACCTACTACCAGTTCGTCCTGGACGAGGTGCTGGAGCATCAGGGAGCTTAGTCTCCTCACCCGCCCGAAGAGGCGGGGGAGCAACCATGTTGAAGATTAGGCTGTCTTTGTCCGCGTCCAGGGGGTTCCTCTGGCGAGGATGAGGTTTGCGGCCTCGATGAGCTTTCGCATGACGGCGACGATGGCGACCT
>DASXZG010000002.1:0-28596 GCA_036502045.1 Caulobacteraceae bacterium | reverse complement strand
GCTGATCCCGACGCTGAAGGGCAAGGTGGCGGCGGGCTGCTTCGCCTCCAACGTGGCGCGCATGGACTCGATCATCCGCGCCGCCGAGGCTGCCGACCGCCGCGTCTGCCTGGTCGGCCGCTCGATGATCCGCATGGCGGCGGCGGCGCGCTCGGTGGGCCTGCTGGAAGGGCTGCAACCCTTCATCACCGACGCGGAGGCCGGCTACTTTCCCGCCGACAAAGTGCTCTACCTCTGCACCGGCAGCCAGGGCGAGCCGCGGGCGGCGCTCTCCCGCGTTGCCGAAGGCAATCACCCGCACATCTCGCTGGGGCAGGGCGATTCCTGCATCTTCTCGTCGCGGGTGATCCCCGGCAACGAGATCCCGATCCGCAATCTGCAGAACAAGCTCGCCGACCGCGGCGTGCGCCTCTACACCGAACGCGATCACCCAGGCCTGCACGTCTCCGGCCACCCGTGCCGGGACGAACTGAAGCGCATGTACCAGTGGGCCCGCCCGCGCATCGCGGTGCCCACCCACGGTGAGCGCCGCCACCTAATCGAGCACGCCGCGCTAGCCCGCGACATGCAGGTGCCGGAGACGGTCTCCCCGCGAAATGGCGACATGGTGCGCCTGGCCCCAGGCCGTGCCGAAGTGATCGACGAGGTCCACGCTGGCCGGCTCTACGTCGATGGCGGCATGGTCACGCCCGAGAACGGGGATGCGCTGCGCGAACGCCGCCACGCCGCGTTCAATGGCATGCTGACGGTGGCCGTGGCGCTGGATCGCAAGGGCCGCATCGTCTCGGGCCCGCAGGTTCGCGCTATCGGCCTGCCCGGCGAGGCGGACTACGAACTGGATGAGGCCATCGACGATCTGGCCGCCGAGGCCGAGCGTGCGCTGAAGAAGCTCTCTGCCGACGACCGCGACGACGACCACGCCATCGAACAAACGCTCAGCCGCGCCATCAAGCGCGCCGCCTACCGCATCTGGGAGCGCCGACCCGTGGTGGAAGCCACCGTGCTGCGGGTGTAGCGGCCGCCGCGCCTAGATCAGCGCGATCCCATCGAGCGCGTCATCGAAAGCTTCGTCCATGGTCATCGCCCGGCCGGCGTCGCGGGCGGCGCGCGCCGCGTCCGGATCCAGCACCGAGCGCACGAAGGGTAGGTAGTGGCGATAGAGCGCCATCGAGGCCGGCGTGCGGAAAGCCATCACTTCCTGATCGGCGCCCCCGACCGAGCGAGCCGCGCCCATCAGGCGCGCGCTGCGGATCGGTTCGCCCCGGAGATATTCAATGATGGCCGCCGCCTCCAGCAGTTGGTTGGGCGCGAGATCGACCCCGTTGCGGCGCATGGCGACCACGCCGCGCCCCAGCACCTCGCCGGCCAGGTCACGGCGGCCGGCGGCGTAGAACGCGGGCGCCAGTTCGACCGTCCAACCGGCCGCCATCGCCTGGCGCGAGAACGCGGGAATTTGGAACTGCTCGAGCGCGCGCAGGGCCGCGGCGAGGGCGGCTTCGGGGCGCCCAAGCATGTGCAACGCCGCGGTCAGTTTGGTCAGCGCCGAACCCAGCACCCAGAGCCGCCACTCGGCGGCCTCGCAATTGCGCACCGAAGCCTCCGCCCACCGCGCCGCGGCAGCGTGGTCGCCGAGGTTGATCTCGGTGTCGGCGGCGATGCTCTGGAAGAAGGCGCGCCAAGCCGGCGACATGGCCTCCGCCTGCGCCGCGGCCTGGCCGATGTCGGCGCGCGCCTCGGCCAGCGCCTCGGGCGGGGCGCCCGGCAGCGACGCCCGCATGGAGCGCGCGAAGCCACGGTAGACCAGCGCCATCACTTCGAACGGGCCGGCTCTGCCGCCGCTGAGCGCCACGCCCCGCTCGCCATGATGCAGCGCCGCGTCGACGTCGTTGGCCAGCATGTGCAAAGGCAGAAGGGCAGCGTGACAGGCCACCTGCGACGGCTCCGTCAGCAGGTCTGGCCTCGTCAGCGCCTGCTCCAGGAAACCGAGCGCCGTGCGGTACCAGTTGCCAGTGAGGCAGAAGCCGACGAGGGGGCTCGCCAGGCGCGCCAGCAGATCGGGCCGTTCGTCCGGCAAGCAGGCGGAAGAGACGGCGTGCAGGCGATCGATGTCGCGGGCGACGGCGCCGATGGCGCGGATGTCGGTCACCAGCTGTTCCTGCGGGATGGCCTCCAGCCAGGCGACACAGGCGTCGCGATAGGCGCCGCGCGTCCGTTCGGCCTCGCCAGCCGCAGCCAGCTTCTCCGACGCGTAAAGCCGAACCGTCTCCAGCAGCCGATAACGGGTCTCGCCCGCGTCGTCAGCGCTCGCGGTCACCAGCGACTTAGCCACCAGTGACGCCAGGCGATCCAGGACGTCAGCGCGCGTTGGCGCAGCGTCCGCAACCACGGCCTGGGCATCGTCCAGAGTGAACCCGCCCGCGCAGACCGAGAGGCGGCGGAACGCGGCCTGCTCGGGCGCACTGAGCAGGTCGTGGCTCCAGTCGAGCGCCGCGGCGAGGGTCTGTTGGCGGCCAATGCGCTGGCGCCCGCCGCCCAGCAGCTCGAAGCGGCTGTCCAGCCGCGCGGCAATCTCGGACGGCGTCAGGTGCGTGGTACGCGCGGCCGCGAATTCGATAGCCAGGGGGATGCCGTCGAGCCGCCGGCAGATCTCCGCGATGGGTTGGCGCGAGGCATCCTGGAACAGCAAGCGAGCGCTGGCGGCTTGCGCGCGCTCGATGAAGAGCAGCATCGCGTCGGTGACCTCGTCGTCCGCCGGCAGCGCCAGCGGCGGCACGGAGAGGACTTGCTCGCCGTCGATCGCCAGCGCTTCGCGGCTCGTCGCCAGCACCACCAGCTGCGGACAGTCGGTCAGCAGCGCATCGATGAGCTCGGCGGAGGCGTCGAGCAGGTGCTCGCAGTTGTCCATGATCAGCAGCGACTGCCGGGGCGCCAGCGCCCGCACCAGGCGCTGGCCGAGCGTGCGGGGCGAATCAGGCGAGGAGTCGCCCGCGAGAATGCCGCATGCCTGCGCCGCGGCTTGCGCCACCGAGTCCCGGTCAGACAGCTTCGCCAGGTCGACGAAGAACGCCCCATCCCGAAACCGCGGGAGCTCAAGGCCGGCGACCTTGAGCGCAAGGCGCGTCTTGCCGCCGCCGCCGATGCCGGTGAGTGTGACCAGCCGGTTCCGGTCCAGCAGGCGGCGCAGCGTGGCGATCTCCGACGCGCGGCCAATGAAGCTCGACCGCTCGGCAGGAAGGTTGCTGGCCGTGCGCGCCGCGCCACTTGCGGCTTGGTCGCTTAGCGGGAGCGTCAGGCGGTAGCCGCGCCCAGCGACGGTGGCGATGGCGTCAGGGCCCAGCGCCTTGCGCACTGCTGAGATCTGGACCGTGAGGTTGTTCTCTTCGACGACAAGGTCCGGCCAGACGACGGCCATCAGCTCGTCCTTGCCGACGACGCGGTCGCGACGCTCGATCAGCGCGATCAGGAGGTCAAAGGCGCGCGCGCCCAGCGCGGCGGTCTCGCCGGCGACGAGGACGCGCCGCTCCGCGGGCCGCACTTCAATTCCTTCGCCTGAGTAGGTGTCGGCCACGCCCCCGCGCCTTTTGACCCGTCCGCTCCGGCATTGTGGCCCGAGCGGGCGCGATTAGGAACGTTTAGCCAGCGCTTAAGGACGGCGCCTGCTCTCGACGAATAGTCCAGCTCCACGCGCGACCGGCAAAGCGCCGGGCCGCGGCGCAAGGAGAGAGCCGGATGACTGACACCCCCATCAAGGTCGGCATGATCGCCGAGAAAACGGGCCCGCTCGCGTTCATGGGCCTGGCCAACGCCAACGTCGCGACCATGGTCGTCGACGACATCAACGCCGCGGGCGGCCTGCTCGGCCGCCGGCTGCAGCTGATCATCGAGGACGGCGCCACCACCGACAGCGTCGCCGCCGCGGCGGCCGCCAAGCTGGTGCGTCAGGACAAGGTCGACGTGCTGTTCGGCGGCATTTTCAGCTCCACCCGCCAGGCCATCGAGAAGCCCGCGGTGGACGAAGGCCACACGCTCTACATCTACCCCGAGCAGTACGAGGGCCAGGAGCGCCATCCGCTGATCTTCTGCACCGGGCCAGTGCCCGCTCAGCAGGTCGAGCCGCTCGTGCCGTGGCTGATGCGCGAGACCGGCGCCCGCAAGGTGTACCTCCCGTCCGCCGACTACATCTGGCCCCGCGTGCTCAATCAGCGCGCCCGCGAGGTCGTGGTCGCCAACGGCGGGACCATCGCCGGCGAGGAATACTTCCCCCTCGACTGCCAGGACTATCGCGCCACGGTGCAACGCATCATGGCGAGCGGCGCCGAGATCGTCTTCAACACCACAGTGCCGCCCGGCGTCGGCTCGTTCCTGGCCCAACTGCACGACGCCGGCTTCGCCAAGCGCGGCGGGCACGTCATCACCACCTACTTCGACGAGAACATGCTGGCGGCGCTGCCGGCGGCGCACACCGAGGGGCTCTACAGCTGCCTCGACTACTACCAGACGGTCTCCGAGCCATTCAGCGCCAGGCTGCTGGCCCGCTACAACCAGCGCTTCCCCGGCGCGCAGCAGTTCACCGGCGGCAGCGCCTGCTCGGGCCTTTGGCGCGGCATCAAGTTCTGGGAAGCGGCGGTGCGCGAAGCCGGCTCGCTGAACCAGGCCGACGTCGTTCGGGCCCTGGACCACGCCAACATCTCGGAAGGCCCCGGCGGCCCGGCCCAAATGATCCCCGGCCAGCACCATGCGCGCATGAACATGTACATCGGCCGCGCCAAAGGCGGCGCGTTCGACATCGTCAAGGAACTCGGTCCGATCGAGCCGAGAGAGCGGGCTCTGGCGACTGCCTGAGCCAGGTCCGCGGCGCCTTCGACTCTGCGGTCGGAGGCGCCGGTCAGTCCGGCGCGGTGCGGTGATCGTGGGTGAAGTAGATCCACATGAACATCAGCGCCGCCGAAACGATCAGCAGCGAGCCGACGATGGCGCCGATTTCCTGGTGCGACGTGATTGCCAGGAAAATGCCGGGCGCGAACACCACCACGCCGAGCACGTGCAGGACGCACTGCACCCAGGTCAGCCGGGACGTCGCCAACTTCGGATAGGCGCGGTGGATCAGGCCGTAGAGCGTGGAGGTGACGAACCCGACGAGGTTCCAGTGGGCGTGAACGTCCGCGTACTGGAAGCTCTGGGTGATCCCCATCCAGATGCCGAAGCCCATGCCGAAGACAAGAAACGTCAGGCCAAGGCCGATGAAGACGACGTGTACGCGCATTCGCAGCTCCCCCCGGTCGAGATGGCGCGAGAGTGAGACGAAACGGCCGGCCTGTCACGCTTTGACGGGCCTCGGCGCTTGAAGCGAAGCTCGATTTGTAGTCGGTGGCGCCTACAAGACCGCGCTCCAGCGCGGCGGGTTGGGAGGACACGGGCATGGCGATTTCACGTCGCGGACTGATGAAAGGCGCTGCGGCCGCCGCGCCGCTGCTGGCGTTCCTGGACGCCTTGCCGGCAGCCGCAGCTGGCTTCGACGGGAGCAAGCTCACCGGGGTCAAGGACGCCTGGGCCGAGGTCGAGCGCGTCAACCGCGAGATGGGTCCGACGCGTCTCACCGGCTCGCCGGAGCACCAACGCTTCGTTGGCTGGATCCAGGATGAGCTGAGCCGGGCCCTGAGCCCGGCCGGCGGCCAGGTGTTCGCCGACAGGTTCGACAACTTCCCGCGCTGGGCGGCCAAGTCGTGGACGCTCGAGGTCGGCGGCAAGCCGGCGCCCGTGGCCTCGTACTTCCCGTATTGCACGGGCGGCTTCACCGGCGCGCGAACGCCTGTGGGCCCCGCTCCGGCGCTGGCCGCGGCAGGGACTGGCGGCGGCTATCCGAAGGCCGACGGCAAGACCGTGATGGCCTTCGATCCCAACGCCCACGTCAGCGGCGCGCTGGTTGATGTCGGCGTCTTCACCGGCCCCAAGACCATCGACTGGGCCAAAGGGGCCGGGAAGATCGCGCTGGTGACCTTCTCGGTGCCCGAAGTCTCGAAGATCATCTCGGCGGCGTCCTACACCGTCGATGGCCTCTGGCAGGGCGGCAAGCCCAACATGGGCAGCTACGTCAACCGCCCGGCGCCGACCAACTCCATCCTGGCGCCGCCAGACATCGACGCGGCCAACAAGGCCGGCGTGCTGGGCGTGGTGCTGATCTGGGCGGGCATCTCGGACGGCAACGCCGAGGGGCAGTACAACCCGTTCCCGGTCCCGTTCGCGTCCTCGCCTGCCAGCAGCCCCGCCGGCTCCGATCCCGCCGCCACCAAGCCCGGCATCCCGGCGCTGTGGGTGAACGAGACGGTGGGCAAGAGTCTGACCTCCGCCGCCGCTGCGGGCGCCAATGCGCTGATCGACTTCAAGGCGACGCTGGACCAGGTCTCCACCGCCACGGTCTGGGGCATCCTGCCGGGTGCCCGCTACGGCCAGCCGGACGACGAGATCCTGATCTGCAACACCCACTCCGATGGACCCAACCTCGCCGAGGAGAACGGCGGCATCGCCGTGGTCAACATGGCGCGCTACTTTGCCAAGCTTCCCGTCGCCGAGCGGCCGAAGACCATGGTGTTCATGGCTTCCACTGGCCACTTCGGCCATCGCTTCCTCGGCAGCGGCCGTGACTGGATCGCCCAGCACCCGCAGATCCTCAAGCAGACGGTCGGCGTGCTGACGCTGGAGCATCTCGGCTGCCAGGAATGGCAGGACCAGGGCGAGCCGGGCGCGCTCAAGTTCGCCGCCACCGGCCAGCCGCTGCAATCGCAGTTCTTCATCACCGCGCCCAGCTTCCAGGGCCGCACGCCCGGACCGCCGGACGTCGCCTTGCAGCACATCATCGAAGGCGCCCTGGCGGGCTGCCAGGACCGCGCGGCGATCCTCAGCGGCGGCGCGTTCTTCGGCGAGGGCGGCGGCTTCCACGCCCTTGGCATCCCCACCATCGGCTTCCTCCCTTCGCCGCAGTTCCTCTGCGCCATGGCCCCCGACGGCGAGATCTCGAAGCTCGACCCGGCGATCTTCCACGACCAGGTGGCGCTCGCCGCCCGCTGCCTCGTGGGAATGCAGGCCGCATCGGCGGCCGACCTGAAGGGCGCAGCAAGCTAGGCGGCGCACGGTTCCGCTGCAGGCACAGCTCCAAATGTCCGCTCGCGCCGGCGGAAGTCGCAAACGGCGTCGGCGAGATCGCTGGCCTCGAACTCGGGCCACATGCGCTCAGTGAACCAGAGCTCGGCGTAGGCGCATTCCCATAGCAGGAAGTCGGAGAGGCGCTTCTCGCCGCCGGTGCGGATCATGAGGTCCACCGGACCGCAGCCCTGGCCGGCGTCGATGATGGCGTCGAACGCGTCCAAAGAGGCCGCGCGGCCCAAGGTGACGGCGGCCTGGGCGATGGCTTCGCGCGACGAGTAATCGAGGGCGATGCGCACGGTGAGTTTGGCGTTGGCGGCGCTGGCGGCCTCGACCTGCGCCACTTGATCAGCCAGTTCGGGTGGCAGGCGATCGCGGCGGCCCAGCATGTGCAGCCGCACGCCGCTCTCCACCAGCTTGGGGCCGTCGCTGAGGAGGTAGTCGCGCAGCAGCGCCATCAGTGCGTTCACCTCGCCTTCGGGGCGCCGCCAGTTGGCCGACGAGAAGGCGAAGAGAGTGAGGGCGGTGACGCCGAAGTTTGGTGCGGCTTCCACCGTGCGGCGCACGGCCTCGGCGCCGGCGAGGTGGCCTTCGGAGCGGCTGAGGCCCCGGCGTTGGCCCCAGCGGCCGTTGCCGTCCATGATGATGGCGACGTGAAATCGGCTTTGCATTGCAAAGTGTCCAGGCAAATGAAAGGGTCAGGCAGGAGCGAGACCGGGCAGGTCGCCCGGCGCGGCCCTGGCGGCGGCCGCGGCGTCGCGCACCACCTGGTCCAGCACCGCCAGGTACGCCAGGAAGCGCTGGCGGCCGTCGTCGGTGATGCGGCAGAGCGTCTGCGGCCGGTTCTTCTCGAAGCCCTTGGTCACCTCGACCAGGCCCGCTTCCTGTAGCACCGCCAGGTGGCGGCTGAGGTTGCCGTCGGTGAGGCCGCAGAGGCGCTTCAGATCGCCGAAGACCAGGCCTTTGGGATTGGCCGCGAGCGAGGTCATCACCCCCAGCCGGGCGCGCTCGTGCATTACCCGGTCGAGACCCTCGTAGGCGAAAGGCGCGTCAGGCATCGGTCTCCCCCGAGAAGCGCAGCACCGCCGCCACCATGAGCTGGCCGATGCCGAACGGCACGCCCATCGCCCAGGGCGAGAAGGCGAGGGGGCCTTGCGCCCACGCAAGGCAGGCAAGGCCGCTGCCGACGTACCAGGCGCCCACCAGCGCGATGCCGCGCGGCAGGAAGCGGCATGAGGCCAGCACGCCAAGCCCGAAGGTGATCTGCCAGAGCCCCGGCGCGATCCATAGCGTCTGCGGCGCGCAGCGCAGCAGCACCAGCGTTGCGGCCGCCCCGACTGTGGCGCCTGGCAGGAACTGAGTCACCGCCGCGCCGATCATCTCGTCGGCCAGCGGCGAATGTAGCCGGCGCGAGCGGCCAACCATCTCAGCGCTGATGACGGCCGCTGAAATGCCAGCGACAGCGATCCAGAGCGCCAGGAAGCCGACCGGTTGCACCGCCGACATCCAGTGCGCCTCGCCGATGGCCGCTGCGAGCGCCAGTGCGCCGGTGGCGGCGAACGCTGTGGGACCCAGCCCATGAAAGCGCTCCGCCCGCGCCAGCTGGCTCTTGATGGCGCCGATCTCTGCCAGCGCCCTATCGAGGTCCTGCATCAGCCCTCACTTTCCAACGCAAAGTATACTGCGATGCAAGGCGCGCGCAAGGGCCGCCCTTCATTCGCCCCGGCAAGGGTGCTACGCACGCACCTATGATCGGCAAGCTCAACCACGTCGGCGTGGCGACGCCCTCCATCGAGGAAAGCTGGAAACTCTACCGCGACGTGCTGGGCGCGACCTCGGTGACGCCGAAGAAAGCGCTGCCGGAACAGGGCGTCTGGGTCAGCTTCGTCGACCTGCCGAACGCCCAGATCGAGCTGATCGAGCCCCTGGGCGAGGATTCGCCGATCACGGCGTTCCTGGCCAAGAACCCGCGCGGCGGCCAGCACCACGTCTGCTTCGAGGTGCCGGACATCCTGACGGCGCGCGACGACATGCGGGCCAAAGGCGCCACGGTGCTGGGCACGGGCGAGCCGCGCATCGGCGCCCACGGCGTGCCGGTGATCTTTCTGCACCCTAAGGACATGGGCGGCGTGCTGATCGAGCTGATGGCCGAGCCGGTGGCGGCGCACGCATGAACCCGGAAGAGTGCGTCGCGATCTACCTGATCCTCTGGTGGGTGGTGCTGTTCACCATCCTGCCGATCGGCGTGGTGAGTCATGCCGAGGCCGGCGTACCGACGCCCGGCGGCGGCGATCCCGGCTCGCCGGTCAACCCGAACCTGAAGCGGAAATTCATAACCACCACATGGGTTTCGGCGCTGATCTTCGCTGCATTCTGGATCGCCGTGCACTTCCACTGGCTGTCCATGGGCATGTTCAAGAACTTCGCCTGACGTGAGCGAAACCCCGTGAGCGAGCCGCCCGCGCCGCCGTTCAGCGCCTGGGAGCGCGATCTCGCCGTTCGCTACCTGCGCGCCCGTCGCAGCGAGGGCGGGGTAGCGCTGATCTCGATCATCTCCTTCGCCGGCATCGCGCTGGCGGTCGCCGTGCTGATCATCGTTATGTCGGTGATGAACGGCTTTCGGGCCGACCTTTCCGGCATGATCCTGGGCTTCAACGGCCACGCCTATGTGGTCGGCGGCGCCGAGGGCGAGGCGGCGCGCAACGCCCAGATCGAGCGCCTGCGGGGCCTGCTGCACGTCACCGAGGCCTATCCGGTCGTGGAATCCGAGGTGCTCGCACAGAGCCAGACGACGGCCACGGGCGCCGTGGTGCGCGGCATCACGCCAGCGGACCTGAGGGCGACCGCGCTGGTGGCGGGCAACATCAAGTCCGGCTCCATGGCCGGCTTCGGCCAGGGCGCGGACGGCGGCGACGCGGTGCTGGTAGGCGCGCGTCTGGCCGACCAGCTGAACCTCAAGGTCGGCGATCCGCTGACGCTGACGGCGCCCACCGCCGCGTCCACAGCCTTCGGCATGCTGCCGACGCAGAAGACCTACAAGGTGGCCGGCACCTTCCAGGTCGGCATGAGCGAATACGACCAGACCTTCATCTATATGCCGCTGAAGCAGGCGCAGCTGTTCTTCAGCAAGGGCGACGGCGTCGACTACATCGAGCTGAAGGTCGACAATCCCGACAACGCCCCGGCGATGAAGCCGGACATCGCCGCCGTGGCCGGCCCCGGCGCGCTGGTCAGCGACTGGACCGAGAAGAACCAGGCCTACTTCGGCGCACTTACCGTCGAGCACAATGTCATGGGCCTGATCCTGGCTTTGCTGGTGCTGATCGCATCGCTGAACATCATCTCGGCGCTGGTGATGCTGGTGAAGAACAAGGGCCGCGACATCGCCATCCTGCGCACCATGGGGGCGGGGCAGGGGGCGGTGCTGCGCATCTTCTTCCTCTGCGGCGCCATTGTCGGCGCGCTGGGCACGCTCACCGGCCTCGTCGTCGGCGTGCTGTTCTGCTGGCGCATCGCCGACATCCAGAAGTTTGTCGAATGGGTGACCGGCGCGCAGGTGTTCAATGCCCAGATCTATTTCCTCTCCCGCGTGCCGGCGAAGATTGAGTGGCCGGAAGTGATCGGCATCACGGTCTTCGCCGTTGTCGCGTCCCTTCTGGCCAGCGTCGGTCCGGCTTGGCGCGCCTCGCGCCTCGATCCGGTGGAGGCGCTTCGCTATGAGTGACCCGGTCCTGGCCATCCGGGGCCTGCGCCGCGACTACGTCACCGGCGCGCGGACGCTCGAGGTGCTGAAAGGCGCCGAGCTGCAGGTGTTTCCGGGCGAACTGGTCGGGCTGATCGGGCCCTCCGGCTCCGGCAAGTCGTCGCTGCTGCACGCCGCTGGATTGCTGGAGCACCCCACCGCCGGCACCATCGTCATCGACGGCGAAGACTGCTCGCAGCTGGCCGAAGCGGCGCGCACCCGGTTGCGGCTGAAGGAGATCGGCTTCGTCTACCAGTTCCACCACCTGCTGCCGGAGCTGACCGCGCTCGACAACGTCGCGCTGCCGTTGATGATCGCCGGCGCGTCCAAGCGCGCCGCCGAAGTGCGCGCCCGCAATCTGCTCACCAGCCTCGGCCTCGCCGATCGCGTCACGCACCAGCCGGCGCAGCTTTCCGGCGGCGAGCAGCAGCGGGTAGCGGTGGCCCGTGCGCTGGCCAATTCGCCCCGCCTGCTGCTCTGCGACGAGCCCACCGGCAACCTCGACCCCGTGACCTCGATGGCGGTGTTCCAGGCGCTGCACGACCTGGCGCGCAATGAAGGCGTCGCCGCGCTCGTCGCCACCCACAATCTCGAACTCACCCGCTTCATGGACCGCGTGCTCAGCCTGAAGGACGGCCGCCTCGCGCCGTACGAGCACCCGTGAGCCGCGTCCGCACCGTGGTGTTCGATGTGGGCGAAACGCTGGTGGATGAGACGCGGCATTGGGGCGAGTGGGCCGACTGGTTGGGCGTGCCCCGTCTGACCTTCTTCGCTGCGTTCGGCGGCGTCATCGCGCGCGGACTGCACCATCGCGAGGTGTTTCAGATCGTGCGCCCGGGACTCGACCTGGCGGCCGAACAACGTCGCCGCGCCGACGCCGGCTGGCGCACCGAGTTCCGGTCGTCGGACTTCTATCCGGACGCCATTCCGTGCCTCCAAGCGTTGAGCCGCGCGGGCGTGGCGCTCGGCATCGCTGGCAACCAGCCCGAAGCGGCGGAGGCCGCGCTGGCGGAGAGCGGTCTGCCGGTCAGCTTTATCGCTTCGTCTGCCCGCTGGGGCGTGGAGAAACCCGATCCGGCGTTCTTCGCCAAGGTGGTGGAGGCCGCGGGCGTTCCGGCCACCGCCATCGCCTACGTCGGCGATCGGCTGGACAACGACGTGCTGCCGGCCAAGCGTGCGGGCATGACCGCTGTCTTCCTGCGCCGCGGACCTTGGGGCGTGCTGCACGCGGCTTCGCCGGAGGCGGCGCTGGCCGATCTGCGCCTGGACACGCTGGCACAGCTGCCGCTGGCGCTGGAGGCGCTCGCTTGATCCAGCGGGGCCTTGCAGGGGCGAAAGGCTGGCTGGCGCAGCGGGTGTGGCCGCAGGCGCCTGTGATGCTGATCTATCATCGTGTCGCCGACCCAGCGCGCGACCAATGGGGCATTAGCGTCTCGCCCGAGCGTTTCGCCGAGCAGATCGCGGCGCTGACATCGGTCCGCCACGTCGTGCCGCTGGACGCGCTGGCCGCCATCGCCCGCGGCGAAGCCAAGGCGCCCGCCGGCAAGCCGCTGGCCGCCATCACCTTCGACGACGGCTATCTCGACAACCTCACCAACGCCCGGCCGGTGCTGGAGTCGCACGACGCGCCGGCCACCATCTTCCTCGTCACCTCGATGGTGGGCGCCGACCGCGAATACTGGTGGGACGAGCTCTCACAGATCTTCCTGGAGACCGAGGCACTGCCGGAGGAGATGGCCTCGCCGTTCAAGGGCGAGCCGCGGGTGCTGCGCTTCTCGCCTGGAGACCGTGCTGCGCGCTCCGGCGCCGGCCATTTCTTCCGCGCCCGATTCCGCGACATGCCGCTAAACGAAGTCGAGGCGCACCTGCAAGGGCTGCGCGCCTGGGCCGGTGTCGTTCGACACGCCCGCGAAGACAAGCGCGTGATGACGGCGGACGAGGTGGCCGCCATCGATGGGGCGCTGATCAGCATCGGCGCTCATACGGTCAACCACCCGTCGCTGGAGGATATCGGACCGGCCGAACAGCAGCATGAGATCGCCGAGAGCCGCGCAGCTTGCGAAGCCTGGGTGAACCGGCCGGTGAAGCACTTCGCCTATCCTTTCGGGCGCTTCAACAGCGCCAGCGTGGCGGCCGCCAGAGCCGCCGGCTTCGACAGCGGCTGCACCACGCAGCCCGGCGTGATGGCGCCTATGACCAACCCGTTCCGCCTCCCACGCATCAGCCCTGGGCAGATGAGCGGCGAGGCGCTCGAACGGGCGCTCGGCTGATGCGCATCGCGCAGTTCGTCTCCAGCGGCACCGCGAACGGCGCCACCCGCTACTGCCTGGCGCTCACCGAGAAGCTGGCGGCGCGCGGCCACGACCTCATGCTGCTGCATCGGCAGTGGTGGGAAGATCCGATCGACCTCCCTGGCGTGCGGATCGAGCAGTCGGAGTTCGTGCTGCCTGAGGTCACTCGCGTCATGAAGCTGCTGCGCGAGCACGGTACACAGGTGCTGCACACCCACATGAGCGGCGCGCACGGCTTCGCGGGCCTGCTGAAGTTGGTCGGCGGGCCGCCGATGGCCGCCACCTGCCACTCGCGCCATCTCCAGCCTCACTGGATGCTCAACGACCTGGTGTTCACGCTCTCGGAGCGCAGCGCCCGCTACCAGCGCTTCGTCAACCTGGTGCCCGCTCGCAAGATCGAGGTGATTCCGACCTTCCTCGGCTGCCAGTTTTTCGAGCCGGCGACGCCGGCGGAGCGCGCCACGGCCCGCGCCGCGCTGGGCGTCGGCCCGCAGACCATCCTCATCGGCCAGGCGGCGGACATCCATTTCGACAAGCGCCAGTCCGACCTGGTGCTGGCGGCGCGGCGCCTGATGGACGAAGGACTGGACGTGATGGTGGCGCTGAAGGGCGCCGACCACGATCCCATCGAGGGACGAAAGCTGGAGGCTGCGATCGCCGGCGCCGAAGACCGGGTGCTGCGCCTGCCGCGCGACGGCCGCGTTGGCGCATTCATGCAGGCGCTGGATGTCTTCTGCATCAGCTCCGGGCGCGAAGAGGGGCCGAACGTGGCGGTGGAGGCGATGTCCGCAGGCCTGCCCATCGTCTCGACCCAGGTCGGCCGGATGGGCGAGCTGTCGGCAGGCGGCGCCGCCGCGCTGCTGACGCCGCCACGCGATGTCGAGGCGATGGCGGCGGCGCTGCGGCGAGTGGCGCTCGATCCAGCGCTTCGCCAGCGCATGGGCGAGGCCGCTCGCGCCGTGGCGGTGGTCGAGCGCCACGCCGATCACGTCGTCGATCGCATCGAGGCCGGCCTTCTGCGCATTGGCCGCGGCGCCGGCGCCCGCGCCGCGGCCTAGGCCGCTGGTTGCCGCCGCGCCGTTGCGCTAGATTTCGCCCGTTCGATTGGGGGCGGGAATGTCGGGCGTCTTTATTTCCTATTCGCGGCAAGACCGGGCGCTGGCGGAGCAGGTGGTCAGCGCGCTGCGCGTCATCGGCGTCGACGTCTGGTGGGACCAGGACATGCCAGGCGTGGACTGGCAGCAGGAACTTGAGCGCCAGGTCACCGACCTGACCGCCCTGATCGTGCTCTGGAGCCCATCCTCGAAAAACAGCGAATACGTGCGCGACGAAGCGCGGCTGGCGCTCAGCCGGCACAAGCTGGTCAACGCGCTGGCCGGCGTCACTGCCCCGCCGTTCCCGTTCGACCGCATCAACGGCCTGCCCATCGACGGCTGGAACGGCCGCGACAGCCACCACGGCTGGGCCCGGCTGGTGGCGACGCTGGAGGAACACCTGGTGCGGGCCGGCGCGGTGAAGCCGGGTGAGCTCACCGACGCCCTGGCGCGCCGCGACCAGACCATCGACGCCGCGCAGGACAACGTCACCAGCGCCGAGGAAGGCTTTCAGGAAGCCAAGGCCCGCGAGGGCGAGACCAAGGAGACCGCCGACGCGGCGCGCAAGACGCTGGAAGACGCCGAGGGGCAGTTGCAGCGCGTCGCCGAAATGCGAGTGTCGTCCACCGTGCTGCGCGCCGCGCAAGCGGACTGCGATGCGGCGCGCGCCGCCTCCGACGCCGCCGACGCCGACCGCCGCGCCGCCGCCGCCGCGCTCTCCGCCGCCTCGCGGGCTCTGACCAGAGCCCGGGCCGACCTGGAGCGGATGTTCGACCGTCCTTCGCCGCCAGCGCCAGAGACCTTGCCCTCCGGCGCAGCCCCGCCGCCCGAGCCCGTCGCTTACGCGCCAGCGGACGTTCCGACCGCTGAGCCTGCGGTGGCCGACGCGCCGGTCGCGCCAGCGCCCGAGCCAGCGCCGCCGGCAGAGCCCGTTCTGGAAGCGGTGGCCGTGGCCAGCGCCGTCGAACCGGTCATGGCCAGCCTCCTCGAACCCGATCCGGCGCCCACGCCATTGGAAACGGCGTCCGCTGCTGCGCCAGAGCCAGCCCCAACGGCGGTGATCCCGCCAGTCGTGGCCGCTCCGACAGCAAGCACGCCACCCCCGGCGCCCGTTCCGCCCCCGACCCCCATTCCGTCTCCGACGCCAGCCGGCGCACCGTCGGCGGGCGGCCCGTCGTCGTTCGCGCCGCCGGCCCCTCCGGCGTCGAACCGCAGCCTGCCGTTCATCATTGGCGGCGCCGCCGCGGTCGGCCTGATCGCGCTGGTGGGAGCGGTCGTGCTGCTCGGCAACCACCCGACGGCGGTGAACGGGCTGAACGCCGCCGCCAACGGCGCCGCGGACGCCAACGCCGTCGCCAGCCATGCCGAAGGCAACGGCGACACCAGCAACGCGGCGACGGTTACGACGCCGGCCGGAGCTTCCGGCCCCACGGCTGTCGCGCCGACGGATGTCGCCACCGCTCGCGGCAACGCCGAAGCGGCCCATGCGCGCGGCGACGACGCCAGCGCACTGGCCTGGTGGACGCAAGCGGCCAACCAGGGCGATGCCGAGGCGCAGTACCAGGTCGGCTACGCCTATGCTCTGGGCGAGGGCGCCCAGCGCAGCGACGCGACCGCTGTCAGCTGGTTCCAGAAAGCCGCGATGCAAGGCAACGTGCAAGCCGAGGAGTGGCTTGGCTACGAATACGACCATGCGCCGCCCGGCGTATCACAGGACGAGGACCAGGCCCGCCAGTGGTACCAGAAGGCCGCCGCTGGCGGCGACAGCACCGCGCAGACCTGGCTCGACCAGCACTCCTGAGCTCACGCGACGGAGCGCCTTTGCGCTTGACCGTCCAGAACAAAAAGGGAATACACCGGCTCAGAACAAAACGGGCACGGAGCTTGTCCCCATGTTTCGTCTGGCGCGCGAAGGCCTCGCTCTTGCCTCGGTCGCGGGGTTCGTTTGGATGATCTGCCAGGTGGCGAGTTTCGCCGCCTGAGTCGCGGCCGGGCGGTCGCACGCTCGGGAGCAGCGAACGGATGGCGCGGATTGGCGAGGGGTTCGTCCACTTAAGGACCCGGTCGGCCTATTCGCTGCTGGAAGGCGCGATCAAGGCCGACAAGCTGGCGACGCTGGCGCGCAGCGCCGGCATGCCGGCCGTGGCGCTGACCGACCGGGCCAACCTGTTCGGCGCTCTGGAATTCTCGGTCGCGACCAAGGACGCCGGGGTGCAGCCCATCGTCGGCTGCGCGCTGCCCGTAAGGGGCCTGGGCGAGGGGCCGCCGGAGCGCTGGGCGCAGATCCCGACGATCGTGCTGCTGGCTCAGAACGACGTGGGTTATCGCAACCTCACCGAGCTCTCCACCGCCGCCTATCTGGACGTCTCGCCCACCGACGACCCGCACGTGCCGTGGTCGTTGATCGCGGAGAAGTCCGACGGCCTGATCCTGCTCTCTGGTGGGCCCGACGGTCCGGTGGACCCTCTGTTCGCCGCCGGGCGTAAGCTGGACGGCGAGAAGGCGCTGGCCGAGATGCATCGCGCGTTCGGCGATCGCTTCTATGTGGAACTGCAGCGCCATGGCCTGCCGGAAGAGGCGGCCGCCGAGCCTGGCCTCGTCGCCTGGGCCTACGACAACGACGTCCCGCTGGTCGCCACCAACGACGCTTACTTCGCCCGCCCCGAAACTCACCGGGCGCACGACGCGCTGCTCTGCATCGCCGACGGCGCTTTCCTGGGCCAGGAGGAGCGGCGCCGCGTCACCGGCGAACACTGGTTCAAGAGCGCGGAGGACATGCGCCGGCTGTTCGCCGACCTGCCGGAGGCCTGCGACAACACCCTCGATATCGCCCGCCGCTGCGCGTTCATGGTCGAGAAGCGCGACCCGGTGCTGCCGCGCTTCCCCACCGTCGGCGGCCGCAGCGAGGACGAGGAACTGATCGCCCAGGCCCGCGAGGGCCTGAAGCGGCGGCTGGCCGGCCATACGCTCTATGCCCCCGAGGAAGACTACTGGGCCCGGCTGGAGCGCGAGCTCGGCGTCATCACCACCATGGGCTTCTCCGGCTACCTGCTGATCGTGTCGGACTTCATGAAGTTCGCTGTGGCCAACAAGATCCCGGTGGGGCCAGGGCGCGGCTCGGCGGTGGGCTCGGTGGTCGCCTGGTCGCTGCTCATCACCGGCCTCGACCCCATGCGCTTCAAGCTGCTGTTCGAGCGCTTTCTCGACCCGGCGCGGGTCTCCATGCCCGACATCGACACCGACTTCTGCCAGGAGCGGCGGGAGGAGGTGATCGCCTACGTGCAGGCCAAGTACGGCCGCGATCGCGTCGCTCAGATCATCACCTTCGGCACGCTGCAGGCGCGGGCGGTGCTGCGCGACGTCGGCCGGGTGATGCAGCTGCCGCTGGGCATGGTCGACCGCCTGGCCAAGATGGTGCCCAACAATCCGGCCAATCCGGTGACGCTGCAGCGCGCCATCGAGATCGAGCCGCGCCTGCAGCAGGCCCGCCAGAGCGAGGACGGCGTCGCCGAGCTGCTCGACATCGCCCTGCAACTGGAGGGCCTCTACCGCAACGCCTCCACCCACGCCGCCGGCATCGTCATCGGCGACCGGCCGCTCACCGAACTGGCGCCGCTCTACCGCGACGCCCGCTCCGACATCCCGGCGACCCAGTTCAACATGAAGTGGATCGAGAGCGCCGGGCCGGTGAAGTTCGACTTCCTGGGCCTGAAGACGCTGACCGTGATCGACCGCGCCGTGCGCTACCTGGAGCGCCGCGGCGCCGCGCCGGACATCGAGTCGCTGCCGCTCGACGACCAACAGGTCTACGACCTGATGTCGGCTGGGCACACAGTGGGGGTGTTCCAGTTCGAAGGGCAGGGGATGCGCGACACCCTGCGCAAGCTGCGGCCCACCAGCATCGAGGACGTCACCGCGCTCGGCGCGCTCTATCGCCCCGGCCCGATGGAGAACATCGACACCTTCTGCGACTGCAAGTCCGGGCGCCGGGCCATCGAGTATCCCCACCCCTGGCTGGAGCCGGTGCTGGCCGAGACCTATGGCATCATCGTCTACCAGGAGCAGGTGATGCAGATCGCCCAGATCCTGGCCGGCTATACTCTGGGCGAGGCCGACATCTTGCGGCGCGCCATGGGCAAGAAGAAGAAGGATGAGATGGCGCAGCAGCGCGCCCGCTTCATCGCCGGCGCCGAGGAAAAGGGCGTCAGCGCTGGGCAGGCGGGCGACATCTTCGACCTCGTCGACAAGTTCGCCGGCTACGGCTTCAACAAGAGCCACGCCGCCGCCTACGCCTACATCACCTACCAGACCGGCTGGCTGAAGACCCACGCGCCGGTGGAGTTCGTCGCCGCCTCGATGAGCCTCGACATCTCCAATACCGACCGGCTGGCGGTGTTCTACCAGGACGCCCGGCGTTTCAACGTGCCGGTGCGCCCGCCCGACGTGAACCGCTCCGGCGCCGACTTCGAAGTCGAGAACGGCGAGGTGCTCTACGCCCTGGGCGCGGTGCGCAACGTCGGACTGGCGGCCATGCAGCACCTGGTGAAGGTGCGCGACGAAGGCGGCCCGTTCCGCGACCTGTTCGACTTCCTGGAGCGCGTCGATCCGCGCGCGCTCGGCAAGCGGGTGCTGGAAAACCTCGCCAAAGCCGGCGCCTTCGACACCATCCATCCGAACCGGGCGCAGATCCTGGCCGCCGCCGACGGCCTGATGGCATATTCGCAGAGCGTCGCGCAGGACCGGGCCTCGGCGCAGGCCAGCCTGTTCGGCGACGACCAGCGCGACGCCGGCCGGCCGCGCTTGCCGAAGACCCAGCCCTTTCAGCCGGCGCAGAAGCTGGACGAGGAGCTGCAGGCCGTCGGCTTCTACCTCAGCGGCCACCCGCTGGACGACGTGGTGGAGGTGCTGCGCAAGCGCCGCACCACGCTCTTCATCGACGCCATTGGCCTCGCCCGCGCCGGCGCCGAGGCGTTCCGTATGGCTGGCGTGGTTCGCCGCCGGCTGGAGCGCGCGGCCGGCGGCAGCGGCGACAAGTTCGCTTTCGTCGCCCTCTCGGACCCCACTGGCGAATACGAAGTGATGTTCCCCCCGGAAGCGCTGCGCCGTCTCCGTGACGTGCTGGAACCCGGCGCCCACATTGTGATCAAGGTGCGAGCCAAGGCCACCGAAGGCGACGTGCGCTTCTATGGCGACGACGCCGAGCCGCTGGACAAGGCGATCGAGCAGATGCCGGTGTCGCTGCGAGTGCACCTCTCGCCGACGGCGGCCGACGCCGCGGCGTTGCGCCAGCGGCTGCGGCCCGCGACCAGCGGTGGCGGCGACATCGTGCTGGTGGCCGGCTTCAGCGGCGGGCGCGAGGCCGAGCTGCGGCTGCCCGGGCGCTACGTGGTCGATGCGGCGGCCAGAGGCGCGCTAAAGACGGCGCCGGGCGTCACCTATCTGGAAGACGCCTGAGGGGTAGGGGGCCTTCCCGCTCTGGCGTAGGGATTGCGGCGTGGTCCGCGCTCTCGCCATCGCTCTGATGCTGCTTTCGGCCGCGCCGGCCACCGCCGCGACGCCGGCTTGGCGGACCTTTCCCGCGCCCGCGCCGTTGCCGGCGTGGAACCAGCAGGGTCGGGTCGAACACGACGGCGCCTCGATCTGGTGGGCCAGCTTCGGGGCAGGGCCGCCGGTGATCCTGCTGCACGGCGGCGACGCCAGCAGCGACATCTGGGGCGACCAGGTTCCGGCGCTCATCGCCGACGGCCACCGGGTGATCGTCATCGACAGCCGCGGCCACGGCCGCAGCACCCGCGACGCCCGCCCGCTGACCTACGTGCGCCTGGAGAGCGACGTCATCGCGGTGATGGACGCCGCTGGCGTCAGCCACGCCGCCGTGGTCGGCTGGAGCGATGGCGCCATCATTGCCCTGATCATGGCCATGCACGACCCGGCGCGGGTGACGCGCGTCTTCGCCTTCGGCGCCAACATGGACGTCACTGCGCTGCGGCCCCTCGGCGCGCTGGCCGCCACGGTCCCGCAAGTCCAGGCCTGGCTTGCGAGCGACTACGACGCGATCTCGCCGACGCCCGGCGGCTTCGCGTTACTGGAGCGGGCGGTGCTGGCGATGCAGACGACCCAGCCCAACTACGCCGCCGCCGACCTCGCCGCGATCCGGGGCCCCCAGATCGCCATCGTCGACGGCGACCACGAGGAGTTCATCCGCCGCCGCCACACCGTCTGGCTCGCCCGCACCATCCCCGGCGCCCAGCTCATCATCCTCCCAGGCGTCAGCCACTTCGCCCCGGTGCAGGCGCCGGACGTCTTCAACGCGGCGATGCTCGGGTTCCTGGATGGCGGGGCGGGGGCGACGCCTAACCCTTGAGGGCCTCAAACCCCTCTGCCGCTTTGCGCACGTCCTCCGGGAAGTCGCTCATTTCGTGCACCTGACGCACTTCGATCACCTCGTTCGGCCCGGCGGGGCAGCGTTTCGCCCAATCGATGGCCTCGGCGCGCGAGGCGACCTCGATCATCCAGTAGCCGCCGACCACTTCCTTCACTTCGGCGAACGGCCCGTCCGTGACCAGCGGCTGGCCGCCCTTGAAGCTCACCCGCGCGCCGGACGAGGGCGGATGCAGCCCATCCAGCGCTAGCAGCACGCCAGCGCGCTTCAGGTCCTCATTGTAGGCCATCATCGCGGCGACAGCTTCGGCGCTCGGCATCGCGTCCGGCGCGGCGGTCTCATAGCCGCCGGGGATCATCAGCATCATGTAGCGCATGGGGTGGGTCTCCTACGTTGCGTTTGATCCCACGACGATCCAACCCCACGCCAGCCGACACTTCAAATTCAACGCGCCGCGAAAGCTCTTGGCGCATGTGCGCAGGGGTGCGAAGGCGCGAGCGTGGCCTACGGATATCTAGGTCGCGCCTAAGGAAGATTATCAGAAATTGAGATAGCTCGCTCCCAAGGCGGCAAAGCCCCCTCAGCGCGGCAGCGCCAACGTTCCCCCGGCGATTCGCCGGAGCGTCTCGACGAAGAGGTCCGGCTCGATCGCGCTGACCTTGGCCTGGATCGTCGCCGCGTCATCGCCAGCGCTTAGCGCCACCTCCGCCTGCGCCAGCGTGGCGCCGTGGTCGTACTCGCCATCGACCAGATGGATGGTCGCGCCGCTGACGCGTTCGCCGGCCGCCGCCACCGCCGTGTGCACCGCCATGCCGTACATGCCCTGGCCGCCGTATTTGGGCAGCAGCGCCGGGTGGATGTTGAGGATGCGGCCAGCGTAGCCGCGCAGCGTCCATGGGCCGACCCGCCGCAGATAGCCCGACAGCACCACCAGATCGGCGCCAGCCTCACGCAACGCCGTCAGCAGCGTTGTATCGGCGCGGTGAGCGTCCGGCACGGTTGGAATGAAGCGCGCGTCGATGCCGTGTTCGGTCGCAAAGACCAGCGCTGGCGCCTCGCGGCGATTGCTCACCACCAGCCGCGCCTCCGCCGCCAGCGTCCCGGCCTCGATGGCCGCCACGATGGCGCGCATCGAGCCACCGCCGGACGACGCGAGGAAAGCGAGCTTAAGCGGCTGTGTCGGCTGCATTATTCGCTGCCCAGCTCGCTCTCGATGCGCATCCCGTCCACCGCCGCGACCACCCCCGCCGGCAGCCGCGCGCTGAGTTCGGTGTAGTCGAGATCGATATGCATGTTGGTGAGGATCGCTCGCTTCGGCTTTACCCGCTCGATCCATGCCAGCGTCCGCTCGACGTGGGCGTGGGTGGGATGCGGCGTGTAGCGCAGGGCATCGACAATCCAGACGTCCAGGCCCTGCATCGCCGCGAACGCCGCCTCGTCCAGGTTCAGCACGTCGCTGGAATAGGCCACGTCGCCGAAGCGGTAGCCGACGCTGCGCACCTCGCCGTGGTCCTGGTCGAAGGTGATCGCCGGGATGGCGCCCGACGGCCCCGCCACCGACCAAGCCATTCCGTGCGGCGGGATCGGCACGAGGTCGGCGATCGGCGGATACATCTTCTCGCCGAAGAACACGTAGCCGAAGCGCTTGCGCATGGTCTCGGCCGTCGCCTCGTCGACGTGGCACGGAATGCGCGCCCGCTGCCGCGCGGCGAAGGCGCGAATGTCGTCGATGCCGTGCGCCTGATCGGCGTGGTCGTGAGTCATCAGCAGCGCGTCGAGCCGCCCGGCGCCCGCCGCAGCGGTCTGAATGCGGAATTCCGGCGAAGCATCGACCACGATGGTCGTCCACTTGTCCGGTGTTTCCTGAGATGGCCGCCGCACCATCAGCGAGCAGCGACTGCGGCGGTTGCGCTCGTCGTTGGGATCGCACACGCCCCAGTTCCCGTCCGCCCGCGGCACCCCGCCGGAGGATCCGCAGCCCAGGATGGTCACCTCCAGCGTCGCCGCGGTCATCGGCCCACCCTCGCCGGCGCCGGGATGCGGTCGAAGAGGGCGAAGAACGCCGCTTCGGTGCGCGCCTCGGCCTCGGCCCGCGTCCAGCCGCGAATCTCCGCCAGCTTGTCCAGCACCAGGCCGACATAGGCCGGCTCGTTGCGGCGCCCCCGGTGCGGCACTGGCGCGAGGTAAGGGCAGTCGGTCTCGACGATGATGCGGTCCTCCGGCATGGCGCGCACCGCCTCGCGCACGTCCTCGGCGTTCTTGAACGTGGCGATGCCGGAAACGGAGAACCACGCCCCTAGCGCCGCCGCGCGGTGGAGCAGGCCGAGACCCGAGGTGTAGCAGTGCATTAGCAGCTTGAACGGCGCCGCGCGGGCCCCCGCCTCCAGCATCGCCGCCATCCGCTCGTCCGCCTCGCGGGTGTGCGTTACCAGCGGCAGGCCGCTCGCTTGCGCCGCGGCGATGTGGGCGCGGAACACCCGCTCCTGCACCTCGCGCGGCGACAGGTCGTAGTGGAAGTCGAGCCCGGTCTCGCCGATGCCCACCGCCTTCGGATGCCGGGCCAGCGCGACCAGCTTCTCGGAGCTCAGGTCGGGGTCTTCCTTGGCCTCGTGCGGATGCGTGCCGACGGTGAACCAGATGTCGTCGTGCGCCTCGGCGACGGCGCGCACCCGGTCGTACGCCGAGAGCTTGTCGGAGATGGTCACCATCAGCTCGACGCCGGCGGCGCGCGCCCGCTCGATCACCGCGTCGCGGTCGGCGTCGAACTGCGGCGCGTGCAGGTTCACGTGGCTGTCGATCAGCATGGCGCGGTCCGCATCAGGCCAGCGCCTTCAGGCGGCTGAGCGCGGCGAAGAAGGCGTCGCCCCGATCGAGATTGATCCCTTCGACCTCCCCCGGCAGGTCGCTCACCACCGACCATGCATCGGCGAGATCGCTCAGCGCCCGCTCCTGATCCGTCGCCGCGTGGACCGCGCGCTCGTGCAGGGCGGCGGCGATGCGGTCCATGGTCAGCGCGAACCGCTCGGCGCCTTCCGTGCCGCGGAAGCTGTCCGCCATGGCCAGCGCTGAAGCCGGGTCGGCTCTGGGCAACTGGTCGACCAGCCGCCGGGCCGCGGCGTCGATCTCCAGCGCGCCGGCTTCGGCCAGGCGCAGCGCCTTGCCGGGCGCGCCGCGCGCCATGCGCAGCAGCCTCAGCGCGTCTTCCTCGCTGACGTCGAGGCGCGCCATCAGCCACGCCGCGGCGGCATCTTCCGGCGGCGGCGCGAACACCAGGCGCCGGCAGCGTGACCTGATCGTCGGCAGCAGGGCGCCGGGCTTGTGCGCGACCAGCAACAGCACGCCGCGCGCCGGCGGCTCTTCCAGTGTCTTCAGCACCGCGTTGGCGGCGTTGACGTTGAGGTCGTCGGCTGCGTCGATGATGGCGACGCGATAGGCGGCTATGCCCGGCGACTTGGAGAAGAACTCCGGCAGCGCCCTCGCCTCATCCACGGGAATAGTGCGCCGTTTCTGCTCGCCGTCGTCGCGCTCCAGCACCAGCAGGTCCGGATGGGCGCGGCCGGCGACCTGGCGGAACACTGGGTCTTGCGGATCGGCGCCCAGCGGCCCCAACGCCGGGACCGGCCGGGCGCCCAGCAGCCGGCGGGCGGCGCGGAACGCGAAGGTGGCCTTGCCGACGCCCTCGGGGCCCACCAGCAGCCAGGCGTGATGCAGCCGCCCGCGCTCCATCGACGCCAGGAACGCCGTCTCCGCCGCCTCGCAGTCCAGGATCTCGTGCGCCTCGCGCGGCCGGGGAATATCGACCGCCATCAGGGCGCCAGCCGCGCTTGCACCGCCGCCCAGATCGCGGCTTCGACGGCGTCCGGGTCGCCAGCCGCGTCGATCACCGCGCAGCGCGCTGGTTCGGCGGCGGCAATGGCCAGGAAGCGCGCGCGCAGCCGCTCGTGGAACGCCGCGCCCTTGGCCTCGAAGCGCAGCTCCGCCCCGCCGCGGCCGATGGCGCGCGACAGGCCCACGTCCACCGGCAGGTCGAGGATCAGCGTCAGGTCCGGCCGGGTCTCGCCCAGCGTCTCGGCCTCCAGCGCCGCGATCAACGCCTCCGGCGCGCCGCCGCCCGCCCCCTGGTAGGCCCGCGTGGAGTCGGCGAAGCGGTCGCTGACCACCCAGGCGCCGCGGGCCAGCGCCGGGGCGATGGTGCGCTCGATGTGGTCGCGCCGCGCGGCGTACATCAGCAGAGTCTCGGTGACCGGGCTCCAGCGGTCGGTCTCGCCAGTGAGGAGCAAGGCCCGGATGGCCTCGGCGCCCGCCGAGCCGCCGGGTTCGCGGGTGGCCGCCACCTCGCGCCCAAGCCCACGAAGACGTTCGGCGAGGCGAGCGATCTGGGTCGATTTCCCGGCCCCCTCCCCGCCTTCCAGGGTGATGAATCGTCCGCGCGTCACGCCCGCCACATGGGCCGCGGCGCCGGGCCTTGTCCAGCGCGCTTGCGCTCTGGCGCGCAGGCAGGCCAATGGCGGCAAGAACCGGAGGAGAAACGCGCCATGATCGAACGCCAGCTGGACATCCCGACCCCGCACGGGGCCACCACCACCTTCATCGTCCATCCCGAGCGCGGCGGGCCACACCCGATCATTCTGTTCTTCATGGACGCGCCGGCGATCCGCGAGGAGCTGCGCGACATGGCCCGCCGCCTCGCCACCAGCGGCTACTACGTGATGCTGCCCAATCTCTATTACCGCGCCGGCGTGATGGAGATCGGCAACATGGGCGATCCCAACATCCGCGAGCGCATGTTCGAGCTGATGAACGGGCTCTCCATCGACATGGTTATGTCGGACGCCGAGGCCCTGATCGCCTTCGCCGACGCCGATCCGGCGGCCCGGCCGGGCGCCATCGGCACGCTGGGCTACTGCATGAGCGGCCAGTTCGCCATCAACGCCGCCGCCAGCTTCCCCACCCGCGTGGCCGCCGCCGCGTCGCTCTACGGCACCTTCCTGGTCACCGACCAGGCCAACAGTCCGTCCCTGAAGGCGATGCAGACCAAGGCCGAGATCTACATCGGCTGCGCCGAGACCGACCGCTGGGCGCCGATGGAGATGGTCGATCAGCTGCGCACGGCCGTCGCGCCGGCCGGCGATCGCATCGAGCTGGAGCTGCACCCCGGTGTCGAGCACGGTTTCGCCTTCCCGCAGCGCGCCGCCTACAACAAGGATGCCGCCGAGCGGCACTGGGAGCGGCTGAACGCGCTCTACCGCCGCCGGCTGGGCTGACGGGCCATGTGGCGCATCGGCCTCCTGGGCGCCTCGCGGATCGCGCCGCCGGCGGTGATCGTCCAGGCGAAGACCAACCCGGACTTCGAGGTGACGGCGGTCGGCGCCCGCGACCTCGGCCGCGCGCGCACCTACGCCGAGACGCATGACATCCTGCACGCCGTCGGCTCGTACGAAGCGCTGATCGCCCGCGACGACATCGACGTGATCTACAACGCCCTGCCCCCTTCGATGCACCTGGAATGGACGCTGCGGGCGCTCGAAGCCGGCAAGGCGGTGCTGTGCGAAAAGCCGTTCTGCATGACGGCCACCGAGGCGCGGGCGATGGCCGACGCTGCGGCCAAGGCCCGGCGGCCGCTGCTTGAAGCGTTCCACTACCGCTTCCACCGCGTGATCCGCGACGCCGAGGCGCTGGTGCGATCGGGCGCGCTGGGCAAGCTGACGCGGGCCGAGGCCGAATTCCGCGCCACCATCGCTCGCACGCCGGACGAGCTGCGCTGGCGCGCCGAGCTGGGCGGCGGCGGCCTGATGGATCTCGGGACTTATCCGTTGCACGCGCTGCGCACGCTGGTCGGCGCCGAACCTCGGATCGCCAGCGCGACGGCGACGTTCGACGACGGCGTCGATACCGACCTGTCGGCCGAGCTGGTGTTCCCGGGTGACGTGCCGGCGCGTATCGCCTGCACGATGACGGCCGAACGCTTCTCCGCTGGGCTCACGCTCGAAGGCGAGCGCGGCCGACTGGAGATCGTCAACTTCATCGCCCCGCACATGGGCTGCCGTTTCACCGCCACCATCGACGGTGTGACCACGGCGCGCCCGACGGATGGCCCCTCGACCTACGCCGCCCAGCTGGCGCACATGGCTGAGGTGCTGCGCGGCCAGACGCCCCCGCTCACCGGCGGCAAGGACGCAGTGGCCCAGATGACCGCCATCGACGCGATCTACGCGGCGGCGGGGCGACCGGCGTTCTAGCTTCTTCTCGCCGCTTCGCGGGGCTGGCGCAAAGCTGGGGATGGCGGCCGCCAGCGCCGTGTCCCGCGTGCGAAACGATGCGATAGTGAGCGCAGCACTCTCACCCGCCAGCGATTCCGCCATGCCCGCCGCTCCTGCCGACACCGGCGCCCATCCGATCTTCCGCCTGCTCGAGATCATGGCGGCGTTGCGCAACCCGGATGGCGGCTGCCCGTGGGACCTGGAGCAGGACTTTGCCACCATCGCGCCCTACACCGTCGAGGAAGCCTACGAGGTCGCCGACGCCATCGAGCGCGGCAACCTTGGCGACCTGCGCGACGAGCTGGGCGATCTGCTGCTGCAGGTGGTGTTCCATGCGCGCATGGCCGAGGAACAAGGCGCGTTCGACTTCGCCGCCGTCGCCCGCGCCATCAACGACAAGATGGTGCGCCGCCACCCCCACGTGTTCGGCGACGAGGTGATCCATCGGGACGCCGCTGAGCAGACCGTGGCCTGGGAGGCGATCAAGGCCGACGAGCGCGCCGCCAAGGCGACCGGCGATACGCGCAACAGCCTGCTGGATGACGTGCCGGTGGGCCTGCCGGCGTTGACCCGGGCGCTGAAGCTCTCCAGGCGCGCGGCCCGGGTAGGATTCGTCTGGCCGTCGGCCGCCGAGGTGCTGGCCAAGCTGCACGAGGAAGTGGCCGAACTGGAAGCCGAGATCGCTGCCGGCGATGTCGCCAAGGCGCGCCAGGAGCTGGGCGACGTGCTCTTCGTCTGCGCCAACCTGGCCCGCGAACTGGACGTGGACCCGGAAGACGCTCTGCGCACCACCAACGCCAAGTTCGTGCGCCGCTTCCGCTTCATCGAGGACGCGCTGGCGGCGCGCGGTTCGTCGCCGGAAGCCTCGAACCTCGAAGAGATGGACAGCCTCTGGAACGACGCCAAGGCCGCCGAGCGGGCCGCGCGCTAGCTCTCGATCCGTCCCCAGGCGCGCAGTGTCTCCAGCGCTTCGCGCGTGACCCAGCCGCGGGCGTCGCGCTTGGCCTTGGCCCAGGCGGCGGCGTCGACGAAGCCCCACTCCCAGAACAGCTTCCAGCCGCCGTCGTCGTCCTGCTGCGACAGCAAGGCGGCGATCGCCGCGTCCACCCGCGGCGCGACAGCGTCCGCGTAGCGACTGTTCGGACCCGCCGCATAGTCGAGTGCGGGCCCGTGCTCATCCGCGGGGTCCTGGGCCGCCAGCGAGCGATGGATCAACGGATCGAGAGCTTCAACAAGGTCGGCCGGCGCCTCAGGAGTTTCGGCCAGCCGCACCGCGCATTTCAGGTCGTAGGCGCTCTCGATCACCTGCAGCGCCGCAATCTCGGCCCGCAGTCGCGCCTCCACAATCTCAATCACACCGGCCGGCGCCTTCTCGCGATAAGCGTAGAGCTGGCCGAGCAACTCGGCGCTGGGGTTCCATACGAAGCCACGCTGAGCGCCGGCGAGGCTGTCGCTGCCGATCGCGTCGGCCGACCAATGCCACCACGGCGCACGCGGCGCGTCGTTCACGTCCGGCCCCACGATCCACCAGACGCCCAGGTCACGGTCCAGCGTCTCGCCCAGCCAGTCCAGCGCGCCCACCACCATCGGCTGGCGCGCCGTGGCGCCCAGTCGCCGCAACAGCCGCAGCGCCACGCTGGTGGCGATAGCGGTCGACGCCGGGCCCTGCATGTCGCTCTCCAGACCG
>DASXZG010000001.1:0-27998 GCA_036502045.1 Caulobacteraceae bacterium | reverse complement strand
CTGCGACGCGCTGCAAGCGATGCCGCGGGTGCGGCTGGCGGGGCGACCGCAGGCCGGCCTCTACGCCTACTTCCAGGTCGACGGCATGCCCGACAGCCGCAAGGCCTGCCAGGACATCCTGGCCGCCACCAACGTCGGCCTCGCGCCCGGGACGTTCTTCGGCCCCGGCGCCGAGACCTTCCTCCGCGCCTGCATCTGCCGCAATCCAGCGTCGCTGCGTGAAGCGATGGCCAGGCTGGCGCCGCTGCTGAGCTAGCCGGCGCGTCCTCAATTAGCGGATTCCCTTGGAGGAATCTGAGTGATTCATAGCGGGTCAGCTGATTCGGAGCTGACCGATGCGCCGCTATGGCCTGCGCGACGACCAATGGGATCGGATCAAGGACCTTCTGCCGGGCCGCGAGGGCCACGTGGGGGTGACGGCGAAGGACAATCAGCGGTTCGTAGAGGCGGTGCTCTATCGTTATCGAGCCGGCATTCCCTGGCGCGACCTGCCTGAACGGCTGGGGGACTGGAAGCAGGTCCACACCCGGCACACGCGCTGGGCGGCGAGCGGCGTCTGGGAGAAGGTTTTCAATGTCTTGGCTGCCGACGCGGACAACGAGTACGCGATGATCGACTCCACGATCGTGCGCGCCCACCAGCACAGCGCCGGGGCGCGCAAAAAAAGCCTGAAGACGACGAAGCCATCGGGCTCAGCAGAGGCGGACTGAGCACCAAGATCCACGCGCTCGTCGACGCCTGCGGCAGACCGACCAAGTTTCTGCTCACCGCCGGCCAGGCTCACGATCTGAATGGCGCCGACGCCTTCCTACCCGGTCTGCAGGCCGGCTTCCTGCTGGCCGATCGCACCTTCGACGCCGACGAGCGGGTCATCGAGCCACTCCGAGCCGCTGGCATCACCGCCGTGATCCCGCCCAAAGCGACGCGAACCAACCCCCGCGACTACGATCGCGAACTCTACAAGCAGCGACACCACGTCGAGAACTTCTTCTGTAAGCTCAAGCAGTTCCGCGCCGTCGCCACCCGCTACGACAAGCGAGCCATCAACTTCCTGGCCGGCATCTACGCCGCCGCAATCTTCGTCTGGCTCAATTGAGGACGCGCCCTAGTTGGGCGGCGCAGCGGCGAGGCTAGCTCCGGAAGAGGCCACCGCCAGCATCTGGGCGCCGCCCTTGACGGGGTCCGAACAGGACCTGCTGGCTCTGACATCGCGGTCCCGCTTCCACGAGGCCATGCGCCACTCCGTGCTGGGCGGCCTCAGCCTCTTCGAGCGCGATCCAACCTTCTCGCACACCTTTTCCGACGTGTCGGTGCTGGCGCTGGGCCTGCTTGCGATCCACCTCGACGCGACCGGCCACCTTCACCACCGGGCGCTGCGCGCGCTCAGCGGCCGCACCAGCATGCTCAGCGCGGGGCGCGCGACGGCGGTGCTGTGGCGCCTGCGTCTCGGCGGCTTTATCGAACCGGTGACTGAGTTCCGGAGCGGGCGCGAGCGGGTCTATCGCCCGCAGCCGGCGATGGTCGCCGCCTTCCGGCAGCGCATCCGCATCGAGGCTGAAGCCCTGGCCCTGCTCCACCCGCGGGGCCGGGCGTTGCTCGACGCGTTCGACGACACCGACATCGTCATCCGGCTGATCAGCAGCGGCATGCGCCGCCTGATCGCCGACTTGCACGAGGGACGCGACGGTCGAAATCCGCTGGCTGGCGTCGACTACAGCGCCATGGGCTTCATGATTACCTGCGCCGTCTGCGCCGCCGCCTACGAGGCCGGGCGGGCGACGCCGGAAGGTCCAGTGGAGCTGTCGCTGTCGGCGCTGGCGCGGCGGTTCGGCGTCTCGCGGGTCCATGTGCGGCGGGTGTTGCGCATGCTGGGCGAGGCGGGGCTGTGGCACGACCCGGCCGACGCTCACCGTTTCGTCCTCACGCCAGAGTTCGCTGAACGGGTCTCGTTCCGCATCGGCGCGCTCTACCAGGGCATGCTGATCGCCCTGGACGACGTGGACGCTCAGGCAGGCTCGGGCGTCATCTCCAGGTCCTGCGAGCCGGCGAGCCGAGCGTAGAGACCGCCTTGCCGCATCAGCGAGGCGTGGTCGCCGCTCTCCACCACCCGGCCGTGGTGGATGACGTAGATGCGGTCGGCGCCTCGCACGGTGGAGAGCCGGTGAGCGATTAGCACTGTCGTGCGCCCTTCCATCAGCCGCTCCAATGCCGCCTGCACCTGCGCTTCGCTCTCCGTGTCGAGCGCGCTGGTCGCCTCGTCGAGCAGCAGCAGCGGCGCATTCTTCAGGAACGCGCGGGCGATGGCGATGCGCTGGCGCTGGCCGCCCGAGAGGCGGATGCCGAGCTCGCCGACGCGGGTCTGGTAGCCCTGCGGGAAACCCACGATGAAGTCGTGCGCCGCCGCCTGCCGCGCCGCCGCCTCGATGTCCGCCTGACTGGCGTCCGGCCGCGAGTAGGCGATGTTGGCCGCGATGCTCTCGTCGAACAGGAACGGTTCCTGAGTGACCAGGCCGATCTGCGCGCGTAGCGACGCCAGGGTGACGTCGCGAATGTCGTGATCGTCGAGCAGGATGCGTCCGTCGCTGACGTCGTAGAAGCGCGGCGCCAGCGCCAGCATGGTGGTCTTGCCGCCGCCAGACGGGCCGACCAGAGCGACGGTTTCGCCGCGACGCGCCTCAATGGTCACGTTGTTCAGCACGGGCTCGCCGTCGCCGTAGGCGAAGGTGACGTTCTCGAAGCGCAGGCGGCCGCTCGACGCGCCCATCACCTTCGACGCCGGCGTGTCGCGGATTTCCGGCATGATATCGAGGTGGCTGAACAGTCGGCGGGCGCCGGCGAGGCCGTACGCCAGCGTGGTCTGCAGGGTGGAGAACTGCCGCAGCGACTGGCCGGCCGCCAGCAGCGCCACGACGAAGGCGGCGAACGCGCCGGGCGTGATCTTGTCAACCGACAGTGGCCCGAGGTGGACCACGCCCATGCTCTCGCGCCAGACAAAGTAGGCGATCACCAGCGCGACCATCAGGAAGGTCATGACCTCGGAGATCGGCGCGGCGGCGGCCTGCGCGTCCATGAGCACGAGGAACGCCTTCTTGCGCTCGATCAGAACTTTGACCACCCGGTCGCGCTCCTGGTCCTCGCGGCCCTCGATCTTAACCACGCGCACCCCGTCGAGCCCTTCCAGCACGGCTGTCGCCAGGGCCGCGTTAGCGTCCATGCTGCTGCCGGTGCGCTGGGCGGCGAAGCGGGAAAAGATGCGCAGGACCCACGCGATCACCGGACCCAGCACCAGCACGATCGTGGTCAGCAGCCAGTCCTTGGTGAACATCACCGCCAGCAAGCCGGCCACCGTGAAGCCCGACTGCAAGTAGTTCAGAAACCCAGTGGTCGCAGCCGTCTGGATCATCTGGCAATCGTTGACCACCTGCGACAGGAACGCGCCGCTGTGCGTGGCCCGAAGCCGGGCCAGGTCGGCATGCATCAGTTTGCCCACCAACTCGCTTTGAGCGTCGTTGACGATATCGAGGCCGACGCGGTTGGCGATGAACGCCTGCCCGATCGCAGCGGCGCCGCGCAGCAGCGCGAACGCCACAACGATCCAGACGAGATTGCTCATCGCGTGCAGATCGACCTTGGACGCCAGCAGGTCGTTGATGACGGGCTGGATGAGCAGGGTCAGATAAGCGGTCAGGAACGCGAACGCCGCGGCGCAGAAGATGCCGAACAGGAACGCCGGCCAGCGCGGCAGCATGTAGCCGCGCACAATGCGCCAAACCACGCTGGGGCCCTGATCGGTCGGCGCTGTGCTCATGCCGGTGTGGTCGGGCGGCGCGCGCGACCTGTCAAGGGCGGGCGGCCCGCCAAGGCGCCGACCGGCGTCTGGCGTAGCACGCGTGTCACGCGGGCTCGACGCCCCGCCGACCAGGGACCACATGTGGGTGATGCAGACCCTCACCGACCCCGCCCTGCTTCGCCGCGACGGCTTCATCGACGGCGACTGGGTCGCCGGCGCCGGACCACGCTTCGCCGTCGCCAATCCCGCCACTGGCGAGACCATTGCCGAGGTCGCCGACCTGACGCCGGCCGACACCCGTGCAGCCATCGAGGCGGCGTCCGCAGCCCTGCCGGTCTGGTCTGCGAAGACCGCCAAAGAGCGGGCCTCGGTCATGCGCCGCTGGTTCGAGCTGATCATGGCCGCGCAGGAGGATCTGGCCCGGCTGATGACCGCCGAGCAGGGCAAGCCGCTGGCGGAGTCGCGCGGGGAAGTGGCCTACGGCGCCAGCTTCATCGAGTGGTTCGCCGAGGAGGGAAAGCGCACTTACGGCGACGTCATCCCCACGTTCGCCGCCGGTAAACGTGTCCTGACGCTGAAGCAGCCGGTGGGCGTGGTCACCGCGATCACGCCCTGGAACTTCCCCATCGCCATGATCACCCGCAAAGCCGCGCCAGCGCTGGCCGCCGGCTGCACTATCGTGATCAAGCCGCCGGATGAGACGCCCCTCTGCGCCCTCGCCCTGGCCGAGCTGGCGCAGCGCGCCGGCCTGCCGAACGGGGTCTTCAACGTCGTCCCCACCACCGCCGCCCAAGAGGTGGGCCTGGAGCTGACCCAGAACCCGCTGGTGCGGAAGTTCTCGTTCACCGGCTCGACCGAAGTTGGCAAGCGGCTGATGGCGCAGTGCGCCACCACGGTGAAAAAGGTGTCGCTGGAACTGGGCGGCAACGCGCCCTTCATCGTCTTCGACGACGCCGACCTCGATCAGGCGATCGAAGGCGCACTGGCCTCGAAGTATCGCAACATGGGCCAGACCTGCGTCTGCGCGAACCGCTTCCTCGTGCAGCAGGGCGTCTACGCCGCCTTCGAGGCCAAGCTCGCCGAGCGGGTGCGGACAATGAAGGTCGGCGACGGCGCCGAGCCGGGCGTCACCCAGGGCCCGCTGATCACCATGGATGCGGTGGAGAAGGTCGAGCGGCTGCTGGCCGACGCGGTCGCGGCGGGGGCGAAGATCGACGTCGGCGGCCATCGCCACCCGCTGGGACGCACCTTCTTCGAGCCCACGGTGGTCAGTGGCGTGACACCGGCGATGGCGATCTCACGCGAGGAGATCTTCGGGCCAGTGGCGACTCTGACCGCGTTCCGCACCGAGGCCGAGGCGGTGCGGACGGCCAACGACACCGAATTTGGCCTCGCCGCCTATTTCTACGCCCGCGACATCGGCCGGGTGTTCCGTGTCGCCGAGGCGCTGGAGTACGGCATGGTGGCGGTCAACGACGGCATCCTCTCCACCGAGGTCGCGCCCTTCGGCGGCGTGAAGGCTTCGGGCATCGGCCGCGAGGGCTCGAAGTACGGCATCGAGGAATACCTGGAGATCAAGTACGTGCTGCTGGGCGGGCTCTAGGCCACCAGCGCGATCAGTTCGCCCAGGTTCGGCAGCGTCTCCAGCGCCCGGCAGAGCGCGATCACCTCGCCGGCGCGATTGCCGAGCGCCGCGCCGGTCAGGTGGCGGAACTTGTGCTCCAGTTTGTCCTGCTGCCGCTCAAGGTCGCGCAGCGGCTGCGAGACATCGCCGGTCCGCGACAGCGTTCGGCCATCGCGCGTCTGCACCGTGACCACGCAGCCGCGCCCGGTCTGGGTGGGATCGATCGTCACCTTGTCGCGCAGAACGACCAGATCAGCGCGGTTCGCGGTGGCGTCGTTGAACAGCGCCTCCTGGAAGGTGTCTTCGCCGCTCAGCGCCAACGCCGTGGTCATGCGCAGCGAGAACTTGCACTCCAGGCCCGTACGCGGCTCAGCGATGTTGCAGACGCCGAGATGGCCAGCGGGAACCTTGACGCTCACCGAAGCGATCGTCTCGGGCGCCAGCCGCTCTTCCGTCCGTAGCTGGTTGGCCGCCTCGATGGAGTCGTGGGTCAGGTAGCAGGCCGCGTGGTACTTGAAGAGCGCTTCGACTACCCAGGGCGCGTCGCGCTCAGCGAGGCCCGCAGCCGGATCGGCGGTGGTCGACTGTGTCGCCGCGAAGCCCTGGGCCGAGGCCAGGATGTCCTCGTCGGCAGTGAAGCCGCGGGCGGCGAGGCGCGCGGCCAGCAAGCCGTTCTGCGCTGCCTTCCCCGGATGCAGCGGCTTGGCCATGGTCCCGAAGCCGCTCTTAAGCCCCGCGGCCTGGGTGCCGGCGAGGCCGAACGCGTGGGTGAGCGCCGCACCCTCGACCCCCAGCAGTCGCGCCGCGGCCACCGCCGCCCCGAATGTCCCGGTCGTGGCGGTTGTGTGCCAGCCCTTGGCGTAGTGCGAGCCGCCCAACAGCCGGGCAACGCGGCACTCGGCTTCGACGCCGGCGATGAACGCCGCCAGCGCCTCGGCGCCCGTCGCGCCTCGCTGCTCGGCCAGGGCGAACGCCACAGGGGCCACGGGCACGGTCGGGTGGCCCATCGGCATGATCACGTCGTCGAAGTCGAGCGCGTGGCCCATGGCGCCGTTGATCAGCACCGCATCGTCGATGCGTGCACGCCGGCCGTGCCCCAGCACCGAGACGCCACCCTCCACCTCGTCCGGCGCCAGCTCGTCCAGCAGGATGCGCACAAGCGGCTCGTCCCGCCCGGCCAGCGCGACGCCCAGCCAGTCGAGCAGGCATTGCTTGGCGACCGTGAGCGCCGCCGGCGCCATCGTCTCCAGGCGCATCGATGCGACGCGTGTCGCCAGCGCAGCGGTCACCGTCTGAGTGCGCTCCAGCGTTCCGCTGTCAGGCATGGCGTCCTCCTTCAGTTGGAGCCGCGGATGGTGGGCTTGCCGAGCAGTGTGTCGGCGATGATGCGCTGCTGGATCTCCGAAGTGCCCTCGAAGATCTTGGTCAGCCGCGCGTCGCGCCAATAGCGCTCGATGGGGTAGAGCGTGGTGTAGCCGGCGCCGCCGAAGATCTGCAGCGCCTCACTGGTCACCCGCTCGGCCATCTCCGAGGCGAACAGCTTGACCATAGAGGTCTCCACCCGCCCGGCGCGCCCGGCGTCGATCTCGCTGCAGACGAAGTACATCAGCTGCCGCGCGGCCCGCACCTCGGTGGCCATGCTGGCGATCTTGAAGCGGATAGCCTGGAAGTCGCTGATCGGCTGGCCGAACTGGATGCGCTGCTTGGCGTAGGCGATGGCGTCTTCCAGCGCGCCCTGCGCCAAGCCGATGGAGCGGGCGGCGGTGTGGGCGCGGGCGAGCCCCAACCCGAACGCCACCGCGCGATGCGCTGCGCCGCCGGCCTCGCCGTGGCTGTCCTCCAGCGCCCGCCGCGCCTGGGCCCGCGTTCCGTCGAACGACAGCTCCCAGGTCTTCCAGCCGAAGTAGCCGATCTTGGGGATCGGGGCGCCGGAGCAGCCGGCCGGCAGCTCGCCCTTCGGCTTTTCCACCGAGACCGAGATGGTGCCGCCACGCCCCGCCGGCGCGCCCGGCTCGTCGATGCGGCAGAGCACGCTGATGTAGTCGGCGCCGTCGGCGAAGGTGCACCAGTACTTGTTCCCGGTGATCACCCATTCGTCGCCGTCGCGGCGGGCGCGGCACTGGACGCTGGAGAGGTCGGAGCCAGTGCCGGGTTCCGAGAGCGCCGCCGCGCCCAGATACTGGCCCTTGGCCATCAGCGCGATCTTGCGCCGCCGTTCCTCGCCCTCGCCCGGCACCGAGCGGAAGAACGAGTTGCCGCGCGCGATGATGCTGGCGACGCTCATCCAGCCGCGGGCCAGCTCCTCGGCCACCAGGCAGTACTCGAACGCGCCCAGGCCAAGCCCGCCCAGCTCCTCCGGGATCAGGATGGCGAAGAAGCCCAGCTCACCCATCTTGTCGATCAGCTCGCGCGGCATCTCGCCCTTGACCGGGTCGAGCCGGTTTGCCGCCGGCAGCACCTCGTCGCGCACGAATTGCCGCGCCACGTCGCGCATCATGATCCGCTCAGGCGTCAGGTAGCTATCGTGGGCGGGGGTCTCGATGGCGTCGTCGGGCATCAGCAGCTCCCGCTTGCTAGGTCCATAGGACGAAGACGGCTTGGCGCTCTGCCACCGCCGCCTCATAGAACTGCTTCAGGCGCATCAGATTGGGCAGCAGATAGGTGCGGAAAAGCGCCTCACCGTCCTCCAGCCACGAACCGGGGCCAACGTCATCCGCGTCCATGACCTGGAAATCGAGCTCTTGGCGCAGGCGCTCTTGGTCGAGCGTCCCTAACGCATCAGAGAGTTCCACGACCCGTGCAGGCGAGAACATCGCCACCGTCCCGATCTGCGGGTCAGCGAACGCTGTCCGTTCGCGGGCTGCTCCCTGGATCGCAGCGAGCGCGCCGTCGATCTCCATTGCGTTCAGCCTCGCCACGCTGGCTCGCTGCGCGTCGTCCGGCCAATTTAGATCGCGACGTTGGCGACGGTCATGCTCGACCTCCAGTCGCTTCAAAGGGGATGCAAGCCACGCCAGCGCTTCGTGAGCTTTGTCGATGTCGATCATCTCGAAACGAGGATCGGCCTCAGCCTCCTCGCTGAAGAGTTCGTCCAGCGTCAGCGCGGTCACACAATTCGGCGCCGCCCGGACATAGTAGCAGATCAAGCTCATGGCCCGCCCTCACATCCCGATCAGTTCGGCCTTGCGGACCGTGTTCATGACGATGCGGATCGAGGCGGCGTCGACCATGGCGCCATTGACGTTGACCGAGCCCAGACCCTCGGCCAGGGCCTTGTCGTAGGCGGCGGCGAGTTCGCGGGCGCGGGTCACTTCGCCGGCGTCGGGCGAGAAGATCTCCAGCGCCGGAGCGATCTGGGCCGGGTGGATGGCCCACTTGCCGACGAAGCCCAGCATGTAGGCGTAGCGCGCCTCGCGCCGGTAGCCGTCCTCGTTGCGGAAGTTGGCGAAGGGGCCGTCGACCGGGTCCAGCCCCGCCGCCCGCGCCGCCATGGCGATGCGGAAGCGCGGATAGTGGAAGACGTCGCCCGGATAGCCCTCGCCGCCCCAGCCGCGCAGGTTCATCTGCTGGCTGGCCGAGTAGTCGCCCATCCCGAAGATCAGCGCCTCCATGCGGGGCGACGCGACGGCGATGCTCTCGACGTTCTGCAGGCCCCCGGCTTCCTCGATCAGCACCTCGATGCCGATGCGGTTGGGCAGGCCCAGCTTGGCCTCCAGCTGGTTGAGCAGCAGGTCGATGAACTGCACGTCGGCGGCGCGCATGGCCTTGGTCAGCATGATGGTGTCGAGGTTGCGGCCCGCGCCTTCCACCACCTCGATCACATCCTCGAAGCACCACGGCGTGGTGACGTCGTTGACGCGCACGCAGCGGGTTTTCCTGCCCCAGTCGAGGCCGTTCAGCGCCTCGACGATGGTCTTGCGCGCGCCGGGCTTGGCCGACGGGGCGACGGCGTCCTCGAGGTCGAGGAACACGTGGTCGGCGTCGGAGGCGGCGGCCTTGGCCATCATCTTCTCACTGACGCCGGGCACCGACAGTTGGGAGCGGCGCAGGCGCATCGGGCGCTGGGTCATCTAGCTTTTCTCCGCGATGGCGCCGGCGGCGCGCCAGCGTGCGATGTCCTGTGGGCTGGCGCCGTGGCGCGCCAGCACCGCTTCGGTGTGCTCGCCCAGCACTGGTCCGCGCCGGCGCACAGCTGACGGGGTGCGGGCCAGCTTGATCGGCGGGCCGGCCACCTGCACGGACGCCGGAAAGCCTTCGATCTCGATGTCGGCCAGCATCCCGCGCGCGGCGAAGTGCGGATCGGCGGCGATCTCGGCGATGTTCATCACGGGCCCGAACGGCACCACGCCGCCCAGGCGCGCCTGCAGCTCGCGCTTGGTGAAGCGGGCGGTCAGCACCGACAGCCGCGCGATCACCGCCTCGCGGTTCGCGGCCCTGGCCTGGCGGGTCGCGAAGCGCGGATCGGCGAGCACGTCGTCGCCGTCGAGCGCCGCGCACAGCGCTCGGAAGAAGGCGTCACTGGGACAGGCCAGCGCTACGAAGCCATCAGCCGCCGGATAGACCCCGAACGGCAGCAGGAATGGGTGGTGGTTGCCCTCCGTGCCCGGTGTCAGGTGGCCGAAGGCGTGCTGGTGGACGATGCGCTCGCAGACGCCCAGCACCGCGTCGGCCATGCCGACGTCGAGGAACTGGCCCTCGCCGGTCCGGCGCGCGTGCAGCACAGCCGCCAGGATGCCGATGGCCGCGTAGAGCGCCGGAATGGTGTCGCCGACACCGGGCCCGATCTTGATCGGATCGCCACCGGCGAGGCCAGTGATGCCCATCATGCCGCCCATGGCCTGTGCGACCACGTCGTAGGCCGGCCATTCGACGTAGGGGCTCTCTCCGGTGCGCGGGTCGCCGAAGCCGCGGATGGCGGCGTAGACCAGGCGCGGATTGAGCGCCGCCAGCGTCTCGTAGCTGAGCCCCAGCCGGTCCATCACGCCGACCCGGAAGTTCTCCACCACCACGTCGAAGTCCGGAACCAGGCGCTTCACCAGCTCGACGCCCTCGGGCGTCTTCAGGTCGACTGCGATGCTGTCTTTGCCCCGATTGACCGACTGGAAGTAGCCGGAGAAGCGGTGCTCAGGGTCGGCCTCGTGGAACGGCCCGGTGCCGCGCACCAGATCGCCCCCATCCAGCGCCTCGACCTTGACCACCTCGGCGCCGAGGTCGGCCAGCTGCTGGGTGCAGAAAGGACCCGCCAGCGCCTGGGTGAAGTCGAGCACCTTCAGACCGTGCAGGGGCCCAGCGCGGGTCACGCGGGCGCCCCAATTTGCATCGGGCGCCCTCGAAAGCTCCCCTCCCCCTTGCGGGGAGGGGTTGGGGGTGGGGGTGCAAGCTCGGCGTGAGGTGATTGGCGCGCCAGCCGGAAACACCGAGCGGACACCCCCATCCCCTGCCCCTTCCCCGCAAGGGGGAAGGGGATGTGACTTGACTGCCGCGCCGGGGTGGTTGCGGCGCTGCAGAGCGCCGGCGCCAACATGCGCCCTTCCCACCACATCGCGGCGACACCGCCACCCCTGCCCCCTCCCCACCGAGGGGGCGGGGTCCTAGACTGGAGAGTCACTTGTCCCTCCAGTGGCTGCGGCGCTTGATCAGCATGGTGCGGTCGCCCTGGAAGACGACCTTGTCGTCCTGGTTAACGCCATAGTGGCGGAAGGTGACCACGCCGGCGTCGTCTCGGTCGCCAGGCTCGGCCGACAGAACTTCGGAGTAGGCGTAGAGGGTGTCGCCGTGCACCACCGGATTGGTCAGGCGGATGTTGTCCATGCCGAGCTCGGCCAGGGCGTTCTCGCCGCAGTCCTGCATGGCCAGGCCCATGCAGACCGAGAAGTTCACGCCGCCGTAGGACAGCCGCCCGCCATACTGGCTATTGCGCATCGAATGCTCGTTGAAGTGCGACTGAGCGGTGTTCATCACCATGTTGGTGATCAGCACGTTCTCCAGACCCTCGATGGTCTTGCCGCGGGCGTGGCGGATGACGTCGCCGACGTGGAAGTCCTCGAAGTAGTTGGTCTTGCCGGTGAGGTCGGAGAGCTTCATGAGCGCGGCTCCCGGGCTGGGGGATGGCGCAAGCGCACCAGGTTGGAGCGCTCGAAGTCGATCACCAGCTCGTCCCGCTGATTGAAGCCCTCGGTGAGCCAGGTGACGATGCCGTTGGACGGGTTGGAGGCCGAGAGCCGCGCCGCCTTGGTGGTCGAGCGCGCGGTTAGCGTGTCGCCGGGATAGACCGGCTGGCGATAGGTGAGCGCGCCGACGCCGACGAAGGGCCCACCGATCTCGCTATTGTCCTCGACGCTCATGCCCAGCACCGTGTTGAACACCAACAGCGGGTTGACCACGATGTCCGGATGCCCGTGCGCCTCGGCGAAAGCGCGGTTGGAATAGAGCGGGTTGAAGCTCAGCGTCAGGGTGGTGAACAGCAGGGTGTCGGAGAGCGCGATGGTGCGTCCCCAGTGGTGGACGCGCACCTCGCCCACCTCGAAATCCTCATAGAGGCGGCCCTTGGGCCAGAGTTTGGCCCGCTCGCGGAAGTCCTCCGCCATCGCCCGCGCTTCCTCTTGTCGTTGTCGAAAGCAAAATCACGATGGATGAGGGCGGGCAACGGCTTTGCACCCGCCGCAGGTGAGTGCGCGTACCTGGATCAGGCCGCGTTCAGCGCGGCGTAGATGGCGTTGGTGAGGGCGAGGTTGCGGCGATCGCCGAACGGCGCGCCGCCAAGACGGTTCGGCGTGTAGGCGAAGCTCATGCGCTGGTCGAAGTCGACCACCACCATCGAGCCGCCGGCCCCGCCCCAGAAGCAGCTGCGGCCGGTCCCATAGCGCAGGGGACCGAGATCGAGCGCGAAGCCAAGACCGAAGCCGACGTCGCCGCCGCCGATCGACGGCCCGCGCCAGCTTTCCGACAGCGCCGCCAGTGCGCCGGCCTCCGACAGGTAGCGGCGCCCGCCCACGGCGCCGCCGCAGGCCAGCGCCGACTGCAGCCGCGCCAGACCCCGCGCATTGCCGAAGCCATTGCCGGCAGGGATTTCCGCGCGCCGCCAGCCTTCCTCAAGCGCCGTCCCCACGGAGAAATCCGACGGATTCTGCTGCTGCAGACGCTCCTGCAGGCTGCCGGGCGGCGCAAGCGGCGGCGGCGGCTCCGGCTCCGGCTCCGCCAACGGGATCACCGGGACGATGCGCGTGTCGTGCGTCGGGTCGAGGCCGATGTGGAAGTCGGCGTCCAGCGGGTCGGCCAGCTCGCGCCGCAGTAAGGTCCCCAGGCTCTCGCCGGCGATGCGCCGCACCACTTCTCCCACCAGGTAGCCCTGGGTCAGCGCGTGGTAGGCCCAGGCCGTGCCCGGTGGCCACCACGGCTGCTGGCGCGCCAGCGCGCCGGTGATCCGCTCCCAATCGAAGAGATCGGCGAAAGTCAGCGGCGCTTCGAACCGCGCCAGGCCCGAGGTGTGGGCCAGACAGTGGCGCGTCGTCACCTCGCGGGCCTGAAACCCCGGCCAGTAGCGCGCCACCGGCGCGTCGACGTCGAGTTCGCCGCGGTCGGCCAGCAACAGCGCGCAGAGCGCCATCGCCGTCTTCGTCGATGAGAAGCAGGCGACGACGGAGTCGCGCGTCCAGGGCATGGCGCGACCGCGGTCGGTCCAACCGCCCCAGAGATCGACCACCAGCTCGCCGTCGATGGTGACGGCGACCGCCGCGCCGACCTCGTCCCGCTCGGCGAAGTTCTTCGCGAAAGCGGCGCGCACCCCGGCGAAGCGGTCGGGGCACGCGCCGTGGATCGGCGCCAGCGGCGCGGGATCAGGCGTGAGCCTTCTCCCCCGCCATCCGGTCGAGGCGGCTGTGGATGATGCTCTCGGTCTCCCCGACGATCCGCTTCACCAGCTCGGCGCAGGTGGGGATGTCGTGGATCAGGCCCTGGCTCTGGCCCGCCGACCAGATACCACCATTGATGTCGCCGCCCTGCATCACGTTGGTGCGGCCGCGCACGCCCGACACCAGCTCGCGCACGTCCTCGATGGTCTTGGAGGTGTCCTGCTGGATGCGCGCCACTTCTTCGGAGATGGCGTTGCGGGCCACGCGGGAGGTGTTCTTCAGCGTGCGGTTGGTGAGGATGGTGTCGCGCTCGGTGTTGTCGACGATCGCCTGCTTCACGTTGTGGTGGATCTTGGCTTCCTGGGTGGCCATGAAGCGGGTGCCCATGTTGACGCCCTCGGCGCCCAGCGCCAGCGCCGCGGCCAGCGAGCGGCCATCGGCCATGCCGCCGGAGGCGATCACCGGGATCTTCACCTGGTCGACGGTGGCGGGGAGCAGCACCATCAGCGTCACGTCATCTTCGCCGGGGTGGCCGGCGCATTCGAAGCCGTCGATGGAGATCACGTCCACGCCCAGGCGCTCGGCGGTGACCGAGTGGCGGGCTGAGGTGCACTTGTGGATCACCTTGATGCCGGCGGCCTTGAAGTCGGGCAGGTGGTCGATCGGGCTGCGGCCCGCGGTCTCGACGATCTTGATGCCGCTCTCGATGATGGCGCGGCGATAGTCGTCGTAGGGGATCGGGTTCAGCGACGGCAGCAGCGTCAGGTTCACCCCGAACGGCTTCTTGGTGAGCGTCTTCACGCGCTCGATCTCAGCCTTCAGCGCCTCGGCGGTGGGGAACAGGTGCGCCACCAGGAAGCCCAGCGCCCCCGCATTGGCCACCGCCGCCACCAGGTCGCCGTAGCCGACGCCGGTCATGCCGCCCATGACAATGGGGGTCTCGACACCGAACATCTCGGTGATTTTGGTCTTGATCACTGGGTTCCTCCCGTCTCTTTTCAACTGGCCCGAAATACCGGAGCGCGGAAATCGGCCGGCGTCAATTCGACGTAGGGGAAACGCAGGCGCGGGGACGCCGGCGCGACGATTGACAGGCCGGAGGCGCGCGGACAAAGACGCGCCAAGTGGGGCGCGCCGTTTTCAAGCCAGGGGATGCCGTGAAGATTGTCAGGACCCTGGGCGTGGCCGCCGCGCTGGCCCTGGCGGCCGTCGCCGCTCACGCCGACCCGGCCCCCGATCCGCAGAACACCATCACGCTCCATGACGAGAACAGCTCGGTCAGCATCGGCGGGCTCTCCGATCGCTACTACGTCAACGGACTCTTCCTTGGCTGGACCTCGCCCAGCGACAAAGGCAGTCCGCTGCTCAAGGACCTCGACCACCGCATCTGGGGTCCTGGCCAGACGCGGGTGGAGTTCTCGCTGGAGCAGCAGATCTGGACCCCGGCCGACAGCCGCGAGGTGATCCCGCAGCCCGGCGACCGGCCCTACGCCGGCGTGCTCATGGCCAACCTGTCGCTGCTCGACGACACTGACACCACCCGCAGCGTGATCGCGTTGAGCGCCGGACTGATCGGCCCCGACGCCGGCGGCGAGCAGATCCAGAACGGCTTCCACGACATCATCGGCCAGGCGCACGTCAACGGCTGGGGCACGCAGATCCGCAACGACCCAGCGGTGAATCTGCTGGCCGGCCGCACCTGGCGCTCGAAAGCGATGCCGATCGGCGGGGACTACGAGGTCGACTGGCTGGGCAACGTGACGGGCGCCGTGGGCGACCTGCGCGACTATGCTCTGGCCGGCGGCTCGGTGCGGATCGGCAAGGGGCTCGATTCCGACTTCGGCGCACCGCGCCTCGCCCCTGGCCTCAGCGGCGAGGACGCCTACCTGCGCAACCGGCCGCTGGCCTGGTACGCCTACGCCGGTCTCGACGGCCAGCTGGTGGGCTACGACCTGACTCTGCAGGCTTCGCCCTTCCGCAGCGGTCAGGCCGTGCCGATCGACCCGGTGGTGGGCGAGGGCCAGATCGGTCTGGTGGTGCTGTACGGACCGGCGCGCGTCGCGTTCAGCTACGTCGCGCAGACCTACGAGTTCCACGGCCAGCAGAACGGCCTGCACGAGTTCTTCTCCGCTGCCCTGGCGACGAAGTTCTGAGGGGCCAGGCTTCCAGGAAATCTGTCGCCGCCGACGTCTGAGCGTCGCAAGAGCGCACCGTAAATCACCGATGGTCACGGACCCCGCCCAAAGCTGGGCGCCATGGGGGCCGGCGCCGCGTCTCAGGATTTCTAAACGATGTCAAAGAACGCCGCGCGCCGCCAGTCGGAGGAGCGTGGTCACTTCAAGTAATGTCTCTCGCCAACAGCGCAAGCCCTGCCTTCCAGGACACACCCCCAGAAGTGGGGGGCGCCGGTTGCATCGGCGCCGTCATCTCATCGGATCGGCTTCTCGCCGCCACGCCATCGGAGGGATGCACGCTCGTGCGCAAACTCGCCCCGCTCCTCGCTCTCGCCTGCCTGCTGCCCAGCCTGGCTCAGGCCGCGCCCAATCCGATCCTCGGCAGCTGGCGGTTCGCCAGCACCAATCAGGCGAGCGGCGCGGCCGGCTGCCAGACATCGTTCGTGTTTTCGGCGACGGCCGCCACCATCACCACCCCGCCGAGTTCGGTGATCCCTGCCGGCTCCACCCGCACCATGGCGGTGAGCTACGTGACCGCCTCGCCCAGCTTCGTCACCGTGATGACCGACGGCACCTATGTGAACTACAGCTTCGCCGACGCGAACCACATGTTCACCCAGGACGCCTGGGGCACCTGCAACTACGTGCGGGCGGGGTAAAGGACTCCACAAGGGGCGGCCCACCGGGCGTAATCCTACCTCCCGCGCAGCGGGGCGAGGGGGACCGTCGGCCGAGCGCAGCGAAGAGCCGAGGGTGGAGGGGGCGAGCGGCGCGCACGATTGACCAGCTGCGGTCAACGTTAGCCCGCGCGAGAATCTCGCCCTTGGCCTGCCCCCTCCATCACCCGCTCTTCGGCGGGTGGTCCCCCTCGCCCCGCTTCGCGGGGGAGGTAGGGCGGCCTAGTTCGTCGACAGGATGTGGTTTCTCACCAGCGGGTAGATCTGGCTGGACCAGCGGCGGCCGGAGAAGACGCCGTAGTGGCCGACGCCGGGCTGCAGGTGGTGGCGCTTGCGGTTGGCGTAGATGCCGCTGCAGAGGCTGTGCGCCGCCAAGGTCTGGCCCACCGAACAGATGTCGTCGCGCTCGCCTTCGACGGTAAGCAACGCGGTGCGGCGTATGGCGGCGGGATCGACCTTGCGGTTGCGCCAGACCAGCTCGCCCTTGGGGAGCAGGTGCTGCTGGAACACGCGGCCCACGGTCTCGAGGTAGAACTCGGCCGGCAGGTCGAGCACGGCGAAGTACTCGTCGTAGAAGCTCTTGGCGGTCTCGGCGTCGTCGGTGCGACCAGCGGCGATGTGGCTGAACATGTCCACATGCGAATTCACGTGGCGCTCCAGGTTCATCATCATGAAGGCGGTGAGCTGAACGAAGCCCGGATAGACGCGCCGGCCGGCGCCTGGGTAGCGCAGCGGCACGGTGGAGATCAGCTCCTTCTCGAACCACTCGATGGTGTGGCTGGTGGCGAGATCGTTGACCGCGGTGGGGCTGATGCGGGTGTCCACGGGGCCGGCCATCAAGGTCATGCTGACGGGCGTCGAGGGGTGGTCGTCCTCGGCCATCAGCGAGACCGCGGCGAGAGCGTGGGCGCAGGGCTGGCAGACGGCGATCATATGCGCGCCGGGGCCGACGACGCTCATGAAGTCGATGACGTGCTCGACGTACTCGTCGAAGCCAAAGGCGCCGGCGCTGAGCGGCGCCTCGCGGCCGTTCTTCCAGTCGGTGATGTAGACGTCGTTCTCCGGCAGAAGCGTCTCGACGGCGCCGCGAAGCAGGGTGGCGAAGTGGCCGGAGAGCGGGGCGATGAGCAGCACGCGCGGCTGGATCGGATCGCCCTCCTTGCGGAAGCGCACCAGATTGCCGAACGGGGTCGCGGCGACCACCTGCTCGCTCACCGGCCGCTCCTCGGCGCCGACGCGCACCGAGCGGAAGCCGAAGTCCGGCCGCGAATGGGTGAGCCGGGCGCGGCTCAGCATCTCCCAGCTGGCGGCGATCTGCGACAGCGGCGGCAGCGTTCGCAGCCACGGCGGACCGGCGGACACGACCGCGGTCGCCAGTTCGGCGGCCAGCCGCGCGGGCTCCAACAGGTCGACCTGCGCCTGGAACGTGCTGTACTGCATCGCCCACTCCCCGGCGTTCACTGTTGCGGTTCTTCGCTCATGCAGCAATCGCGCTGCGGCGCCGCGCACCCTGGGCCGATTCCGTCGCTCGGCCCTGCGGTTGTCGGTCCCGTCCGCAGTCGCAGGCGCCGCGGGCGGCGCGGCGCACAATTCTTCGCCATTCGGGCGCCGGGCGTCATAAGCGCGGCTTAGGGTTGGACGCGCGGCGGCGGCGCGCTCTAGGCCAGTCGCCAGTGAGGAAGCGAGGCGATGGCCCGGACCACCCTGACGATCTCCAGTCGCAATTATTCGTCCTGGTCGCTGCGCGGCTGGCTGCTGGCGAAGCTGTCGGGACTGGCGTTCGAGACGGTGCTCTTGCCCATCGACGACGTCTCGGCGCGGGCCGAGCTCTTGCTGCTCTCGCCCTCGTTCCTGACCCCTTGCCTGCACCACGACGGCGTCGACGTCTGGGACACGCTGGCGATCGCCGAGTTCCTCAACGAGACCTGCCCGGAAGCCGGGCTGCTGCCCACGCACCGCGCCGAGCGCTCGATCTGCCGCTCGATCTGCGGGGAGATGCATTCCGGCTTCGCCAACCTGCGCGCGGCGCTGCCGATGAACCTCAAGGCCAAGCACCCCGGCTTCAAGATCTGGGCGGGCGCGCAGCTCGACATCGACCGCATCGTGGCGATCTGGCGCGAGCGGCTGGCCGAGTCGGGCGGGCCCTATCTGTTCGGGACCCCGACTATGGCCGACGCCATGTACGCACCCGTCTGCACGCGCTTTTCCACCTACGACGTGGCCCTCGACCCGATCAGCGCCGCCTACCGCGACCACATCCTGGCGACGCCGCTGATGCGCGAATGGATCGCCGAAGCGCTGAAGGAACCCGACGAGGTCGAGGAACTCGACGTGGAGTTCTGATCTCCGCGAGGCCCGGACCTTTGACCCGCCAACACGAAGATGGGCCACGGAAAACACGGAAAGCACGGACTATGCGGAGTTGCGCTCGCTGAGCCGGCGCCGAAGGCGCGATTGATCTTCTTGCCGGCTCCGCCGGCCGTTCTGAACCAGCGCTGGGTCCGTGCTTTCCGTGTCTTCCGTGGCCAGTCCCTTTAGGCCGCTGTCGTGGGGGCGGCTTCGCCGAGCCAGGCGTGGATGGCGGCGACGACCTGGGCGCCTTCGCCGACCGAGGCGGCGACGCGCTTGATCGAGCCGGAGCGGACGTCGCCGATGGCGAAGACGCCGGGCGTGCTGGTCTGCATCGGGGCGTGCGGTGCGCCGGCGTCTTCGCCGGTCAGCACGAAGCCCTTGGCGTCGAGGGCGAGACCCGAACCATCGAGCCAATCGGTGCAGGGCTCGGCGCCGATGAAGAGGAAGAGGTGGCGCACGGCGTGGCGGGCCTCGGCGCCGTCCTTGCCGCGCCAGCGCACCGCGTGCAGCGCATCGCCCTCGCCGTCCAGCGCCACGACCTGAGCGCCGGTGACGATCTCGACGTTGGGCAGGCCCTCCAGCCGCTCGACCAGATAGCGCGACATGCTGGCCGCCAGGCCCGGCCCGCGCACCAGCATCAGCACCTTGCGCGCGAAGCCGGCGAGATAGACGGCGGCCTGGCCGGCGGAGTTGCCGGCGCCCACCAGCGCCACGTCCTGGCCGGCGCAGATGCGCGCCTCCAGCGGCGAGGCCCAATAGTGGATGGAGCCGCCCTCGAAGGCGTCGATGTGGGGGATGTCGAGGCGGCGATAGCGGGCGCCGCAGGCCAGCACCACGGTCCTGGCGCGCACATGGTCGCCGGCCCGAAGCCGCACCAGGAACTCGCCGTCCGCATGGCGCTCCAGCGCCACCGCTTCGTCTGGGATGGCGGTCTCGACGCCGAACTTCTGCGCCTGGTTGTTGGCCCTGGCCATCAGCGCCATGCCGCTGATGCCGGTGGGAAAGCCGAGGTAGTTCTCGATGCGGGCCGAAGCGCCGGCCTGGCCGCCAAAGGCGCGGCAGTCCACCGCCATCACCGAAAGGCCTTCCGAGCCGGCGTAAACCGCCGCAGCGAGGCCTGACGGGCCGGCGCCCACCACCGCGACGTCGTAGATGCGGTCCGGGTCGATGGGCCCGACCATGCCCAGGCACCGCGCCAGCTGGTCCTCGGTGGGGTTGCGCAGCAGCTCGCCGCCGGGACAGAGCACGATCGGCAGGTGGCCTTCGTCGATGTGGAAGCGCTCCACCAGCGCTTGCGCCTCGGCGTCGTCGACAGGATCGAGCCCGACGTTGGGGACGCCGTTGCGGGTGAGGAAGCCTTGCAGGCGCAGCACGTCGACGTTGTCGCGGTGGCCGACGATCAGCGGGCCGGCGCCCACCTCGATCAGGCCGACACGGCGCAGGATCAGCGCCCGCATGATCCGCTCGCCCAGATCCGCCTCGGCGATCAGCACCGCGCGCAGCTTGTGCGGCGACAGCTCCACCGCCTCCACGTCACCGACGGCGATGGCCTCCACCAGCGAGGTGCGGCCAGAGAGCTGCGCCAGCTCGCCCATGAAGGCGCCGGGGCCGTGGGTGGTGACCAGGGCGCGGCGCCCGCCGTGGTCGTCGCGCCAGACTTCGGTCTGGCCGGAGAGGATGAGGAAAAGGCCATGACCGACGTCGCCCAGGCGCACCAGATGCTCGCCGGCGGCGAAGCGGCGGCGCTCGCCGAACCGCTGCAGCCGCGCCACTTCGTCGGGCGGCAGGGTCGGGAACATCTGGCCGCCGCGAGCCTCGATGATCGACGGCGTCGGGGTCTCGGGCATTCACGCTCTCCCTGCGCCGGGCGTGGCTAGCGCGCCGCGTGGCGGCAGGCAATCGAGCGCCGGTTGCGAGGCCGCGTTACCTCACATCGTCCACAGCACCTCGTGATTGGTCTGCGGACGCTCGAAGCGGGCGCCGGCGGCGGTGAACTCCACCGCAAGATCGCGCATCGCCTGCAGCGTATCCAGCTCGAACCGGGCCAGCGAGATGCGGACAACGGGCAGGCTGCTCCTCGAATGCGGCTACGCCGGCGCGCGCCACCGGGAGCTAGGCGCCCGACGCGCGGGTCAGCCCCAGCCGTCGGCGTCGATGACGGCCTTGGCGAAGGCTTCCGGGGCTTCCTGGGGAAGGTTGTGGCCGACGCCGCCGGCGATGTCGCGGTGCTCGTACTTGCCGGTGAACCTCGCGGCGTAAGCGCTGGGTGGCGGGTGCGGGGCGCCGTTGGCGTCCCCCTCCATGGTGATGGTGGGAACGGCGATTGGCGGCGAGGCGGCGAGCTTGGCTTCGAACGCGTCGTACTTGGGCTCGCCTTTCGCCAGACCCTGCCGCCAGCGGTAGTTGTGGACCACGATCTCGACGTGGTCCGGATTGTCGAAGGCGGCGGCGGAGCGGTCGAAAGTGGCGTCGTCGAAGGCCCACTTCGGCGAGGCCTGGCGCCAGATCAGCTTGGCGAAATCGTGCCGGTTCTTGTCGTAGCCAGCCTTGCCGCGGTCGGTGGCGAAGTAGAACTGGTACCACCACTGGAACTCGGCCTCCGGCGGCAGCGGAATCTCGCCGGCGGCCTGGCTGCCGATCAGGTAGCCGCTGACTGAGACCAGCGCCTTGCAGCGCTCCGGCCAAAGCGCGGCGACGATGTCGGCGGTGCGCGCGCCCCAGTCGAAGCCGGCGAGCGTCGCCTTGTGGATGCCGAGCGCATCCATCAGCTTGACGATGTCGAGGGCGACGGCCGAAGGCTGGCCGTTGCGCACCGTGCTCGCCGAAAGGAAGCGGGTCGATCCGTAGCCGCGCAGAAACGGGGTCACGACGCGATGGCCCTTCGCGGCCAACAGGGGGGCCACGTCGACGAAGCTGTAGATGTCGTAGGGCCAGCCATGCAGCAGCAGCACCGGCTTGCCGTCGGCGGGCCCGGATTCGGCGTAGGCGACGTTGAGCAGTCCGGCGTCGACGTGTTTCAGCTGGCCGAAGGCGGCGCCGGATGGTCGCGGCGGTGGGGCGGCCTGGGCCTTGGCGGCTGACGCGGCTGCGATCTGAGCGACGGCGACCGAGGCCGCCGCTGCGCCCTGCAACATGCGTCGGCGTGCTTCGTTGACGCCCTCCGGCGCGTCGGATGAGGAAACCATCGCTGCCTCCTTGGCAATGAAGATGCCGGGAGCGAAGACCAAAGCCGCAAAGGCGACCTGGCCGACAAATCAATCACTAGAATTGATACAGAACAGCAACAATCTTCATTGTCCCATGTACTTGCGCCAAGCGATAGATAATTGCACGGCAACGCTTGAATATTATCGCGTCATTTGTCGGACGACTGGCGCGAGCCGTCAGGGCGCGGGCCGGCGCGTCACCAGGACTGGGCAGGGGGCGGCGCGGAGGATGGCTTTGAGGGTCGGGGCGCAGGCGGGGCCCCATTGGCCGCGCCAGGCGAGGGCGATGAGGTCGGCGTGCTCGGCGCGCGCGGCGCTGAGGGCCTCGTCGGCGGGGGCGCCCTGGCCGATGAGCAGGCGAACGGAAAGGTCGGCTAACGGGCAGACCATGCGCAGCCGGTGCAGGAATTCGGCGGACCAGGCGGGCCACTCGTGGTGCATCTGGTCCATGTAGAGCGGCGGGGCGATGGCGCCGGCCTCGTCGGCGGCCTCGGCGCCAGCGGCCTGCAGCACGATCAGCTCGGCGCGGGCGGCGCGGGCGAGGTCGGCGGCGGGGGTCAGCGCGCCGCTGACGGCGGGGCTGCCGTCGTGCGGGACCAGCAGGCGCTTCAGGGTCCAGCCTTCCAACGCCAGTGTCGGCTCGACCAGCACGACGGCGCAGGGCGCCGCGTGCAGCACCTCCAGCGTGACGGCGCCGACCCCATCGGCTGGTGGGGTGTCTTCGTTGTGGGCGGGCATGACGATCAGCCGGGCCTGGGCGGCGGCCTCGAGGATGATCGAGGCGGGTTCGGCGCCAGGCGCCGCCAGCGTCTGCAGCTGCGCGCCGTGCAGGTCGGCCAGGCGCCGGGCGACGGCCAGCGCGCCGGCGTCGCCTCTGCTGCCGTCCTGGATCAGCAGCACCGGGCCGGTCATGGCGCTGTCTCCACCGGTGTGACGGACGAGCCCTGCGGCGAGGCGCAGAGGTCGTAGTCCTTGCCGCGCCAGCGGATGCGGAACGCCAGCTCGCCCCAGTCAGGCGGCAGCCTCGGGTCAAGCTTGGGGCCGTCGTCGCCGAGGGTGAGGCCGGCGAAGCCGAACACCGCGGCTTGCCAGAGGCCGCCCAGCGCCGCGGCGTGGATGCCGCCGGCGGCGTCGCCGCGGTTGTTGCTGAGGTCGATCTCACTGGCCTGGCGGAAGTATTTGCGGGCCAGCTCGGCCTCGCCGAGGCGGGCGGCGTAGAGGGCGTGGATGCAAGGACTGAGCGAACTGCCCTGGGCGCAGCGGGGCTCGTAGTAGCGGAAGTTGGCCTCGCGCACCTCGGGCGGATAGTCGTTCCAGAACAGCCAGATCAGCAGCAGCACGTCGGGCTGCTTGATGATGGTGGTACGCACGACGCGGTCGAGACCCAGCAGCACGTCCACCGGGATGGCGCGCGACACCAGGCGCGACAGCGGCAGGTCGGTGAGCCCGAAGTAGCCTTCGAACTGCTCGATGAGGCCGGTCTTGGGATCGAGGCCGTCGTAGATGTCGCGCGCGGCGGCCGACCAGTCCGCCACTTCGGCGTCGTCGAGCTTGAGCTGGGTGCGCAGGTCAGGCCACGCGTCGGGCCAGCGCGCCGCCATCTGGCCGACCAGCGCGGCGGCGGCGCGCAGGTTCCAGCGCGCCATGCCGTTGGTGTAGGCGTCGTCGTCGACGCCGGTGTGGTACTCGTCGGGGCCGGTGACGCCGCGGATGTGGCGCTTGCCGTCGGCCTCCAGCGCCGCCCGCGAGGCCCAGAACCGCGCCGTCTCGATGACGATCTCGGCCCCCGCCTCCAGCATGAAGGCGTCATCGCCGGTGGCCTGCCAGTAGGTGCAGACCCCGAAGGCGACGTCGGCGCTGATGTGCTGCTCCTGGTGCGCCAGCTTGATCTCGATGACGATGCCGCCCGGGCCGATCACCGAGGCCGGCGTCACGTCCTCGCCGGTGTCGGCCGACTCCCAGGCGTAGTAGGCGCCCCGCGCGCCGTGCTGGGTGGCCTTGGCGCGAGCGGCCGGCAGGGTGTGATGGCGGTACATCAGCAGCGCCCGCGCCGCCGCCGGCCAGGTGAGCGCGAAGAACGGCAGCATGTAGATCTCGGTGTCCCAGAACACATGGCCGCTGTAGGTGACGCCGGTCATGGCGCGGGCGCCGATGGAGACGCGCGGGTCGGAAGGATCGGCGGCGCTCATCAGCTGGTAGGCGGCAAAGCGCAGCGCCACTTGCGCCTCGGTGTCGCCAGCGACGCGGATATCGCCGCCCTGCCAGCGCTCGGCCCAGGTCTCGCGGTGGCGGGCGACCAGCTCCGTCAGGCCGTGAGCGCGAGCGGCGGCGAGGTGAGCGGCGGCGACGACCGCCGGCTGCCCGTCCTGGCTGGAGGCGGCGACGGCGGCCAGCCGGTCGATGCGGTGGCTCTGGCCGGGCTCGGTGTGCAGGGTGACGTCGGCGAGGCGCGCCGGTTGGGCGGTGAGGTCCGAGGCGGTGGCCCAGGCCGCGGCGGCGTCCACCACGGCGAGGCCGCCGCTGGTGGTGCGCACATCCGTCGCCTCGCCCAGCTCGGTCTTGAAGGTGAGCGCGCCGGCGTAGTTCTGCGACGACAGCGCCACCGATTGCAGCAGCAGCCGCCGGTCGTAGGCGCAGGCCAGCCGGCACTCCTGGAAGTGGGTGATGCGCCCGACCGGGCCCTCGTGCAGCCAGTCGCGCCAGAGCAGGCCCTGGCGCATGTCGAGGGTGCGCCGGTGCGCCAGGATGCGGCCTTCGCGCAGGGTCAGCGGCGTGCCCTCGATGAAGGTCGCCAGGTGGCTCCAGTTGGGCAGCGGCGCCAGCGTCGGGCTCGGCCGGGGCCCGGTGTCGAAAAGGCCGGCGACGAAGGTCGCCGGCGCGGAGATCGGCTCGCCCTCGGCCAGCGAGGCGCGGCTGCCAAGGTGGCCGTTGCTGATCGACAGCATCGACTCGATCTCGTGCTCGCGAGTGAGCACAAACCCGTCCTCGACCACCATCCAGTCGACGTCGAAAGTCGGCGGCGCCGGCGGCCACGCGGCCAGCGGCGGATCGGCCGGCGCGGTGGGCGTCGCCACCGCCAGCGTCATCATGTCGGTGACGGCGACGTGGGCGCCGTGCGCCACCAGCGCCGCCGCGTGCCCCACCCGGTCGACGCCGACCACAAGGCCGTAGCCGGCGGCGCGGATCGCCTCGACACCCACCAGCGCGTCCTCGAAGCCGACGGCGCGGGCAGGCTCGACGCCCAGCACCTGCAGGGCGCGGCCGAAGGTGTCCGGCGCCGGCTTGCCGGCCAGGCCGAAGCGCGCGCCCTCGACGCCGTCGACGACGATGTCGATGAGGGCGGTGAGGCCGCCGGCCTCCAGCACCGCCTTGGCGTTGCGGCTCGACGATACCAGCGCCGTCTTCACCCCGGCGGCGCGCAGGCCCGCCAGCAGCGGCAGCGCGTCGGGGAACACCTTCACCCCGTCCGAGGCCAGCCGCTCCAGGAAGTAGTCGTCCTTGCGCGCCCCCAGCGCCTGCACGGTGTCCGCATCCGCCGCATCCCCCGGCCCGCCTTCGGGGAGGGTGATGCCGCGCGACGTCAGGAACGTGCGGACCCCATCGGCGCGGGGGCGGCCATCAACGTAAGTCTGGTAGTCGCTGACGGCGTCGAAGGGCTTGAAGTCCCCCCCGCCGGCCCGCTTCTTCAGGAAAGCGTCGAACAGCTGCTTCCAGGCAGCGGCGTGCAGCTCGGCGGTGCCGGTGAGGACGCCGTCAAGGTCGAAGACCGCGGCCTGGAAGCGGATGGGGTCGATGGGGGTGGGGATTGGTGGCGGCGTAGCTGTGAGAGTTGGCGCGTCTTCGGTCGAAGCGGCCATGAAACCATCCCCTTGAGGCGACCCGCAACCAGCAGGCCGCCCTCCCCGCTATGTCGTGCCTCACGCCGGGACTGTCCACCGACCGGGCGGGGCGCCGAACCTAAAAGCCAGCCGTCCGGCCGAGGTTCCGTGGAGCCACCGACGGCCGCCCCATTCGTCTCAAACCCGCAATTCCCACCGTAAATCACCGATAACAACGGCGCCCCAATTGTGGCGATGCGGACGGCGGACACGTCGCTCACAATGTCAAGACGCGGTAGGATGTGGGTGGTTGCAATCGCTACTGCAAGTGATGCTCAATTGCTGTGAATGCCCGCACCAGATGGGCCGGCCGCAATGGCAACTAGCTACGTCTTGGAATAGACACTCGCTCTGCCGCGCAAAAGCAGCGCTTACCCGGCTTCCTCTCGTTCGCGCGACGACGGGGGCAATGAGCCAGCTTTGCGACTGGAAGCGATGGGATTCTCGACATACGGACCGCTTTCAATCCGTACGTCCAGCGCCTTTGGGGCACGCGCATTGTAGCGTTTCGACAGTCGGGCGATGGGATGGTTGAAGTAGTGATCATCCAGCATCTTGAGCACTTCTTTGTGCCGGACTCTCGATGCGTACTCTCTGACCGCTGGACCGTCTCTCCACCCAACGGTGTAGCGCTTAGTGTTAGCCTTCGCCTCCTCCAGGCGCGCGAGCGCGTCTGGCGCGAAGTCTCCGGTGGTCCAGAATTCGTAGTGAAAATCCGCTGATTGGAAGCGGTCTTCAAACCGAAGCTCGTCATGAATTCGTGCAACGCGCTCCGTGAGCCAATGCTCCACCGCCGCCAGTTTGACTACTTCTGACGGTTGGTAGCCCTTGCACTCATAGGCCCAGACTTCCGTGTCGCCCTTCACTCGAAACACGTCGACGTCGAGCTTCTTTCCGGTGGTGCGGTCCAGGACCTTCCTTCCGATGTCGATTGAACCGCCATCGACTTTCACAACGCAATGGCCGACGATCATCTCGAACAGCGGCCCGCGCAGGTTAATCGCAGCACCCTCGATGCGACTTAAGTTGTCGAAAATCTGACCGACCGCTTCTGGGCGGGCGACGGCGATCGCCGCCGCGCGCGTCAACGCGTCGACGAGCTGCCTCAGCCCCTCGGCGACTTGTTTGCCGAACAGCGTGTCCGGCGTTGCCATCATCACACCGTGCGATCGTCCTGTGTTGAAGGCTTCGCGCGAAAAGCTCTCCGCCACCAACATCGACCATATCGGCGGGAGTTTCTTGAGGGCCCCGACAGTCTCGCACTTCCTCACGAACGCAGCCACGGCCGCTTCATCAAAGTGCTCGCCAAATCCGAGGTCACACACGAAGAAACCTGGCACGGGACGACCGCTCGAATCCGAGCGCCTGACCATGTGGCGAAGGTACGAAGGCCCGCTTAGGTCCCACGCAAACGTTCCAACCTTCGGGATCTCTTCGTTGTCATCGCGTGTCCGGATGGTGTCGTAGCTGGCAACACCCAACTTGCGTACCCAGTCCTTTACTGCGGAAATCAGCACCTTCTCTGCTAATAGCCGCGCGCGCAGAGCGGCGTCGTCCTGTGCGCGTAGGTAGAAGGCCTCGCCGAGCGAAACGCACTCGCCGATCCCCACGACATCGATGATACGCACCAAGTCTGCTTGGGTCAGCCGGTCAAGAATTGTCGCGGCGGCGAGATGACCTGCCTGGCGGATCGGCGAACCGCAAACGATCGGGAAGTTCCGGAGCGGCACGACGCCGCCTCTCGACAGCAGGCCTGCTAGCGCCGCAGCATACGCGGGACTCGACTCCTGAGCCTCGCGGATCAGTGCCTCCCAATAGGGTCGCGTGTTCCTTTGGCTGTCTAGATAGAGAAATTTCGCGCCCTTGGGAAAAATTAGCCCGCCGAGCCGGTTGACGGGGTGCCGAACGCGCGAAATGCGTTGCCGCGCCGCGGCCGACGACAAACCACCAGCTTCGAGTTCCTTGCAGATCCGCCCCGATAGGCTGGGCCCGATCTCCTTCAGGATGTTCTCCACTGACCGGGGCTGGCTCATCGGGCTCGCTTCGTCACACAGCGCTATTTATAAATAGTACCACGTAGTGGCGCCCTCTTAAGTTTTTTTTGAGAGGAAAAACTTATCGTGAAAAATCAAAAGGTTGATTGAGAAGTCACGCTCGATGGAGCCGGATTGGACAGGTTTCTCGCGTCACAGAGCGGTCGTTCCGCCGCACGAAAAGCCGAAATGAGTTCGGCCGTGCTCGTATTTACGGCCTCTCGCCAGCTCCGTCCGCCCTACGTGCCCTTCCACACTCCCTGGGGCGTGTACATATCGCAGCTAGGGCGCGTCCTCAATTGAGCCAGACGAAGATTGCGGCGGCGTAGATGCCGGCCAGGAAGTTGATGGCTCGCTTGTCGTAGCGGGTGGCGACGGCGCGGAACTGCTTGAGCTTACAGAAGAAGTTCTCGA